>JBAYTY010000005.1:0-275912 GCA_041675385.1 Candidatus Obscuribacterales bacterium
CGCAAAACTAAACCGTTATCGCTCTAATCCGGACACCGCAAAACTAAACCGTTATCGCTCTAATCCGGACACCGCAAAACTAAACCGTTATCGCTCTAATCCGGACACCGCAAAACTAAACCGCTATCGCTCTAATCCGGACACCGCAAAACTAAACCGCTATCGCTCTAATCCGGACACCGCAAAACTAAACCGTTATCGCTCTAATCCGGACACTCAACTTTCGCCAACCTCACGAACATAAGAAAAGGTTTGAGCGATATCGCTCAAACCTTTTCTTGACTCAATCTTGAACCTAGAGCGTTCTGCAATAAGCTCCTAGCTCCAGCTTCAATCTCACTTTAGTTCTTAAAGAACTTTTCCACAGAGCTAAAAATCGATGACAACTTACTTGTCGACTTACCTTGCTCAAGCTTAAAGGCGATTTCGTCACACTTCTCAGCTCGCTTGGCAATCTTCTCCGATTGTTTTTCCGGCAAACCTGGCTCTAGACTGGCGTAAGCTCGATAGTGAAGAGCGGCTTCACGCAGCGGTGGAGCCGACTTATTGTAGAGTTTTTCCAAAGTCTCAGCTAAGCCTAAGTGAGCAGCAGAAAGACGAGGATTGAGGTAAGCAGCATTTCTAAATTGATCTATAGCGCTGGACAACTGCTTCTTGCGAGCGAGATCTTGCCCCAAGGTCAACGATTGACGAGCCTTATCTCGGGCAGTATCCACATTGTTCAAGCCGCGCTTAGAACGAGCAGCCGCGTCCTCGTCACTGAATGTGCCACCACGCTTATAGGCACTATCGGCGCTATCAAGATCGCGAATCATCAAAGCCATATCAGCGACAGCAAATACCTGAGCTGAAGTTGTGCAATTAGCAATGACAGTGGCAAAAGCTTGAGAGGCTTCCTGATATTTAAACTGTGCCAAACAAGCTTCAGCATAAGCAATTCGCTGCGCATCATTGGTCGGAGTTCCCAACGCAGACAAATCAACGGGCTTGCCAGAAATAGCACGCAACTTAGCATCAGCTAAGCGCAATTCCATATCATTCGGATTCAACTGAATAGCACGCTGAATGAAATTCTCGGCTGATTCAAAGTTGTTAGACACGAAGAAAGCACCATTGGCTTCCTTCTGCGCCTTAATCATCAAAGTTCTGGTCATGCCTTTGACAGCATCAACATCCCCAGGGGCAAACCCCAAAACAGTTGTGTATTCCTTCAGCGCATCATCAGTCTTCTCTAAACGCAAATTGATATCGCCAGCACGACGGTGCAAGTCAACGCTATTGGGGCTCAGGGCTAAACCAGAACGCAAATCACCAAGTGCCAACTCAAGGTCACCACGCGACTCTCTAATATCGGCCATACGTAAATAGGCGTCATCACTCTCAGCTTTGATCGAAATCGCAGCCTGATACTCTTTGACAGCAGCAACACGATTGTTCTGCAAGCGATAGACATCACCCAAGGCGATATGCGCTGGTGCACTGTTATTGTTGAGAGAAAGCGAAGTATTCAAAGACTTGTAGGCCTCGTCGAGCATACCTTGATTGAGGTATGCCTTGCCTAGACCAAAATGAGCTGCAGCATTATCGGAGCGCAGACTTATCGCCGATCCAAAATCGGTAAGAGCAGCAGCTGTATCACCCAGCTTTAAATCAATCAACCCACGTTGCACAAACGCAGAGCTGTATTGAGGGTCAAGCTTAATAGCCATTGACAGGCTATTTCTAGCTTCTTTCAATCGCCCCTGCTCACGCTGAACCAAACCTAAAGCAATGTAGGCTTCAGCTGCTTTTGGATCCAACTTCAATGCCTGCCTGCAACCGGCCTCTGCCGAGGCAAGAGTGGCATCACGCTGTGAGATAACAGTCATTGACGATGACTGCAAACGATAGAGCTTAGACATCGACTGGCCAACAAGAGCCAATGGAGTTTTACTATTTACTTTCAGCGCTTTGGCAAACTGTTCATCAGCGGCATCAAGCTTATATTGCTGAACGAGAGCGAATCCAAGCCCCGTTAGCGCCGCAGTATCTTTGGAGTTTTTGTTTACAGCAACGCGAAATGCATCTTGCGCTTGAGCATATTTTCCATCAAGCAGTAACTTTTCTGCAGCAACGACATCTGCGGACAATTTCCCTTTAAATAGTCTGTCGCGAAACGCGTGGGGAGAAGTGCGAGAGCCAAGCGACAGAGTCTTTGCCGTGCTGGCTGATGCGACTTTGGCCTTCTGCGCCATGGCGCTAGGCACTACCAACGACACCATACCTAAACTAAGCGACAGGCTTAAAACAAAACTGGCTGGACGATTAAACAAAAGGAAAACCTCCTGGCTACTAGAGCATGTTGCAACAAAGTCTTTGGCAACACGCCAAGTTTCGCACAAATTAGCACCAGAATCATGGCAGGGAAATAATCAACCAGGAAAAGCCGCACCTGTGCCTACATTGAAGAGATTTCCCCAGCTTCAGATTAAATTGGAGCGGAACAAAAAAAGCCGATTGGAGTCTGGCCATTTCGTTACTCACAGACAAGACCGAAGACAAAGCGGCACAGCCACTCTTGCCAAGCCCTATCCAAACTTTTTAACGCTAGTAATGAGAGCCAATACAGCGATTTACAAACGACCAAATTTGCAAATCACTGATTGGCCCCCGCGGGTGGTGCAGATGCCTAGTGGCAAAGAGCTGGAGCCCCAACCAAAAGGTATCTACTTGCCTGTTGCCAGCCGTACCCTGCATCACGCCGAAGCTAATGCATTGCAGCGGCTAAGACATTTACAGAAACTAGAACTAAGTTCTACTCATCTGTTGGTCTCATCTATTACGCTAATAGTCTTAATTTCTGCGACTTTCAGCTAGACAAACAACTGTTTCTCGAGCATTGGAGTGCTATGCACTCTCTCAATACCCTAGCCAAGGTTCGCTCGGCGCGACAGGCGACGTAAGGGTTGTCATCCACTGCCAATTTTCTCAACAGATGCGTAGGCAAATGCGGATTTTCCGCGAGCCCGTAGCGTACATCAACACAAATATCTTCAACCGCACGTTCAATTAAACAGTGATGAGCGCTTGCATTCTCAGCCACCGCCAATCTCACCGACGGGTTACTGTCATAGCTTAGAACTACGAGCAACTCAATCGGTGTATGCTTATTTTCAGCCAGATGCAGTCTTACTTTGGTATCGGCATGCTTGCAAAGCCGATGAAGCAGACCGCTAGCCAGCTCATTTTTTGAAGTATCAGGTTCCGTATACTGTTTCGCATCTATTTTCATTGTCAGCCTCCCTTAGGCCCCCTGCGTTAGTGCCAAACAATCTCGACACCACCCAATCTTCACGTTACGCTCACGTTGTGATCAAGAAGTGACCATTCGTGTTAAACAGCGTAAGAAACATGATCGCCCGTTCCCCACTCGCGCTTTGACGGCCCACCGAACGCGGTAGCGAAAAAGCGGTCACAGCACGGGTTTTCAGCACCAAGCGAAAAGAGGAAAAATGCGTTAACATGGGGCGCAAACAAAACTTGAACGGCTTAAAACACGCACACACAAAGTTCGAAGCAAAATACGACAACTGCTAGAATGCACCAAATTTACTAATAATTTGTCAAAATGCACTCAGCAAAGCAATAAGAACAAGTAACAAGAAAACCGATAAGAAGAAGCAATGACAGGGTCAGAAATAATTACCAGTGAAAAGCTAGAGATCATCAAGCGACTGGTGTCCCTATTGAACGAACACAAAGTGCCGTATCAATTTACCGGCGGATTGGCCGGTAATATTCACGGCTCAAAATGGCCACTTAACGACATCGACTTAGAAATGCCTCGGGCCCACATTGAATTAGTTGCTTACCTGCTTCGCCAGCACGTTGTTTCGCCCTTGCGCTTTTATCAAGACGATGAATTTCAAATGGTGATGATCAATTTAAAAATCGATGAAATTGAAGTTGATATCAATCAAATCGAAGCACAACAAATTTTTCACAATGGCCAATGGCTACCGCTCACTGTTGACATCAAAAAGGCCCAGCTACTCCCTTTCCACGGCCTAAAGGTAAGCGTACAGCCGCTTGACCAACTGATTGCCTACAAAACAATGCTCGGTCGAACAAAAGACGTTGACGATTTAACTAAGCTACTCCATTTATAAATCGAGCTCTTGTATGCCTTGATCGTCCACTTGACAGTCGAGAATACGAGGCGGCTTGTTCTCGGTTTCGACCCAATAGCCTAAACGCTCTTTCACCTGAGCCTTACGCTTTTCATGCACAATTACAAGCACTGAAGAACCAGCTCCAGAAAGAGTACAACCCATAATAGGCTCGTTCATCAACTCTCGACGCAATTTGGCAAGCTCAGGCACAAGCTGGGCTCGGTAAGGCTCGTGCAGCCTATCATCAAGGGCTTCCTTAAAGGCTGACTCATCACGCCTAGCAACTGCGGCTACCAGCGATGCCACTTTCTGCACATTGAATATGGCATCCTCAATCTTCACCTGAGCAGGAAGAACGGCTCTGGCATTGGCTGTGGTCAAACTAAATTGCGGAGATACCACTAACAAGTGCCACTCTTTGGGCCAATTTAAACGCTGCGTAACTATGTTTTTACTAACAGAATATGACGAAGGGCTCGAAACTACCATGTTGCCGAGTAAACAAGCAGCAAGAGTTTCTGGGTGTCCCTCGAGCAAACTGGCTTCGGCGAGCAAACTAGGAGCACTAGGAATGCGATCCTTCAACACACTCGCCGCCCAAAGCGCACCGAGAATGGCAGTAGCACTAGAGCCCAGCCCCACACCCAGGGGAATCTCCGAATCGACAATGATACGCACACGCTGTAGAAGGTCGTGATCGCGCTGCCAAAGCTTGCTCAAAATCGTGTATGTAAGATTACCTTGCTCTTGCGCCAGACTGCTCTTGGCAATACTGCCCTTAAAAGTTATCAGCGGTATTCCCGGATCATTTTCCTCAAGAACAAAAAACGACATGGTGCTATAAATATTCAAGGCTAAGCCAACACAATCTAGACCTGGTCCTAAATTGCTGGTTGAACCGGGGAGCCGAAGAGTAAACCTACGACTTCGATCAAACGCTTTTTTTACATCAGCCATGGCAAAAGAATGTCCAAATATTCAACCCAAATTTATCCGAATTGCCGTCTGAGCTGCCAAAATAACTTAGTAATAGTAGCAACAAAAATGCCATGAGACATCTAGTAACGGGCGGATCTGGCTTTCTTGGCAATCTAATCGCCATACATCTACTTGCCAAAGGTGAAGATGTAAGTATTCTCGACATCTGGGAAGACGAACAGCGGCCAGAAAAAGCAACGTTTTTTAAGACCAGCGTACTCAACCGCGAGGGCGTAGCGGCGGCTATGAAAGGTGTAGATATCGTGCATCACACCGCAGCCTTAGTGCCACTTACCAAGTCTGGCGATCTCTTTCGCCAAGTCAATGTAGAAGGTACCAAAATAGTTGCAGAAGAGGCCGCTAAAGCCAGAGTTAAGTGCTTCATTCACACAAGCTCTTCGGCTATTTTTGGCTGCGCCCCTTGCCCAATCACAAACGTCACACCAACCAAGCCTGTAGAAATTTACGGAGTAAGTAAACTCGACGGGGAACTGGCCGCCCGAGCAATTGCCGACAAGGCTGGCATGCCACTAATTGCGGTGCGCCCCCGCACAATTATTGGCGACGGTAGACTGGGCATTTTCCAAATACTCTTTGACTGGATAAAGAGCGATATCAACGTCTACGTCATTGGTTCAGGCAAAAACAAAATACAATTTCTCCATGCCCAAGATTTAATAGATTGCTATTTGATGCTCGTAGAACTAAACAAGCCCGGTCTCTACAACGTAGGCACAGATCGTTTTAACGAAATTGGCAATTGCCTCGAAAACCTTGTTAGCCATGCCGGCTCAAAAGCAAAGGTAAAACGCCTGCCACAGGCCCTAACAGTCGGCACGCTGCAAGCCCTTGACTCGGTCAAGCTCAGCCCACTGGCCCCTTGGCACTACCTCACCTATGGTGAAGACTTCTACTTTGACGTAGAACCGCTTAAGCAACTAGGTTGGCGACCCAAATACTCAAATGACGAAATGTTGGCCGAGAGTTACGACTCGTTCATCGCCAACTACGACGCGCTTATGGCTACTAAATCGTCTTCAGCTCACCGGAGGCCCTTGAAAGAACAGATTCTAAAAGTTTTAAAAGTGGTATCACGCTTTAGTTAAATCAATGCACTGGCGCTGACTATAATGGGCCGCACAAAGTGCACATGGCTAGAGCCGCTCTCTAAAGTTTTCCTTTTGCCCAACCAGGGTATGAATTGCTAATGACCAACCCTAAAGGGCAAAGCCTGCGCCCCAACGATGATTCTAATCGCTTCGAACTCAGCCCCGATGCTGACGAATCAGCTCGCGCCTCACTGGCCTTAGAAGCACTGGGCGGCAGCGCCAAGCTCAGACAGACAAACGATTCCAAAGCAGCCCAAATTGACGACCAGAGCGAACGAAAGCAGCTCGAAAAGGCCAAAGACGAGTTTGCCCTCAAACACCAAATTCTTATATCCCAAGACGCAACAGGCAAGCAGCTTACCTACACGGTGCGCAGTGGCGCATCAAATATTGACATTCTAACTTCCGACAATAGCAGAGAAGCTTTAGCAACGGCTGAAAAACAAATTGAGCAATTGACGAAAGCCAAAGAGCAGCAATTAAACACTGATTTTAAGCTGCGTTTCAGCCAAGACAACGAAGAAGTAGTTGGTCAAGTTGCCATCGCCCCTGATGGCACATTTTCACACGGCAAAATGATTTACGCCAGAGCACCCTATTTGAGTGAGCTCTATGGCATTGAAAGCGTCATGGAGCGCGCGGTACCTTCCCAGCTGGCAAAGGACGGAAAGGACGGAAAGGACGGAAAGCAAGGTGTCAAATTCTATTTTCTCAAAGATTCGCTTTACCAAGACGACCATGGTTCTATAGCCACCTATATAAATAGTGACAAAGAAGACAAGCCCGCCATCTATGTTAGCAAAGATGGCATTGGCGCAACCTTAGTAAAGAAGGGAGAAAGTTTTGAATGGCAAGGCGGCATCGACGCCCATATGCTACTGCATGAGTTCTCGCACAACTCTCAGGTTCGCCTCGGACTCAATGAAGAAAAAAGGCTTATTCAATTTTCCAATCGCTGCGGTTTCGCTCCATTCGAAAGACCTGGAACTAGCGAAACAATCTGGGCGCTGAGGAGCAAAGATGGCAAGCTTTATCGTCTAGACAAGGAAATTGGCGGCTGGCAGCATATCGACGACAAGGGCAACCTGGTTAAATCAGACAAATCAACCAATTTAGCCAACTTAGCCAAACCTAACACTGACAAAACTGAAATATTAGACGATATCGAAATGGCGAAACAAGCCGAGGTGCGACCTCCCACCTTCTACTTTGACAATCCGTTAGAGATGGCAGCAGAAGGTATGGCGATGCTAAAAGAGGGCGCCAGCAGTAGAAAAGAACTGCTCATAAAAACGCCGGTCTTCTACCAGTTTATAAAAGAGCAAGATCAAATAGATATAAATCTAGCTTTCGGCCTAGATCCAAACGGAAAAGCAAAATTAATCAGGCGACCTGATGGAAAATTGACGGCAAACGATGATGCGGCCCAGAAAATCATTCTCGAATTTGAGAAATAGCCTAAGCAAAGGGCCAGTCTTGGGCGCAGCAATTACTAGCCTGCTACAATCTTGGAGTTCCACGCCTTGAGAGAAACTATGTCTGCCAAATTTCTGAACCCTCGGGTTAAATCAAATTTTTCAATCAACCCGCTTACAACTTTAATGCTCCTGCTTTCTTTGGCGACAGTATCACTCTCAGCATGCTCCCCGGCTCAACCACCGGCAGCAAAAGCGCCAGAGGGCTTTGTCGCTGGCAAGAAAGAAGATCCAGAACTAGCGAAAGTCAAAGCTGACGCCCAAGCGAACTGGAAAGAATTTGTAGAAGCCTTCAATGTCAAACAAAAAGGCGAAAAGTTTGCCATCAACTCATGTCTGTATGATGACAAGAAATCTGAGTTTAAGTGGATTGAAGTCGACAAAGTATATGACGACAAAGTTGTCGGTCACCTAGAAAAAGATTCAGTCTATTTGCCCAATGTCAAAGCTGGAATGGCTGTAACTGTCCCTGTTGCTGATATTGAAGACTGGGCCTTCGTAGACGCCAAAGGCAACCAGCATGGCGGCGCTTCCCAGGCTATTTTGCAAAAACGCGCTCAAAAATAAGACAGTAATCTATTGCCAGGGTGGGCCCACAGGGCCGATTGGCGCAGGCGGTGGCGTGTTAGGAGTGGCATCAGCAGGCTTCTTCAAAACAGCCGCTGTGACACTTTTATTGAATTTTGCGGCTTCGAGCATGGGTAGAAGGCTCTGGGCTTTCTCAAAATCGAAATAGGCGGGCTCAAACCGCCCCAGACAATAATTTGCAAAACCGCGATTATAAAAAGCTTGAGCACATCTCCCATTCAACTTGAGGCATTTGTCATAATTAGCTATGGCTCTTTGCAGCTCAAGCCCTGAATCTACTCGCCAAGAAGTACCATGGAGCGATACTATCTGTGATGCCAAATTCTGATGAGCCAAGCCTCGATTATAATAAGCCTGGGCCAAATTCGGCTTAGTGTTAAGTACTTCTGAATAGCAGACAATGGCCTCTTTAGCCTGACCATTAATAGCAAGCAAAGCAGCTTTGTTGTATAGGGCAAGAGCTAAATTTGGGCTGAGCTTATAGGCCCGCTCAAAGCTAGCCAGGGCTTTAGCCTTATCTCCCGAAATAGCCTCTTTCACACCGTCGTGATAGAAAATTTGTCCTTCTTCAGTGACATCATTGGCGCTACCACCCAAGCCAGCGGCTCCGGCAGGAGCAATTAGCCCACCACCACTGGCAATTGTGGCATTTTCACTAGCCTGCAAATTTTTACTGATTTCATTCTCACAGGCCTGAGCATCAGCGGCAGTCAACGGAGCTGCAGCATTAGGCGAATTGCTAGCAAGAAAACTTCCCGGGTCTTTGTTCAGAGCAAAATAAGCGGCGCCAAACACCAAAACCAAAATAAGCAAACTAAGACTGAGTGCCACTGAGCGATTGGCCGGTTCGGCTGGAACCTGGACAGCCACTTGTGCTTCTAGCTTATCGTAAGCCTTATGAGCAGCCATTTCTGAGGTATCGGTAATAAGAGCATCAAGCTCAGCTAAACAGTGTTCATCAAGGTCTATCTTCGATTTAGCAGCGGCTGCAACTTCATCAGCTTTAACCTGCTGGCCGCTAGCAATTGCTGCAGCATAGACTGAATCGTAAAATTCATCCGAATCAGGCACAGAATTCTCTTGCAGTCGCTTCGACTCAACTTCTACAGACTGGCGAATGGCACTCTCGATCAAAGTTTGAGTGCGCTGCATGCGCTCGTGCACAGCTGCCAATCGTTTTTCAACAACTCGTGGTGGCGGAGGCTTAGGGCTTGTCTCACCCAACCCAGCCAACAATTCCTCAAGCTCAGGAAGAGTCTCAACCCCGGCCTGCATGCGCGTAAAGTAAGCCTTAAAGCGCACTGAGTCACTAAGAGCGTCATAAGCCATATTGGTAATCGAGAGGCGCTGCTCACTCAATTGCTTGTGCTCAGCGGGCCCAGCCAGCATCTTCTCGCGCCACAGAGCCGCCCGGCGATCTCGAGCCGCCCGCAAGACTTTGCGAGAGGCTCCCGGGGGAACCGCTAAGACACGACGAAAATAGATTCTGAGCGTAGACTCGTCCATATAAAACCTTGATCAGTCATACTTTAATCTTATCTAGATAACGGGCCTAGATAACGGGCCGAGTTAACTAGCTCGATTCTGGGAAGATTTTAGCTGGCAGGCACTCTCTTTACTAGATACTCGGTAGGTATGAAAACGGTTGCAATTTTGGATGGTTGAAATTTAAGATGGTCGAAATATTAGATGAATGACCCCGCCTTACAGCCTGAAAACTCAAGCCCAGGCGAAAGAGGCAACTCGGTAACTCTTGGCAGAATTATCAAGTCTAAAGGAACCATTGTCGTTGGCGGCTTTATTATCAGCCTCTTGCTGCTTGTCATGACGGCAAAAAAGATTAATTGGCAACTTGTGCACGATGCTTTCACCTCGGCCACATGGCTGCCTTGGTTGCCATTAGCAGTGGTCACTTATCTGATCGGAATGCTCCTACGTGGCCTAAGGCTCAAACAGCTAGTTAGTACCGAAGCCAGCCTGACAGTGAGCACAGCCAGCAACATCATCGCGGTCGGCTACGCCACCAACAACATCTTGCCAGCTCGCCTAGGCGAATTTGCTCGTGCTGGCATGCTCGCTGAAAGAACAGGCCTACCCTATGCTCTTTCGCTCACAGTTACTTTTCTAGAACGACTGCTCGATGGCCTAACCATTCTCTCCCTATTCGTCCTGGCCATTTTCGTCACCCCCACAGACCAATGGTTAAAACCAGCGGCAATGGTCGCCGGCCTGCTCTTTGGCTGTGCCATTCCCTCTGTGCTGATGCTGGCTTTCGCGCCGCAGCTATCACTGTCTTTGGCATCGCAGTTGAGCATTCCCCTTGGCAGAAAATGGCACAACCGTGCCCTCGCCTTAGTTACCCAAGTAACTAGAGGCCTGAGCTGCCTGCGCGATGCTCCTACTGCTCTATCAGTGCTGGCCACAAGCTTCTTGATCTGGATTATCGAGGGGCTTATGTTTGCCCTAGTAATGCCCTGCTTCAATCTGCCAATCAACCTAGTAAAAGCCATAGCGGTGATGGCCTTTACTAATCTCGGCATTCTCGTGCCATCAAGCCCGGGTTACATTGGCACCTATCACGTCTGCTGCAAGACTGCACTACTGGCGGTGACAGGCAGCGATGCCGGACAAACGTCGAATGCACTGCTAGGAAGTTCAGTCGGACAGGCAGTCGGAAATTCAGTAGAACAAGCACTATCACAAACTTATCAACTAGCAAACATGCCATTCTTGAGCAATAGTATCGGCAATGTTTCAGAATCGACAGCCTTGTCTTATGCCGTCGTAGTGCACTTGGTTTTCTATATAACAGTGACAATTTGGGGAGTAATTGCCATGGCTCGCTACGGCCTAGAGCTTGGCACAACGGCAGCTCTAGCCTGGGAAGCCAAACCCATTACCAACCTACCAGAAGCTGACTCCATGGCCGTTATTACTTCAGTGCCAACGCCAACGCGTAACAATCACTGCTTTAAGGTCAACCAGTTCTGGCTGGCAATAGTCGATTCGTCCGTGCCAACAGGCACACTTGTGTTAGGCCCAGAAGAAAGAGTGCAAGCAGTCAACTATGCCACTGAATTTGTCTGCTCAGAACTAAGCTCCTTACCCTCGTCCTTGCGTGTTCTCTTCAAGCTAGGCATCCTCGGCTTCCGCTCAATTACCATTGCCACCAATCTTTGCCCCTTTGAACATCTGCCTGGTGAAAGACAAGCAAAAATAATAAACACTTGGTCGTACGGATCATTTGGCTTGACGCGCAAACTCTTCAAGCCATTGCGTAGCCTGGCTCTGCTAGCCTTTTTTGAGCATCCCGCGGTAGTGGTCGCCATCGACAAATCAAATGACTCTTCTGAAAAATTTAAATCAAGTACAAAAGCCGAAAAGTAAAATTTGCTACCAATCAGGTTCAAAACAAAATGACCGTTCAAGCAGTAGACACCACAAAAGAAAAGCTCAACAGCAACAAGCCACTGCGGGTGCAGGTGTTGATTATTGGTAGTGGAGCTGGTGGTTCTACTACGGCGAATGTGCTCGCTGAACAAGGCTTTGAGGTTGTCGTGCTCGAAGAAGGCGAACGACACACCATAGCTGATTATGGTCAATCGCCCACCAAAGCTATGAATTTGCTTTATCGCAATCGCGGCATCATGCCGATTTTGGGAAGTGTGCCCATTGGCTATGTCGAAGGTCGCACACTGGGCGGTAGCACTGAGATCAACAGCGGCTTCTGGCACCGTTTACCACCTGAGTTTCTGATGCGTTGGCAGGCCAGATTCAACCTCACTGATTTTACACAAGAAGCTCTAGCCGAGCACTTCGAATGGGCTGAAAAAATTCTTTCTGTGGGGCTGCACCCTGGTCCATGGCCAAAATCTACCGAAGTATTCAATCGCGGCGTAGAAGCCATGCAGTGGTCAGGGACGGAAATAAAACGGGCGGCAAGCGGCTGTGAAAACAATAACACTTGCTCGGCAGGCTGCCCCAAAGGCGCCAGACAAGGAGTTAGCCTCAATTTAATTCCAGATGCTCAAGCTAAAGGTGCAAGGTTCATCACCGGCTGCAAGGCCAAGCTATTGCTAAAATCGCGGGGCAAAATTACTGGTGTGTTGGCTGAAATACACAAACCAGACAGCACCAGTGATCTTGTGCGCATTGACGCCGATCATATATTTGTCTGCGCTGGTCCCACCCAAACACCCGGGCTATTGCGCAAAAGCGGCATAAAAGAGCACATTGGTGATACTTTCCAAATTCATCCAATGCTCAAAGTTTCAGCCTTGTTTGATGAAGAAATCAATGCTCAACACAGTGTTATGCCGCTGCTGCAAGTGAAAGAATTTTGGCCTGACATATCAATGGGTGGCTCATTCTTCTCAGTTGGACACTTAGCTCTAAACCTCGGCGACAATTGGCTGGCTAACCAAAATGTCATCCAAGACTATAAACGCATGGCTACTTATTACGTGGCAGTGAGAGGCACCGGCCGCGGTACTGTTCGCACCTCGCCGCTGGGAGACGGCGAACCGCTGCTCAAGTATGAACTCTCGGATGTCGATATTCGCCATCTAAGCCAAGGTCTAGCTAGACTCTCTTCACTTTTGCTCTCAGCTGGCGCCAAGCAGGTCTATCCTTGTGTGCAAGGCCTGCCTCAAATTAGCTCAGAATTAGATGCCGTGCGCTGGCTCGATGAAAACTTGCCACGATCGCTATTGAGCCTCACAACTGTTCACGCCTTCTCCACCTGCCCCATCGGCGAAAAAGTCGAACACTGCGCCGCCGATTCATTCGGCAAGATACACGGTTTCGACAATCTCTATGTCAACGATGCCAGCATGTTACCCGATTCTCCAGGGATAAACCCCCAAGGCACAATAATGGCACTAGCCAGGCGCAATGCCCTTCACTTTGCCGACCTACACAGAGGACACTAGATGACAGACCGTGCCATAGACCTCGCCATAGTAACAGGAGTGCCAGGGTGGCTAGGCTCGAACTTAGTTCAAGCTTTGCTCAGGGGCCTGCCAGAGGGCACACCATCTCACACCGGGCTTACTGGCTCCCAGACTGAGCCACCCACACTGTCTCTTCTCAAGCCCTCTCTTCTCCGGCCGCAAGCGCGAGCAGTGCGAGCCCTATGCCTCAAGGGCAGCGACCCCAGTTCCAGCAATGGCGAACTCGCGCAACTTGGCAGCGAACTTAGCTTCATCAATGGAGACCTCACCAGCGGGGATGGCCTAGATGCGCTAACAGACGGCGCCAAAGGGGCCACAGTGTTTCATGTAGCCGGAGTGATCCACCCCAGCCGCGGTCGCCAAGAATTCTATGACGTTAATTGCGAAGGCACTAAGCGCCTGCTGACAGCAGCAATGAAGGCCGGGGTCAGACGCTTTATCTATGTGTCATCAAACTCACCCATAGGCTGCAACCAAAGTGCCCGAGAGGCCGACCGGTTTGATGAAAACTCGGCATACAACCCCTACATGCACTATGGTCGCTCTAAAAAAATGGCCGAAGACCTAGTTAACGCGGCCAGCAGGAAGGGTAACATAGAAACCGTGATTATCAGACCGCCTTGGTTCTACGGCCCCCAGCAGCCCCTTAGGCAGACCATGTTTTTCTCAATGATTAAAAACGGCAAAATGCCCATTGTCGGTAGCGGAGAAAACTTACGCTCAATGGCCTATGTCGACAACATATGCCAGGGACTGCTGCTCTGCGCCCACGTGGAGCAGGCTAAAGGAAAAACCTACTGGATTGCCGACCAGCGGCCCTACACAATGAATGAAATCGTGGATACAGTAGAGCGAGTCTTGGAAAACGATTTTAATATCAAGTGCAGTCATAAACGCATGCACTTGCCAGACTTAGCCAGCGACGTGGCATATATTGTTGACAGCACCCTGCAGGGCTTCGGCCTCTACCATCAAAAGTTTCACGTCCTATCAGAGATGAACAAGAATATTGCCTGCAAAATCGATTTGGCCCAAACTGAACTAGGCTACAATCCCCAAATAGAATTAGAAGAAGGAATGAGAAGAAGTATCAAATGGATCCTTGATCGTGGTCAGACCATTTAACCTGCAGAAAAATTGAACTCGTGAAGCCAAAGCGTGAAGCCAAAGTGAGTAGAACTGATGACCAGATCTAGCCCAAAGAAAGAAAGCAAAGCAAGCAAGAAACCAACAGCTGCAGCTAGGCTGCTTGAGCTTTCAGACAATGGCAAATGGAAAGAGTTATACCCGCCCCTAGCCGACGAGAGCCGCTCACTCGCAGCGCTGCGAGCAGATCTCGCTGACGTCCCTGTACTTTGCGCCGACGGCAAAGTTACCAATGTCTATCACAAAATTGAATCTGAAGCACTACTAAAACGACCAGATAAAGACATTATTTGGCGTTGTTTGACCCTTGTTAGAGAAGCCTATCTCAAACTAGAAACAGCAGAAACAGATGGTGCCCACCGTGGCTACCAATGGAACATGAACTGGAAGCACACCAGAGCAGAACTAGACCAGGTCTACGAAGCATCAAAGATTCTCAAACTGAGCTCTGATGAAATGCGCGATGCCATTATCGCCTCAATTTTTTCAGACGCTGTAAAAACACGCGGCAATTTCATCATTCACAACATCCATGGCTCTCAAGCGGCCGCTCAAGCTCTTTCGTACCTCTGGGACGATAGCCAAGAATGCATGCAATCAGTAGAACGCATTGTCTTAGCGATCAAGCAACATCAGATTGCACCGCCTGGTTTTATGGCCAACACAGTCGCCATAATGCTCAGCAAAAAACTCAATCTTGACCCTTTTGAGCGCTACAAATTTAGCCCCGGGAACCCAGACCCACTGCGCAATCGCAACCAACACCTGGTGTGCGCTATTCATAGCAAAATTAAAAATCCATTTGACAAAAAACACTTGACCAAAGACCTTGGACTAATTAAATTTACGCCAGATGAACACGAACTTCTCAAACTGATTGCCATTGACGAATGGTACGTGCCGCACCCGGATGTGGAAGGCTCAAAAATTGCCCATGCCTTAATTGCTGGCGACCATTCAATAAACTACAACAATCCTGATGGCTTTGCCAAAATTGCTTTAATAAGAGGCCCTGCCACCGAGTCAATGTTCGAAGATGCCACCATATATGATTCTCTCGAATCGGCCATGGCTAGTTTTGCTGATTCATTCAATATACTTCTACCAGAAGTGAAGAACCTGGCCCTAGTAGGCATTCGCCGCACTCAAATGGCAGTTATTCGTGTACTGAGAATCATGACCGAACTACTTAGTGGTGTCACTGTAGGGCCGAGAGATAGCCTGCACCTAATCACCGGTAGCGAACGAGTTGAACTAGCCATGCACCGCGCCAGACAAAAGCAGCCAGATGTCTTTCACACAGATGCCGCCTTCAGTTCTGAAACTGGCCACAAGTACCGCAACCGCTCTATGGAGCGGGTTGGGGCAATACTGCAAGAATGGCAAAATGAGTATGGCGACATTCCATTTAGCCCCAGACCAACCGGCCTAGTAGAGCCTGGCCCAGGCCGCCTGCCATTTTGGAACGTGCCACTAAAATATCCCAAACGCGGTGCCAACGGTGAACAGTTGATCGATACACTGACTCATCATGAGCAAACACAGTTTGCCTTCGCCATGAGAATCAGAGAAATTGCCGTTGAACTTCTGAGGGCAGAACAGTGGTTTTACAGCTAGATTGGCAAAAAGTTGCTACACAGTTCGTTCTCTGCTCTGTGTTCGTGCTCTGCTCTTTGCCAGCACTCTACTGCCCTTGCCCGGCCGCACCGGCTGTAGCAACAAGTGCGCAGCCGACTAGCACAAAAAATGCAAACGGCCAAACAATAAATTTTCCCAAGGGATTTTCTATCGGCACACTAACGATTAGAAAAATCGAAGAGGGACCAAATTCATACGCCCCTCTAGGACCGGCCCAGGGCCGCATGGTATTCAACAACAAAGACTACTATGCCCTCGATGCCAACCACTTATTTTTCTTGCACCCAGAAGTGCTAAAGGATATTCCGCCAGATTGCTTAGACAGCATTCGTATGCGTTTCTCCTCGTTTGACGATGGCGAAGATGGTCTCTGCGACAAAGCGATGAAGTATGTAGCTTGCCTTACAGGCCTGAAACAACTGAATTTGGATCGTTCGGAAGTCACAGACGAGGGTCTCTCGCAAGCAAAAACTTTGGTCAATCTAGAGAGCATGACTCTATTTTCCACCTTAGTAAAAGGCAAAGCATTCAAAGACTTAACTGGCCTAAAAAAGCTACATACAATCAACATACCGCTCAATGAGCTCACTCCTGAGACTTACGAGTTATTCAAGGCCTATCCCAAGCTGACCTCTCTCGATGTTGGCCGCTGCCACCCGAGCGAACAAGCGATCAAAAGCATCGCAAAGTGCATCAATTTAACAGACCTAGATATTTCTGGAAATCAATCTGTCAACGATCGCAACATCAAATATCTAACCGCATTGAAGCAGTTGAAGACACTAAAACTATTTGGCACCAATGTATCCCTCGATGGTCTTGCTCAACTGAAAGATCTACCCTTGAAACTAATCGTGCTACCCGAAAGAGAATACGACCGGGCGAAGCTAGACGCCGTTCGCAAACTCTTTCCGCACGCCAAGCTCATTGCGAAGGAGCGAGGAAAACTGAACGGAAACGAAGAAGCTATTTTTGCGCCGCTGCATTAGGGTGGTTTACAGAGATAGCCAGGTTCGAAAGATTCGGAAGATTCGCAAGCTTCATCAATTCCAGGATTCCCACCAGTCTCTGAAGCGCCGGTATGCAGCTAGAGTATTTAGCCGTTTTACGGAATCATCAAGATATTCAGAGTCTGCGATCTGAAAGAGAACAATGCTGTTTTCACGCTCCTGACCGATGCCGAACAAGCCCTCTTTATCCAGTTCTTCGAGCGCTTTGACACAAGCTTCAACGACGCCACTATGGAATTCCTGAAATGGTATTGTTTCACGACCCGACTGATCGCGACAGCGAATTAAAAGCATGCGATAGGGAATGTCAAAATATTCACATCCTTCGTAAAACGACCATTCCGCTGCATTCCACAATATGTCTGGATCGTTATTGACGGCAAGGAAAGCCTCTGCACTATTAGCGACTGCACCTAGCGTCATAACGCTATCGTCGCTGGTAACAGCATAGGCCGTTATCTTTTCGTTGGGGTGTGCTTCGCGAATTGCAGCGAAAGTCTTACGCGCGGAAGTCGCTATCTCCGCTGCCAAGCAATCGAAGTCAAAGGAGGCTGGGTTGTAATGCCATTCTCGCGTCAACAGAAATCCAGCGGCTTCCATTTCGGACAGCTGCTGACGAAATGCAGTGTTGGCTCTCTCAACATCGACAAACGAGAATTCCTGGCATTCACCCCACGTCTTGGCCTGGCCCGCGCAGAAAGTGACCGTCTTATCGTCAACACGCAGCTCGACAAACTCGGACGGCAAGCCGTCCTTGAATTTGTACAGCAAAACCCAGTTAACAGTTTGGTGCATAGACCTTCAAATACGCTCACTCCAAAAGCAGGTGAGGAACTCTCGTTCCCTTACCGCCCCCGTTATTATACTTTGAGCGCCAGAAGTATAATGACGACCGAATCGAAGGGTTGCCAAAAGCCCAGCACGGTGATACGCTGTATATACAAAAGCGATACAGTGGAGAAGTTTTGGTCGACGAAAAAATCAACCTGCATATGAGCGACGCCATTTGCCAGAAATTGAAAGATAAGCATGGTATTTCACAAGAGCAAGTCCAAGCCTGTTTCTTAAACAGAGAGAAAGCTTACTTATTTGACGAGCGAGAGGAGCACAAAACGGACCCACCAACACGTTGGTTTATCGCTGAAGATGACGCCGGCAAACTTATAAAAGTATGCTTTATCTACTTCCCTAAAGATAGGGCATTTGACATAAAAACAGCCTATCCACCCAACGCAGAAGAAATTGAAATTTATAAGACCGCACCACAGAGGGCATCACCATGACCAAGGCAAAACCAAATAGTGACAAATGGGAGACACGAGAATTAGGCAATTCATTAGAACATGCCAAAGTCGTGCCAGCAGAACTAGAACTCGAAATGGACGACGCTTTAGGATTGCAATTAGTCTCTGTGCGGTTGCAAAAGTCTCTGATTAAAGATCTAAAGGCATTAGCAACAAAAGAGGGATTGGGATATCAACCCTATCTGCGTCAAATTTTGACTAAACATGTTTCCAGTCAAAAGTCTGTAGTTTAACGGCAGCACGCGCTTTAAAAGAAGTCGAAAACCATTCTTCACTCGAGAATGGTTTTCGGCCTTAAAATGTCATTGCCCAACCAAAAAGGTAAGGTTTAAATGGCCGCAGCTATTATGAAATTGTCAGAATTGTTCTATTCAATGCTCGATGGGGTTGCAGCTTCTTGTTAAATCGCCGCCTTAAGCACTTGAAGCTTACGCTGATTCTATTCTGCTCCTCAACAATCATAGACACACAGGGCATTCCAGCGTTCGCCAACGCAGAGTTTGGTAGATACGACAAAGCTGGCACTGAAGCATATGAGCACGGGAAATACGCCGAAGCTGAGAAATTATTTTCAAAGGGACTAAAAGCAGCAGAACGATCAGGCCTCTACCACCTTGAAGTGGCTACCGCTCAAAACAACTTAGCTGAAGTCTACAAGGCTCAAGCCAAATACTCCAAGGCTGAACCGTTGTACAAGAACTCTTTGGCGATACGAGAGAAAGCACTTGGGCCAAATCATCCCGCTGTGGCGACAAGCCTTAACAACCTAGGGTTGCTCTATGTTACACAAGGTAGATACGCCAAAGCGGAGTCACTATTCAAGCGCGCTCTAACAATTGTTGAAAAAACGCTTGGCCCCAATCACCTGGATGTATTGAAAAGCTTAAACAACTTAGCTATCGTCTACTACAGGCAACGCCGGTATGCCGAAGCAGAATCGCTATTAAAACGCTCTGTAAGCTTACGAGAAAAGACACTTGGTCCAAATCACCGAGACGTAGCGACAAGTCTAAACAACCTGGCTGAAGTCTATTGCGCACATGGCAAGTACACAGATGCAGAGCCGTTACTAAAACGCACTATTGCAATTGATGAGAAAGCCCTCGGTAAAGATCACCCTAATTTAGCCACAGATCTAAACAATTTAGCTGACCTCTATAGAATCATCGGCAAGTACGCAGCAGCGGAGCCGTTGTATAAACGCTCTTTGGCAATGAGAGAGAGTGCGCTCGGTCCAGCTCACCCGGATGTAGCGGCAAGCTTAAACAACCTAGCGGTGCTCTATGCTGCACAAGGGAAATACACAGTGGCAGAGGCGTTACACAAGCGTGCTCTAGCAATTGACGAGAAGGCACTAGGACCAAATCACCCTGATGTAGCAGCAGATCTAAACAACCTAGCGTCGCTTTTGCGAAAGACAAATAGAAAAGCAGAGGCAGCTAAATTAGAAGCGCGAGCTAAAGCAATAACTACTGCCAGATAAAGCCAAATCAGAAGCAACAGCAGGACTATCCCAGGTCCATTTTGCACCGCTGCATTAAGGTGAAAAGCGAGCTCTGCAAAGTTGATGAAACAACTCATCGAGAGAGGGTGTATGAACAACCGACTTAGCTTTGCTAGTTTTAGTGCCAGCATAGAGCTCGGCTGTTAGGATGTGGGAATCTTTGGGATCGTCCCGGAAGGCATCGGTGCTTCCACTGAGCACTATTGCACCAGAGGCACCAACAGGAAAAACCTCAGGGAATTCTCGCGCCTGATGCAACTGCCCCACTACGGTGCAAGTCGAAGTATTCAGATCCAACAATTCTACCGTTGAGGTCAAGTTTTCGTCAGCGTCGCTAAAGTCGGCGGCAGTGCGGCCACCGACAAGCAAAATTTTTCCATTGCGCAGCGAGGCCGCACCATGATTCTCTCGTGGTTTGTTCATCACCCCAACAAGACTTACTGTATTTTTCTTCGGATCAAATATCTCAACTTCGCGAATGTTAGGAGCACGAAGCGGCCAGCCACCGCCAGTAATTAACACCCGACCGTCTTCTAAAAGTGTCGCCGTGTGACAAGCGCGAGGCTGTAAAAGATTTGGCCCTTTAGAATAATCTGCTGTAACGGGGTCATAGAAGAACGTTCTATTTGATCTGAAGGTCTCTACTGTGTCGCCCGGCACACGCCAAATGGAGCCTTCTCTAGGCTTCCCACCACTAATGAACAAACGCCCGTCCTTTAACTTCGTGATGGCATACCAGTCGATGCCAATCTGGCTACCGTCAAAGAAACGCCTGTTATAAAAAGGCCGGGATATTTGCATGTAAGGTTCATCAGGTATGGGAGCAGGGGGACTCTGCAAAAGTTCATTGTCGAAGAATATCTTCCGGGCGTTATAAAACGCGTACGGATCATCTTTTGAGCTAAGCCACCTACCATCTTTATCCAAAAGCCGCAAACGATCACTATCGACAACGTCGGTGGCATACTCGATCAGTTGCGGCGTACCCCGATCGATACCTAAAACTATCCAGCCGACTACCCTCATTGCTAGAAGACCGGTAACCAGAGCCAATGCCAAGACAACCATAGTAATTGGCTTCATCGGGCGTGACTTTACCTTAGCGACGTGAAAGGCTCGGTAAGCACTTTGCGGATCTAAAGCCCGGCGAAGCTCATCGAAATTGCGCACCACATGGGCCGCACCAGCTTGACGCAAACTGGCCTCTAGAGCCGCAGCAGAAGGCAATTCCAGTTGACTCTCATCGAGAGCCAGTCTCCCAGAAGAAGAAGAAGAAGAAGAAGACGAAGACAAATTGACAGCAATTGCCCCAGAAGCCACTAGCTTTTCCAAGCTAGCCTTTACCAAAGAAGCCGCAGCTAGAACTTGCGCGCTATCAATGTGATGAGCAAAGCCAATCGGCACTATCGAAAATTCAGCAGAAAACTCTCGGCCTTGCTTAATCTCACTGACGGCATCGGCCACATAGTAAATAGTCTTAACTAAGTCAGGCTGCGGATGAGAAACAGTTCCGCTGAGCCAATCGCTAACATACCTGAAATGATCCCGCCCTTTGCAAAAGTTGGGGCGGCGACCAAGAATCTCGGTAATTGGTCCTGAACGACTACAAATTAGCCGGCCTTGAGGGCTATATGCCCACGCATCAAGCACTTCTTGTTCTACTGCCGACGTGATGAAATTACTTGCACCGCAAGTTTTAAGCCAAGCTAGTGTTTCGATGGCCCCGTCAAAGTAACTCGCAGAACAGGCTGCTTCCGTCGCTAGGGCATTGTAAAGCTTCACAGCAGCGTCAAGATCGAAGTCTGGCGCTACAGGCTCGTCTATTGAGTGCAATGTTGCACCCAGACTAGAGCGCCTCAAAGTGATTTTCTCAAGACAAGAAATGCCCGATTTAGCAAAGGCAAAATTGACAAGACTTGTGACACTGAGCGACTCTTGCTCAGCATCTGAGGCGCTAAGAAAATAAGCATAGGCAAAGGCCACAGCATTGATAGGCATGCGATTGATGAGAACGCCATCGCGAATCCACATCACCGCCGCTTGCTTAACCGTGCTCTTCTTGCTCATAGCTTTATTATCGCCCAAACCTTGAATCAGTGGGCCATCGAGAAGCCGACATACGGGGGGCTAGTACTAAAAAAGAATGTAAAAGAGTCCTAAAGAACTACTAAATTAGATACACCGACTTGCAAAGTGATTGGCTTTTTGCCTAAAATATGGCAGCGTTCATGGAGAATTATAATGAAGTTTCACAGCGATCTCTTCGGCTGGGAGTATGTTTGGAGAAATTTCGCCGATGAAAAAGGCGGCCGGGCTGTAACAGATTCAGGTGAAGAAGAAGGCAAGCTAACAATGCTTTCTATCCCGGTCGAAGGCACCGGCGTCAAAGTATTATTCATTCCTGAAGCTCGCCACGGCAAAAAAGCAACAAGCAATAGTGTGTTGGTCTGCTACCCACCAGAGGGCGACTTTGCCTTCTCAATTTTCCAAGAGAAAGTTCATCACCAGTTGGGCAAAGCCCTGGGCATGCAAGATTTGCAAGTGCAAGATCAACTATTTGACGGCAAGTTCATGATTCAAGGTACTTCAGCTGTGAAAATTCAAGAACTCTTCCTTGATGTGCAGCTGCGCGAACTAATATTGCTTCAAGCACCATCCCTGCTTCACATCGATACCAAAGCAGCAAAGAGCTACCCTAAGCTTGGCATTCCAGAACATGTACACGCTGTTGTCTATCAGTACGATGGCGTTATGGACAAACTGCACCAGCTGCAAACCGCCTACGATGTAGTTGTTGCAGTTCTAGGTCAACTCGGTGCCATTGGCGCCATCAGCGGTGTTGAAGCGCGAGCAGTCGAAGATGAAGAAGAAGTGAGCCAAGTGCAAACCCAACCGAAGAAGCTACGCAGCCCACTTTTAGACCGCTAGTTCCGAAATCAACTGTAGAGAAGAAACCACTAGTTCAAGCGCCAACAAAAGCGTCGATTTACATCTCTGACAATCAAATCAGCCATACGTCGACCACTTAAAAAGGCCGCCTCTAAGTTATCGCCTTGGCACCAATCACCGCAGTAGCCAATCTTGTTTTCGCAATCAAGCAAAGAGCCAACAGCAAGCGGGCTCTGGGCAAGCGCATAGCGCCAACGGTGACACTTACTGAACGTGATTTGAGGCAGCTCTTGCTTGGTCAAGAGGGCAAGCTCAGCCAACAGTGCGGCCGTGACGTCGTCCAAAGAATCTTCTAGGTGAAGATGCGACCACGCGGGGTTGGCATGCAACACCCAGTTCTCGCCCGTGCGACCAGGCTTACTACTGTCACGAGCGACCCAAGCAAGCGAAGAGTTTGATACTTTTACGCCATCAAACTCGAGAGCAAGGGGCTCGGCAAACTGCGCCATCAGGGCGAAACATGGTGATAGCTCTACTTGGTCGACGATTCCGAAACATTCACTAGCCTGCCACCGTTCAGACAATGCACCTCCAGCAGTGGCGGCCAAAGCGGCTACTTGAACTGGCGGAAGATTGAGCACAATATAGTTAAAACCGCTCAAGCTGAAGCAATCAACAATAGGCTCTGGACCAGGTTCCTGGTGTGACGAGGCAGAGTAACCAGGCTTTTCGCCCATGATGTTATAACAACTTTCAGAATCAATCTCTAGCTTAGTAACTCGGTGCTGAGTGAGCACAGTGACTGACTTCGCCAACTCGCATGAGAGCGCTAGAGCAAAAGCATTCATCTTAGGAACACCAACATAGCGCTGCTTGCGGGGTGATGAAGGTGAAAGCGAATAATCTTCCCCTACCCGCTCTTGTTCGGCTATGGCAAAACGGCCATTCCAGGGCAGAACCAAACCCTTTTCTCGCCAACCGCCTACTACTTCTTTAAAGACCTCGTCGCTGGCAGTGAAATACTGAGCGCCATAGTCAAAACTGGGTTCGTGCTCGCGGCTAGCGAGTCGCCCGCCGGGTTGCCGCCCTTTGTCGACTACTACAACCTCGAACCCCTTGTCCGACAATACTTGAGCACATACCAGCCCGCTCATGCCAGCGCCGACGACGGCGACTTTGCTTGTCTTTTTCTTGTTGTTCATACTGCTAAGCTTAGCGGCTCAAAGTGAATATCGTGTAAACGCACTTTTCTGTACCAATCGTGCAAATCGCTGCCTATAATTTCGATTTGAGACTTCAGCGAGGAAATTCAAGTGGCCACATGCGTGATATTGGGAGCCGGTAAAGGTATCGGCCAATCTGTCGCCAAAGAATTTAAGAGCCGCGGCTACCACATCGCCCTTTGTGCTCGTAACAAAGAGAAGTTAACTGAGTTAGCAAAGCAACTAGGCGGCCAGACGTCAACATGGACTGTCGATGTAGCTGATTCACACAACCTCAAGCAGACGTTAGCCGCAATCGCTAACAGCCAAGGCGGTATAGAGGTACTTATATACAACGCTTACAGCGCAGAGCCAGGCAAAGGTTCCACCCTTGATGTCGATAAATTCAATCAATCGCTGCTGGTCAATTTCTCGGGCGCCCTTGTGGCAGCTCAAGCAGTAGCACCAGCAATGATGGCCAAAGAAAAAGGCACTATTATCTTCACTGGCGGTGGCTTCGCCTTACAACCATTCCACAATCAAACGGCACTATCGGTGGGCAAAGCAGGCCTGAGAGCACTCTCCCATTGCCTGCACCAGGAGCTTGGACGCAAAGGAGTTCACGCTGCCATGGTCACCGTATGCGGTATCGTCAAAGAGGGCACAGCTTTTGCCCCCGATGCCATCGCCAAGAGCTTTCTTGCCCTGCACGATCAGCCCAAAGGTGCATTCGAGGCCGAACTCACCTTCACTGGTAAGTAACAAAGACCACCTGCCATTCTAGAATCTATCTACTTACTTACTTACTTACTGCGCTTGCTGATCGGTTCAAAGACATCGAGTGGCACTTTTCCGGCACGCGTATTGATGATTTGACAATTGGGCATGAGCCTACGCAGCTCAGCCAGCTGCTTTTCGCTGACGCTACTGAAGGCTAAACCAAAATGCCGAAGCTTGGGCAGCTTACTCAACTGCCTGAAGCCTACAATAGTCACTGAGGTATCGGTTAAATCGAGGTGCACGAGATTCTTAAACGAAAGCAGAGTCGGCAAACAGTTGTCGCTAATTTTCTTATTTTGACCAATATCAATATGAGTTAGACGCTGACAGCCCTTCAAATGGGCCAGGCCAGCATCGCCAATTTTACAAGCTTGCAAACGCACAGCCAAAAGATTCTTCAAGCCTTTGAGCGAAGCAAGTGAGGCATCATCAAGGTCATTATGGTCTACCGCTAGCCGCTTTAAAGTAGTGACATCTTTCAAACTCGCCAAGGCTGGCCCGGTTATTAGACAGCTGGGCATGACCAACTCTACTAAGTTAGAACAATTCTTTAACTGCTCAAAACCGCGATTGCCAATATCTGTCGAACTCAACTCCAGTACTTTCATCTTCTCTAGATGATTAATTGAAAGAAACTGCTCATCACTTATTTCGAAGTTATTGCATTGCAAAACAACAAGTGCGCCGGGCGGTAGTTTATTCAAGAAACTTAGATCTTGAGCACCGTCATAATTGACGACTAGACCACACTCAGCAGCCGCCGGAACGGCCACTCTACCGCATGCATTGGCAATGCGGGTGGTACCGAAGTCAAAGCCACTAGGGTCAAAAGTGTAGGCCTGTACAAATCCAACCGAACGCTCAGGGAAATTGAGATATCTGACTTGGGGCTTGACGACGGCGACCCTCTGAGCACTGCCGTTGTTAGGTGAATCAGACTGCTTCTTTGCCAAAACAGGCAGTGGCAACAATAGTAGAAGATGAAGGGCCAGGCATGCTAGCAGCAGTGCTCTTTGCTTCGAACGAATCGGCGCCACATTTACCTGCCATAAGCATTTGGGTTTCAGTTGACTCTTCGCTTTCATTATAACCAAGAGAAACTGCGCTAAGATCCTCTGAGCAATTTCCAACTAGTCGTGGAGGACTATTAATGAACCGCACTATGGCAAATCTTTTTTTGGGCCTTGTAGTCAGCGCTAGCATCGGTAGCATTACTTTCGCTGCTCCAGAAGCACAAGCAAAGCCCAAAGTTACAATTACAGATCGCATTGAGATACTCAGTAAGAAAATTGAAAAAGGTCAAAAGGCCAACGAACTGACATTAAAAGAAGCAGACAAACTGCGCAGTGATATCACTAAAATCAATGAAAAAATCGAAAAAGCCAAATCAAAAAATGCTGGAAAGCTGAGCTACGAAGACGAGTCCAAAATTGAGAAAGACCTCAATAAAGTCAGTGTAAAACTTACGGCTAAAGAACTAGACAAGCGCACAGTTAGCCCTAATTAAGACCTAACTAAGAAGCCCTAACTAAGCTCTAACTAAGAGCCCTAACAAGCTGCTCTAATTTAGAACCCACAAGAGCCTAACGACTTGCGAAACGAAGTCAAAGAAAATGCTCCTCTTCCCTAGGGTTGAGGAGCATTTCTCATGGTTCTATTTGAGCTTTTGGTTTAGCTTTCGGCTTAGCTTTTAGCTTAGCTTTTAGCTGAGCTTTAGAGGCTATGAAACCAGCGACTTTACAGTAGCGACAATGTGACTAGCAGTAATGCCAGCGGCATCCATCAACTCTTCTGGTGTACCAGAGCCAGGCATGTCACGAACAGCGATCTTCACTATTTTCGGCAACACATCAAGGCTCACCACTTTGCCACCACGCGTGACTGGGCCCTTAGGCGTGAAGGCATCAAGTACAGCATCACCCATACCGCCTTCTGGCCAGTGGTCTTCTACCACAATCAAAGTGCCTGTTTCACGGGCAGCTGTTGTAAGTGTCTTAGCGTCAATTGGCTTAATAGAATAAAGGTCGATAACACGAACATGAATACCTTGAGCCTTGAGCTCATCATAAGCCTTCAAGCATTCGTGCAGAGTGATACCAGCACCAACCAAAGTGAGCATATCATCAGCTGAGCTGCGCACTACTTTGCTGCCACCAATTTCAAAAGTATCGTCTTCTTTGTAGATGACACGGGTCTTTTCGCGGGTTGTGCGCATATAAGAGACGCCTTCCACACCGTACATTTTTTCTACCAGCTTAGCTGTAGAAATAGGGTCTGATGGATAAAGTACTGTACTGCCATGAATCGCGCGCATCATTGCCAAGTCTTCTAAGGCCATCTGAGAAGGGCCATCGGCGCCAATCGAACAGCCAGCATGGGAGCCGCAAAGCTTGATGGTGGCACGAGAGATAGCAGCCATGCGAATGAAATCATAGGCGCGGCATAAGAAAGCAGCAAATGTAGAAGAGAATACCTTCTTTCCACGAGTAGACATGCCGATTGCCACGCCAACCATCAATTGCTCAGCAATATACATTTCGAAGAAACGATCAAGATACGCCTTGGCAAACTTATCAGAATAAGTAGAGTTACCAACCTCAGCATCTAAAACAACGACATCGCTATGGGCGCCACCAAGAGCCTTAAGAGCATCACCATAGGCTTCTCTAGTTGCAGCAGGGCCAGTGTAAACAGGAGCTACAAATTTGCCAGTGCAACTAATTTCAGCAGTCGGTGATTTCCTTGATGGAAGATCGGCAGGCTTCTGCACAACCACTGAATGACTAGTGACACCACCCAAAAGCTTGACAGCCTCCTCAGCTTGTTCTTTAGAGAGTGGCTTACCATGCCAATTATCTTGATTGGCAGTAAGGGGAATGCCATGACCTTTTTCAGTCTTGGCAATAATCAATGTCGGTTTGCCACTGACCGCAATTGCTTCGGCAAAGGCTTTATCAATTTGATCAAGGTCATGACCATTGATTTCAATTACGTGATAGCCAAATGCTCTAGCGCGCTCACTATACAAAGCTGAGTTCCAACCAAAGGCAGTTTCGCCGCGCTGACCAAGACGGTTCATGTCAAGGATGGCAACCATGTTGTCGAGTTTGTAGTGAGAAGCACACGACATAGCTTCCCAGACAGAACCTTCAGCCATTTCGCTGTCACCCAGCAAAACCCAGACCTTATAAGGTAGCTTGTCTAAATATTTTCCAGCTAGGGCCATACCAACGCCCATGGCAAGACCTTGACCCAATGAGCCTGTGGCAACATCAACCCAAGGCAAAAGCTTAGGAATAGGGTGCCCTTCAAGCCTTGAGCCGAATTTGCGCAAAGTCATCAGCTCATTGTCGGTGATGGCGCCAGCGGCCTTATACATAGAGTAGAGAAGAGGACAAGCGTGACCCTTAGAGAAAATCAAGCGGTCGTTGACAGGGTGCTCAGGCTTACTGAAGTCATACTTCAAATATTTGGTCATGAGCACAGCCATGATATCGGCGGCTGACATTGACGACGTGGGATGACCAGAGCCCGCCTCGGTAGTGCTCCGAATGCTGTCAGCTCTAAGCTGGCTGGCCAATTCCTTAATGGTTGCAACGGCGTTAGCCTGCACTTCTACCATAGCTTTTCCTTTCCTCACTTATAAAACCAAGATTAAATCAGCATACGCGGTCTATATGCTAACCCTTCGACGTCTTTCTTGCTTTAAGCAATCTATAGATATGGGCTTTATTTGGCAGATTACTGCTGACAACTAATTATTTGGAACCATCGGGCTCGCTAGTCGTCAAGCAAACCATCGAACAAAAAGACAAGAAAGAAGAATCTCGAGCAAGAAATCCATATTTCAGAAAACCACATGGCTTCTGAACGACATGGATTCAAAGCTTCCAACAATTGTCCCTGGAGGACTTATGGCTAATTTATCAATGCTAAAATCAAGGCTAAAAGTGATTGCTAGCGTAATCGTGCTGAGCACGACCATCGCCCCAGCTTTCGCAGACCACGATGATGACGACCGCAACCGCAACAACAATCACAGCTCCTATAACAATAACAACAATGGCCGCGGCAACGGCTGGGGTTGGGGCCGCCGCAAAAATGATCGCAATAACAACGGCGTCAACGACAGAGTAGAACAGCAATGGGCCAAACAAGACTTACGCCGCGCCCGGAAGTTCCGCACTTATCCTAGCGACTGGAACGATCAACGCGTCTATGTCGGCAATAACTGGAATCGTCGCAACAATAACTTCGATAACGCCCAACGTCAGGCCCTTGAGGCCCAAATGAGGACTCAGTGGCAATCGTACAATCCAAACTACACTGGCCAATATAACTGGAACACTTATAACAGCCCCGGCTTTATTGACTACGTGCACAACGGCAACCCAGGCCTGTACACACAAATTCGCAACGCCATCGGTATTTAAACAGGCGAAAGCCCATTTATCTATTGCCAGACTAAAGCTATTCCCTCTTTTGCCATACGTGCGTGATATCATGCCTTGCGCAATTGAGGGAAGCTTTAAATGTCTAATCCAAAACCTAGCCAAACACTGTCAATAGAAAATGCTTATCGCCTGCCTGAAACTGTCACGCCGATAAGTTATGAAATTAAGCTCAATCCTGATCTGGCCGGCTTTAAATTTTCCGGCAGCGAAACTATTGCCCTAAATATTCGCACCGCCACCAAAGAAATATTATTCAACGCCATAGACTTGCAAATTGAAAACGTCCGCATTAAAAAAGATGACGACGAAACTTGTGAGACGGCTCAAGTAAAAATGGAAAAAGAAAACGAGCGTGTTCGCTTGGTTTTCCCCACTACGCTTGCTGCCGGAAACTGGCATCTCAAGCTAGATTTTAGCGGCGAGATCAACGACAAACTGCGAGGCTTCTATCGCAGCGCCCAGGCTCTCAAAGGTGGCGAGAAAAGCTGGATTGCCCTGACCCAGTTTGAAGCAACTGATGCCCGTCGTGCCTTTCCTTGCTTTGACGAACCGTCATTCAAAGCGACTTTCAAGTTAACACTTTGTGTTGACAAAGATCTCACCGCTCTTTCAAATACATCGATTGAAAGCGAAACCATTGAAGGCAACAAAAAAACTATTACGTTTGCCAAAACAATGAAGATGTCGACTTATATAGTCGCCTTCGTCGTTGGCCATTTAGAGATGAGTGAAGCGGTTATGGTAGATGGCATTCCTATGCGTATCTATGCCCCTATGGGCAAACTACACCTAACAAAATTTGCCTTAGAAATTGGTGCAGCAGCCCTATCATTTTTCAACAAATACTATGGCATTCCTTATCCGGGCGACAAGATGGATATGATTGCAGTGCCTGACTTTGCCTTCGGTGCCATGGAAAACGTCGGCGCTATTATTTATCGTGAGAGTGCTCTACTTGTCGATACAGAGCAGGCCTCTCACGCTGAGCTAGAGCGAATTGCCGACGTTGTCGCCCACGAGTTAGCACACATGTGGTTTGGTAATTTGACAACCATGAAATGGTGGAATGGTATTTGGCTAAACGAGGCCTTCGCCACATTTATGGAACTAGTGGCAGTTGACAATTTGAGGCCAAACTGGAAACGCTGGGAATCTTTCGGTGCGTCTAGAGCCATGGCTTTTGCTACTGATGGGCTTCGTGCTACTAGACCAATTGAATTTCCGGTCAATGCACCAGAAGAAGCCAACGGCATGTTTGATGTACTGACCTACGAAAAAGGGGCATCCGTACTGCGTATGCTAGAGCAGTTTATTGGCCCAGATAAATTTAAGAGCGGCGTCAACAGCTATTTGCAAAAACACAAATTTGCCAATACCGAAACCAATGATCTCTGGCAGTCTCTAGAAGCAGCCTCGGGCGCACCTGTGCAAGAAATTATGAATTCGTGGATCTTCCAAGAGGGCTATCCACTGATTTCAGCAAGCTTAGATGCTGACAAGAAATCAGTTACTCTCGAGCAGACTCGCTTCTACTATTTAGATAACGCTGACGACAGCAAAGCTGACAGCAAAAAAAATGCCAAAGTGATTTACCAGGTGCCGATATTGCTGCGAGCCAAACTAAAAGGCGAAAGCAAACTAGTGGAAAGAACTATTTTGTTGAAAGAGAGCGAGACTAACGTAAGTTTTGAAAGTGATCTTGAATGGCTAGTGATTAATGCCGGTGGTAGTGGCTTCTATCGAGTCAACTACAGCGTCGAACTGCTAGAAAATCTCAAAGCAGTCTTGCCTCAACTTAGTGCCTTAGAGCGCTTCAATCTGGTCAGCGACCTCTGGGCCTTGACCATGAACGGCACGGTGAAGCTCAATCAGTTTCTGCTGTTTACAAAATTGTTCAAGGAAGAAACCGATAAAAACGTCTGGTCTGTGATTGTCGGTGCGCTTCAATACTGCGACCGGGCCTTCAGTACAGAGAAAAAATCAATTGAGCAATTGCGAGCTATCACAATTGAAGTTTTAAACCCCACCTACAAACGTCTAGGCTGGGAGGCAGAAGCGGGTGAGGGTGAACTAACCAAGCAACTGCGCGGCTTGACAATTTCAGCACTAGGCACTACTGGCGGTGAGGCAAGTGTAGTTAAAGAAGCCGCTTCACGCTACGACAAGCATCTGAGCGGAGCAGCACAACTAGCACCTGATGTGCTCTCTGCTGTTGTCACCGTATTGGCAGCAACCGGTGATAAAAAACGCTACGAACAATTTGAAACATCCTTCAAAAACGGCTCATCGCCCCAAGAGCAAGAGCGCTACATGTACGCCCTAGGAATGTTTCAAGATGCTGGCCTGCTAGAGAAAACACTGGCAAAGACACTAGCTGGTGAGGTTAAGGGACAAAACGCGCCTTACCTCGTTCGCAACATCATGCTCAACCCCCATGGTCGCAAAGTCGGCTGGCTCTTTGTTAAAAACAACTGGGAGCAAATCAATAAGACCTTCCCCAGCCTGATCATGACCAGACTGGTAGAAGGTGTTACTGGATTGCTAGATGAAGCCCTGGCCAAAGAAGTATTTGCCTTCTTCGAAAACTATGAATTTGCCGGGGGCCAAAAAACCGTTGATCAGCATCTCGAAAAGCTAAAGGTCGGACTGGCATTTATAGCCAAACAAAAGGGTCAACTGAATCTCTAGACTCCGCCAGGCGGGCCACCGTCTGGCAATTCTCCTGCTGGTTCAGGCATTGGTCCGCCCATCGGTCCCATCGGTCCCATTGGCCCCCCGCCTAGCCCAGCTGGTCCTCCCATTGACCCCATTGGTCCGCCACTTGGTCCCCCTGGTCCGCCCATCGGTCCCATAAGAGGCTCGTGCTCTAGCATATGGCGTCGCATTTGCTTGTGTTGCTCATCCGTAAAGACGGCCTTAGCCTCAAGCATAGAAGCTACCCGATCTAACTGATTGGCATTTTCAAGCGTATTAATCTGACGCTGAATTGATAGGGCGTCGCTTTTGCTGTCAGATTTGTCAGTGCCCGTCAAAGACTCCATAAGTTGATGTCGTAGTTTAGTCAGCTCAGAAATACGGGAGGCCGAAGAGAGTTGTTCTTTCTCTCGAATGGAGTGCAGTTTCTCACGCTGTTCATCACTTAAACCAAGCGACTTGAGAAATTCAGGATCTGGCCCTGGCGGACTCAGTCGATGCATGCCGGATGGTCCCCCACTCCGACCTCCGGGTCTACCCGCTCCTGACCGATTCGCTCTACCCGGCGGTGGACCGCCATGCCCAGGGCCACCGCCTCCATCAGGTCCGCAAGCTGGACCGTTAAAGGGACCTTTAGACGTATCATCGCTTGAAATATTACCCTTTGTTTTATTGGCCGACGAACTATCGCTCAGATATTGCATCGCCGGTGGTGCTGAACGCAGTTGCCCGCTGATCAAGAAATCTTCGCTAGCTCCTTCACCCTGAGCTAATGCAGGTGTACCCATCGAACCTCCCAATGCACCGCATATTATGGCTACCAAGTAAGAAGCGTGAATCGCTTTCATTTAAACTCCTCCAACCAAAGAACCAGGCGACTAAAGAAACAAGAGCTGATAACGTCAAGCTCTATCGCCACACTTTCATTTAAGAACATGGCGGTAAAGGATTTATGTTGACAAAACGTCGACTTTAAAGGATTTGTAAAGGCGCCTTAATAGCAATAGGCTACCATTGGAATACAGTAAATAAATAAGTAAGTAAATAAGTAGCTAGAAGTGATGAGCCTTGACCAACCAAGAAATTAGCGCCAATGATAGCCAATCAACCCAACGCAGCCGCCTGCTGTTAGTTGACGACGATCAAAAGTACTGCCGCCTTATTTCAGACTACTTGAACCGCTACGGCTACGAAGTCACTGCAGTTCATGACGGCCAATCAGGTCTGCAGCTTTCTGTTGGCCACGGCTTTGACGCCATAATATTAGATGTAATGCTTCCGGGCCTCGACGGCTATGCCGTATTGAAAAAGTTGCGAGAGCAGAGTCAAATTCCAGTGTTAATGCTAACAGCTCTGGGAGATGAAACTGATCGCATTGTCGGCCTTGAAATCGGAGCCGATGACTACCTGCCAAAAACTTTTTCACCAAGAGAGCTACTGGCTAGGCTTAGAGCTGTTTTACGTCGCACTAAAGCAGCAGAGCAGAGTAATAAAACCGAAATTACAGTCGGGCCACTGGTGATAGATCTGCTAGCCCGGAGAGCCAATCTTGGTGATGAGCTTTTGGCACTCACACCCGTTGAATTTGATTTACTAGTAGTGCTGGCTCAAGCCAAAGGGCGCGTGCAGACCCGCGAACACCTCTTAAATGAAATACGAGAGCGCAACTATGACATTTTCGATCGCACCATTGACGTGCACATTTCAGCTCTGCGAAGGAAGCTCCAAGACGATCCTAAAAACCCCAGGTTCATTCGCACTGTGCGCGCCGCCGGCTATATGCTTATAGAGCAGTCGTGCCCATGAAGTTCAGCAAATTCTTGCCCCAACGCCAGAGCCTGGCACTCAAATTTCTCTATCTGCTCATTGCCTATCTAACAATTTTAGTTGTCCTACCACTGCTCAGCTTCAATGCCCAATTTGGCATTGGCTGGGATGCACTGCTGCAGAGTCCGACAGGTAGCCATGTAGACTCAGTTGCCGATGCCATAAACGAGCAACTGCAAGCATCACCCAGCACCAGCTGGAACGGCATACTGAAAAATTTCGGTGGCATTTACCAGGTCAAGTACTATCTCTTTGACGGCAACGGCGAACAGTTAGGTGGAGACCCCATCATACTTCCGCCCACATTAGCCCAGAAGATACACATGATGCCGCCTTTTCAAAAGCACAGACAGCCGCCACCTGGTGCACTATTCAGAGAACTACCACCACACTGGCGCCCACCTGATAGGCAGCACGAGCGCGAACCTGGATTTACCCCTGGACCAAACAAAGAATTTCAAGTGAGACCAGAATTTGGTCCAGACTTTGGCTCAAATCGAAGCCCAGATTTTGGCCCTCCCCATGATTTTAGAGACCGTCCTCCAGAACCAGTAAATAATGAATTTCTCAAGGCTCATGGACGCTTCTTAGTACATACCAACAATCCAGACATATTTTGGATCGGCACGCGCATGATGCTCTTTTCGCCCGAGCGTGGACACCCAATACCAGCAACACTACTCGCCGAATCAGACAATATCTGGCAAAGCAGTTTGCTCGTAGACCTAAAGGCAGCCTTGCTTGTGCCGCTTGTTATTCTCTTGTTATCGCTGTGTTTTTGGCTGCCATTTATTTATCAAATAACAGCAGCTCTGACCGAGCTGACCCGAGCGACAGAGAGCATTGCCGAAGGACACTTTGACACCAAAATCAACAGCAATCGCCACGATGAAATTGGCAGATTGGCCGAAGCTGTCAATTCTATGGCCGATCGCATTAACACTTTTCTCACCGGGCAGAAACGCTTGATGGGTGATATATCCCATGAGCTTTGTTCTCCTATTGCCCGGCTGCAAATGGCCCTGGAGCTGCTAGAAAGTAGCTCAACACCAGAACAACAAAGCCTACTCCAAGATATTAGAGAAGAAGTAGTTGAGATGAACAATCTAGTCAACGAACTACTGGCATTTTCAAAAGCTGAGCTAAAAGGGCCAATGAAGAACTTAGTGGCTGTGCCACTTAAGCCCCTGTTCGAAAATCTGATTGTGCGCTTGAGCCTGACTGAAGTAGTGGCCTTGCAAGTGGCAGACAACCTGGCACCACTGGCTGATCATATGCTGCTTGAGCGGGCCGTAGGCAACATGCTGAGAAATAGCGTGCGCTATGGCGGCGGTGAAAGGATTTCACTAACGGCACTGCGTCAGGGCGATGAAGTAGTGATAACTATTGCCGACCAAGGCCCAGGCGTGCCAGCAGAATCGCTGAAGCACCTTGGCGAGCCATTCTTCAGGCCTGAAGCTTCTCGCAGCCGCAGCTTTGGTGGGGCTGGTTTGGGCCTAGCAATAGTCAAATCTTGCGTCACCGCCTGCCAGGGCACCATGGTCATTCGCAATCGCGCCCCCCATGGTTTAGAAATTGAAATTAGGCTTAAGGCGGCTAGTTGAATACGAATTCACATGTACCATTGCAGCTGGAATAGTGGTTGTTGCATTCTTTTGCAGTCGGCTGGAAGTTTTAATTCAAGGCTGTGAAAAAATTAGCTGAAATCGATCAAAAAAGAATTCCTAGCAAAATTGAGCTAGATCGGCGAAACTTGGATACTCGAGTAATCTCAAGGAGTCAACTATGAAATCGTCGAAACGCTCATTCGTTTTTGGCATTGTACTCCTGGCAATTACAGCGATTGCTGCAGCAGATTCTTCCAAAGCAACTCAATATTCGCCTGAAGTGACAGCAAAGGCCGCCGAATTCAATCGTATTAACCAAATCGATTTGAAAACTCTTCATTTCGTTAATGGGTGGTCGAAAGTTCTCTACACGTCTCAAGAACGTCCTATCGACAATGGTCGATGCTTAATATTAAGAACAATAGGAAAAAGCGAATTTGTTTTGAATCAGAAACCCGAGCTACTCGGTGACGCTCACTACATAATCAACCTCGAAAAAGTCAGCGAAAAGATAGCTAGGGAAATCTGGGGAGGAAGGCCAAACGAAGACGGTGGAATAACCTGCGATTTGATCACAGAATTTGGAAGCCCTGAAATGGATATTTTTCACCTAGATATGAAGTTCGCTGATGACAAATTGAGTTCTTATCGCTTAAGAGGAATAGGGATCCAAAAGCCCCAATGGATAAGTCCTAGCCGAGAAACTCCGGGGAAATTCACCACTCCAGAGCCTCCTAATGCATTTGGTTTATAAACAACAGTATCCGCTGGCTTACTCTCAGCGTGCACAACCACTGGCCCTAATAGTGTTATCCAGGTAATCACACATATCCTTCATGAAGATTGACTCTTGTACTTGGTTTTCGACCAAAGTGAATACTCATTCACCCGGCGGGAAGGTCTGTTCTTGGGCAAGAAAGCGGTCACTAAAGCTCTCAGCTGACTCACCAGCGAGCGAAGACGAACCCGGCAGGAAAGCCCCAGGCAACAGTGGGCCAACGGCTAGCCAAAAGGCGCTACGATCAAAAACTTTTCCGCCCTCACCGATAAAGACGGCATTGGCCCCCATAGCCTTTGCTGCCGATGAGATCGTTCGGCTCATGCCAGTGGTGAATGGAGATGGCATCAAACAGCAGAGCAAAATCTTGGTGAATCTAAGCTGAAAGTCGCCGCGAACAAAACGCAAGAGCTCAAAAATATCGTCGTCTATCAGATGAACCGGAGCAACAATTAATGCAGGATCGTTCACCCGCAGCCAGGCAATTGCTACTGCAAGTGTGGGCACAGAGACCACTCTGTAGCCGGCGCGCGCCAATTCAATGGCAGCACAATCTGGCTCACTCTGATGCTCTTGTAATATCAGTATCGATTCTGGCATTAAGGTGTTATGCCGCCAAACAAAGTGGCAATAACGTTTTTTCAGCCCCTCAATGTTCAGATTTAAAGACTTTCCAATCGATTATGGCAGCGATAATCTGTTGCACCAAAGTATAAAAAATCATGGGCAAAAGAACAGCTGGATGATCAGCCAAAGCTGCAGCCGCGAGCACCAAACCTGTGCCATTGTTGTTCATACCAAGGCCAAACATTAAAGCTGCTTGCTCACCCTTGTCAGATTTAAGTAAGCGGGCAATCAGCCAACCAGCACCAAAAGCGGTAGCACACAGAAATAGGGTAGTGAAAAATATAAATACGAGATAGTCTGGATCTGGCTTATTAAAGGCTTGGGGCAAAGAGGTAGCAGCATTTGAATAGTTGAGTAATAGAAGCACGATAAAATTAACTAGCTTGAGAGCAGGCTTCACTTTGGCCGTGCGCGCTTCCCCTAAACAAAAGTGCACAGCAATACCAAGTAGTGCTGGCATAACTACCGTTAGCATCATAAAGGCGTTGGTGCCTTGGGCCGCCAACTCATGCAAATCTTCAGAATAATCGCCGATTGTGATATTGCCAAATACATGCAGAACCAGCGGAGTGGTGAACGGACAGAGAATGGTCGAGAGGAAAACCAGGCCTAGACTCAAGCTCATATTGCCGTTGGCATTTTGCGACCAGGCAGTGGAAGAACCAGCAATCGGCATTGAGACAATCAAAGCCAGGCCCACCAACAAATTTTGCAATTCATCCGAGCTATGCCACAGATGCATCAGACCGCCCAGAGCAACAATCAAAAAAATAGGCACGATCATATTGGCCAAGAAGCCAACAAACAACACAGTCGGACGCTGCAAAATACCTAGAATTTCACGAGCGCGAATGCCAAGCCCTGCATTAAAGAGAAGAAAGGCGAGCATGAGAAGTGGCAAACTGATAGTGAGCTTACTGCCATCAAAATATTGCATCTGCCCCAGTTGACACTGCCGCAGCAACAGACCAAAACCAGGCAATACAGCCGCCAGACAGTAGGCTAATAACAATAACCACAAGAAATGCCGGTGTATAAACTTAGTAGTAGTGCTAATCAATTTAAGTACTTAGAGCGAAACGACGACCATCTTGGGCATTCTAGCCCGTTGCTGCAATCACAAGAACAAAACCTTGCGATTTAATTTACTTTGACGTCAAACTAATTCGGCGGCAGCTATAATAGTTTGATATCAAAGCATTTTCTGTTTTACAAAGAGGTCAACCATGAGAGCTATTAAGGAGATAATCACCGCCGAAGCAGTCAGAGAAGGCGCTGGAGTGATTGTTCACAGACCATTCCCAACTAGAGAAATTGACAATATCGATCCTTTTCTCTTACTGGACCACATGGGCCCCAACGACTACGCCCCTGGCACAGCCAAAGGCTTTCCCGACCACCCACACCGCGGCTTCGAGACGGTTTCTTATATGCTAGAAGGGGCCCTAGAACACCGCGATTCAGTGGGTAACAAAGGCATAATCGCTGCTGGCGACGTGCAGTGGATGACCGCTGGAGCCGGAGTTGTACACTCGGAGATGCCGGAAGAGAATTTTCGCAAAAACGGCGGCAGATTGAACGGCTTTCAACTTTGGGTAAACCTGCCGAAGAGCGACAAATTGACAGCTCCGCGCTATCAAGACACCATCAGCGCCGATATTCCAGTCTTCGAAAGCACCGACAAGTCAGTTTGGGTCAAAGTAATCGCCGGTGAGTCTATGGGCAAGCAGGCCGTTATCAGCACTCACATTCCCATTCTCTACTTGCACGTTATTCTCAAAGACGGCGCCAGTTTTAGCCAATCAATTGCCAGCAACCAAACCGCTCTAGCCTACGTAATTTCGGGGCAGGGAGAATTTGGCAGCAAGACAGTGAGCGACGATCAGCTTGTTGTTTTTGAAAGGGATGAAAATGGCAGCGGCAAAAATAGTGAGAGCACTAACGGCAGTGACATTGTTTCATTCAAAGCCCAGGGCCATGAACCACTTAGCGTGCTACTCATCGCCGGCCAGCCAATCAACGAGCCAATTGCACGTTACGGGCCTTTTGTCATGAATAATCAAGCTGAAATCAAACAGGCCTTAGTTGACTATCAAGAGGGACGCATGGGCACAATTGGCTAGCGAAGAAGCTAGCGAAGAAGCTAGCTGCGGATCTAGAGATCATCTTAAGCACTCTCATCTTAAGTATTTTCGGCCTGTGCCGCAGGTTTGTAGGCTAAACCTACCCCTTGCTCAGTCAGAGCTTTGTGAATGGCAAAATTCAATTCAGAGCGCAATGAACCAGGCCTAGTAAGAAAATCTTCGGTATAAACCCGCAGAGAAAAATTCATAGCGTTCTGGCCAAACTCTAGAAACAAGACGTCAGGTGGTGGATCGCTAAGCACCCCGGGATGGCCCACGGCTGCAGAAAGAATCACCTCTGCAGCCTTAACTGGGTCGGCATCGAGAGCAACAGGAACAGCATAGGTAAAGCGAATGCGATCGCTTTTGTAGCTCCAGTTAGTGACTTTACCTTTGATAAATTCGGAGTTAGGCACAATAATAGCGATATTGTCATTGGTGACAATAGTGGTAGCACGCAGCGAAATACGAATGACATCACCAGTGATACCATCTACTTCAATACGATCACCAATTTTTATGGGCCGCTCAAACAATATAATCAAGCCGCTAACTAGATTAGTTGTAATAGTTTGCAGGCCAAAACTTATACCCAGACCAAGGGCACCGGCCAATACAGTAAACGAGCTTAGATCTATCCCAGCGGTCTGCAAGATAATCAGCGAGCCAAAGAAAACTACAACATAGCGGGCGATACTAGCGATTCCTTGGCGCAAGCCAACATCGACAGAGGTATGAGCAAGCAGCGCCTTCTCTGTCCAGTCACGCAGCCGATTGGTGACGACAATCAGCGAGGTGACAAGCACGCCAATATAGAGGAGCATCCAGAGCGAAACTTTAGCTTTTCCTATAGGCAAAAACTGCAACTGAAATATTGCATCTATATGCTTGTATAGATCCTGAAAATCCACCCGCTAGCTCTCCTTCTCAAGCGGCTTCGCAGTTGCTTCTTCAAAGTCTTCATCATCTTCGTTTTCAGATTTCTGGCAATCAATTTTAAATTCGCCATCTTGCACGTCAACAAAAACTTTGCCACCGTGCTCAAGCACACCAAAAATAAGCTCATCAGCTAAGCGCTCACGAATCTTCTGCTTAATTAAGCGAGCCATCGGACGAGCGCCATACTGCTTATCAAAGCCCTTATCAGCAAACCAGGTGCGAGCATCCTCGCTCAACTTCATGGTCACTTTCTTCTCTATTAACTGCTCTTTGACTTCATTGATAAACTTGTCGACTACACGCAAAATATCTTTGTATGTAAGCGGATTAAAGGCAATCCAAGCATCAAGACGATTGCGGAACTCTGGGGAGAATGTGCGCTCAATGGCACCACGCCCCATGCCCATACCGAAGCCCTGATTGTTAGACTCGCCCCGAGCTATAGACTTTTCCCGCTCAGCGTCACTAACTTGCTTAGGTCCTTCGTCTTTGACCACAGCTCGCTGGAAACCAATGTTATCGCCCATCATGTCGCGAGCGCCAGCATTAGTGGTCATAATCAAAATGACATTTCTAAAGTCGGCCTTCTTACCAGTGTTATCAGTAAGGGTGGCATGATCCATTACTTGCAAAAGAATATTAAAGAGATCAGGGTGAGCCTTTTCAATTTCATCGAGCACCACCACCGCATGTGGTGTCTTATTGATGGCATCAGTAAGTATGCCCCCTTGATCAAAACCAACGTAGCCCGGAGGAGCGCCAATCAAACGAGAGACTGTGTGCTTCTCCATATATTCGCTCATATCAAAGCGCAAGAAATTAACGCCCAATACTTTGGCTAGCTGCTTCGACAATTCAGTTTTACCAACACCGGTTGGCCCAGAGAAAAGAAACGATCCAATCGGCTTGGTAGGCGAACCCAAGCCCGAGCGCGAAACCTTAATAGCATTAACCAATTGCTCAATAGCGTGATCTTGTCCGTATATAAATTTCTTCAGTTCACTTTCTAGATTGCGCAGCCTGTCTTTATCGGAACCCGTGACTGTTTTAGGCGGAATCTTGGCCATACGAGCCACTGTCACTTCGACATCTTCGCTGGTGACAATACGCTTCGGCCTCAGTTCTTCTTCTAACAACTTAACAGTGGCGCCGACTTCATCAATAACATCAATGGCCTTGTCTGGCAAAAAGCGGTCATTAATGTGCTTACCAGCTAGCTCGGCTGCGGCAATGATGGCATCATCGGTATATGTCACCCCATGAAACTCTTCATAGTGGCCCTGCAAGCCTTTCAAAATTTTGATGGTATCGGCGATGCTGGGTTCAGTCACATCAATTTTCTGAAAACGCCTAGCCAGTGCTTTGTCTTTCTCAAAAGCAGACTTATACTCACTATGGGTCGTCGAGCCAATACAGCGCAATTCGCCAGAAGCAAGCGCTGGCTTAAGCAAATTAGAAGCGTCCATAGAGCCGCCTTCTACCGAGCCAGCTTTAACAATGGTATGAATTTCGTCAATAAAGAGAATCACCCCTGGCTTAGCCTTCAGTGCTTTCAACACACCTTTTAAGCGCTCTTCAAATTCGCCTCTAAATTTAGTTCCAGCCACGAGAGATCCCATATCGAGAGCATAAACTTCAGCGCCGAGCAATTGCTTAGGCACTTCACCACGCTGAATTTTCAGAGCCAAACCCTCGGCAATGGCAGTTTTGCCAACACCAGGCTCACCGACATAAATAGGGTTGTTCTTGCGACGACGGCAAAGAATTTGAATTGTCCTTGTGACCTCAGCCTCGCGACCAATTAGTGGATCAATCTTGTTCTTTTGCGCTTGCTCGATAAGATCGACACAAAAATCTTCAAGTGGATTGGTCTTTCTGCGGCCGCCGTCAGCTCCCGGTGCAACAGCATCTGGGTCTTCACTAGAATCTCCAGAATTGACTTTTGATATACCGTGCGAAATATAGTTGAGTACATCAAGCCTTGATATGCCAGCCTGTTCTAACAAATAGACTGCATAGGAGCGCCTTTCGTGAAACATCGCAGCAATCAAATGACCACTATCAATGCTGGTTTGACCGGATGATTGCGCTTGTATTTGGGCCCGCTCGATTGCCCGCTCAAAAGTAGCAGTCTGCTCAGGTAGGCCATCTTTACCTTTAGGCAGCTGTTCAATTTTTTCTTTGAGATAGACTTCTAGCTCACGACTGATGAAACTGACATCACCGCCGCAATTTTCTATGACTTCACGACCAGTCTTTTCTTTGAGCATGGCATAGAGAAGATGCTCTAGAGTGAGAAATTCATGACGACGACGCATAGCCTCGCTATAGGCTTCGTTCAAAGTATTCTGTAATTCGCGCGTGATCATCGGTTACTCTTCTTCTATGGAACAGCGTAATGGAAATTCGTTAGCCTGTGCCAGATCAATTACTTTGTTGACTTTAGCCTCGGCGATTTCATATGAGTAAACACCTGCAACGCCAACACCGGCTTTGTGCACAGCCATCATGATGGCATGGGCATCTATGGGATTTTTATGAAAAATCGTCTGTAAGATAAAGACGACAAATTCCATGGTCGTAAAGTCATCATTGTGCAGCAAAACTTTATAAAGTGCTGGCCGTTTAGTTTTGGTCTTGGTTTCGGTGGCTACTGCTGTTCCGCCACCTTGCCCGGGTTGCTCAGACATGCTTGAGATCCTGTTTCAAAATGCTCGGATAAAACTGCAAGAATTAAAATGCAAGTTAATAATAGCAAGTTCACAAAGTATATATCTCAATGAAATGAGGTCAATCGCCCCTCGCGAAAATGCTTGTGTCTACAAGTATTTTCACTAAATTTGACTATGCGCCTGTGGGCGTCCTCTCAGCAAGAAATAGTTGCATATACAACAATCGAGTTTTCAAGGATTCAGTGCGATAATCAAAAATATAAAGCAAAAGCAATAGCTAAAGCTAAATTGAACGTGAAAGTGACCACCACACAAACACCAAAATCTATACCAGAGCCTAGACCTGAGGCTATAGCGGAAATTAGACCAATTAAGGGCTCAACAAAAAAAGCCGTAGAGTGCGCTCTTTTGTCTGCCCTTGGTTTTTCAGTGATGTTTGCTCTGATCAAGCTGCTAGGTAAAGGCTATCCAGCTGGAGAAGTCTTGTTCTGTCGCAGCTTCTTTGCCCTAATTCCCTTAATTCCAGTGGTACTGCGCGAAGGGGGCATGAAAGTCTTTGCCACCAAGCACCCCTTCATGCACCTAACCCGCTCTGTAGTGGGCCTAACCTCAGCTTGTCTCTGTATTGAATCGCTCAAACTACTGCCTCTTTCAGAAGCAACAACTTTGTTCTATGCTGCACCGCTAATAACCACAGTATTGGCCATTATCACCCTCGGAGAAAAAGTCACCAAAGGTAAAGTAATTGCCATTGCCGTTGGTTTTCTCGGTGTGATTTATATGATGCAACCCCAGCTCTCATCAAGTATTCCTGGCGCGCTCATGGCACTAGCGTCGGCAATCAGCTCAGGATTTGTCTACATCGAGCTGAGAAAAATGAGCGCCACAGAAAAAAGCATCACAATTGTTGTCTATTTCATGCTGGCTTGCTCACTGGGTGGTCTGCTTTCACTGCCATTTCAGATGGTAATACCAACAGCCCATGACGCCTTAATCTTGCTTGGTATCGGCGTAATTGGCGGCATGGCGCAACTAGCCATGACCGACGCCTATCAGCATGCACCAGCCTCGACAGTAGCACCACTAAGCTTCAGCGCACTAGTGTGGGCCGCTCTTCTTGATATTGTTCTCTTCTCTAAACTGCCGGGCCAAGCGGCCATTGTCGGCACTTGCCTAATTGCCCTATCCGGCATATTTGTCGTCAAACAATCTAATAAACAATAAAAAGTCTAAATTGGCTCAATCTAAATAGGGCCAGCAAGACCATTAATGATGTTCTGGCAGACCTTGGCCATTTCTTTGTCACCAGCTGACTCTGCTGTTTTCTTAATGTCAGTTAGCTCCCGCCTAGCTACAGCTTCATCAAGATCGCTTACAAACTGACTATGGGCTAGAAATATTCTGGCTTTGATACGGAAGAAGCTCTCTGGTGGAAGACCGGCTGTAGCTGCCACAATTTGCTTGGCCTGAGCAAGAGCATTTGCCGAGCGAGCGTTAGCCACATCACTTTCATACAGCTTGATCAATTGCTGGATTTTAGAGAAATCGACCTTCAAGCCACGCAGTCCGTAGTAGACAGGCTCAATTTTCTCGATCATAAAATCTTCACTGGCCCGCGATGCTGTCACAGCCGTTTGGCCATAGCTTTTAGCACGGTCAATTTGATGCGAAGCGCTAGCCATCTGCATGGCGAGAGCAGCAGTAGCAACCTTGTACTGTGAATCTAACCCAGGATTATTGTCTATGTAGGCAAGAAACTTATCTGCTTCTTCTAATCCTTGAGCATTGTTGCCGCCAGTAGACAGCCTACGGATCATCTCCATCTTCCCCTCGGCCTCTACTGCCGGCGAAGAAGCAGCAGATGATGATGATGATGATGAAGTTGATGAAGTTGATGAATTAGAGGACGAAGTTGCTGGCGAACGGCTGGCAGTCGGCTTCATCGCTATGATAGAACTGCGGAAACGCTCTCTAATGGCATCAGCATCAGCTTTACCAGGCACTTTAGCCGACTCGCCCGAACCAGAAATGCCGGACCCAGAAATGCCAGAACCAGAAAGACCTAGACCAGACAGACTTGAACTGGGAGGCGCAGCGCTTCCTTGTAGGTCAGCAGGCAGAGTGTATGGCTTGCCTTCCCGGGCCTTATTTAAGTAGCCAAAGGAACCTGCGCTTTTAGCAATGTTTAGGGGTTCTGGAGGCTTACCACTAAGCTCTAAGTGCTTATCTTTGACTAGCATGGCGCCGACGAAGGGGCTGACAGCAACCCAAATCACGCCACCAACAATGACAGCCATGATCCACTTGCCAGTATTATTTCCGGCGCTGGTGGCTACGCTATTTTCCGCACTATTTCCAGAATTGCTACCAGTGTTCCCGTTATCAGAATCGCTCACAGTTCTTTCTCCAGAGTTACCTAAGTTTACTGTAATTCGCCAGTTTTCTGTAATTCGCTAAGTTTTACGCCAGTGCAGTACCATTGATTTTATGCGCTTGCCAACAAAACCGATAGTCATACTCTGGACCTTAGCTCCATGGCCTTTTTTAGCCGCCGGCCTCTATTTTTTTCATAGTATTTTCTGGTCATTCTTTCTCTACCATGGCTGCTGCCTTCTGCCCGCCATTATCTGGAAGCGCGAACACTGGAAAAAACATTTAGCCTTGCCTTCAAAGAGAGAAGTCGCCTGCCTTGTAGCTGGTTCTCTTCTATTTAGCTTGTTCACCTATGTTGCCTTCCAGCTTCTCGGCCCTTATCTGTTTAACAAAGAAAGAGCGCTAGCAAGCTTGACCTACAGAGGCTTTCAACCCTACTGGTTGGTGCCACTCAGTATTTATTTTGTTACAGTAAACCCACTTGTAGAAGAGCTTTTTTGGCGGGGAGTGGTGCTCAATGAATTGAGCGACAAAGAAACAAAACCGTTTAGCATGCCCGTCCTCTGGACCAACCTACTATTTGCCGCTTGGCACGTACTCGTAATCAGACTTTTCGTAGCGCCCCCTTTCATGTATATAGCCTTCTGCACAGTGATGGCAGTGGGAATATTTCTTTCTTATCTCTATCGCCGCAAAAGCTCGCTGGTGCTACCCACTCTCTGGCACGGGCTGGTCTTTGACCTGGCTGTAGTGATTATTCTATGGTCGGTGCTCAAGCAATGACAGCGAAGCTGAGTAGCTCCAAAGCTTATCGATCTACTAAGCCTCAATCTACTAAGATTCTAAACTCTAAGCTTCTCTATCGACAGCAACAGATGATGTCCATTTTAATTCGACCAGAGCTTCATCAAGGGTAAGTTGATGCTTGCGAGCGTGATTAATAGCAATGATGGCTTGCTCCATTGTGATCTTCTCATCGCGCACCAGCACCAGCGAACGCAAAGTTGCATGTAGTGTCGGCTCATCAATAGCACCGGTGACAAGCAATATTTTACCGAGCAATGCTGAGTTACGGCGCGCATCTCGCAAAGCCTTGCGAATATCATTGTCGTTAACAATACCCGCGGCCTTGAGCATTTCACCTAGGCGAATGCGCTCTTTCATCTCAGTGCCGCTCAAATCAAGTTCTGAAATCGCCCGCGCTAAGCTAATGTCACGCTCGGCCACCTGACGCAATGCTTCAGCGGCTTTGAGGGCGCTCAGTGAATGACTGGCAACAATTTCTTGCAACTTCAGAGCTGAATCAAGAATTCGCTTACTGATAAAGCCACCCTCGATCAGCATCTGGCCTACCGGCACTTCGCGAATCAGACCCATTTCAAGAGCGTTCATCAAGTCAGGCTCATTGACCATCCCTGATAAAACCAAGAGTTCACCCAATTTGACGCGCTGGCGGGGCGGTGGCCTGTAAAAGCCCAGATCCATCAAAGAAACTTCGATATTGACCTGCCTAAAGCGACTAGATTTGAGGGCCTGTAAAGACTGCGAGCGTGAAATTTTGCCATCGCGCACCAAGACTTGAGCCGTGAGAGCGGCCGAGAGCATCTCTTCTGATATTGCACCAGTCAGCACTAGTATGCGACCAAGGGGCAGTCCAGTTTCTTGACTTGTCCGTAGAGCATCTTGCAGTTGCGGCTTACCAAGAATGTCGGCCTCAACCAACAACTCGCCTAAGCGCGCTGTGGGTATGCGAGTCTCCTTAACAAAACCAATATGAGCTAAACAAGTCTCAAAGTCGTTACTGCTTCTCTTGTATAGATTGAGCGCTTCTCGTGCTTGCTCTATTGTGATCACTCCATCTTTAACCAGAGATTGCGCCCACACAGCAGACTCAAGCTCTTTTTCATTAATATAGCCGCACATCACTAGCACGCGACCAAGGGGCAGCCCCGTTTCGCCATTTAGCTCCATGGCGTGCTTCAGCTCTTCCAAGCTGAGTACCCCTGCTTCCATCAATAGCTCGCCTAAACGATGCGAGTTAGGAGATTTGGTGCCTGGTTTCACGTGGGCCTCTTGTTATCTATCAATAAAAATGTTGCCAAAAAAAATCCTTCAGCATATCGCCATAAGGCAAAGACTAAAGGACATTTTAAGCCAAAAAGGCAACTTTACGAAGAAAATTTACCCCCAGGGGAATTCGAATCCCCGTCGCCTCCGTGAAAGGGAGGTGTCCTAGGCCTCTAGACGATGGGGGCATCAGAGGTGCGGCTTCCCGCAAGCAGGTCGTAGAATAACAAACCCGAAACAATAGTGTCAACAACAATGAAGAGAGAACTCAAGATTGTAAGCAGTCGTAGTACTATTGGAAGCTCCTGAAAACATTCAGGTGGGCACAGTGAGCGGCATCTCGCCTTCAGCAAGTAAACGTAACATGAGTTATTACCGCACCTTCAACAGCTACCTGCGCGAAATATTCGGCGAACGGGTCTATCGCGTCCCCCTCGACGCTGGCTTTACCTGCCCCAATCGCGACGGCACGAAAGTATTCGGCGGCTGCACCTTCTGCGACGAGCGCGGCTCGGGAGCGCCCACAATCAAGACCGCCCTCTCTATTAAGAATCAGCTAGAAACTGGCATAGCACGCATCCGCAATCGCTTTAAAGCGAAGAAATTCCTCGCCTATTTTCAGGCCTTTACCAATACCTACGCCCCCGAGGGCATCCTCAAAGAGCTTTATGATGTAGGACTTGACCACCCCGACGTGGTTGGACTTTGCATCGGCACAAGGCCAGATTGCCTCGATGAAAATATTCTCGACTTGTTAGAGGTCTATCACAAGCGCACTTTCTTATTTTTAGAAGTAGGAGTGCAGACAATTCACAACCGCACTCTTGAGGCAATCAATCGCGGTCACACCGCAGAAGAATTCTTTGACTGCGTAGAACGAGCCAAGAAACGCAACTTCCACCTGGCAACGCACCTAATTTTTGGATTACCGGGCGAATCGGAAGCCGACATGATGGAAACAGTGAGAGCAATCGCGCCACTAAAATTGGAAGCGCTTAAGATTCACCAACTCTGCATCTACAAAGGTACTCCTATGGAAGCAGACTACCTAGCCGGTCGGCTGCCCCTGCTAGAAGAAGATCAATATGTGCGTCTGGTGGCTGACGCTCTAGAGCTAATACCTGAAGAAACGGTGATCATGCGTCTCGTTGCCGAGGGTTCCCGCGATGAGATCATTGCCCCAGAATGGTGCTTTGAAAAAGAACGGGTCATGCAAAAGATTGAAGCTGAGCTAGAGCGCAGAGGCACCAGGCAAGGTTCTCGCTACGCTGAACTAGCAGTTAAGGCATAAAGAAACTAGAGCGCCCTCTACAATGGTATTGTCAGACTCAATAGCCCAGAGTTTTTGAACATGATCAAACCCGCTGCAAGAAATTTTCGCAGGACCTTGGCCAGAAATACTTTTCGCCCGGCTATATTTTTATTGGCTACGGCATTAATCACTGCCTGTGGTGCATACACCGAAGCTGATTTAAAAGCTGACAAAAAAAGATTTCCAGCTCTTTCAAGAGAGCGGGTAGTGGGCAGCAAGTGCAGTGTCAAAGACTCCGCCAGTATAAGAAGAGTTGCAGCGCATCCACTAGGCCCCACCGGCGGCTGGAATCTGTATGGTCGAGAGAACAGTCAGGTAGATTATTCGCGCAGCAAACAACTTGAGGCCAATTGTCTAGTTTTTGGCCATGGCGGTATTAGCGGCTACGTCAAGTTTGACAAGCCTGGCTACCTGCAAGCCCGCTCTTATGATGATGTTTACGGAGACGTCTATTGCGGCTGGTCACCAGAAAAGCTCTCAATCAAGCCAACAAAAGACTATGTCTATGTTTCACTAGGAACTTGCTCAGTAGGGGATGGCGGCCTAGAGCAAGTACATGAAGTTAGTTGGTTTCCCCAAGGCCAGCAAGAGGGCATTATTGTCTTTTCTTCGGCACATCCAGACAAGCCATCGCCACTCACTGCCGCTGATCTTTACCGCCCCGACTTACTGGGCAACGAATATCAATTCGATGATTCACTTGCAGCAAAGGCTATCGCTGACTACCTGCGCCAAGGTAATTTACAGAAAGCAGACGAGGTTATTACAGCTTCCCTAACCCTGCTTAGCAAAATGAGAGACTCCGTGGATGGCACCACAAGAAAGCCAATAGCAGCAAAGGAAATACATCAAGAACAGTGGGCCATGATTCAGACATTCAGGCTTGGTCTAGCCCTCGGTGAGCCAACCTTCGATTCGCGCTTAGAAGATCTCAAAGCTACTATTAACGGGCCCCACCGTGGTTCTTATAGAGAATGCGATACCTATAAAAAGTTATTTCCAATTTACAAATGGCTCAATAAAAAAGTCACCGAGAAAATCACGAATGAGACCAATCAAATCGACATAAGCAAACTTGAGAGAGGCCTAGTTGATCATGAGCCCGACACAATAGGCCAATTTCTATTGGGCAAAACTTCCGCGGATGACTTCCGCCAGAGATCTAGAGGCAGTGCTGAGTTTTGGCTCGGAGTCAATCATTATCTGCAAGGTGACAAAAAAACTGCAAAGGAGAATTTTCAAAAATTCCTAGAGCAGGACAATTCAGACCTATCAGCCTTTGAAATTGCTGCCGCCGCAAAACTAAGAGCCAGCGGCGAACAACCTAAGTAGAAGCAAACTAAGTAAAGCTCTTGGCCTATTTAGTAAGAAGTGCCGCACCGATAGTGCCGGCATAGTCACCGAGTTCAGCTCTAACTAGTTCAGTCTGGAAGCTAGGTATACGCAGGGAGCGCCGACGCATTTCTGCTTCAGCCTTTTCAAAATAAAGTGGCATCGCTTCAATGAAGCCACCACCAAGAATGATACGCTGTGGATTGTAGAAGTTGACGACGCTAGCAAGGCCGATACCCATGATGCAAGCGGCATGATCAACAGCACGCACAGCAACTGAGTCACCAAGCTCATAGGCCTGCGAGATTGCTTTAGAGCGCAGGCCGCCTTTAGCTGGATCAACTTTATCGCGCAAAATTGATTCATAGCCGCGGTTTATATCGAATATGCAATTACGAGCAACAGCAGTGCGTGAGGCATAAGCTTCTAGACAACCGAAGCCACCACAGCCGCAATCACGGCCATCGGGCACCACAACAATGTGACCAATCTCGCCTGCTGTTCCACTAAAGCCACGTAAAATTTCGCCATTGTGTACGATACCAGAACCGATACCAGTACCGACAAAAATACAAACGAAATTATCACAGTCTAGACCAGCACCGAATGCTAGTTCGCCAATGGTAGCCACTTCTACATCATTACCTAGTTTGACCTTGAGACCAAATTGCTGTTGCAGTGGCTCGGCCATCGCCAGATCATTGGCACCGATATTAGCGGCAGCAAGAAGAATTCCTTTTTCTCTATCGACCATGCCAGCAGCACCAATGCCGATACCATTGAGCTTTTTGATATCAACACCAGCATCGCTAATCGCCTCATCAATGACCAGGGCAATTCGCTTGACTAAATCTTGCCCATCGGCCACAAGCCTAGTCTTCTTCTTGGCTGAGGCAATCATTTGACCGGTAGATAGATTGACTACCCCAGCCATAATTTTGGTGCCGCCCAAGTCAACGCCAATAGCTAATTTTTCAGCCACAACTGCACCTATGAAAAATCCAAATCAATTTCCAATCAATTTCAAATCAGTTTTGCCAGACTTAACGTCTAAGCCCCTTGAAAAGGCGGGTCGCGAAATCGATTTTCAATTTAGCAGATTTAGTGGTTTTCGGTACGGTCTGATTTATGGCCGCAGGAGAATCTTGCACACTTCTATTCTCAGGACGGGGCTCAGGACGGGGCTCCTGATTCAGTTCCTGACCGATATTCTTAAGCGGTGCAGCACTAGCTGGCGCAGCCAGTTGACCCAAAGTTATAGCCTGCTCTGTGCTCTCTTCAGCAATAGACTCCACCGGCAAGGGTGATCTGAGAATGCTTCTGGCCAAATCAGAAACAGCCAACTCAGGAGCATCAGCCAAAGAAGAGTGAGCTACTGGCACTAAAGCTCTAATTTGATCAAGGGCCTCTTGGGTAGATTGAGCTGTCGGGTGCAGAGCCTTCTCACTATGATAAGCCGGCAGCATTGAAGCAATATCGGCTTGAGGGCGATAGTTAGAGCCAGTGTAGCCACCAAAGCTATTGGCATTGGCCACGCCTTGAGCTTTCTCGGCACTAAACAAGCCAAGGGCCACAGCCACTCTTCGCTGCGAGTCGTTAGCGTTTCGGGTGACCGTGTTGCCATTCACCACCATGGTAGTAGAGCCACCACCATCAAGGTTCATGGCCTCAGTACAGCCATGCTTAAGGAAGAACTTGGCGACATCATAGAGCGAGTGCGGCCCTTCAAAAGTTGCCATCAACAAATGATCGTCAGCCGTAATACCTACAGCAGTGCGACGAGTAATGTGGCTACCAGTCCAGCTAGCAGGAAACTTCTCGGCTTTTAAGTCGAAAGCAAACTTACCATCTTTCAAGAGCAGCGGTCCGCCGCTGACAGCCTGAGTAACGTTAGTCCACTCTTTGGGCGTGATGTTCCAATCAACGCTGACCTTAGCTCCATTGTTTTGGCGTAGTGCCGCCAGTGGGCTGTCTTTCGAGTCAGCGAGAACAAATCCACCAAAAGGAATAGCGATTCTTTTAGCGTCACTATCGACTATCTCACCATAGCTGTTCACGGCAATCAGGGTGCCCTCGTAAGGCAGAGAAACCGACTCGCCCCAGCGTCTTGTATAGAGAACACAATGAGAGCCTGAACTTCTGGGTTGATTCATATTATTGACCCAGAGGGTCTCATGCCCAAGAATCGATGTGTGCAAAATGCCATGCATGGCGACTCTGGCAATTCGAGCATATCCACCATCGGTAAAGCCCAAAGCCACTCTGGTATAAAGCGGCCCAGAGAGCCATTCCCCATCGAGCATCAATGTTCCCAGCGGCGTGCCATTACCTTTGAAGTAATTAGCATTGATAGCAGCTAGGGCACCACTATCGCGCACATGATCATGGACATCTTTCAAAGAATGGAAGGTCGATGAAGCTGTCATTGGTCGCACTTGAACAGGAGAAACCGACATATTAACGTCGAGCAAATTAATGCGAGTGCGTCCGCCATAAACCTTATAGAGAACGCCAGGACCAATATTTCTCACCGAAGAAGCAGCCATACTTGAGCTCAAGCCAGAGGCAGAACTAGCTACAGCTTTTTGCAAAGCTGGCTTTGCTACAGGCTTAGCGACGGTCTTTGCCAGAGGCTTAGCTTTCATCCAAGTGAGCTTGGTGTATGCACCTGTATGCACTTTGGTCTTCATACGCCTTCCAGCAGCATTATCAAACTTATGCCTTAGTCGCTGGCCGCCGGCGCGACGACTGACGAGGCTACTAAGGGAAGAACCAGCTCTGTGGCCACTGACGTGGGGTACAGCCATAGCTATCAAATTAGATGCTGCCAGTCGGTGTTTGCCTGAAGTTAGCTGAGAAGAACCTTTTTGAGCCAAAGCCGCAGGTGCACTAGCCGAAACAAGAATTAGACTAAGAGCAAGACCACAACTAGCTGATAGCGAAAGCAAAGAATTGCTCTTAGCCAGTGAACCATTCGAGAATGGTTTTAATCCTGTGGATTTACTCTTCAATTTAGGTGTTTCCGGATGCGTGAAAGAAAGAAACTAGGTCAAAAACGGCAAAGACAGATGTAGTAACGGTTCAAAACGGCTGCAAGCTAGTTTTTTACACTTAGCTAACATATACCCAGTTCTACTACGAATCTCTCTTAGACGCAACTAAGAATCTTCAATTTCCCGCATGTAAAGCGAGGATCAGCGTTCAGGTATATACACAAGACAGCCAAAAGGCCCACAAACAGGCATTCCATACCTCTCTGTAGCAAAGCGGTTGTAAGGAGACAGCGCTATTTAACAGCTAGATAGCGCTCACGGTACGCATCAACAGCCGCTTGCCTGTCCTCTTCCGCCATTAGGGGGAAGCCCATCTCAATGCGCTGTTCTAGATAACCCCGGGCCACCCGCTCAGACAATTTGCGAATACGCAAAATATTGGCCATGCGCTCATCGCGGCCGAGCACGCCACGTGCATCTAATAAATTGAAGGAGTGCGAGCATTTGAGAATCTGCTCGTAAGCCGGTAAAACCAACTTAGGAGAAATGCTCAGCAACCGCAGCGCTTCTTTCTCTGCAAGGTTGAAGAGAGTCTGCAGCATCTCCGGGTCACTCTGCTCAAAATTATAGGTAGATTGCTGCACTTCATTTAAGTGATAAATCTCACCATAGGTGACTTTGTCATTCCATTTAAGCTGATAGACACTATCAACGTTCTGCAAATACATAGAGAGCCGCTCTAAGCCATAGGTAATCTCAGCGGCCACTGGGCGCACTTCAAGACCACCAGCCTGTTGAAAATATGTAAACTGCGAAATTTCCAGACCATCCAACCAGACTTCCCAGCCGACACCCCAAGCTCCCAGAGTTGGCGACTCCCAGTTGTCTTCGACAAAGCGGATGTCATGCTCTAGCGGATTAATTCCTAACTGCTTCAGGCTTTCAAGATAAATCTCCTGGACATTGTCAGGAGATGGCTTGAGAATAACTTGGTACTGGAAATAATGCTGCAAGCGGTTGGGATTATCGCCATATCGCCCATCGGTTGGCCGTCTACAAGGATCGGCGCAAGCCATATTCCATGGCTCTGGCCCCAGCACGCGCAAGAAAGTACCGGGGCTCATGGTGGAGGCACCCTTCTCTAGGTCAAAAGCTTGCATTATCACGCAGCCATGGCTGTCCCAGAAGCTATTGAGCGTGTGGATAACCTGTTGGAAAGTGAGCGCCATAGCTGAGTTCCTCTATTCATGCGGCTTTTAAGTCTAACACGTCAAGAGAAGGGGCAAATATTGGCAATGACAAATATTACGTGCATTCATTGTTAAACCATTAGAATAAGACTCTAAAATAGAAGACTAGAAAATAGAACACTAGAAATAGAACTTGGAACATTCCAGGTTTTGGATACGACCATTTTTGAGGAGAGCACATTGGAGAGGCAGGCGACACCCGACTACGACGAGACTCAGATTAGAGAATCAAGCAGCCCCGCCTTCATGGTTCAGGCGCTAGCCCCAAAGATCAAACGGCTACTCGACAACGTCAACGGCGTGCTCGTGGGTCAAGAACACGCGACAAAACTGGCAGTTATAACCCTCCTGGCTGGCGGCCACGCTCTAATTGAAGACGTACCTGGGGTAGGAAAGACTCTGCTAGCCAAAGCCCTGGCACTATCAGTACATGCCAAATTCAAGCGTATTCAATGTACACCTGACCTTCTGCCATCTGATATCAGCGGTGTAAGCATCTTCGAAGCCAAAGAAGGTGTCTTCAAGTTCATGCCAGGACCAATTTTCACTAACATTCTACTCGCCGACGAAATTAACCGGGCCACACCAAGGACCCAGTCAAGTTTGCTAGAGGCTATGGAAGAAAATCAGGTCACCACCGACGGCGCCACGAGAAGATTGCCCGATCTCTTCTTTGTTATTGCCACAGAAAACCCGATTGAATACCACGGCACATTTCCTCTACCTGAAGCGCAGCTCGACCGATTTATGGTCTCTCTCTCTCTCGGTTATCCCACACCGAAACAAGAAATTGAAATCTTAGAAAAGACTCTCGAAGAAGGTTCATTTGCTGTCGAAGCCGTTTTGACAGAAGACGAAGTATTAGAAGCGAAGCATGTTGTCAAAACAATAGTTGTTGACCACTCAATCAAAAACTATATTGTCTCGATTGTCGGCGCCACCCGCAAACACCCATCAATCGTGCTCGGAGTCAGCCCCCGCGGCAGCCAATTGTTAATGAGGGCCGCACAGTCAGCAGCCTTGGTGGACGGTAGACACTACGTAAAACCTGACGATGTAAAACTACTTGCGCCATATGTTTTAGGTCACAGAATTATTCCGAAGGTGAGAGACAACCGGGTTAGCCATGCTCAACTTATTGAAAGAATCCTCGAAGAAGTCACCGTACCAGTTTAGGTTCGCTACTGGTCCAGAAGCGGAAAAACGCGCGCGGGCGGTGGAAGAAGAGAGCGCCGTAAAGGGCATTCGCATAACGATTCCACTAACCAAGTCTCACCTGAAACTTGTTTTGGAAGAGCGTTTTTTTGCCATGGCAGTAATTATTGTCATACTCTATGTCTTTGCTGGTGAAACCGGTAGCGAGTACATTTACCTGCTTACAGCCATCGCCATCACAGTGCTAACACTGGGCATCTTCATACCATTGATGCAAGTGCTTGAGACCAACGTCAAGTTCAATTTGCCCAAAGAAGCAGTATCAAAAGAGAGACTCAATCTGCGCGTGCACGTGGTGCGAAAAAACTGGTGGGGGCCTCTTGCCCGCGTTTTTCCAATCAAGTGGCTGCTAGTCAAAATCAAACTGACTCGCCTCGGCGAGAAAGAAAACATGCTGCGCTCAATCATGGTAGAGCAGCTATCAAAAGAAGCCTGGGTAGTAGCTCAGACCCCCAAACTCAGACGCGGGCTCTACACCCTGCAATCAATCGAATTATATTCCTGCTATCCATTTGGCTTAGCGTGGTGGGTGAAGAGCTATCCACTCAACACTCAATTCACCGAAGAACGTCATAGCCAAACGGCTACCTATGCCAGTATTCTTGCAGCAGACGCGGCCCGCACCACAGGCAGTGCGCCACAAATGATTGTATTCCCGCGCACAGATAGCGTCGATGGCAATTTCCTCTTTCGCCTCAGAGCCGTTGGCGACTCAGCTCTGTTCTTCTCTTCCTCAAGGCCAATCGCCGCGCTCTCTTCGTCCTCGGTTCGCTCTTTGCGCGAATTTCGCCAAGGCGACAGCCCCCGTCTAATTCACTGGCCCACTAGCGCCCGAACTGGCAAACTAATGATTCGTGAATTTGAGTCAGAAGGCTTACCGGGCTTTGACGTCTTGCTCGATCTGACATCGGCCTGGCAAAGCGAAGAACAGTTTGAACTGGCCATATCGATTGCTCTTTCTCTTTTACAGCTGGGCTTCAAACTAGGCGGCTCACCAGAACTGTTTATCATCCCCAGCCTAGATGACGACTTAGAAAAGCTGCCCAGTATTCTCACCGATTTGCCGCCACTTGCCCGAGGCATCGGGTGGGCGGCGCAGATTCTTGCTAGAGTGGATGCATTGGTTGTAGCCAATTCAGACTATGTAGTTAAGGTTCCACGAGTGGGAGAAGCAGACACACTAGCACTTTTAACCATTAGACCGGCAGCACCGAGCCCCGATGCTGTCGAAGCCTACCAGGCTTTCTTGGATAGCCGAAACGAAGCCCAAGATCGCACCGTTTTGATGGAGCCCGAACTTCCGGTGGCCTCACCGAAGCAAGTAGACATCTGGGTAATGTCGAGACAATACCTAGAAGCCGACTCTGCGCGGGGAAAAGAGAGCGCCAACCTCGACGACGCCATGGCAGTCAAAGCTCGCATTCCTATGCACGCCCAAGGGTCTGGAGACCGTCGGCAAGGCCCTATCGTCGGCAGCGGCGCACCACCCGGCCGTATTCTCGCCACACTCTCTGAATACGAGGAGATGTCGCAGCTGTGATTACAAAACCAAAGATCAAAGCCAAGCCTAAATCTAAAGGTATGGCTGAAACGAAAAAAACTAAACAAGAAACAAGAGTCGAACAATCGTTCGGCATTAGGATTGTGGCTTTGACCATGAACCTTTTGCTGATTATTGCCTCGGCCAGCTATGTGCCCACTCTGCCGATTGCTACCTTCATGTTCGCTACCACCGCCATTCTCGGCAGCTATCTGGCTTTTGTTTTCAGAAACAATCGCCCAGCATGGGTCGGAACTATACCTATTGTTGCCACCATCCTCTTATTTACTAATTTCTTCTTCGAACTCTTCACTGGTTACACCCTTGGTATGCACACCGCAGTGGGTGCATTCATTCACATGCTCACCGGCTTGCTCGCGCTGCACTGCTTCGACCTGCGTAGCCGTACAGACTTTTCGTTCTCGGCGCTAATCGGTCTTGGTTTGCTCACTTGCCTAGCCGGAATGGCCAATGACGTAATCTACGGTTTCTACATCTTTACCTATACTATTCTTGCCGGACTTTTGCTTTTCTACGACTCATCATCGCGATCCCATGAAATTGGCCCTTCACGCGCAGTTCCCTCAGCTAATTCTACGGCAGCCATAGCTGCGGCCAAAGCAACGCAAAAGGACGCACAAGCTTCAACCCAGGTAAAGCCGCCAGAAATGGTGATAAAAAGACTGAGGATAGCTTCGCTCAGTCCGTTTATCCCGGTCTTTATCTTGCCTTTCCTTAGTTATCTCGCTTTTACTGGAATACCAAGAATTGACTCGGTCATTGACGTCTTTAAAGACAATTTTGTCAGAGCTAAATTGCCCATATCGGCCGCCCTCGGCGACCAACTCGGAAAAGGAGGGAGAAGCCAATCTATAAGAGGTGGAGCACCCGACAGCAAAGCTCAAGGCGGGGCGAGCTACACCGTTACCAAAAGCAATCAAAAAGGCACCGCTAGCGGTGGCGCCACTAATGGCGCTAGTAAAGATGGCGAAGGTAGTGGCTCTAGCAACGGAAATGGCGGTGGCCCTGGTGCAAGCAACAGCGGCAGCGGTAAAAAAGGACCAGGAGGCAAAGGCGGGAAAGGCGGCCTACCATCCCCTGAAGCTATTAAGGCCTTAGCGGCCGAAAATGCCTTAAATGAGGCCTACCAAAAAGAAACTGTAGGACTCCGCGGTTCAGCCAATCAGCTTGAGGATATAGTTCTAAAAGTATCTTCACCACAACCAACTTACATTCGGCGCTACTCACTCAACAATTTTGATGGCGTACAGTGGACAAGATCTATCCCCGTAGCTGCAACCACAATTACGCCGACACCGAACAGCAAGATAGGGCTAGACCTGACAGCTAGTGACGCCGTCTACATTCCACCAAAGCTACCAACCCTAGAGCTAAAGCAAGACTTCCGTATCGAACAAGATAATGTCTTCGGTCACATACTTCCCACCAGCTGGATTCCGCAGGTGATCAAACAAAAAGGCAAAGAAGACGGAGAAATCAGAGTCGATGGTGATGGCACCGTAAAGCTAATAAGCAGTCTGCAACACGGTTCAAGCTACTCTGTGGTCTCACAGATTCCAGTCTATGACTTTGACCAAATGCGCCACTTGACGGCCGAGACATTAGAGCAAGTAGTCGAAGACCGCGTAAACGAGATTAAAGTAGCCAGAAGCTGCCAAACGCCATACACCGCCGGCGGTGACGAACTGCAAAAACTTGGCAATGAAGTGGCAGGCCAAGAAGGTAACTGGTTCTATCGCAGCGACAAAATTTGCCAATATTTGCGCAAGAATTACAAATACGACCCCGGCAGTTTCTATACAGAAGATACAGCGGTGCAACTGCCTGCACCCGTAGCTGCACCTACTCCTACAGCTACATCCACAATTAGTTCCGCTACTGCAACCGCTTCGGACAAGCCAAAGACAGCCGCCACCACTGGCAGCCCCGAAGCGGGAGCCAAGCCTGAAGCCAGTGCTACCAAAGATGCATCGAAAGAATCATTTGTGCAAGATTTTCTCTTCGTCAAGAAACGCGGCAACTGCCGCCACTTTGCCACGGCCTTTGTCGTACTCTGCCGCTCACAAGGCATTCCCGCCCGCATTGTCACAGGCTTTTTACCAGGTGAACTCAATAAAACAACCGGCTACTGGGAAATTCGCGGCAAGCACGCCCACGTTTGGGCCGAGATTTATCTGCCCTACTGGAACTGGGTGCCCTTTGATGCCACACCCAGCGGTCAACTTCCAGCCCACGAAGAAGGTGGCAACGCCCTCACTCGCTTCGTCAAAAGTGGATTAGCAAATCCTTTTGGTCAAAACTACTCACCTTCACGCAAGCCCAAACAACAAAAAGACAGAGGTCAGCGAGACGGTGAGAACAAAGAAAAGGGCAATGACTCCAAGAATGACAAATCAGGGTTCTTTGATTTCGGCAGCAATAAAGGTAAGCATGAGAAAGTTCAACTTCCGCTAATCGGCAGTGTCGACCAGAGCCTGCTGCAGCAATTCTTCAAATACTCGATTGTTGTCATCGCCCTTTTATTACTGATGCTGATTTTGTACGTTTACTTAAAACAGCGCAAAGAGATCCAGCGCAAAGAGTACCTGCAGTCTCACAAACCTTCGACTCTGATATTCCTTGAAGTATTGTCAGACCTAAAGCGCTACGAGCTGCTCAAGGGCCCCACCGAGACAGCCGATGAACTCTCTACCCGTCTTGGCGATCGCATCAGCGAACTGGCCCAAAGCGGCCGCTATATTCCCGACGAACTGCCAGCAATGGTGAGCAGCTTTATGGAAATCTATAGCGAAGATCGCTTTGGTGGAGCCGACAAGCTGGATGAATTGACAACCATGTCGGGACAAATCAAAACACTTGTGCAATCGAAGGGTCGCAAATAAGAAGTTCTTTACCTTTCTGCTGACAAAGCCAAGAAAAGCTCCTAAGAGCTAGTAGAAACTGGCGCAACGCGCTAAAGTGAATATACTTGCATGACTTGGCTCTCTCATTGAGTTTCAAAGGGAGTAGATAAGAAGTCAAGTCTTTAGGTTTATCAGACAATTCGAATGCTGAGCAGCTGAGACCACAATCTAGTACCAATCTAGTACATAAGATTGCCCGTCAGAAGCGGCTCTAAGAGGCTAAAAAAAGATATGCAACAGGTTAGAACCGGAGCACAGCAGCAACAGGAGTTCGTTCCTCCTTATCCTTCAACTATTCTCGAAACCGGGATGAAAGAAGGCTTCTTAGAAGAACTGATTCTCAAAGATATTTACATGGTCAACTTTGCTCTGGGTCGCGAAATCGCGTCAAGAACAATGCTTCCATTCAAAATCATTGAAGAGATCTTGGAAGTTCTGAAGAAGCAGCTCCTAATTGAAGTTAAGAGTTCTGGCGGTCTAGCCGACTATGAATATTCACCAACAGAAAAAGGCCGCGACAGAGCCCGTGCTTATTTCGACCACAATGCTTACGTTGGTGCATGCCCAGTGCCATGGAGCCGTTATATTGACTCTTTGAAGTATCAAACTATTCGCCGAGAGCACGTCACTCCGCGCGATTTAGAAGTTGCTTTCTCTGACATCATGGTCAACCGCCGTACTATCAACGCCGTCGGTCCAGCCATTAACTCTGGCCGCGGGATGTTCTTGTTCGGCGAAGCTGGCAACGGCAAAACATCAATTGCAGAAAGAATTGTGCGCTCGTTCAAAGGCCACATATTCATTCCGTATGCTGTAGAAATTGACGGCCAAATCATTCGTTTGTACGACAACCACAACCACGAACAAGTTTCAGCAGCCAACTACCCAAGAGACTATGACCACAGATGGGTTCGCATTCAGCGCCCTTGCGTGGTAGTCGGCGGTGAGTTAACGATTGACATGCTAGAACTGCAGTTCGACTACGGTACTAAGCTCTACGAAGCACCAATTCAACTTAAGAGCAATTGCGGCCTGCTACTAATCGACGACTTTGGCCGTCAAAGAATTGACCACAAATCACTCTTGAACAGATGGATTGTACCTTTAGAAAAACGGGTCGACTATCTGACATTGCACACCGGTAAAAAACTGGAAGTGCCGTTTGAACAGTTGATTGTTTTCTCAACAAACCTCAACCCAGCTGACCTTGTTGACGAAGCCTTCTTAAGACGTATTCCGTACAAGATCAATATCACCAACCCAACAGAAGACGAGTTCAAGTGGATCTTCCTTCAGTATTGCCAACGCACCGGCGTTCCGTACAATGAAGAAGCCGTGAACTACCTGATTGAGTCTCAGTATCGCAGCGGTAAGCGCATGATGCGCTGCTGCCACCCAAGAGACATCGTCGACCAGGTAATCAACCTCTGCGCCTTCTTGCAAACCGACCCTAGACTCTCTAGAGAGTATCTAGACCACGCCTGCGCTGTGTACTTCGCAGCCATGGGCAAATAGGCAGCTAAGAAAATAAGCAAGACAAGCTAGAACTAGAGGCTTGGATTAAATGCTCGAATAATCTAATGACAATCCCGTGCTAGCATGGGGTTGTCATTTTTTATAGTGAACTGTCGTGACCAAAAACACAGCTGTACTTAAGGAAGGAAAAGAGGCTGGCAACCCAGGCAGCAGTGGCACCACTGGCAGCATTAGCACCGCCAGTAGTGAGCTAGCTAGTTATTTTAAGCCGCACTTTATACACCCAAGCTACAGCCTGCTTCAGCGTCAAGCGAAAACCCACCTATTGATGGGCTCTAGCTGCGGCATTTGGCTTAGCTATATAGTACTGAGCGAGCATGTTGCCCAGGCAATAGCTTGGGTATTTGTATTGGGCGGCCTATTGCTTTCATCATTAAGTCGTTGGCTAAGCGTGAGACAAGAGCTATATTTTCGCCTAGAACCAATATATCGAGATAAGGCGGCAGATTTCACAGATCAGACAGCCTCAAATTCACCTAAAAAAAATGACGATCGCGAACTCGAAGAACTTGCAGCACCAATAATTGCCTTTATCTCAATTGCGATACCACTGGTGCTACTTACTTCTTATCTAATTTTTCATATCGACCTCACTCGGCTTCACAAGCCAGTTTCACAGAGCCAAATAGTTGAGATTGAGCTCGTAGCACCGAGCGATGCAATAGACAGAAAAGATATTTTACCGGCGACAAACAAAGAAACCGCAACAAAAGCGCAGAAGGGCGCACTATATACAGTGGCCAGCCAGACACTTACTGGCGCAGCAGCACCAAGGTCAGAACCCAGTGCCAAAGCCGATATCAGCAACAAAACGTCAGTAGAAGACAAATCGATAACAAAAGACAAATCGATAACAAAAGACAAATCGATAACAAAAGACAAATCAATATCACATTCCGAAATCACAGCGATTAAAGAAACGACTGTTGAAGCAAAAGGAACTGCACCGCCACTAACCTTCAAGGCTCCAGATAACTGGAAGACAATCGTTGTAGCAAAAGGAAAAGATAACTCAATAGCATTTTCAACTTATGCAGCAACAAAAGCAGCAACAGCTCAAGCGGCCACAATAGCAAACGCCCGCGAATTAGTCAGTGAAGTCGAGCCGGCCAATATGATTGAATCAATTGACAGTGATGGTCAGCTTTCACCTCTAACCATACAGGTAGGTGGACGCTCAAAAGGCGGTACTGGAGCAGCATCTGATTTGCATGCATACTTAAAATTGCTGAACAGAAAGGTCAAAAGCCATTGGATACCACCTCGCGGAATTGACAGAATCGCCATCATAGAATTTCGCATAAGCGCAGACGGCAAGCTGCTTTCGACGAGAGCATTAGCCCACAGAGGCAATACTGATGAGGAAGCAGAAGCGGCAGCTATAGACGCCATCACTAAGTCATTCCCCTTTCAGCCCTTACCCGCAGAGGTCAAGGCTGCCAATCTCGATGTGCGATATACCTTTAACTATCGCTTCAACCAGATTGATGAAGTCAGTTCAAATCAATGAGCACAACTCGTTGCGGGTCGGCACTTGGGTAAATCGACGCAACAATAAGGCGTAACTAACCAGAAGATTGATTCCATCTCAGCAACTTCTTATCAGAAACTGGACTCATCTGTCTTCTATCATCATATAATTGCAACCTGGTATCCTACTTGAGGCTCTAGCCCTCCACCAGTTGAGCAGAAATTTGCCACACTCACTGTCACCGCAGCTAAGCATAGTTGTTCCTGTATACAACGAAGAACCGTCCAATTTGAGAAGCTTGCTCTCTCGTCTGGCTCAGGTTCTTGAGCCTACTTTGATTTTCTATGAAGTAATTTTTGTTGATGACGGCAGCCGCACGCCGACCAATGAAGCCTGCAAAGCTCTAGTATCTGAGTTTGATTATGTAAAGCTGCTAGTGCTGTCAAGAAATTTCGGTGAACTGGCAGCCATTTGCGCCGGCCTCGACAATTCTCGCGGCGACGCAGTAATCAACATGGACTCCGATTTGCAGGACCCACCAGAGCTAATACCAACCATGCTGCAATATTGGCGGGAGGGTTACGATGTTGTCTTCACCAGACAAGCATCACGCAAAGAATCGTGGTTCAGACAATTTCTTGCCTTTGCTTTTTACCGCCTATTGAACACATTTTCATCAGTCAATATTCCAGTTGACGCTGGTGAGTTCAGACTACTGAGCAGACGGGCCGTTGATGCTCTTTGTGCGGCCCCAGAGAAAACAAAATTCTTCAGAGCCCTAGTGCCGTGGGTTGGCTTCAAGCAAATGGTCATTCCTTTTGACCGCGATGCAAGAACAGTTGGCCAGAGCAGCTATTCAGTGAAAAAGCTGATTAAACTAGCTGTAGAAGGGCTGATTTCCTTCAACATGCAACCCCTCTACTTTGTGCCAATCTTGGGCCTCTCAATCATCACCCTGTCATTCTTCCAAGCGCTCTTCGCCAGTGGTGCTCCAAACGCTATTTTCTTTGGTATGTCGCTAGGCCTAATTAGTTTTCTTACTTTCTTGACTGGTGTTCAAGTCAGCTGCATGGGCCTGCTCGCTATGTATTTAGCTGAAGTACTAAAAGAAACCCGAGGCAGACCAACTTATATCGTCGGCGAGCGGCTTGGATTCGACCGCACTGAATTGCAAACCGACAGAGAGAAACTCGACAGAGCTTCAAATAGCGAAATCATAAAAAAAGGCTCCATAAGCAAAAGTGCCGCTAGCGCAATAGAACGTACGGCGCGGAGCTAGACTAGAAAGATATCAACGGAGTCACAAGCATAAATGGAAACCGCTGAGTATCGAAATATATTTAGTAGTGAAGATACGCATTTCTACTACGTAGCGGTGCATGATTGCATCTTGCAATTAATTGACAAATACGTAGAGCAAAAAGAAAATCTTGAGATTCTCGATGCCGGTTGTGGCACTGGTTGGCTGGCCCAAGCGATGGAAAAATACGGACACGTACGCGCCATTGATGCCCACGATGAAGCCCTCAATTTCACCCGCCAACGCGGCATTGATGCCATCAAGAGTTCGGTCGAGAAACTGCCATTTGTCGCAAACACTTTTGACCTGCTCACCTCAATCGATGTAATTTATCACAAACTCGTAGAGGACGATTTAACGGCGCTGCGCCAGTTCTATACAGTATTAAAGCCAGGCGGCACGATGGTCTTACGTGTTCCTGCCAATGATAGTTTGTATACCAGCCACGACCGCTACGTGCATACCGCAAGACGCTACTCAAAACCTGACCTAAAAGCCAAGCTCTTGGCCGCTGGTTTTAAAATCGAACGCCTCACTTACTGTCAGTTTCCACTATTCTTTCCCGCTTGGCTGAAAGCACGATTAGATGCAAGCAATAAAGACGAGCACTCAGTGATCGAGCACCACCCTCAGTGGCTTACGACTGTGGTCAATAGCGTTTTGAAATTTGATACGAACATGATAGTAAGTGGCACAGATATGCCCACCGGAATTGGACTAGTTACAGTCTGCAAAAAGCCTAAGTAAAAAGCGAAAAAAGTCGGTTAACTCCCTGATATACGGGTATAAAAAACTGGTTGCCTCGCATCAGGTAGCAAAATTCGGGCATTAAAACTCAGGCAGCAATAGGCAGGCAGGTATCATGGCAGGTGAAAAAGTCGAAAGAGCTGAAAGAAGCGAAACCGTAACACAGGCGCAAGTCAATCAGGACGTACAAGACCGCCTTCATAACAATATTGATATGAGAAATCCGGTTTTCAACCATATGGAGTACGAGGGCAAGTCTAAGCAAATCGATGGACCAAAACTGCAAGACTTACACATTGTTGGCGACGGCAAAACAAACGAACACTATCGCCAAATTGCCAAAGACGGCGCTTTCTTTATCGCTGTCAACGGTAATATTAACCTAGCGGTAAAGCACGCTCTTGAAGAAGCCCACGACAACGATAAGTTGCACGCTAAGGGCAACAAAGATGGCAAAAACGATCATGCCACTGTCGACAAATTGCTGAGCTACATGAACAAAGAGCTTTATCACACTGTGTTTTCGGTAACACGAGACGGCAACAAATTTATTCTGCTTGATTCTCGCGACAATCGCGGCACCAGGCCAGCAAACCCGGATGACCTCAACGCCAGCGACCGCAGTGTACGGCATGACGCCACTGGTAAAGCCATTCTTCACCCACGCGAACAATGGAATTTAGACACGAAAAAATATGTGCGCTAACAGAAATTTATAGACGCGACGAAATTAACGACTAAAGAGCTTGCGCATCTTCAAGAAGTGCCGCTCGAGCAAATGCCAGCTAACGAAAGCAAACAAATAAGTCATAGACAGAGCCAGCACAAACTTTGTTGGCCAGTGTTGTAGCTGCCAGCTAGAAGCGAGTGCAGCATTGCCCTGCCAGATTTTTTCAGCCACAGCAATAGCAAAATAGTGAACCAAATACATGGCATAGGTGAGGCGGCCGAAGGCCGAGAGCGCCTTGTTACTGAAGAACTTAGCAAAGGCCGGCGAAACCAAAGTAGTGGCTAAAAGCAACAGACAACCAAGGGCAACAAGACTAAAAGTAGCAATGTTGTAATAACTGTTGTCTGCAATATTAGGAAGCAAGATAGCGCAAGGCACAACCAGAACTACAAGTGCCGCTATAAGCAGAGAAGCAGAGCGCTTGAGTCTGTCTACTACTTGCGGGAAATAAAAGACGGTTACAGCGCAAGCAGCACCAGCCATCAAAGGTTCTAAGTGCGCAAAAGTAGTCTGGTAGTAGAGATTGACAGGAAAAGCAATATGGTATTGATAACGTGAAACGTACCAGAGAATAGCCCGAGCAGCTAGAGAGAACACAGCCAGCGCTGCTATTGCACGATAAAGTGACTTAGCAGTTGGTAGCACTTTGAGCAAAAATGGCCAGGTGAGATAGAACTGTTCTTCTACTGCTAAAGACCAGAGTGGAAGAAAGAGAAAGACTACTGGCCAGGCTAAGGCACTGGTGAATTTCAGCAAAATATTAGTGGCAAAAGTCAGACTATAGTTGCCAGCAAAGAAAGTAAGGGCTATGCCCTGCTTAGCCAAGAACTCGTAAAACAAGGGCCAATTAAGAGTCTGCCATTGCATCAGGGGCACAATCACACAGGCAAACAACAGCACCAGGTAATAGACAGGCCAAATACGCAAAGCACGCCTGGCAAAGAAGAGCTTGAAAGAGATACTGTTGAAACGGCCTTTCTCGGCCAAAAGCAAATGGGTTATGAGAAAACCGCTCAGTGAAAAGAAAATATCAACACCGACCCAGCCCCAGGCACAGACGGCATCAAGAGTAGGCAAAACCGGAGTAACGACCGAACCAAGAGCGCCGCGCTCCACATCGGCTACTCGCCCGAGGTGATGCAGAAAAACGAGCAGGAAGGCAAGTGAGCGCAGACCATCTAATTGGGGCCAGTAAGCCGCCACAGGGGCCTTAGAAAGCGATGCAGCAGACTTAGCGCCGGGCTTAGCTGCGGCCTGAATTGTAGCCTGGTTTACTTCTAGAGGGGCAACGGCAATTATTTGATTGGTTGGCATTAAGCGGCAGTCACAAGCATGCAGGGCCGAATCGGAGAAAACGTTAGTTACCATATCATGCAGGGGTGACCGAGCAGGTTTAAAAGATTCTGACAACCCCTCAAAGCCTTAGTGTAACTAGGTATGCAGACTTTACAGCTTCGACCTGTGAGACTTGACTGAGTCGTATTGTCATTATGGTTTTAACTCGACCACTCTATTGAGGCCTACTTGATATTGTGCCGCAAAAGAGGTAAGATTATTACTTCTTTTGCTCCATTTTATCAAGTAAATCAATGCTGCAAGATTTCTTCTCCCGTCATCCAGTATTCACGCTGGAGGAAGTCATAAACTTCCTCCAGGAGCGTGCATCGGCCGAAGCAAACATCGATACACGAAAAGCATTGCTGCGGTATCATCAAGAGCAAGGGCACATTGTACGAATCAGGCGGGGGCTTTACGCCAGCGTACAAACCGGTTTCGACGCCAAGGGTTTTCCCGTTGATCCATTTCTGATAACGTCCAAACTAGCTATTGATGCAGTCCTTGCTTACCACACTGCATTGGATTTCTGGGGTCTATCCTACTCTGTATGGCACCAGTTCACTTACGTCACTAACCATCCGCGCTGTCGATCCGTCGCTTTTCAGAATTCTACTTTTCGAGCAGTGCGCCAGCCGCCAGCATTGTCCTCAACTAATAACGCCTTGTTTGATGTGAAGACAGAGGAGCGCCAAGGCTTAAATGTAAGAGTTACTAGCCAGGAACGTACCTTAGTAGATGTGCTGGCCCGCCCCGATCTAGCCGGAGGCTGGGAGGAAATTTGGCGCTCTCTGGAGTTGGCCAACTACTTCGATATAAGCAAAATCGTGCAGTATGCGTTGCTTTTACAAAATGCCACCACCATAGCAAAAGTAGGATTTTTCTTGCAGCAACATCAAGAACAATTCTCAGTCAAAGACAATCAACTTGCGGAACTGAAAAGTTTTATTCCAGTAAAGCCTCATTATGGCGAGCGTTCACAAGGCGTACAGAATAAATTTCTACCCGAGTGGAATTTAATTATGCCACTACAGGTGGTGGAGCGCAGCTGGGAGGAAACCTATGGTTTCTAGAGAGCGGTTACTGGAAGAAGCTGAAGCAACTGGATTTCAACCGTATGTACTTGAAAAAGTGTTTCTACTACTGAGTCTTTTGACAGAAATAAATAGGCATCCTGACCTTGCAGGACACTTTGCGTTGAAAGGTGGAACAGCTCTCAATCTATTTCAATACAAGCTCCCCCGTTTGTCTCTTGATATTGATCTGAATTTCATTGGGGCTTCAGACATTGAAACCCTTCTGGAAATGAGACCAGGACTGGAAAAAGCCATCGCCTCGGTTTGCAACGAACTGGGGTTGACTCTCAAGGCGTTGCCCCAAGATCATGCGGGCGGCAAATGGGTTCTCAGCTACAAAAGTTCATTTGGCCGTCCCGATAGAATTGAGCTAGACCTGAACTTTCTTTATCGCGTGCCACTATGGCCGGTCGCCGTCAAAGACTCCTGCAATATTGGATCTTTCTCCGCCAAACAGATTCTTATGGTAAACACTTATGAATTGGCTGCCGGAAAATTAAAAGCGCTCATGTCCAGAAAAGCAAGCAGGGACTTGTTTGACGCAAATCTACTTTTGCAGGATGGAAATTACGACTACGAAACATTGCGCCTGGCAATAGTCATTTACGGTGCTATGAACCCCAAAGACTGGCGCACAGTTGACCCTTCTACCGTAGGATTTTTGCCGGACGAGCTCAACGCCAAGCTCGTGCCAGTTCTAAATCAAGAAGTGGCCACGAAGGTAAAAGCCAACTTGTCGCAATGGGCAGAGGTTCAAGTGAAGGAATGTCAAAGTCATCTCTCCAAATTTTTTCCATTAACTGAGCCAGAATGCGAATTCATAAAGCGGCTGCGTGAAGCTGGCAAAATCGATCCATCTCTACTAACGGCTGACGCCGACTTGCAGGAAAAAATCTCATCCCATCCAGCATTGCTTTGGCGGGCGAGCAAAGCAACCAAAAACTAGAGTTACCATATCATGCAGGGGTGACCGAGCAGGTTTAAAAGATTCTGACAACCCCTCAAAGCCTTAGGGTAATTAGGTATGCAGACTTTACAGCTTCGACCTCGGCAACCAGGGGGAAGCTCATTGGCATGGCCATTGGGCAATAGGGAACGAACAAAGGTGTGGCGACCTCTCCATTGATCCGACAATATTCCGGCCCCCGGCGGGAAGGCAGAGCAAGAAGCCGACAAGACCCGGAGTTAGGCTGAGAACTAGGCTCAGAACTAGAGCCTGGGCCAAACCTAGAAGTGGAGTGCGCGACTGACAAAGCAACAACCTCTACAATCGGCAAAGCCGAACGAGCCAATTTAGCGGCACCAATGTCAATTCGCAACGCCTCTGGAGTCAATATCAACTGGTCGCCCACCAGCGGTGCTTTAGCAGCGTGAATACCCTTACCCGCCAACCAGCGCACGTAGCTCTTCCCTAAGCTAGTCTGAGGAAGCTCAGGCCGTCCCAAAGAACATTGTCTACCGAGGGGGAAAACGAAATACTCAAAATTTCCTCTATTGACGATTAGCTCTCGATTTGTGCACAGCAGCTGGAGAAGCGGGCTTTCGATGTAAGAAACAGCTGCTAGCAGAGCAAAAGAAAAGCAGAGAAGTAAGCAAGCAAGACGCGGCCGGGCGCGCCCTCCGAGTAGCACGAGAGCGACGACTAGGTAATAAAGAAAAACATGAGCAGGTTGCGGTTTTGCCACAGATAGCGATACCAGAGGTATGCGCGACAGCGATTGAGCTAAGCAGGTAAGCCAATCGAGCGGAAATTTAGCCAGCCAATCGATGGCCCAACATAGGCTGGCAGAAGCATCAACCAATGGTTGGCAAAAATTGAAAGCTGGCGGCAACTGGCAAGAGGCAATGGCAGCAAAAATTGAAGAGACAAAGCCCATAATTGTCAAAGGCACCACCACTGGCTCTGCCAGCAAATTAGCAGGCACCACAAGAATAGAAAGCTGCTGAAAAACATGAAGTTGGATCGGCAGCACGGCTATTTGAGCCGCTACAACCACGGCCACCAAAGAGTAGAGAGCCCGAAGATAAATGCTAGCGATATCTTTGAACCAGGCCGATTCTATCAACGGGTAAATATAGACGATACCAAATGTAGCGCCATAAGAGAGCTGCAAGCCTACATCTGAAACGCTCAGTGGGTCTAAGGCCAAAGCAAAGAGTAGCGCCAAAGCCAAAGCGGTACCGTGCGCCAAGCGAACGAAGGCCAATCTTGCCCAAAGAGCAACTAAACACATAATGGCGGCACGACTAACAGATGGGCCAGCACCAGCAAAAGCAGTAAAGAGCACAACACAAAGAAAGGGAATGTAAGTAGTGAGCCAGTGTGCGCGAGTACTTTGACTCTTTCTAACGCTGGGCTGAAAAAAACGACAAAGTACTAAAGCGGCCGTAACAATAATTGTTAGATTAAGACCTGATGCCGCTAGCAGGTGAGACAAACCAACCAAAGAAAACTGTCGCTTCAATTCTTGATCAACGCATACTACTCGATCGCCCAATACCATTGATGAAAAAAGACCACCACCGACCACTCCAAGATGCTCACTATGAGCGTTAACAATCTCTTTGCGCAGAACAGCGATAGCACGACTGACCTTAACAAAAGCACTCTCCCTGTTTATATTTTCTAGGCTATCAGGGCAGCCCTTTGACCGTTCTTCATCGACTATGTGAAAATCGACAGGCTTCACGCTCAATCGAGCAAAGATGCCTTTACTTGCCAACCAAGTCGCTTCATCAAATTCAAAAGAGAAATTCTTGCCTCTGGGTTTGCGCAAGACTCCAGCAATTTCGACCAAATCGCCAGGCAATGGTGCATGTAATAACTCGCATTCAGCAGCTTCAATACTAACCAACACCTTGCCTTCTAGGGGCCGCCGGGTAGGATACAAAAGCTCATCGGCACGCACTATCAAAGTAAAATCATGCTTTGTCGAATTAGCGCCTTCTCCTTCGCCGCCTGGTTCATCTTCTCGTACTCGCTCTCTAACTTCTTCAATCTGGCCGCGAATATGAACCCTACCAACTAAATGAACAAAATAAAGATCATTTTGAGCGGGACCACTATTGTCTTTGCGCACCACGGCCCAAAAGAAACTGAGAAGAAGAGCTAGACTCAATATTGTTGCGACACGCAGAGGCCAGAGACAAAGCGGTCGAAGAAGAAGCGGAAGCAAGGCCACAACCAAAACGACGGCCGGGTGAATGCCGAAACTGGCTAGTAAGGCCCCTATGAGCACAGCCAATGAAAACAAAGAAAAGGCACGTGCTGGGGTATAGCCTGACGAAGCCAGGCTGGCTGTCTCTTTATCTGTCATAAATCAACTCTCTGCTAGGAAATCACTCATCTAAGAAATAACGCACAAAGGAGCCAGCCGCTGTTAAGCGACTCGGGCATGGTCTCCTCTTGAATAAACGCTCAACAGAGCAAAAAAGTTCAATGAAGTTCAACAAAAATCTAGCAATCTCGATAAAGTAAAAGCACCAAGCCGCTATCGACCTTGTGCTTTTTCAATTTCATTTAACCGAGATCTACTGACTAGAACTACTTGCTAGGTCTAGTTACTTGGTCTCGTAAACTGATCACGGAAGCCCAAGACATTGGAGCTGCTGCTTGTTAGTTGCAGTTTGCGCTTCTCTTGCATTTCCTTGGCAAGCTGAGAGAAGACCTCAGAGAGTTGCTGTGTATCTGGATTTCCTGGTGCATAAGTATCGGCGATGCGCAGAGCACCTTGAGCGCCGTTGTAGCCCTTTCTCTGGCCAGTGGGGAAGATGTCTTTATGATTGACACCATCATCAATGAGAAGATCGTAGGCACCACCGCCATCATTGCCATTCTTCATCTTAGCTGCAGCCATAGCCATATAGGCTAAAGCCTGATCGCGATATAGCTTGGCCACAACCTTAGCGTACTCTTGGGTCTTCAATTCAGCTTCTTGACGCAAGGGGTCATTGCCTTCCGCAGCGGCTTTTTGAGCAGCTGCCTGCGCCTTAGCGGCCTTATCGTTGTAATAGAGAATGAGATTATCTGGCCCTTTGATATAGGTTTTGAGGAACTCTTTATCAAGAACCTCTGCCTTTTTCACAAGCTCATCAAAAGCGCCTTTAATGTCATGCTTGCCATCGAGAATTTTAGTGATGTCAGTCTGTGCTTCTGCAGAATATTTTCTCAAATCGTCTGCTTCACTTTGCTTCGGCAATTCACCTTTGATGGTGACTTGTTTATTGGGATCAGCATTGTCGCGAATAATTTGCTCAGTCAAAGTAGCTGCTTTGTCAGCGCTATTTCTTGTACGCAACATGTAATGCAACGAGCGACCACCAACATCAAGCTGATAGCCATCAAGCATATATTGAGGCTCACTGCCTTTATCTGATATACGAGTGCCCTTATCGAGAATATTGCGCGAAAGGGCACCAGTAGCACTAGCATCATCGCGCAAACCGAGAAGCTTCTGCTCAGTAGTCAACCCACCGCTCGCTAGAGGCTTATTCCAGCGATCATTCATTGCCGCAAAACTAGCGTCAACGTTAGCGACAATCCAATCTTCTTTCTTATTGAGCACTTTCTGCATTGAGCTATCAACTTCTCTCAATGAGCCATACGAGCGCTTACTGTGATCGTAGTTGAAGCTTTCTCTAACATTCTCGACGCCCCCCTTAAGGTTACCGCCAATATTATCTTGAAAAGCATGCACCATTACTGGTGCTATAGTGCCGACACCGGCAATGACAGCCTTCGCCCGCCAGTCTTTAGCATAAGTAGCCAGGGTCAAACTGCCGGCGACAAATGCACCATTCCAGCCGTCATAAACACCTGTAGCAGCATTGATGCGATCAGGAGCAGTGAGACCAGTCATGCGCGCCAAGCCATCGACAGCCTGAGAACCACCAATGGCAGCAACTGGAGCCAGCAATTTATATTTACCAGGCAAAGCGGCCAAAGCCATAGGACCAATCAACTGGCTGGCATTCCAAGATTCATGCAAACCGTTTGCTCCAGCGACTTTCTGAGTCATGCTGCGATCAGCTGAGACAATACCGTATTGTGCCGCAGACGAAAGCATACCCGTGCCAACTCGCGACATCCATCCAGGCATATTTTCTAGGGCTTGAGCAATGCGATTGCTCTGCTTAGTTGCAGCAGCGTCAATCATCTTGCCAGCATTAGCGCGCCCTTCAAGAATTCTCAGTTCATCAGCATCAAAGAACTTACCACCATCTTTGACCGTAGCTTCCATAAAGCTCTGAGGCTTAAAGCTACCTTCGGCGGTGCGTGTTTTCAAGAAATCTAACTTCTCAGCGGCTCTGGCAGCATCGTCACCACCAGCCTTAACAGCGTCAGCTAGCTTAGTCTGCAATCCTTCAAATTCTTGGAAAGCAGCGACATGCCGTTGATCAGTTTTCAACAAATCTGAAGTTGAATATTTGGCAGGGTCTGCATTGTTCTGCCACCATTTACCAAAGCGGCTCTCTGTGCCAGTTTCTGCAGCCTTAGCTACTGCCTGGTCAGCTCTTTTTGAAAGGGCACTGTGAAGCAGCGGTATAGGCACGCTAGCGGCACCAGCAAATATTGTCGAATTCATAAAATCGCGGTGCTGACCGCGCAGCATAATAGTTTGTTGCACCCGTGGGTCAAAGAAGTCGGCTCCTTGCCATGAAAACTGACGGCCCTGCCCTTGGGGCTTATTGCCATTGCGAACCTGTTCACCGATATCACTGCGAGCGTACGGTTTGGTCGGGTCTACTTGTTGGTCTTTATGCCTTTCTCTAAAATCTGGTACCTGTTCTCTTCCACCTTGAGGATTACCACTGTTGGGGTTACCGCCAGGCAAAAGTGGGCTATCAGCTCCGTAAGGAGCCTTCTGCGGTTTACCATCAGTTGGACCTACATAGTATGGGTCGCGGCCCTTGCCAGGCTCAGCACCTGGATTGAAAGCGGGAGCAACCTGGCCATATCTAGCCTGAGCTACCTGATTTCCAAGACCCTCTAGCAACTTTCGGGTTGCTGCATCTTGAACTTCGTCTGTCTTTCGGCTTTTATCAGGTGCGTCGGTCATCTGAACTTCCTTCCATGTTGGTCACGGGTCGGCCCCGAGGCAGGTAGAAAAATGCGCGGGGCGGAGTGGATACTTCTTTATGCCACGCATCTATCCATATTAAATAAGACTTAGACAAGAGTAAATTCGTAAAATTCCCACTGCCGAGGGCAATCTAGGGCATTTTTATTATAATGTTTGCGCCCTGTGGCCCATATTTGCTGAATCTAGCCTGGATCTGCAAAAATTAGCAGTAGTACAATAGGTTGCCAAGCGGTATTCTAAAAATACATTCTCTTTGATTTTGGATAAGACTGCAATGAACCAAGACGAAAAATGGACTAGTTATTGGGAATCGGCTGGCAAGGCCATCCACCTGGGAAAATTTGACCACGCAGAACCGCTGCTCTATGCCGCCCTCGACATTGCTGAAGACTTCCACAGCGATGATCGCCGACTAGCCATGACTTTAGAATGTTTGGCCGAAATTCTCTTCAAACAGAGACAGCTCAGCCAAGCAGAGGGTGTGGTTAAACGCGTAATTGCTATATATGAGGCGCGTTACGGGCCAAATCATCCCGATGTTGGTGTTTTTACCAACAATCTCGGGCTCCTTTACCACACTCAAAAGAAACACTTTATGGCCGAGAGCGAATACCAAAAGGCTCTCCGCATTCAAACAAAAGCACTCGGAAACTCACACCCACAGACTTTGAACGTCATTGCCAATTACGCTCGCCTCTTGAAAGAGACACATAGAGAGCGCGAAGCCCAGCATCTTGAAGCCTGCATTGAAGGCGCCAGGACAGGCAACTGGCGACGCTCTGGCGTCTATAAGGCGTATGTAGCCGAAACCCCAGCCAATCAAGCAGTAAGCGCTGTGCCGCCAATAGCTGACCCTTACGCCACTACAGATATTAGCCCCATCGACCTGGCCCCAAGACAAGCAGACCCTGCTGCCACTACCGACATAAGGCCTATTGATCTCGCCCCGAGAGCGGCTGACCCGGCTGCAACTACCGACATAAGCCCTGTTGATTTAGCTAGCCAACCGGCGAGCATGCATCTGAATTCGGCCTTCAGCCAGCAGCCAGCTATCATCAGCAGCGATGTAGCGGCACGTTCAACTAGAAAAAACTATCGCAATGCCAGAGAAGAAGACATCACACTACAAGATGCCTTGGTTGTTTCACCACCGTCAGGAAGGGTCACTAGCGCCGAAAATCCAGCTGTTTCGGTCGACAAGCAAGCTAGCAAAAGCTCGCTCATGCAGCGCTTGGTGCAACAACGGAAGAGCCTAGAGTAGCCACGTTGCAATTAGCTAAACCGGAATCGGCTAAACTGCTGCTTGTGGATTGAGATAATACTTGCTGTGCGCGGCAGCAGCCTGACCGTTGTATTTGGCTCCGGGCTTGCGGTGATATGGCAAATCACAAAAGGCGGTGCGAGTGAACACCATTTGGCCGATGCTCATACCAGCATGCAAGCGAACAGGCCTGTTGCCGACATTGAGAATCTCAAGAGTAATCTGAGCCGGCGGATGACTAAAACCTGCATCTATAAAGCCTGCAGTGACGTGAACCATTACCCCTAGGCGAGCAAGACTCGATTTACCAGTTAGTTGACCGACAATATCGTCTGGCAAGCAAACAGCTTCAAGAGTCGCCCCGAGAATAAATTCATAGGGCTTGATGACAATGCTTTCTTGACTAACTTGTTCGACGCCTTCAAGTATTGATTGCGACTCGTATGGGTCAATTACTTGATCTCCAGCAACGTGCCAAGAGAACCGATCAGACAAACGAACGTCATAAGAATTTGGCTGTATCAAGCGGTCTTCATAAGGCTCAATGATCAGCTTGCCGTTTGCAATCTCCTCACGGATTTCCCGATCAACCATAATCGACATAGCTGTTGTCCTCAGATAAGGCGTAGATCACTTATAACGATGACCCTTGACCCACATGAGTCATATAAATCAAAGGTCAGCATTTAGTATAACCGCAGCCAACGCAAAGTCGGCAGGCCTCGTACTTGAGGAAACTTTTAGCGAAAGCCCCACATTCAGGGCATTTCTCCACCGATATATCTCGAGAGATCACGGAAATACTATCGATCGCTATCGATCTCTGCGCCAGAAAAGCCAAAGCAGAGGTGCCACTAACCGGGGAACTAGTCACAGTCCCCGCGCGGCCAGCAGAACGTCGCTTTTTTAGGGAATCATCAAACTCCCGCGCGTGCTCTAAAGTAGAGGTATTGTTCAATAGATCTTTTTGGGATTCTTTCTTAGAATCTCGCGTTGGATCAGTTTTACCGATATTCAAAACTTGCAATCGACGAGAGGCATCACGGTAAACAGTAATGCCCTTAAGGCCGAGATCCCAGGCCGCTAAATAAGCAGCCTTGACCTGCTCGACAGTGGCGCTGTTGGGGAAATTGATGGTTTTCGATACAGCATTGTCGGTATGACGCTGGAATGCAGCCTGCATGCGAACATGATAAAGATAGTCAATATCGTGAGCACAAACAAAAACTCTTCGAACATCTTCAGGCACTTCTTCAATATGGCTCACAGTGCCTTCTTGCGCGATTTTACGCATCAAGTCTTCACTATAAAAGCCCCGCTCTTTTGCAATTTTCTCAAAGAGGGGATTGACCTCAACTAGCTCAGTACCACCTAGCACACGGCGCACAAACGAGATAGCAAATAGCGGTTCAATGCCAGAACTTGTGCCAGCAATGATCGAAATAGTACCGGTTGGGGCAATGGTTGTAACTGTGGCATTGCGCCGAGCCGTACCCGATTGCCCAGATTGAGCAAAGTCAGAATAAAGCCAGTTAGGGAAATTTCCACGAGCATTGGCTAGAGCGGCTGATGCTTGATGGGCTTTATCTTGGAAGAATGCCATGAGCTGCTCGCCTAGTGCCACTGCTTCATCGCTGTCATAGGCAATAGAAAGCTTGATCAGTGAATCAGCAAAACCCATCAAGCCCAGACCAATGCGGCGGTTATTCAAAGTGGCCCGAGCAATAAACTCAAAAGGATAAACATTGGCGTCAATGACATCATCAAGGAAACGCACTCCAAGCTCAATCATTTCGCTGAGACGATTCCAATCGAAAGTCTTAGCCTGCTCGTCAACAAATTGAGAAACATTGATACTACCTAAATTGCAAGCATCGCCGGGCCCAAGGGGCTGTTCGCCACATGGATTAGTGGCCTCAATATCTTCTGTTCCGGCAATCGCGTGGCCATTGTCGTCTAAAGCCAATTTAATTGGATCACTATTATTGATGCGATCAATAAAGACCATTCCGGGTTCGCCAGTGGCATGAGCGTTCTCTACCATTTTGTCGAAAAGGGCTGTGGCGCTGACTTGACGCACAACCTCAGGGCCATTGGCATCACGGCGACCAGGATGCAACAAATCAAAACTCTGATCAGCCTTAACAGCTTCCATAAACTTATCAGTAATCGCCACTGAAATATTGAAGTTATTGAGTTTACTAGTATCGCGCTTGCAGCTTATAAACTGCTCAATATCAGGATGATCGACACGCAGCATGCCCATATTGGCACCACGTCTAGTACCACCCTGACGAATAGCCTCTGTGGCTGCGTCGTAGACTATCATGAAACTAACGGGCCCTGAGGCCACCCCCACAGAAGAAGCGACACGGTCGTTTAATGGTCGCAAGCGCGAGAAGGAGAAGCCTGTACCACCGCCGGTTTTATGAATCATTGCAGCGTTTTTGCAAGTCTCAAAGATGCCTTCTAAGCTATCGGGTACTGGCAGCACAAAACAGGCGGAGAGCTGTCCACCTGCTTTTCCGGCGTTCATCAAAGTGGGTGAATTTGGCAAAAACTCACGATTTAGCATGGCTTGCTTAAACCGAGCAGAAAGGCTTTCCAGTCGAACGGAATCAAGACCATAACGCCGTTCACTGGCCGCTATAGCAGAAGCAACCCGCGCAAATAGAGCGTCGACATCTTCTACAATCTGACCTTGGTCATCTCTTAAGAAGTAGCGCTTTTCTAGAACCTTAATAGCGTTGTCGGTGAACATAGATAATCTCCCGCACACGTTTATCGTAGCAGTCGCAAATGGCAAATTGTCAGCAGTAGATCAACTATACTACATCCGTATGGTACCGTCCACTATTTTTACAGTGGAGCCAAGCAGCGGTTATCATTGCCACTTATACCCTGCCGCTGGCGCATGGACTTAATGGATACATTTTTGGCTGGTAAATTAGAAGTAGCGGCTAAGACGAAAACAAGAGAATTCTGGATCGGCCTGTCGATCTTTGTCTTTTGCCTAAGCGTCGACATGATCTACAACATGCTGTTGACTGAACCAGGTCGACTGCATGTATTTGACTCATGTCACTACATTCAAGCCGGTCTCTTTCTTACTATCGCCATTGAGCACGCCCTAGGGGCAGCTAGCTGCCCACCGGCGAACCTAGGACAAATGCTCTTACTAGATGGCTTCGGCATGCCGTTTTGTGCGGCCATTGCCGCCCTTCTATCGGCCAACAAAATGACGGCACTGGCCCTTATATTTGTACAGAGCACGGTCATCGCTCTAACAGCCGTCACAACTTATGCTTGTGCGCTGAAAATGAAAATAGGCCTGGCCTGGTCTGCCGCCGCAGGTCTGCTCTGGTCACTTTACCCAGCGGCCATAGTCAGTGCCGGCACCTTCTTATCAGAGCCTCTGAGCGGGCTTCTAGTCTGCGCCCTAGCTCTGGCGGCCATCTCCTGCTGGCAAGAACCGCGACCTAAATGCTGGTGTGCTTTCGGCTTTGTCAGCGGTGCCATTATGGTAACCAAACCGGCACTATTGATCAATCTCGCTCTGGTGCTATTGATACTGGCCATAGGCCTGCGCTTACGTCTATTAGCGCTGGGCCGCCAAGTCTTTAAACAACTAAGTATCTACGCTCTTTCAATCGGGCTGGGAGCATTCTTAGCAATTTTGCCTTGGATGATAATCACAGCAGCATTTACTGGTCATGCCGAAATCATGCCATCACGCCTACCTTCGACAAATATGGCCCTTGGCTGCGACTACGAAATTGGCTTTTGGGAAACAATGCCAGTTCCGCCTTTGACCTTACACAACTATGCACGCAACCCTATCAGAGTTTTCTACGAATTGGCTACTGAGCACACTTTTGAGATGCCAGCAATTCTCAGCAAGAAATTTGCCCGCCTCTATTTTGCTCCATTCAATGATTTCCATGATTCAGTATTTGGCATAAATTTTGCCTTTCAGCGGCTTCTGCACTCCCTGCTGCTGGTCTTGGCCTTGAGTGGAATATTGGCCATATTAGCCAGCCAGAAAGCTTCTGCCGATGAGAAATTTGGTATAGCCCTAGTTGCCGCCAACCTAGCTACTCACTGCTGCTATATGCCCTTTGAGTCACTTCCTCGCTACGCCTTTTCAGCAATGCCACTGCTATTTATTGCTGCCATTTGCATGGTAAGGAAATGTGCAATTAACCGCAACCAAAACACAATTAAAAATAGCATAGTCTTTGCTATTGCCGCTTTGGCTCTAGCTGTAGCTTGCGCCGAGGTGCAATTCGATGACGTTGAAACAATTGAATATGTTCTCAATCAAGACGAAACAGCTAAGCGCGAAACCAGAGAGATTAAAAGCAGCGCCATTAATAGCAGCGATAAACCCGCCTGGGTAGCTCTAATTACCGACGCTGACTTAAGAAAAGAAAATTGCAAAATCAAATTTAACGGTCAAGAGATAGAAGTGAAGGCACAGGATTTGCGCAGCTATCCATCAGGCTTTCGCTATCAAGCCACCATCGATGACATTCAAAATCTCTTGAGTCGAATTAGCAAAGTAGATGTGGAAAAACTCGCTCATTACTCAGTGATTGCTTTGCCCATTGAGCTTTTAAAGAGCGATCAAGCAAACACAATAGAAGTAGCTGCCCAAGCCCCGCTAACAATATTCGGCCAGAAGCTACAAGCAGAAAAAGAATTTCGACTCATTCCCGCTCTGCGCTATTTTAGTGTGACAAAAATGTTTGCATCAGAAAGTGGCTTAGACGGCCGCGCCCCAGATCACCGCATAGTGCTCGCCTCTAAATCGTCAAACGCAGCAAGAGGAAAAGAACTAGCGGCAGACGAGGATCTAAGGCTATTTTTGCTAGTGTCACCCCAACCAAATCCAGTTATCGATGCCCAGGCGGGCCATGCCAGCTCGACGCTTAGGCTCTGGTAAGCGAGTATTGAGCTGCCAGCCCAAAACAGGCTATACTTAAAAATGTAAAGAAAGTAGGGAAAGTAAGCCAAGTGGAAAAGGTCAAAAGCGTAAGTGTTTCAAGCAAGGGTCAGATCACTCTATCGAGCCATGCCCGCAAACAGCTTGGGCTCGAAAAAGGCAGCACCCTTATGGAAGTCGTAGTTGGCAATTGCATCATTCTCATGCCACAGAATCAAGTTCTGGAGCAAGTCCGCAGGCGCGCCCAGGAGGCGCTAAAAAAATCCGGTGTCAGCATGGATGAAATAAACGCGGAGGTGGAGCGCCTGAAGCCTGAACGCTTCGCGGAGCAATATCCGGATTTAGCATAGATGACCACGGCAGACCTAGTGCGGCAGACATACAACTCTTACATTGCACTTATGCGACACAAGAACGATATCCCGATCCTTGCCTGTGCGCTGACAATCAAGCCCTTTGTTGTTCTATCCAGCAATCGTGAACACTTCAATGACAAGGTCGCTGCAAAGTCCGGAATTCCCATGCTCTCTTATGAAGAATTCATCGAAATCGCGGCCATCATATGACGCGCGGTAAAGGGAAAATACCAGCTGCCGACTAACAGCTCAGGCTCTGGTAAGCGAGTATAATCAGCCAATGCCACTTACCTCTTGTTCTAGCTTAAGCTCTCGCAGCGAATTTCTAATCATCGCACTTTGCGTTGCTGTAGCGGTTTTCGCTTGTATCATACAAAACACTATTCATCCTTCGGGCACCACTTTAGTCTTTGACTCAGGTCATTACATGGGCACGGTACAACTGCTGTGCCAGGCTATTCAAGCCAATGCAGCCGGTCTTCAATTCGCTGACAGCCAAAAACTCAATGCTTATTTATTGCTAGACGGCCCACTCGTACCCCTAATCGGGACCTTGGTTTTCACCCTTTTAGGTAAGATACCTCAGGTTAGTGACTGGCGCACTTTCATCTATATAGAGATATTTTTCCAAGCTATAGCAACAGCTTCACTAACATCTTTAGCTTTCAACCTAAGTGCTAGCAAGCACGCCAAATATGTGGCACTAGCCACAGGCCTCGCCTGGGCTCTCTATCCACCAGCCATATTGAGCACGAATAGTTTTCTTGGTGAACAGCCAGCAACAGCCCTAGTACTTTTTGCTATGTGCTTGATGGCACGAACAATTAAACTCAAAGCAACAGCTAATTCCGCCCCTCAATCCAATATTCTCGCTCTAGTTAGCGGCTTAGTGATCGCTCTTGTGTTCATGTCAAAACCAGCTCTGGTAGTTAGTTTAGGATTGCTAGTATTACTCTGGCTCGCAGTGCTACTCGGACCAGTTTCTTTACAATCAAACACTCAGCAAGCAGACCATAAAATCCAAAGCAACGTAATTTTGCTTCTAAGCGTTTGTATCGGCGCGACCATCGCCCTCACACCCTGGCTACTCTTTACCCATAGCACCACAGGCAATTGGCGGGCCAGTGCTTACCGAGTACCTATCTACAACATCACCTGCGGCATGAATTGCAACTCTGACGGTTGGGGAACAGTGCCCGTCGATCCAACTATGCAAAGCTATGGCGAAGGTGTTAGCCCCCTTGGTTGTATGGCTAGCATATTCGCTGAAAAGCCATGGCAGTCAGTAAATTTGGCACTGCGCAAACCTGAAAGATTATGGCTTTTACCCTGGAATGATTTCCATCACAAATGCCTGGGCATAGGCTTAGGCGTGCAAATTTTCGTTCATCAATTGACTCTGGTATTAGCCTCCATAGGCCTCATACTGATGCCGTTGAGTCTACCGAAACTGAAGAACTCGGCGGCAAGATTTACAGCCATTGCTGCACCACTAGTAATACTAGGACACGCCGCTTATATTCCTTTTGAGACCTGCTCTCGTTATGGCTTCAGCGGCATACCAATGGTATTTTTGCTCTGTTTAATAGCAATAGATTACATACTAAGACTCGAAGTCCTGACCAAGCCATGGCGGAAATTATCCGGCACTAGCACCACTAGCAGCCCCCCTCTCGCCCTCGGCCTTGCTCTTGGTTTTTGTGCCATTGCCAGTGTTGTCATTGCTAGGGCCGACTTACTATCACTAATTCAGATGCTCTTCATCCCTACTGGAGTTGCGGCCCTCCTTGAATGTGTCATCAAAGCAGCACTAATCATTCTTGTCTTGGTTCTCACTAGAAGGTTATGCCACTTTGACCCTGCTGCCAAGAAGCGCTCAGCGCTATACCTTGCCAGCAAGAGCATGGCAGTATTACTGGGCGGCACAATCATTGCCGCCTTCTTGGCACACTACTTTTATGAGCGCGAAGAGCGAACCTGGAAGTGCCGCTTAGATGCAGGTCAAAGCATTAATCGCTACGTTAAATACACAGAAGCACCGCAAAGCAGAGCCAACTGGAGAATATTAGTAATTGACTGTCAAGCAGCTCATAGCAAAGACAAGCATGACCCAACTGCTATCAGTGATTCAAATAGTTCAGATGATTTGCTAGCAGGCTGCACCGTTGCAATTAACGGCAAACAGCTAACGGCGCCTAGCTTCAACCCCGTGAGCCTAATTCAAACCTGGGCCAAGCTTGATCAAATGCAAACAGACTTCGCCAGCGTCTTTGGCAAAAGTCCATCGGCAATGAGACAGTGGCGCGCTTATTACATACCGCCTGGTTATCTCGAAGGCGATAACACTATAACCCTAGAAGCTGGGCACGCTATCACCATATTTGGTGACAGCAATCAAATCAACGACAAAGCGGCTTTCATCCCTGCCATCGACTACTTAAGTGCCACGAAACTCTTACAAGAGCAAGAAAGCCCAGACGGCAGAATTATCACACCGATTTTTCAAGCCAAACAGTCGCAATGCCTACCACCGTCAAAGGAGCTATTGGAGCAAAACGACTTATCCCCAGCCCTCGGCCGTCAATGCGGCTCTTATCGCATGTATATCGTCTCTGGCGACAATAGCTTTTGGCAGCGCAATAGCTTGAACACCACGAGCTACGTCGAAGCTTTTTGAGACAAGAGTAGTGTCAATCAAATAGTACTAAAAGCACCACAAAAGCAAAAAGCCGCAGCTTGCGCTGCGACTATTTGTTCTAGATAGATAGAAGCTCTACCTAAACCTTTTACTACTGAGACTACATGCTCAGATTGAGATTTGAACTGTGACCCGGGAAGGCCTTGGCCGAAGGATTGATGAAAGTAACCGCGAAGTTAACGGCAGTAGCCGCTTCTGCTGCACCAGTAGCAATCAACTTCAACTTAGCTGCGTGGGCGCAAATATCGCCAGCGGCGTAAACACCTGGCAAGCTAGTTTCCATCATTTCGTTGACGGTAATAGCATTGACGTCCATATGCAGACCCCAGCTCTTCAAGAAGTCGAGGTTAATAACAAAGCCGATGTTGATGATGATGGCATCAACAGCAATGGTCTCTTCTTTACCAGTACGGTTATCGAAAATTACAACGCCCTTGATAGCGCCAGCATCATATTGAATCTCTTTCAATTCATAGAAAGTCTTGATATCGACTTTGTTGCGCTTCATCTCTTCTACAGAAGTTTGAACAGCTCTGAACTGATCTCTTCTGTGAATCAAAGTCACTTTAGTAGCTAGCACTGAGAATTCATTGGCCCAGTCAACAGCCGAGTCGCCGCCACCAATAATCAGTACGTTCTTGCCACGGAATTTCTCTTTGTTCTTGACTGCGTAGAAAATGCTCTCGCCTTCAAGCTCCTTTGGATAGTCAAGGTCTAGCTTCTTGGGAACGCAAGCACCTGCACCCAGGGCCAACAATACCGTCTTACTGAAATGCTCTTCAGAAAAGTCTGTGGAGATTTGCCAGTGACCTTCAGGGGTCTTCTGCAAGTTGAGCACTTTCTCACCAAGCGATATTGTCGGCTTGAAAAGCTGCGCTTGGGTGGCAAGATTTTTTGCCAAATCTTTAGCCAAAATCTTTGGGTGACCGGCCACATCGTAAACATATTTCTCAGGATAAAGAGCAGTTAACTGCCCACCGAGTTCAGGAAGAACGTCGATGACTTTTACCTTGAGGCCTCTAAGACCGGCATAGAATGAGCCAAACAATCCAGTCGGCCCACCACCAATAATCGTAATATCGTATAGATCCATGAGCGAATCCAAGTCTCCAGCTTAACCTTTCAGAGGGTTATTGTAGTACACCTAAGTTGCAATGTGCCCCTGTGTTCATGAATAATGAAGGAGCTGAAACACCCGGCCACGTAGGCATTGCAATGCATGAAGTATAGAGACTTCGGAAACACAGGTATAAAAGTATCGGAGATTGGCTTTGGCTGCTGGGCTATAGGGGGTAACGACCATGGAAATAGTTACGGCCCGACCACAGACAAGAGCTCAACAGATGCCATTAACAAAGCCTTAGAACTAGGCCTGAATTTCTTCGACACTGCCGATGTCTACGGCTGGGGTCACAGTGAAGAGCTTCTAGGCAAGGCTTTGAGAGGCAAAAGAGATCGCGTAGTGATTGCCACAAAGGTAGGCGCCGACTTCTACCAGGGTACCGGCTTCCAGACTTTCACTCCTGATTACATCAGATTTGCACTTGAAAAGTCGCTAACCAGGCTAAACACAGACTATATCGACGTCTACCAGCTACACAACCCACCTCTAAAGCTAATCTCAAAAGAAGAAACCTTCGCCATCCTGCGAGAACTGAAGAAAGAAGGCAAAATCAGGGCTTTCGGCGTTTCAGTGTTCACGCCGGTAGAAGGAATTACGGCAATCAATGTCGGTCAACCAGATTGCGTCCAGATTACTTACAACATTTTTAGCTGCCGGCCAGAAGAGCAGCTTCTTCCGCGTGCATTCGAAACAGGCTGCGCCATAATCGCCAGAGAGCCCCTGGCAAACGGCTTCCTCACAGGGAAGTATGACACAGCACCTAAATTTGCCGCTGGCGATTTTCGCAAAAACTGGCCTATGGAGTACGTTCAAGCTAGATCAGACGCCACCAGACAGCTCTCATTCTTGAAGAAGAATGGCCATCAGAGTATGGCTCAGGCAGCACTCAAATATCCCTTGCTCAACCAAGCAATCTCTACTGTGATTGTCGGCCTCAAAGACGTAGACATGGTCGAAGAGAATCTAGCTGCTTCAGACGCCGGCCCCCTGAGCGCAGAAGAGATAAAGCAGATTCATGAGCTGCAAGCCCTTGGCTTCAATCTCAAATCTTCAAATTGAAACCTTCAAATTAAAATCTGCAAATTGAAATCGGCAACTTAAAACCGAAAACTCATACCTATATATGATTAGGAATTGAGGTCCAGCATTCTATTTATTTGGCTTCTGCTTATTTGACTTCTACTTATTTGGCGTTCTACTTACTTGAATCAGATGGACTGCCAAAGCGACTGTCAAAGTGCGCGCTGTCGGAAGAAAAGCCATCTTTGGCTAAGCTCCAACCAGGCTGAGATGCTGCTGGCTGCGGACTAGAAGCAAACTGCTCAGCTTGTCCGTGAGCAGCAGAGCGATATTGATTTGGCCCCGTTCTTTCATGACCAACCATACGAGCAGGCATTTGAACGCCTCTGATACCCGTGTGACCACCAGGGCCAACGCGGTCGCGGTTACTAAAGAGCCTGGCGTTGTGACCCATTCCGTTATAGACCGGTGCCACAGAAGGATCAGCCTGATTTAGAGCCGGGTTCATAGCCGGGTTCATGGCTGGGTTCATAGCCTGATTCATGGCTGGGTTCATAGCCTGATTCATGGCCGGCGCCATCGCATAGTTGTTTGCCCCAGGATGATTCATGGCTGAGGCCGGAGCGTTGATGGCACTAGATTGAACGGTCAAACCCTGACGAGGAGTTGAGAACCTTACGTTGGATGAATAAACAGGAAGCTGAGGAGGGGCCGCACCATTGAAGCCTGGGCTATTTGAACCGGGAGTATAAACTTGGCCAGAGCCAGGAACTGTCTTGATTGGCAGGGCTTCACGAGCACCATTGATCAAAAGCCTGTCAGCGTGTGAGTTTGTATAGGCTGGGCCGGAACCAAGCAAATGATTAGCCATTGGTTCGTGGTGACGAATCCAGTAAATCACCCCAAGCCAGCCGGTGAAGCCCACGAACATAAAGAGCAAAAGGTGATTGGGAGTAATCTTGATACTAGAAATGAAGTCGTTCAACTTCATTCCTTGCATGGCCTGCGACCACATGGGACTCTGGTCAGGATGACCACCGGAACTATCGTGCCCGTGGTCTCCGTGGTCGCCATGATCGTGACCGTGGTCTACACCACCGCCATCTCCGCCGCCACCGCCATCCATAAATACTCCGCTCATACTAAGCATTGTATATACAGTTCTGGCTTTAAGTAAATGGTGAATCCACGAACAGCGAATGGCGAACCGAAGCGAAGTTAGCGGGTTTCGATGCCTTCTAGCTCAGCTACACGCTGACGCAAAGTTTCTACAACCCGTGGCAACTCATAGAGACCAGGGAGCTTTTCTTCGATAGTAGTGATATGGCGGGTTAGCTCGATGGAGCGCTCCATCAGTTTGATCAAAATCTGCTGAGTAGCAACCAACTGTCTTTGATTGTCAATCAGCTGACTGGCAATTTTGCTGGTCTCAACACGCTGATCAACGCTCAATGACATCAGCTCAGTAAAACGGTCGAGCAGCTTCTCTACTTGAGCCTGCATATATGGGTCGTTACTACCGGGGACGCCATTTGCTTCTTGGGCATTGTCAGTAAAAAACTGGTCAAAACCATCAAGTCCTAGGTTTGATTCGGGCCGCTCCTCAGGAACTCGCTTAGCCTCTGCCATTAGTTAAAATCCCCCACAATAGAAGTCGCCAAGCCAGGGCACCAACAGCAGTGCTGGATGCTCTCCAAAGAGACACAGTTTATAAAGTGAACGCCGCCATCAATGGTGGCACCGATTAGAATTATAACGAAAGCCTTTAATAAGGCAATAGGAAATCGCAAGATTTTATGAGTAATTTTGATACCACTTCAATTTGACCTTAGCGATCAGATCTGATACCGCCATCGGTATTCGATATATTTTCAGATCTAAGCTTGATCTGATACCAGATCCCAAAAGCCTTGATACCACCAGCGCACCACCGCCAGGCTAGCCCGACAGACCCGTAAACGGCCTGACTAGCTCTTAACGACCGATTGGCCCTTCTTGATCACTTGCGCCACCGAATTCCAACCGAGGTTATAAGGCACCTCTTCTAGGCTACCGACATTCCACATAGTTATGTCAGCTTGATAGCCGGGGGATAGTCGACCGACTTTCTCCCCCATACCGATGGCATAAGCTGAGTTAACTGTGAGAGCCGTAAGCGCCTCCTCAACCGTCAGCTTAAGGTGTAGGCAGGCTAGGCCCCAGATTAGAGGCAGAGAGAATATATGACACGAACCAGGGTTAAAGTCTGAGCCAAGAGCGACGGCAACACCAGAGGCGATCATAGTGCGAGCTCGCGCATGCTCATGCAAGTTGAGGTAAAACGACGTGCCCGGCAATAGCACCGCGACAGTATTAGACTGAGCCATAGCCTCGATCTCGTCGTCAGAAACATTGAGCAAATGGTCGGCGCTATCGGCACCAACAGTGGTAGCCAGCTTGGTGGCACCAAGATTGACGAATTCGTCAGAATGCACTTTCAGTTTAAAACCGAGAGCCGAAGCCGCAGCAAAAATGCGACTGGTTTCTTCGAGCGTAAAATAGCCACGATCGCAAAACACATCTGCATATATTTGACTACCATCAGTCACCATAGATGATGCCGCTGGTAGCATGTCCGAAATCAAGTGGTCGATATAATGCTGGCGGTCTTCACCAGGGGGGATAGCGTGAGCTGGCATGAAGGTTGGCACGATATCGACAAAGCTAGCGCAGCTATGCTTAAGCTCTAGAATTGCAGCGAGCATACGCAGTTCACTATCAATGTCGAGACCATAGCCGGTCTTGACCTCACAGGTGGTGGTGCCAGCTTCTAGCATGCGCTGCAAACGCTGACGACCAAGATCAACCAAACGCTCTTTTGGCGACGAGCGTGTAGCTCGCATGCTAGCGACTATGCCACCACCGGCTTCAGCAATTTCGGTATAAGTCTTGCCTTGGCAGCGCATCAAAAATTCGTTAGCTCGGTTGCCATCAAAAATTAGATGGGTGTGGGGGTCAACCAAACCGGGGGTGACCAACATGCCACCAGCATCAATTACTTCGTAGTTTTTTGAGCTTTTTGACCCTTTTGCGTCACTAGCGCCGTTTGCTTTGTGCTTAGCAAATACTTCAGCCTCAGTGCCAACGGCCACAATTTTGTCGCCTTCTATGGCGATGCAGGCGTCTTTGATGCGCAACACCTTTTGCATAGCGGCACCCTTGACCAAGCCCTTATCTGAAGCTTGCGTAGCTAGCTCACCTATTGATTTGACTACAAGATTTACTGACACGGTTGCCTCTTATTAACTGACTTAAAATTGCATGCCCAGCATAAAGAATACTTCTAGGAAAAATGTGCCTAAGAAAATAGGCAATTCACCGAGATGAATCGCCCATTCTATATCACTTAGGTAGGCCCTTAGACCTTGTTCTTAGACCTTGTTTTTAGCTTAGCGCACGCTGTCAAGCAGTCATGGTCACCTGATCATCTCCGCTATGTCGCTCAGAAGCTATCTTGCCCTCAATCGTCTTACAGTAAGGGCAAGGCGAATCTCCTTGTTCTTGGCCGTGCTCTTCTACATCGACGAGGTCTTTCATTTCTTCCAAATTCTTGACTATCTCTGGCCAGTGTATGCGATAGAGACTTTCTTCTAAATTGATCGAAACGTCTTTACTCTCGGTCGGCCCCACTTTGGCCATTGTCAAAGTCAGCTTTTCATAAGGCCAACGCACTTTCAGTCTTTCCGCCAAGTGCTGACGAACTAGTGTGGCAGGAGCAGGCCAAGAGGGATCGCTCTTACGCAAGGTCTTAAGGTGGAAAATAACAAGCTCTAGGCGCTTCTCTTCTGGATACCAGAGAATCAAGTCAAAGACATCTTCTAAGTAAAGGCGTTGACCAGGCACGCGAGCACGCACCTTGGTAGCCACAGCTACGACTTCGGCGCCCTTTGGCTTATAGGGGTTAGCGACATAGCGCAAAAGTGTTTTGTAGGCATAGAGGAAGGCGCGGGTGGCAGAATCTTTCCCACCTGGCTGGTCATGCAGCTTGTCTAAGGGCCAATGTTGCCCCATGAACTTCTGCACCTGGCTGGGGTTGGCCACTTTGCCACGGTTCACATCGGCCAAGCCACGCAAAACAAAGCGCTTACAGATGGCACTTGGGCTGACGCGCCCAGATTCACCCAATTGATTTTGAAAAGCAAGCTTGTAAGCCCGCTTGCAAGCGCGAAAAGTTTCTAGCATTGCTGGCGTAAATAATGTGCGGTCCATCGCTTGACCCCCCTCTTGGAAGTACCATATTTTTGTATGTGATACTAATATATTGTATGACAACCAGGGCCGTCAAATGAAACTTGAGGCCTCTATATAAGTAGATGTTGGATCTTTTGTTTTGGCAGTTACTGCTTGTTAAGACAGCTTCTGTACTTATATTGTTCCCAAGCGGCAACGCTTGAAACCGGCTTGACATCAGGGTTTCAGAAGATACCATCACCTTGGCATTTTATATACAAGAGTGCAAAGTCAGACAGTGAGCCGGATATGCGAAAGCGATCGCAGCGCTATATTTCGACCTTCGCCGCAAAGCCCTGTAAAATTGAAAACCTCGATAAAATTTGAGAATCAAAAAAGAATTCTTCTCAAATTTTCGAACTTTGAGCGACAAAATTACGTTGTACTAGATAGAACAACTCTACCGACAGAGAACAAATATATGTACAGCCTCAAAGAAGCCCATTCACAAAATACCGTTCTCACGGTATCGCAATTAACCAACCGCATTCGCGATACCCTCGAAGGCGAATTCGACGCTGTGCAAGTAGTCGGCGAAGTTTCTAACGCCAAAATATATCCATCAGGCCACTGGTACTTTTCACTTAAAGATCAAGAAGCTACTCTGCCCTGTGTCTGTTTCAAAAACTCAAACGCCGCCTTACGCTTCAAACTAGAAGATGGTCTGCAAGTTGTCGCTAAAGGCAAACTGAGCGTATATCCACCTCGTGGTGCCTATCAAATGATAGTGACGGGTATCGAACCAGTGGGCGTAGGAGAATGGCAGTTAGCCTTCGACCAGCTGAAAGCAAAGCTAGAAGCAGAGGGCCTGCTCGACCCCTCTCGCAAAAAGGCGATACCGATGGTGCCCCGTCGAGTGGGCGTGGTAACTAGCCCCGTTGGTGCAGCTCTGCGTGACATTCTCAGCGCCCTCTACCGGCGCAACCGCAATGTTTCGGTATTGATTGCTCCGGCTAAAGTTCAAGGCGAAGGCTCTGCGGAAGAAGTGGCTCAAGCAATTAGAGATTTGCAAAAGATGCCCGACATTGATGTCATCATCGTTGCCCGCGGCGGCGGCTCAATTGAAGACCTTTGGTCGTTCAACACCGAAATAGTGGCACGGGCAGTAGCTGAATGTACAGTGCCAATTATTTCTGGGGTTGGCCACGAAACTGATACTACTATCTGCGACCTAGTCGCAGACTTGCGGGCGCCAACACCTACTGCCGCTGCCGAACTTGTGGCAAAAGGCAGTGCTGAGCTGCTGGAGAAATTTAGCTATCTCAATCGCCGCATGATGCAATCTATCGAAGAGCGCATGCACTATGCCAGAAGAGAACTAACACGTTTCTCACCAGTGAACGCCTTGAACCGTTATCAAGATCGCCTTGAGCTTGCATCAGTAAATGTTTCTAGACGCAGGCAGCACATCACCAATAGAGTCGAGCGCTTACTGGCCAACAACACCCACCGCTTCTACGAGCTGCGGGAAAAGTTACACGCTCTAGGCCCTGACAATGTAATGAGCCGAGGCTTTTCGGTTTTGCGCACCACTGAAGGCAAGATCATTACCAAGGCTCAAGATCTCAAAGTTGGTGACATGGTAGAAGCACTTCTACGCTCAGGCAAAGTCAAATTGAAAGTGGAGTCTATCGATATGGAGTCTATAAAGATGGGGTCAACTAAAAATGACTAGTAATGAACCACCTGCAAATAACAATGACGACGGCTTCCAGCAACTCTCATTCTTTGCTGCTCCGAGTAATAGCGATGCAGAAAGTGTAGATGACCCTATTGAGTCGAAGCCGAGCGAAGAAAAACAAGATGTGCATGAAGCGATAGAAGCAAAAGCGGCCATTGCTACAGATGAACTGGCTACTGAAGCCAAGCTCTCGGAACCAGCGAAGAAGACCAGAGCCAAGAGCAAAATAGTAAAGCCGGCCAGCACTTCAGAAAGAGAAGAAGACACAGCCGCGCTGACCGAAGCAAAAGAAGAACTAGCGAAGCTACCAGCAGTCGCCATATCACTACCCGCAAGCAATGCTAACGATTCTAGGAGAACAGTAATAATGAATGTCACCGAACCAGAACTGAAAATAGATTTTGAAGCATCACTTGCTGAGCTAGAAACTGTAGTGAAAGAGCTAGATGGTGAAGTCAAACTTGAAAAAGCCCTGCAGCTATTCGAGCAAGGTATCAAGCTTTCAGTTGAATGCGAGCAATTTATAAAAGGCGCCGAAGCCAAAATTGAAATATTGAAAAAACAGGCCGATGGCTCACTAGCTACTGAAGTATTTCAGGGCGAAAGGGTTGATTTGGACGATTAGCATTCGCAAAGAAGAACGGAGGCAAACGATTTCACAGAGAAGTTTTTCTACTTCATCCAATAGCCGGGCCAAAGCCCTAAATTGGCGGGCTTTGGCCCCAGGTTTTTTGTGCTTCAAATCTCGCACTAGTCTGCCTTAAGACCTCAGACCAGTCATGCTCCCTACTCTTATGAGGCACTACACCCAACGAAAGGAACATCAAGGTCAGGATGATAGTGCCAAGCAATTAACGGAGTATCAGGATCTGACCAAATGCAGTAGATGTATCGTAATGTCGAAACTCGATATCGATCTCCTCTCGGAGTAGAAATCTTTAATACTTCTATATGTTGGTCCAACTCAAAATAGAGCTTTGTATTGCCCTTACAGCGCAATTGTATGAACTCAGTGTCCTCAGACATCGAGCCAGAAGCCAACATATCTTTATTTCGCCGTAGAGAGGCAACTAGAAGCCAGCGCTTCAAGCCAGCACTCCACTTCGTCAATATACTTACGTCTGCTACGCATGAAATCGCTAGACGCAAATCTCTCTCGTAGCAATTCCGTGCCGCTTTCTCTGTCTTTTCAAAATTGTCCGAGCCGAGCACTACTACCGAACCAAAGGCAGCAGAGACAGAATCCTGGTAAGCCGGGGATCCTCTTCTTGTCCCTTAAAGTCTCCAGAATCGAGCTTAGCAAGGAATTCGGTCGCTGAAATCTTAAGCCGGCGAGCAACGGCGTCTTCAAAGAGTTTCTTTGCCTCTTCTTGCCCTAACTCGCGAATATCATCTTCCTGAGGCTTAAGTATTGCGGCCATAACCACCTCAACTAACTAAAAACACCATTTCTTATCAACATCAGTACATCCAATATAACATCAAAAGTTCAGCAGCTAACAAAATGTTCCCATCAGGATGCTTAAGCCGTGGCCCAGTTAGTACAAGACTTAAAGCCCGCAAGCTTGAGTCTCACACAGGGCGCCACTTCGGGTTAGCTGATCGCCCCTCGCCAGCTGTATTGTTTTGTATTACAATCAATGACAAATAGCTTGAGACGAAATCAATCACAACAATGCAAAACAAAAAAATAACAGGCGCAGACCGTTTGAGTCGATTGCGCAAGCAGGCAAAGAAAGATATCAGCATTGCTGGCACTGTGCAGTTTCGCGTCGATGAAGAGACAATGCTTATGCTGATGGACATGGCTGACCGCAAGAAATTACCACTGGGCACCATGGTACGCATGTGGACAGTTGAGCGGCTAAGTTCGGAGCGGTAATCCCTTTGCATTGCCCTTACAGCGCAACTCTATAAACTCGGTGCCCTCAGCCATCGAGCCAGAGGCAAACAATTGTTTGAAGTGTTTCCACAAGAGATGGTGAAAGTAGATCTTGGTTAGATTCACAGTATTCCATGATTTCGTTTATGGCTGCAGCTGATAGATCCCAGTTGTCCATTGCTTGCTCTAAGCTCAAGTTATTGGAGTAGATTATGAGTATGCATCATCCTCACCCCCCTTGGCAATAACCAGATGTTCCAGCGTGGCGGCACAAGCGCCTCAGAGTTATAGTCAACATCGTCAGTCAGGCGCAGTACCCCCATGGGGCAGAATTGCCACAATGTATATGAACTGGCTCAGTGGAACATTTAGATAAATCGACAAGTCTACGGTCGCGGCAGGCTCGTCTGGGCTAGATATGCGAAACTAGATATAGACATCTATTTACAAAAAGCTGTTAGCTGAGCAGTCGCGGTAGGGCAAGAACTAATGAGCAGATAGGGCTCGGTTATATACAAGCAGGCAACATTGACCCTGACCAATCCAAGACCAGCAAAAACAAATGGCGCGATGTTGGCGATGTTGGCTATTTTCGCCCTAACGATCATCATGGGTCTATTAGCCTACCAAAAGCTCGTTGTCCTTTCAGAATTTAGGGCAACTGTAGACCGCAGCGACAAAGTACTACTAAAAATTGAATCATTGATGTCAGCTCTAAAAGATGCAGAATCCGGTCCGCGTGGCTATTTGCTAACCGGCAACCCTAGCTATCTAGAGCCATTCCAAAGATCTCTTTCCGAAATATCGGACGATTTCAGAGCTCTCAGCAAGCTCACCCAAGACAATCCAAAGATGCGGCAGCTACTGGCTGAATGTAAACCCTTAATTGATGAGAAGCTCAATATTAAAAGAAGAACCATCGCTCTAAGACAACGAGGCGAGGTCAGCGAAGCACTCAAGCTAGTTGCCACAGAACGCGGCCGAATCTTGATGGTACAACTGCGTCAACTGATCAACAAAATGCGCCAAGAAGAAGAGAGCATCTTCAAAACGCGAGACGAAAAGCTGCAGCGCGACAGCCAACGCGCATCAGAGTTTCTCGCCAGTATGGCTATCTTGGCTGTGAGCTTAATTCTAATTGCCCTATTAATTCTGAAAGGTCAGATGAAACAGCGAAAAATAGCTGAGCAAGACATAATCGAACTCAATCGCACTTTAGAGTTGAAAGTTCAAGAACTCAGTTTACTCAACTCTGAACTAGCCATTACTCGCGACCAAGCACAAGCAGCATCGAAATTAAAATCAGAATTTGTAGCCAACATGAGTCATGAGATTCGCACACCTATGAATGGCATAATCGGTATGTGCAATATTCTCTTGCGCACAAAGCTAGACGACGACCAAAGAAGCTACAGCACGGCCATTAGAGAGGCAGGCAACACTCTACTAACCGTCGTCAACGACATTTTAGACTTCAGCAAAATTGAAGCGGGCAAAATCGAACTAGAGCTTATCGACTTTAACCTAACAAATGTTGTTGAAGGAACTTGCGAAATTTTAGCTGAGCAGGCCCGCTCTAAACAGCTGTCACTAATGAGTTACATCGATCCGGCCTTGCCGAAGATAGTGCGCGGAGACCCAGAAAGACTAAGACAAATCTTGTTAAATTTGGCATCTAATGCCATCAAATTTAGTACCAGCGGCGAAATAATAGTAGAAGCGAAACTGGAATCAATGCAAGCTAGTACCACTCAGGTGCGCTTTTCTGTCAAAGACCAAGGTATTGGCTTATCTAGCGAAGAACAAGAGCACTTGTTTCAACCATTTACTCAAGCTGACGGCTCTATCAGTCGCAAATTTGGAGGCACTGGCCTAGGCTTGAGTATCTCCAAAAACCTCACCGAACTAATGGGCGGCACAATCGGCGTTGAAAGTAGAGAAGGCGAAGGCTCAATTTTCTGGTTCCTCATACCGTTTGAAACATCTGGCGAAGTCACTAGCAACATACAAGAAGAGCTGCATAATGTGCGCATCTTAGTTGCCAATGACGAACCGCAATCGGCAGATATTATTCAAAAATATGTATCTTCATGGGGCATGAAAAGCGAAACCGCTCCTAACGCAGAAGAAGCCATCAAGAAATTACTGCAGGCAAAGGCAGAAGGGCACCCCTTCGCAATAGCCATCATAAAACTTGTGATGCCGGGAGAAAGCGGCCTGGCAATGGCAAAGAAGATTTTCGGAAGCTCTGAAATCAGCACGACCAGACTGATTTTACTAAGCTCTTCTGACCCTATCGGTCATGGCGAAGAAGCGATAGAGCTTGGCTTCGACAGTTATTTAGCCACACCGATTAAACAATCTGACCTTCTCAATTGCCTACTGAGTGCAGTCTATGCCCATAAAGCGGAATTCAACGAGAAATCAGATAATGTTCCCAGAAACGCTAGAATCAGCAGCAGTAAGCTCTCTGCCTCAATCAAGAAGAACCTCGTTCTAGTTGCCGAAGATCATCCAATTAATCAGACAGTAGCAAAGCTGATTCTTGAAGATCTTGGTTTTGAATGTCATATCGTCAGCAACGGCCAAGAAGCTCTAGATGCCTTAAATAGAGACGCATACAGCATGGTCTTCATGGATTGCCAAATGCCAATAATGGATGGACTGACAGCCACCGGTTTAATTAGAGAGGCTGAGTCAATCACCGGGCGGCACACGCCGATAATAGCCATGACTGCCCACGCCATGGCTGGCGACCGCGACAAATGCATCGCTGCAGGGATGGACGACTATGTACCTAAGCCAATAGACACCCAACAACTAAAGCAAACGATCGATAAGTGGATTGTGCCCGATAATTCTGAGAGTGCCAATTGAAGCGAGAGCAAGCGATTGAGCAGTATCAATAATTATACAGAAGGGCGTCACCCCTTGCAGTCAGAATGATACAAAGGACCAAAATAGCTAAATTAGAGGCACTACATACGATGGCACTTCGAATATCTAGACCTTGGAGGTAATTGCTACTTTACTAAACACCCACAATTTTCGGTAGGCCAATAACCACCAGCTCGCTTGACAATAATCCTGCCCAGAGCATGAATTTGAAAACAGTACGGACGCTCTCTTCACAAGCCAATAGTTAGCAAGGGCCAAAGTGATATGGTATAGCTTCACAAACTAGCTAAGTCTCATTAATTTAAATTTCCAGTCATCCTACCTTTCATCCTTGCCCCTTTTACATGCCACCCGACAACGAATCAACACGACGAAAGAACATAACCAGCTACTACCAGGACAAGATTGAGGCATTCGGCCCCACTCATCAAGGCGTAGACTGGAACTCAGTTGAATCGCAAGAACTGCGGTTTTCTAAATTGGCCCAAGTTCTGAGCCATGAGCACTTCTCGGTGATTGACTACGGTTGCGGCTACGGCGCACTTTACGACTATTTAACCAGCCACCACAAACACTTCGACTACATCGGCTTTGACTGGTCAGAAGCCATGCTCTCAGAAGCGAAACAAGTTCATCCCGAAAATCCCGGCTGCCACTTTACTTCCGCGCCTATCGAAAAGAACGCTGACTACACTATTGCCAGCGGTATATTCAATGTAAAGCTTGAAGAGACTAGCGAAAACTGGCATCAGCACGTACTTTCTACCCTCATTCAAATCAATCAGATCTCAAGGAAAGGTTTTTCATTCAACATACTGACCAGTTACTCAGATGTAGAAAAACAATCAGCAAAACTCTTCTACGCAAATCCTTGCGATCTCTTTGATTACTGCAAGAAGAACTTCGCAAGAAATGTCGCTTTGTTGCATGATTATGGCTTATATGAATTCACAATCATTGTGCGCAAAGAGTAAATTTCAATATGAAGCTTTGCCTTGAATGCAGCACGCCACACGCCAGCTCAAGCTGGCAGTGCCCGAGCTGTGGCAAGACACCACCAACGATCGGGGGGCGGCCTTACTTTGCACCAGAATTGGCAGAAAGCAACGACGGCTTTCCGCCAGAATCATTCGCCCAATTGTTTGACCAAGAAGCTTCAAACTTCTGGTTTAGAAGCCGCAACCAGCTAATCACTTGGGCCCTAAGTCGTTACTTTCCTAACGCCGAATCTTTTTTAGAGATTGGCTGTGGCACTGGCTACGTACTTGATGGTATTCAAAAAAGCAATTTTAATTTAGCAGTTCACGGCAGCGAACTATACGGTCACGGCCTAGAGCACGCAGCAGCAAGGCTAGGCGAGGCCACCCTGTTGCAAATTGATGCAAGAAAAATTCCGTATCAGAACGAATTCGACGTAATCGGCGCCTTTGACGTACTTGAGCACATCGAAGAAGATGAACTAGTGTTGGCGCAAATGCACAAGGCTGTGAAGCAATCTAATGGCGGAATAATAATTACGGTGCCGCAGCATCGCTTTCTCTGGAGCGTCGTAGACGAGTATTCGCACCATGTTCGCCGCTACGAACGACAAGAGCTGATCGACAAAATTGAGAAAGCTGGGTTTGAAATACTAAGATCCACTTCATTTGTATCGAGCCTGTTGCCACTCATGTATTTATCTCGACTCTCAAAGAAAAATAAAACAGAGAGCTACGACCCCAACTCTGAATATTGCCTTCCCAAAATTGCCAATGACATACTAGAGTCAGTTCTAACGATAGAACGAATGGGTATAAAGGCTGGATTTTCATACCCAATGGGCGGTTCGCTACTGGTAGTTGCAAAAATTACAGACCAGCAATTTAGCCCATGAATACAGAGCAGCACGCACCATGGCTAGAGCGGCTCAAAGCAACAATGCCACCAAAAATAACAGGCATAGTGCTTCTTACTACTACTATTGCTCTAGTCAATGGGCTCTGGTTTTCTCTAGACCATTCGCTGCTGTCACAAGACGAAGCCGGCCATATTCTAAACGCCTGGCGCTTCCAAGAGTTATTTGCTCAGCCAAACTTTCTTGTTCCTCACTGGTGGAAAGAACTCTTAGAAGTTAACCGCTGCTATCCACCGACGACCTACGTTATCTCAGCATTACTCAAGCTAGCCCTGGGTGGCAGCCGTGCAATTGACAGTGGCGCAATGGTGTTATTTTCAAGTGCCTTAGTCGTTGCCACATTCAATATTTGCCGTCTACTAAATCTCAGCCAGCGAGTAGCCGCACTGGCTGCGGCCCTGCTTTCTCTCTATCCACTAACCGCCCTCTATACCCACAAGTACTACCTAGATATGCAACTTGCTGCTGCCGTGGCCTGCGGTCTATGGGCCATGCTCTGGTGGCAAAGAGACGCCCGGTTCAAGCGAGCAGTAATTGCAGGCGTAGCAATAGGCATTTGCTGCCTAGTTAAACACTTGGTAGCGGTATTCATTGCCGGTGGAGCATTCGTCATTGTCGCCGAACACTTTAAAGTCAGCAAGCTGTCTAAAGCCTCGTGTATATCATTTGCCGCCCTGGTGCTCTCGGCACTTGTGATCATTCTGCCCTGGGTAATTTATAACGCTAGTTTTATAGCGGGCTTAACCCAAGACAACTTGCACTACATGCAGCAGACCGGTCAAACAACAAATTTCTATAAAGCAGCTGCGCAATACTGGGCATTTCTACCTGAAAGCATGAGCCCCTTGCTCTTGGGCACCGCTGTTCTGGCAATCTTCTTTGTTGACAAAAAATATCACCGCATCCTCTTACCACTAACGCTCTCAGCTATTTTCGGCATGGTCGTAACTTGCTGCTGGAATGCCGCTACCCCAATTAATCGCTATTTGACAGCTGCTCTAATTTGCCCTAGCGCTTACACTGCCATTTTTCTTGATCGCCTCTTAAGCAGCAAACAAATCACCGCAAAACTAGCAGCTGTCCTAATTCTCGCGTTAGCGCTTCTGCAATACACGGCCTTTTGTTTCTCACCGTACCCAATCGAGTGGCTTTCTTCAATACCGCAGGCCCTCGGGCTGAACATGCAGAATCCGGCTACAAACTCAAGGCAACTTGGGTGTCCCACTCAAAGAGAAGATTGGGGTTACTCAATGGTGGCAGAAAGAATTGCCCAAACAGATGGCAGCAAGCCGGTCTGGCTAAACATTATGATCAATATGTCGCAGCTCAACACCCACGGTTTTGAACTGTTAGCCAAAGAAAAGGGCTACGCATTCAAGCCAACGACATCGCGGATGTGGACAGTAACAGGCGATAAAATCGAATTCAGCCCTAAAACGGCCCTCTACTACGATTGGTTTCTATTAAAGAGTGGCAACACCGGCAATCATTGGCTTGACAGCAAATCTGAGCGCAACTACGCAGAGCTTATCAATTATGTCAAAACAAGCGGCTCATACCAGCTGGCTGACGAACAAGACTTACCGGATGGTAGCAAGTTAGAACTATTCCGAAAAATCAAGGATAGCCCTTAACCCGCTTTCAAGCTAATTTCGCTGCCATACTGTCCAAGCATTTGACGTCGAGCTGACATGATAGGTCTTGGCCAAATTTAGCTCGACATCTTCTATGTATTTCGCGTACCACGCCTGGTCTTTCATCGTCGGATCACATTCAGGTCTATCAACTAGAAGAAATTTCGGCTGATCTTTAACAAGCTCGATTAAATATTGACGATATTGCTTGGTCAAATTGAGACCAAAATATGGGTCAATGTACGGAAAATCTTGCTGCACACCGCTAGCCTTGGGCAAAGACAATGAATAAATGGAGACATAGCGCAGGTGTTGAGCAGTCTGACTTGAAGCCGCATTTACAGAAGAATTTACTGAAGAATTTGCTGCGGGTATCGCCGAAGACGCTGCAGCAATCTGCTTCAACTCCGCGGCTTTGTCTAACACATATTGACCTAGTTTTTTGGGGAAACGCACCCCAGAGACAGCAATGCCTTGAGACTCAGCCCAGACCCGTTGATCGGTATTGAAACGCAAGCGCTCGATTACTTGGCCATACAATTGTGCCGATTCACGATAACTCTTGATTGTATAAGGCGCAATTACAACAAGCAGCGCCACCGCCGACAGTATCGCAGTAGAGGCAAAGCGCTTACTACCGAGTAAGCCCAAACGTAGAGCCCGCAGATTATCAATCAACAAAATACTGTAGAGGGCCCAGCAGCTAGCCAAATTAGAATAATACGGGCGATTGAAATAATACATTTCCCAAACTAAGAGCATCAAAGCAATTCCGGCCTTCAGCGCTTGGCTAAAAGAAATTGAAGCAGGCGGTTTGTTGGCTGCAGCCAATAAGATATAGCCAGATTGAACAAACATAAGCACGGCTATACCGGCAGGCATACCAGGAGTAGTAATCATCTGCGGGGCACTAAAATAAGCTGAAAGCTTGGCTGGGTCAAGTAGATAGGGCAAGCTACCAGTAACCACGAAGAAGTAGCAGCTAAACAAAGCTATGGCGAGGCTGAGACCGGCGAGCAAGCAAGCAACTACGACAGCCAGCGGTTTGATCAAACCAGGGCCCACTAAACTGCGGCGCAAAAAGAGCGATACACCGAAGCCGAGCATTAGGGTTAATCCAGTTTCGAAATTATAGAGAACTGCCAAGCCAGCAACAAAGCCCATCAGCACAGCTAATTTGCGTATAGGCAAGCGATTTAGAGTGCAGACAACAGCAATGGCCACGAAGACAGCGATTAACCTAAGACCCGAATGATTGGGATACAAAATGCCTAACTGGTTGCAGTGATACCAAGGAATAACCGGTATCAATGCCAGAAGTGCAATCAGCTTGCGCCCCCGAGCCAAATAAAATAATGAGCCAAACACGACAGCAAGAAAAGCAAACTGGCTCACTTCTACTAATTGAACAAGTCCGCGAATAGAGATAGGGCCGAAAAACTTTTCGATTGAGCCTAAGACAAGGGGGCCAAGCACACCGTAGTGCAAGAGCCAACTGGAACCAGGATTAATACCAGCAGCCATCTGATCCGCAAAAGAAAAGCAGACAGCATAGTGCTGTTGCAGTTGCACGACCTCAATTGGGGCCATCTGAGCAAAGTCTGGGGGCAGAAAGAGCGCTGGCAAACTAGCCAAGACAATGAGAAAGCCTGCCAGAGCAAGAACTAGCAGCCGACTGGCGTGCCGAATATAAGTAAGAAGCAATACCAAAGATACTAAACAATAGAAACCGCCAATCAAATCAGCTGGCTCACCCTGAAAAGTAGCAAATGACCACCAGAAGAAAGCGAGAACGCCTAGGACAATAATATGATTGCTCCCGCGCTCTGGCATCTTAATAGAGGCAATCGGCCTAATAGCGACGGGCATCTTGGCCGAGACCGATAAACCGACACCACTCCAAGAGAGAACAAGAACAGAAAGGCAAATGAGCATCAAGAAAAACTTGTGGGCCAAGAGTATGCGCCTATGGTCGATGGGCACGCAGTGCCAAACAGTAGAAACCATATCAACAAGAAACGGATTAAACTGATCAAACAGCCCGCCGTGAATTGGCACACAACGAGCCACGACGAGACTACCAGCAATACAGAGAAGGAAGACGAGACAAACGAATAAAGACCAACTTGGCCTGAGATCGTCTTGTTTATTGATTAAGCCACGACTGAGCCAATTCATATAGAACCCTTTCTCAATTGCAAAACTCGCCAACCATGCTCACACTGCAGAAACTCATAGCGGCTAAAAAGCGCTTTCTCCATTGCGCATAGATAAAGGCTGTACCAGTGTTGGCCTCTCAAGGCTGGGTCACTATCTTGATCATCGAGCAAAATGTAAGTTGCATCACTCTTCAGCAAAAGATCAATATAGTTTTCATAGTCGTGCAGCAAATTAATGCCAAAATATGGATCAGTATAAGGAAACGGCTGTTCAAGCTGACTAAGGCGAGGCACGAGTAGCGAATAAATGGATACGTACCTAAAAGTTTCCTTGCCATTGAAGCTCTTCAGATACGCACTCTTGTCTAGCACATACTCACCCAAGGCCTTAGGTAAAAGCACCTGCGATACCAAGCAGGTCGGTGTTTCCTTGGCAGAATTGGGTTGCAACACATAAGTCTTACCGGCCTCTGTCCAAGACAATAGAGCCGTTGGCGCAACAATTACAGCCAATGCACCAAGCAGAATAATTGCTTCTCTATTGCGCGCCCTGCTGATATACAAATTGCGGCGCAAAATGGCAATGCGAACAAAACGTAAAGAATCGACTAACAATAGAGCATATAGAGCGGCAACACCGGCCAAGTTGGCAAAGAATGGTCGATTAAAATAATACATTTCCCATACAATAATAAGCACCGCCACAACCCCTCTTATGGCGTGACGAATGGTAAGCAGTGGAGCCGATATGGTAGCCACGCGAGCGAAGACAAAGGCTGAGTGCAAAAATATCAATATGGCAATGGGCAAAATAGTGCCTGTCATAGAAATGGCTTCGGCCGCCTTGACATAGACCGAAATTTTAGCCGGATTGATAAACGGTGGCAGGTAACCGAACAACAACAAGAAGAGCAAAGCATAGGCCGCCACGGCCGCCAAGAAGCCACCAATATAGATAACCGGGCCAATTAGCCAAGCCAACGTTTTAAAATCGCTCAGCCGCGAACGCAGCAAGAACAAAGCTAGAGCCGTTGCAATCACTACAGTGACGCCAGTCTCAACATTAAATAGCAAGCAGAAGCCAGCTCCAGCCCCCAGCGAGAAAGCCAACTTACGCCCGCCAAACTTTCGCATGCCTAGCATGGCAATTAGCAGGCAGAAAATACCAAGATAGCGCCAACCTGACTGATTAGGATAACTCAAACCGACTTGGGCAAAATGGAACCATGGCAACACAGTTAAGAATGCAAGCAACGCTATTTCTTTGCATCGCCTTGCCAACTTAAGCAGCAAGAAACCCACTGCCAGAAGAAGGAGCAACTGCGTTAATTGAACGAAGTGAGTTAAATCACCAAATGAAAGCACCCCAGCCAAGCGCTGAAATGCGCCAAGGGCAGTGGGAATCAAAACACCATAGTAGAGCAAAGTCGCAGGTACCAATGGCACCTCATAGACAAGCTTGTCCGAGAACCCGACGCACATCGCATAATGTTGCTGAATTTGCAAAACTTCAATAGTTGATCTGTTAGAAAAATCGGTAACCTGAAAAAAGCCAGGCACGATTGCCAGCAGCGCCAAGGCAAATACTAAAGCTGTCGCAAGAAGACGGTCGCCAGGCAAACGAGCCCATGTAAAAGCAGCTAGAACGGCCGCTAGAAAAAGACCGACAGTTAGCTGCTGCGGATAGCCATTAAAGTTAAGACCAGACCAAGCCAGAAAAGCAATAGAAACTAACCCTAAGCACCAATCAATTTTGTTGCGGTCGAAAGCTACAAACTTTGTTTTAAAGTAAGCACTGAACAGCGGCCATATCAATGCTAAACCAACAAGACAAGCAAAAAAAATCTTGTGGGCAAAAATGGCCTTACGATTATCAATGGGCAAGTGGCCCCAAAGTTCAGTTGTCATCGAAACAAGATAGGGGTTAAGACCAGCAAACAAATCCACAGCAGGATGAAAAGCAACAAAAGCAATTAAAGCCGCCACCATAGAGAGCGCGACAATTAGAACCGACCCAGGACTACAAGCCCCTATTAGCGATTTCCCAGTCAAAGCTAGCTTAGTCGCAGCAAAGTCTGCTTCAAAACGCCTTTCATTTTATTCATTCTAGTTTTGCTCAGGAAGTATTTCGTCGCTTTAGTATAAAGTGTTTGATAATCAAACTGACTACAAACTCTTTTTATAGGTCAATCGACGTGCAAAAGCGTGTGGCCATCATCCAATCAAACTATATTCCATGGAAAGGCTACTTCGACATAATCGGCTCAGTCGATCACTTTGTACTGTATGACGATATGCAATACACTCGCCGCGACTGGCGCAACCGCAACCAGATCAAATCGCCCAAAGGGCCGCAATGGCTAACCATTCCCGTAGAAGTCAAAGGTAAGTTCAACCAACGCATCTGTGACACGCTCGTTGCCGGCAAAGACTGGGCAGAAGATCACTTCAAAAGCCTTACTCACACTTACTCTAAGGCACCGCACTTTAGTGAATATTTGAGCTCTCTGCAAACGGCTTACGAAGCGGCGGCAAAACTAGACCGCCTGAGCGACATTAACTATCTCTTCATTAGCGAGCTATGCCGTTGCCTCGAGATAACCACCCCAATCACTTGGTCAACAGATCTCAAAGTGGAAGGGGATAAAAGCCAACGACTACTAAATATATGCAAACAACTAAATGCCAGCGAATATGTTTCAGGGCCAGCAGCAATGAGCTACCTTAACTGCGACCTATTTACACAAGAAAACATCACCGTCTCGTTCTTCGATTACAGCAACTATCCAGAGTATCAACAGCTCTATCCGCCTTTCTCTCACGGCGTAACGGCAATTGATCTGCTCGCCCATGTCGGTGATGACGCGCCAAAATACATGAAATACCAAAGCCTAAGAGTGAATTAGCATGCAGAAAAGCGCTAACTGGCTCAGCGAAGCCCAAACTTCTCTAAACACGAATGGTTTCTCTATCATCGAAAATGTTTTCAACTCGGCTTTTATAGCGCAGAGCAGAGAAAATATGTACTTGGTGCAAGAGAAAATAATTGAAGAAGTTGGCCAGCAGCGATTAGAAAGAGCAGGCGAAGTCGGCGTCTTAAGGCTGATGATGAAATATCACCCTCACTTCTTGGAGTACCTAGAGTCACCAAAGATAATTGACATCATCGATAAGCTGTTGGCGCCCACAGCAATACTGCACTTGCAGAATGGCTTCATTCTGCCCTCTGACGACCTAAAGCCAGCACAAATATTTCAAAATTCTTTTCACATGGACTTTGCCAGAGTAATGAACGGTTATCTGGCTTCTATAAACATCATGGTCTGCATTGACGACTTCTCTCTCGAAAACGGGGCCACCCTTGTGGTACCGGGCAGCCATCAACAAATGGTTGCCCCCAACAGAGCCGAGATGGCAACTACGGCTGTGCCCGTGATCTGCCCAGCAGGGTCAATTTTCGTTTTCGACTCAACCTTATGGCATGCCGCTGGCACCAACCGTTCAGGGGCAGACAGACTAGCAATAAACCATCAATTTACCCGCTCATTCTTTAAACCGCAAATTGACTATGTAAGAGCTTTAGGCGAAGAAACAATATTGAAGCTTCCACCACGCAGTCAACAGTTGCTAGGATACTACAGCCGGGTACCAGCAAGCCTCGAACAGTTTTATCAACCAGAAGAGACACGATACTACCGGCGCCACCAGGGGTAAATCGAGCAAAGAAGTTATGATTTATGCACCTGGTTCAATACTGCAACACATGTACCTGCGTGAGCGCTTAGCCAAGCGCCCCCCAGGTCGTTTTCTAGAAATCGGCTCTGGTCGTGGCGCGGTCACTAGAATTCTTCTCGAGCTTGGCTGGACAGGCGTAGGCTACGACCTCAACCCTGATGCTCTCACCGAAGCAACAGAGCAGAACCATGAGTTCATTGAAGCAAAAAAGCTTCAACTAATATGCGCAGACTGGCTTTCAGTCGAGTCAAGTGGAAAATTTGACCTAATAATTAGTTGCTTTGTCTTAGAGCACCTCGACGACAAGCAAGAGCAAAACTACCTTGACCGATGTAGCCTAAGCCTTACAGAACACGGCATTGTGGCTCTCATGGTGCCCTCAAGCCCTAAGCATTGGAGCCTGGAAGACGACGTTGCCGGTCACTATCGCCGCTATGATAAGAAAGAATTAGTGGAGAAACTCGCAGCGCATGGCTTGAGCTGCAATCACGTAGTAGGATTGAATTACCCGCTGACAAACCTGCTTCAACCACTAGCAAGAATGATACTCAAGCTTAGTCGCTTTAAAGAAAAAGTGGCAAGTAAGAGCGCCCAAGAACGTACAGTATCTTCCGGCAACTGGAAAGTACCAATGCTCACGACCTTTCCTGGGTTCCTTTCAATTGTGCTCAATGAAACAGTTATGAAGCCATTCTTCTGGATGCAAAACGGGAATCACGACAATACCAATTGTTTGGTAACCTACATGGAAGCCTCGCACACAGCTAAGTAGTTACAGCTAACAAATCTCTGCTAAGAAATACCTGCAAAGCTATAGTGACCATACGACACATGTTGTAAAGTAAACACAAGTACTGCTTTCTTTATCACAGATGCAGGGCAACTAAGCTAAGCTCTATATGTCGGAAGTGGACACAGCCACCTAATCGTGATTACCTCAACGCCTCAAACCTCTCACTCTCACGCAGTTCTCCTCGATGAAGGTGAGCTTTCTAGCGGCAAAGAAGTGCCAATTTCTGTTGTGTTACCGGTCTACAAATCGGCAGCCTGCCTTGAAGAACTCTACCAGCGATTAACTGTTGTAGTTTCGCAACTGACAGAAAACTATGAGTTGATATTCGTTGAAGACGGCAGCCCAGACTCATCTTGGCAACAAATTCGAAGCTTGAGCACACGAGATTCACGGGTACGCGGCGTAAAGCTAAGCCGTAATTTCGGCCAACACGCCGCAATTAGTGCCGGTCTCAAGGCCAGCCGCGGTCGCTCTGTAGTGGTTATGGACGCCGACCTGCAAGATCCACCAGAAGAAATACCAAGGTTATTGGCTTTAGCAAACCAAGGCACAGACATTGTTTTAGCGAAGAGACGCAGTCGCAAATTCTCACGGTGGCGCAATGTCTGCGCCACCGTCTATTTTAAACTGTTAAACAGCTTAGCTCAGTCAAACATTGACGGCACCTGTGCCACTTTTAGCGTACTTTCAAGACCAGTGGTAGATGCCTACCTTACTCTCAACGACTCTAGCCGACACTATCTGTTCATTCTCTTCTGGCTAGGCTTTGAGCGCCAATCAATTGAATACGAACACGGCAGCAGACTGCATGGCGAGAGCTCATATGACTTTTCCAAATTGGTTCAGCATGCCATGCAGGGCATCTATTTTCAATCGAACAAACTACTTGAACTGATAGTTTGGTTGGGTCTATTTATTGTATTTGTTGGTTCACTATCAACAGCAGCCCTGCTAGTCAGCTCGGCGTTAGCGCTAACGCCGAGCTGGATGGCCCTTGGCGCAATTCTATTTTTGCTTGGTGGCATCAACCTAACAGCCCTAGGTTTAGTAGGGCTATATGTTGGCCAAACATTCGAACAGGTAAAAGGTCGACCCTTATATATTGTCGAACAGGAAACAAACGAATCAGCTGCGCCAACCTCTAGACAGCTGATTCGCCGTGACTAAATCAGACTGCCATATTCCATTCAACAAACCATATGCCAGCGGTGGTGAACTAGCAAATATTGCTCAGGCCCTAGCAAACAATCACTTGTCAGGCGATGGCCTTTTCTCAGCTAAATGCCATTCCTGGCTCGAAGAAAAAATAAATACGCCGCGAGCTCTCTTAACCCATTCGGGCACAGCGGCCCTTGAGATGGCAGCGCTCTTGCTCAATATCAACCCCGGCGACGAAGTGATAATGCCTTCGTTTACCTTTGTTTCAACAGCTAACGCCTTCGCCTTAAGAGGTGCTATTCCAGTTTTCGTTGACATCGACGCGCTGACGATGAACATCGCCCCCTCTCTTATTGAAGCAGCTATAACGGCAAAAACAGTGGCCATTGTCGTGGTGCACTATGCCGGAGTATCGTGCGACATGGATAAAATCATGGAGATCGCAGCCCATCACAAACTGCATGTGATTGAAGATGCGGCCCATGCTGTTCTTTCTAGCTATAAGGGCCGCATGCTCGGCTCAATAGGCATTTTAGGCGCGCTCAGTTTTCACGAAACCAAAAATTTGAGCTGCGGTGAAGGCGGGGCGATCACTATTAACGACCCAGCCTTAATAGAACGCTCTGAAGTCATTAGAGAAAAAGGCACCAATCGCAAACAGTTTTTTAGAGGAATGGTCGATAAATATTCATGGATAGACATCGGTTCATCTTTCTTACCAAGCGAGCTAGAAGCAGCCTTCTTGTGGGCTCAAATGGAATCGGCAGCAACAATACAAGAAAACCGACTAGCATCGTGGAACGCCTATGACCAAGGCTTCAACGATCTAGAGCAGCAAGGGCACATTCGCAGGCCAGTCGTACCCGCTGACTGCGGCCACAACGCACACCTATACTATCTTCTCGTTGACAATCTAGACGAGCGCAAGGCCCTGCAGAGCTACATGCAAGAAGCCGGTATCGATTGCTTGCCACACTATGTGCCCCTTCACTCATCAGCTGCTGGTCGCAAGCTCGGCAGGTCTAGCGGCAGCCTAGAAGTTACTGATAAGATATCTGACACCCTCTTGCGTATGCCGCTCTGGGTTGACCTGCCAGCAGCCTCAATCGATACAATCTGCCAAACAGTAACTCAATTCTTCCAAGCTAATTCACAAGCTTGTTCGAGCAGTGCCAAAAAGCTGCAAGCAGTAGATTAAAATGGCCACAATCAATCAAGTGATTCAATCCCTGCACCCGATACTATCGTTCGCCCCAGCTTACAAGCTGCTGATGAAGTCATTGGGCGGTCACTCAGCTCGACTTACCCACGTCGAAAAGCACATTAGGCCACAACCAGGCTTCAAGGTTCTCGACATCGGCTGTGGCCCCGGCGACATTTTAGAATATCTCCCCGGGGTGGAATATCTCGGTGTTGACCTCGACCCCGACTATATTGCTCACGCAGAGTCAAAGTATGGCAACCGGGCTCGCTTTCTTTGCCGCAACGCCGCCGAGATTGACCCAGCCGAATTTGAGACCTATGACATTGTCTTGGCCACCGGCCTTCTACATCATCTAAACGACAACGAAGCAATTCAACTTCTACAATTTGCCTCAAAGGCGCTGAAACCTGGTGGTCGTCTAATTACTTACGACGGCTGCTATCTCGAAAAAGACCAGCATCCCTTCGATCGCTGGATGCTGGATAGTGATCGCGGCAAATTTGTCAGAACTCAATCACAATATCTCAAACTGGCCAACTCAGTATTTCCTTCAATTAAGGCACATCTAAGAAGTGACCTACTGCGCATTCCATACACCTTGTTAATTCTGGAATGTTCTCTTCAGCCCCCAACAGAATTGAGCAACTAATGGCTAAAATAGTTATCTTTGGTAATAAAGAAATAGCAGAACTGGCCAATTTCTATTTTTCTCATGATACCGCCCACGAAGTCGTTGCTTTTACTGCCGACGGCGAATATGTTAAAGAAGATAGCTTTCAAGGCTTGCCAGTAGTAGCTTTTGAAGAGATAGAGAATAGATTTGCACCAGAAAACCACCTGATGTTTGTAGCTCTAAGTTATGCTCAACTAAATTTGCTGCGAAAAACCAAATATCTAGCCGCCAAGGCCAAAGGTTACAAACTCGCCTCGTATATCTGCTCAAAAGCCCACTGGTGGAATGAAAATAAAATTGGTGAGAACTGTTTCATTCTAGAAGACGTGATTATTCAGCCCTTTGTAGAAATTGGCAACAATGTCTTCATCTGGAGTGGCAATCATATCGGCCACCACACTCAGATTAAAGACCATGCTTTCATAACATCGCATGTAGTTATGGGCGGTGGAGTTGTTATCGGTGAACAATGTTTTGTTGGCATCAATGCTACAATCAGAGACCATGTTAGTATTGGCGATCGCTGCATTATTGGCGCAGCTGCTTGCATCATGAGTGATACTGAACCCGATGGCCTCTATCTGGGAGCGGCGTCGCCCAGAGCAAAAACACCAAGTAGCAAAATCAAACTCTAATGAAGTGGCATAAGTTAGGATTAGTCTTTAATTCCTCTGGGCAATACCCCTGGATGCTCACCCACGCGAGCTATCCAGTGGCGGAAAAGCTCGATGGCGACTTAGTCAAAATCTACTTTAGTTGCCGAGACAAAGATCAACGCTCAAGCATTGGTGCTGTCACCCTCGATTTAAATTCGCCCCAGAACATTCTAGATCTGTCCAGTGAACCAGTGCTCTCACCAGGAAATAAGGGCTACTTTGACGATAGCGGTACAACTGTGGCCTCGATTATAAATGCCGACGACGGCTCAACCTACATGTACTATTTAGGCTGGAATCTAGGCCAAACCGTGCCATTCCGCAACAGCATTGGGCTAGCTATACGAGCTTCCGGCCAAACCTCTTTCATGAAATACTCAGAAGCGCCCCTACTCGATCGCGACGCAAATGACCCCCTCACCCTTTCATACCCATGGGTGTTGAAAGAAGGCAATCTCTGGAGAATGTGGTACGGCTCGCATCAAACCTGGACTCACAGCCAATACGAGATGCTTCACGTTCTCAAATATGCAGAATCAGCTGATGGCTTCAACTGGCAGCGATCGCCCATGCCAGTCATGCCTCTTCAGCTAGAGCGCGGTGAATTTGCCATGTCTAGGCCCTGCGTAATTAAGCATGGTGGCGAATGCAAGATGTGGTTTTCATCGCGCTTGCCCCAGTACAAGATGGGCTTCGCCACATCAAACGATGGCAAAACATGGAAGCGGGATGATGAGCAAGCAACCTTGGTACCATCCATTAGCGGCTGGGATTCGAGTAGTGTTGAATATGCCTCTGTCTTTGAGCACAACGAAAAGCTTTACATGCTCTACAACGGCGACGGCTACGGGGCTTCAGGCTTTGGTTTAGCTGAGCTAGTCTTTAGTAGCGCAAGCGATCAATGACCCACCAAATGGCACCTTCAAAGAAGGTAGCAAATAATACTCGGCTCTCAACCAATACTTAAGAAGTGCTTTGACTGGAGTAATTGGAGCACCGCACTCTTTGATGAGAGTCTCAAAAACTCCCTCGGGATTTGCTGGCAAAGGTGTTGGCACAATGAAGCGCTTAAGCAAAATAAGTGGATACATAGCCTGCATCACATACTGAACTTTGACAGTTTTAAAGCCTGCCTCTCTCAAACTCTTTTCAAGCGACTCTTTACTATAGCGGCGGTACTGGCTCATCAACCGGTCAACATTCGAGTAAAGTTCTTGGTGAGCAGGAACCGAAACAAACAGCTTTCCGCCCTGATTGAGAACGGTATAAGCCACCTTAAGAGGCGGAAGATCGTCTTCTAAGTGTTCAATAAAATCAAACATGCCAATTGAATCGCTCTTGTAGCCCTGAGATACAAAATCTTCGTATGAGCAGGCGTGATGGGCAATGTTTGGCATACGCTCACTCGACAATTCAATCACTAGCGGATTGATGTCGCAACCGGCCAAATTAGTCATGCCATCTTGATTCAAAAATTCAAGCACAGTCGCTTAGCCAGAGCCAATCTCCAGAAAACTAGCCTTCGTCCAATTGACCAAGTTGCTTTTGATTGTCTGAAGCAGTATCTCGTTGCGAACGCGGAACCAGAAATTCTTGTTATCCATTTCAGAAACTAGCCAATACGGAAAGATTTGCGAATTCGCTAAAGAAAAATCATAGCCGTCTTTCTGCGCCTTCTTCTCGGCTGCGGGGCTGGTAACTATCAAAGCATAAGGAATCAAAAATAGTAACTAAGAATGAGCAAATTCGCAGACTGACATAAGATTAACCCAACAATTTCGTAGCGACAAAACCGAGGGCAACATGGGCAATTCCGGCAGCGCAGACGTTAGGCATAATCAGCCCTTCGCCTTGCAGCAGATGCCTGACGCCTTCAGCATAAGCCCAATCATCGTTGAGAGGAAAATCACCACCGACGCCAATAACCAAAAGAGCAACAATATAAAAAGCCCCTATCAATAGATAGGGGCTAATTTGTTTGAGCTGGTGTTTATTGAACTTCAACGCTCAATCTAGACAGCTGCAGCTTCAACTTCTTCAGCTTCAGGAGCTTCAACTTTAGCTGGAGCACCTTTACCTGTAGTAGGTGTAGCGCCTTCGCGAAGAATCTCAAGATTTAACTTAGTCTGTACTTCGTTAGCCAATTTGACAGTTACTTCGTATACGCCAAGGGCGTGAATTTCGTTTTCTGTTTTGACAAGACGCTTATCGATAGCAAAACCAACTTCTTTTTCGATCAAGTCTGCAATTTCTTTGTTGGTGATTTTGCCGTAAAGTTTGCCGCTTTCGCCAACCTTAGCAACATAATGGATAGCACCTAGATTTGTGATTTTCTCGGCTTTCTCAACAGCAGCTTGGTGCATTTGCTGAGCTTTCTTCTTTACGCCAGCCAAGTCTTCTTCACGCTTCTTTAGTGTGCCTCTGGTCGCTTCAACACCCAAACCACGCGGTTGTAGGAAGTTACGGAAATAACCGGGGGCGGCCTCAACAATGTCTCCAGCCTGTCCAAGCTTTTCAACAGAGTGGTGCAAAATTACCTTCATGACATCTCCAAGCGCTCTTACGCGTTGCCTACAACATATATACGGTAGGCTAGATTAGCACGGTCGAGCAACCTTGCCAACGTTGCAGGGGCCAATTAGAAACCTTCCGAAATATCAATTTCCTAATATAGAGAGAAGAGTTCCAGTAGCCAAGGCCTAATAATCGTTCTTCTCTCTAAACATTCCTCGCACCCCAGATGGGTCAGCAAGGAAGCCAAAGCGCTTATAAAAGCCATCGGTACCAGGGTCGGCGTAGAGAGTAACAAGTGGTATGGAATACTCATCAAGTTCTTTCAAAAGCTCACACATAACCAGACGACCAACACCTAAGCGCTGGTAATCAGGCCTGACAACCATGTCCCAGACAGTAGCATTGAAGACTTTGTCACCAGTGGCTCTGGCAAAGCCCACCAGTTCGTCTTTATCCCAAATAGAGACCACCGCAAGTGAGTTCTCTAGGGCGCGCACAATCAGGTCTGGCTCACGGCGACTCCAACCCACTGAGGCACACAACTCTTGAACGGCATTGGGCGGCACGGCTTTGTCGTGAGAAACGCTCAAGTTGTCAGGCAGCGGTTCCTTCGAATTCTCGTTTCTCCGCCAAATACCTGAAAGAACCATCTATAACCTCTCTAGCAGCGCCACCGATTCAACATGATAAGTCTGAGGGAACAGATCCACAGGCTGTACTCGCTTAATTTTATACCCGCCGATGGAGCTGTTCTCTCCATTTTCAGCAGTTTGAGAGAGAATTTTCAGGTCACGCGCCAGGGTAGCTGGGTTACAGCTGACATAAATGATGTGCTTCGGCCCGCGCTCTTTGATCAAAGACAAAATATTAGGGTCTATGCCTTTGCGAGGTGGGTCGAGCACTATCAGGTCAATATTCTTGTTCTCACGCTTCTTCTCTACCATCAGAACAGCTAGAGCCTGCTCAACTCTGCCTTCAACAAAGCTGACATTGGTCAGATTATTGAGATTGGCGTTCTCTTCGCCATCAGTGATGGCATCGCCTACTTCTTCAATGGCAATTACTTCATCGGCCAGAGCACTGAGCCACATAGCGATTGTGCCAACCCCAGCATAGGCATCAACTACAACTGGCTTTTCAATGCCAGCCAAGTTTTCCTTGGCAGCAGCACCGATAAACTCAAGCAATTTAACAGCTTGAAGGCTGTTTACCTGGAAGAAACTCTTAGATGAGAGCCTGAATCTAAGCCCTTCTTGCAATTTTTGCGGAAAATCAGCACGAGTTGTAGCAAGGCGCTCTTCGATATAACCATCACCAAGTAAGGTGATTGTGTGTTCACCGAGAATGCGATTGCCTTTATCTTGATTGAAGTTGACTACAACTGACTCTACTTCAGGATGAAGGTGAGCCAGCTCTTCACCTAAAGTGGTGAAGGCATGGAGATAATCAATGTTGTTGAATTCTTTGATTTTGATTGGGGCGTGATTAACCACTATAGTGACAAGAATTTTGCCGCTAGCAAAGCTCATGCGAAAATTGAGATGTCGCACCATGCCCCGGTGACGCTCTTCATCGTAAATTGAAATGCGATATTTTTTGAACAACATTTTTGTTGTCTTCAGCAGCTCATCCATGATGCTGGGCTGAATTGGACACGAATCTATATTGACCAAGTCATGACTGCCGCGCTCATAGTAGCCGGCCAATACTTGAGTGTTCTTATATTTAACGGGAAACTGCACTTTATTGCGGTAGTGAAAAGGGTCATCGCAACCGACAATTGGCAGAACTAACTCCTTGGCATTGGCAAAGCCACCAATATGACCGAGGGCATCAACGACTAATTGCTCTTTATGCTTAAGCTGATGAGCATAATCAATATGCTGCCACTGACAGCCACCACAGCGTTCATAGTGAAAGCATGGAGCATCAACACGTTCAGCCGATGGCTTGACTATTTCTTCTATGGCACCACGAGCGAAGTCTTTGCGCACATCAAACAAATGCACAGCCAAGCGGTCTCCTTGAGCGGCTCGCTCAATGAACACCGGAATAGAATCTATTTTTGCTACTCCATCGCCACCATTGGCCAGCGATTCGACATTTACTTCAACTTGGTCCCCACGCTCTAACGTGTGGGTGTACTTTACCTTGGCCACAGAGTCCCCTCGTTTGCAAGTCTGATTTTTCCAGGGGCATCACTTAAGCATTTTGCCAATGAGACTTTTGCCTCTTCAAATGCTGCTTCGTCTTTGTTGCGCGCCAGGTCTTCCATCTTGAGAAATTGCCTTTCGGCAGCAGCTACATCATAACCACTTGATTTAAGAGAAAGAATTCGCTGCTTGATTTCTTTACTGTTCTCATTGTCTGAGTAATTAAGAATTTCGCCGTAACTTAAGCCCTGATAACGATTTTTCAGACTATTGGCCAAGAATGGCTCTAAGGTAACGCGAGAAAGAATTTCACTTTTAGTCAGCTTGCCACTGGCAAAAAGAAGCAAGTCTCTCTTTGCAACAACAACCTGGGTGTAGCAATTCTGGGACACTACCGGAAAATAGGCAAAAACATAGGTCTCAAAAGCATCAGGGAAAGCATCGTTTAGCTCTTTACTGAGCAAAATAGAATTGATTTTGAGATCTTTGATGTGTGCTCTAGGATCTTGATAGAGACTAAGCTCTAAGCAGCCGCCATCAATCTTGAACTGGGCGGTAGCTGCTTGCGAGACATACTTGCTGCTCTTAAGACATTGCGAAATTGCAGCAGTCTCCTGACAATGAGCAGGGAGAGCAGTGAAGCCGGCAAGGCTGCCAAGGCAAAGCAGCAACGATATACAGAATCGGCTGGAACGACTAAATCGGCCAAGCTGAGCTAAAAAAGCTTTTTGCATTGTCAGTGGGAGCACTATATTTACCGCTTTTAATTAAGCAGAATAAATCTATCATGAGCTTCACTACAGTACATGAACTGGCAGCATGAACACGCAGAGGACTTATCTTTCTTCTTTCGCTCGTACTGATTATCGAGCAAAGTGCCTGATTTCTTAAGCTAAGAATTGCCAAAAGCGAGAACAGCTTTGTTGTTCTGTTGTTGCTACTGTGATTTTAGGCATGTTGATACAATCTGGTGCTCCGTTCCAAGTCTTGAAAAAATCAGAACTGCTGTGAAACTCAACCCATGCGGCAGTCTCGTCACTGAGCCAGCGAGTAAGTTTGAGAATCATCTTGTAGTCTCTATATAGCAGTCGTTTATCGCCCTTTTGAAGAAAAACAAAAACAGGCTCATGGTGAGCAACGTTGTTGCGCAGACGCTTAATCTGGTTCACTTTTCTGAAAGCTTCACTTCGATCAATAGGAAAAATTTGAGTGAATAAAGGTTTCCAGAGTTTTTCTTCGTATTCAATTCTGAGCAGGCTTTCCCAGAAGCCCATACTGATTGCAGCAACCATATTGTCGTGACCGAAAGAAAGGCCTTCTTGGCTTAACTTACGCTTCGCCTTGACGATATGTTCGACTTCGTCGTTCGCGCTTTGGCCAAGCCTAAAGGTCTCGACTTTGTCAAACCAATCAGCGCCATAGTTTTCAAATATTCTGTCAGCCATAGCGTTTCTAAGTGCCACTTCAAACATATGAAGAGGCCAATACAGTGCTTGGCTCAAGGTTGTATTCCAGCAGTAGAGCTTAAGGGCTTCGGTATCGTTTTCGAACGCATGTTTTCGATAAAGATGCAGTCGACCAGGCGAAAGTGTGATTTCTAGTGCATCGATATGGGTCTGCTGGTAGGAGAAAGCACAGGGAGATTGATTCATAATGTAAAAATAGCATTAATGCGCTTGCAAATTGAAGGTATTTGGGTAAGATAGTAACGTATCCCCCTGGCGCAAGCCGGGGGTTTTATAGTTTTGGTCTTTGACAGCTGCCTTGGAAGCCTTGTGTGGTATTTGGATTATAGGGCTCAGGATAGCTAGTCCATGGATGAATAGGCAAAGCAACCCTAAGGGTTGCTTTGCCTCCGTCTTAGACGACCGGCAGCTTGCGTTCTTGCCTGGCGACATTGTGCCCTACCGAGCCACTGATAAGCACCTTTATCCGGAAGAAAGCCCAGAAAACGACTTACCAAGCGGCTTGGCGAAGAATTTGACAAAAAACTTGCCCTCCCCCGTACAATGACATCTATGACTATCAATCTAATACACGTCTCTGACATCCACTTTGGCTCCGGCGAGAGCCATGGCCGACTTAACCCCGAAACCGGCCTCAATGTTCGCTTTGAAGATTTTGTCGCGGCCCTAACCAAAGTGGTTGACTACTCTATTGAACAGCAGTGCGACATTTTTCTATTTTCTGGCGATGCCTATCGCAATGCCTCACCAGAGCCGATTTATCAAAAAATGTTTGCTGGTCAACTGAAGCGACTCAGCGATGCTGGTATCACTAGCATTCTAGTCGTTGGCAACCACGACCAAGTGCTGCGTGCCTCTCAAAGCCATGCCATGTCTGTATTTCAGAGCCTTGAAGTACCAGGCGTGTTAATGGTAGATAGACCAATCTCTACTGTGATTAATACCAAAAGTGGTGCACTTCAATTGGTCGGCTTACCGCACATAACTCGTCACCAGCTTATGACATTGGACAAATACAAAGATTTGTCAGCAGTTGAAATAGACAAAGTGTTGAAAGAGCACATTCGCGACCTGCTACGTGGTTTTTATCTCAAACTAGACCCCACAATACCAACAGTTGTTACAGCCCATATGAGCACAGACACTGCTCTAGCAGGCATTGAAGAAGAGCTTCTTGTTGGTTACACCCTAACCTTCCCAACTGAAATGTTCGTCAACGAGAGAGTCGACTATGTCGCTCTCGGTCATATTCATAAGCATCAGGTACTGCGCCAAGAAAACCCAGCAATAGTCTATGCCGGATCGCTAGAGCGAGTCGACTTTGGTGAAGAGAAAGAAGACAAAGGCTTTGTCCACGTAAAAATAGATAGAACCAGCAATAGTGCCAAGACCGAATTCAACTTCATTTCTATCAACCCTCGGCCATTCATAACAGTAGAAGCCGATTTAACCGATTGCGAAAACCCTTTAGAGTTGCTCACAAAGAAAATCAACAAGGTTATTGTGCCAGGCTGCGTGCTGCGCATACGCTACAAAATTGGCCAAGAGAATCTCAATCAAGTTGACGAAGATGCCCTGAAACAACTGGCAGAATCGGCATTGTCAGTAAAATTTAGTGCTGAAATTGTGCCGTCACACCAACGGGCACGCTTACCACAATTGACTGAAAGTGCCGTTCTCAACCCACTTACAGCAATTGACACATATCTCACAGAAGTAGCACCCGAGCGAAAAGATCGGTTACTCTCAAAAGCGAAAGAGATCATGGGAAAACTAACCGCTGAAATCAGCGGAACAGACAGCAAAGGTTAACTAGTGCGTTTTAGCAAAGAATTTGAAAAGGGTTTACTTATAGTTTTTGCAACAGCAATCATGACCGGCTGCACCCAAGGCGAAAACAATGAAGTAACACCTCAGGGCACCATAGCACTAGAGAAGATTACTCTGGGAATACCAGAATCGACGCTGAAAGAAGCAATGGTCACATTTGTTCGCGACCCTTCAGCCCAGGCAAGCGCTGGTGGCAAAAGTCAATATTTGAGCCGCCCCAAAACAACCGCTGGCGGTCAATACATGGTGCAATGTAAAGACGGCACGGTCTTTCAAATCAGCGAAGTCTTTGCAGAAACCCCAGCGACCAAAGAGCCTGCCATAATTGAACTACGAAAACTTCTACCTACTGGCGCGCCAGAACAATCTCGGGTAGAAGAGAAAGCCACTTCTGATGTCTACTACTACGGAAATGACTATACTGGCGAACTAAATTTTAAAGATACGACAAAGGCGCAGATAGTAAGTTTGACAGTAACCAATATTCAGACCTTAAGAGATGCAGAAAAGGCAAGCGAAGCAACGAAAGAACAGTTGAAGCCTTTGGTAGAAAAAGCGCGCACGGCCAAGTAGCAAACCCAATTGACTAAAAACTAATGCAGCAGAAAGCGATATCGGCCAAAATTAGTTTTTCTTTGCTGAGAAAGAGCTTAAATGACCTCGTCTACAGTTAATAGCGCGCCAACGCAGTCGGCATCGCCTCCACCAACCGGGCTTGTTGAGCTATGGCAGCAACGCCACCTACTTGGCCTAATGGTTAAGCGCGACTGCTTAGGACGCTATAAAGGCTCTCTGCTTGGCTTGCTCTGGCCATTGATCAACCCCGTTGGCCACTTGCTCTTATATACCTTCTTGTTTTCTGTGGTCTTGAAAGTCAAATTTGGCACAAGCGGCAGCACAAGCAATTTTGCACTTTACTTGATGGCGGGTCTTCTACCCTGGGGGGCGTTTGCTGAAGCCCTGGCCCGTTCTTCTACTGTTATTCTTGAACATCCTAACCTGGTCAAAAGGGTAGTCTTCCCCCTGCAAATACTACCTGTGGTTACGGTTCTCTCAGCATTGGTAACAGAAGCTATAGCATTTATCATATTGCTTGCTGGCGTTCTTCTCTATAACCACGGCTTGTCGGCATCGCTTTTATACTTGCCCTTGATAATTATTTCTCAAATACTCTTAACCGCTGGCATTTCTTGGTTTGTTGCCAGCCTTAGCGTATACATAAGAGATATAAGACATTTAATGGCACTGGGGCTTTCAGCATGGATGTACGGCACACCAATTGTCTATCCTGCCACAGCCCTGCCAGAAAAAATTCAATTTATTCTTTGGCTTAACCCAATGGCAGGAATAGTAATGGACTACCGCCGAGTAGTGCTTGAGGGCCTAGCGCCTGACTGGCAGCACTATGGCGTATACACAGCTATGGCAGTGATAGTTTGCATTATTGGCTTTAACTTCTTCGAAGCAACAAAAAAATCTTTTGCCGATGTAATGTAAGTCTCACGCCCTAAAGGCCGCTATAGCGTATGATAGTTGGCTGATTGAAACCTAGGCATAAAGACAATTTCGATGACTGATCAGCATAAACTTTTCGGCGCATACGATATTCGCGGCATATACGGAAAAGGCTTAGACGAACCTTTTGCCAAGAATGTTGGATTTGCATACGGGCACTACCTCAAGCCACAGGGTGGCGGAAGAGTATTAATTGGCTCAGACGCACGAAGCTCTTCACCAGCTTTGAAAGCAGCCTTTATAGAAGGAGTACTCAATACCGGCAACGATGTACTAGATATCGGTATCTCATCTACTCCGATGGCTGTCTGGTATGCCGCTCAAGCAGGGTTTGACGGCGGCGCTGTCGTGACGGCAAGCCATATGGGTAAGCAGTACAACGGTCTCAAGCTCTACGCCAGCCAAGCAAAACCGCTAGGTGCAAACAATGGTCTCGGTGAAATTCGTACAAAGGTAGAAGGCGGCGCTTGCTCTGGTTTGGGCAATAGCAAGACAGGCAAACTTACAACCGTTGATATCATTCCCGAATATGTCAGTTTCCTACTGCGGCATGTGCGGCCAGAACGTCGCCTAAAAATTGCTCTCGATGCTGGTCATGGGGCTGCCGGTCCTGAACTAGAAGAGCTAGCCAAAACAGCCAAGCATTTGATCGAGTTTATTCTGCTCAATTCTACCCCCGATGGCACCTTCCCTAAACGCACGCCGAACCCACTCGATGAAGGCTCACTAACTGAGCTGAGCAAACTAGTGGTTGATGAGAAATGCGATTTTGGTGTGTCGTTTGATGGTGACGCCGATCGCGCAGTATTTGTAGATGAATACGGCGTGCAAGTCGACACAGGCCTGATGATTGGCCTAATTGGAGCTGAACTTGTTCGTCGTCATGGTGGCGGAAAAATTGTTTACGATTTGCGCGCAAGCAGGGCGGTGCCAGAATATATTGTTTCGCAAGGTGGCACTCCAATTCGCACAGGCGTTGGTACTCAGTTTATGATGAACAGCATGAAAGATCATCGCGCTCTGTTTGCTGGTGAACTTTCTGGTCACTACTATTACGCCGACATGTATGCCACTGACAATGCGTTGCGCACCATGCTCGAAGCAGTCAACGTAGTCGCCCGGGGTACCGCTAGCCTTTCTAAGCTGATAGAACCATTGATGGTCTATGCCAGCTCTGGTGAAATTAACCTGCGAGTAAACAACATTCAAGATACCTTAGGCAAGCTTGAAATAGGTATCGCCGGCGGCACCAAAGAACATATCGACGGCCTCTCCGTCAATTTCGATGAATGGTGGTTTTCAGCCAGGGGCTCACAAACAGAGCCAGTGCTAAGACTAACCATCGGGGCTGTGACTAAGCAAATCTTAGATGAAAGGAAAGCTCAGCTTTTCGAAATAATTGAGAGCTAAACCAGGAAGCCTCAGATACTATGACGAGCTACCATAAGAGCACATCATTCTGGCTGGTCTTAAACACTGTCATTCTGGCTCTGGCAAGCTCTTATGTTTTAGAGTTCACACCTCTGGGTTTTGAAATATCCAGTCAGTCTGACCGTCTTGATGTATTGGATAAAATCGATGAGTTTCCCAAAGACAATAAGGGCACCATTCTCATGCTGGGTTCATCGCTGGGCATATTCCCCGCTGCCTTAGCAGATTTCAAAACCTTCGGCGAACCCAAGCCCGGCGCCGACAAGTTTCTACACTACTCGTCTTATCGCTATCTTGACCAACTACTAAGCACCCAAGCCGGGTCACCGGTAAGAACTCTGAATCTCTCCAACCAAGGCGGCATGACCTCAGAAGACTTACTCTTACTTAAAGGCGCTTTCAAAGCCGGCATCAAACCCAAATTAGTTATTCTACTCACTGGTCCACGAGACTTTCTTGATCATCAAACCAATAAAGTGGGCGAATCAAAACTCGCCAAAGCACTGCTTGTACGCATTTCTGAATCACTATGGAATGCTTCTGAAACACCAACAGCTAATCTTGAAACACTTGCGAGCAGATTTCTACCTCTGTTTGTTCAACGAGATGCCATCACAAAGCTTCTAACAGCACGTCTAAAACAGACAATAGCTTTTATTTCGCACAAGCCTTATCGTGAAAAATTGCCACCAACAGGCGGCTCACTCGAATCAATTAGAGATGAGCCAGGCTCGCCTGAAATGATGGAATTTTATACTGCTAACTACAAAATTAGGTATTTACCAATCGACTGGAAGCGCTGGAAAGTAGAGAGTACAGCTCTTGAGCAAATTATTGAATTTTGTAATTCAGAAAAGACACCGCTCTTACTGGTGGCCATGCCTCTAAGCAAAAGCAATAGAGATCTCCTGCCAGAACACTTTGTAAGCAAACACAGAAATATGCTGGCCGATCTAGCTAAGAGTGATCAAAGTACAAATAAGAGAATAGTCTTTCTAGATCTCTTCGAAAGCGAGCAATTTACAATCAACGACTACATGGATACTGTTCACCTACGATCATGCGGTGGAATCAAATTGGCAAAGGAAATAAGTCAGATAATTGATACTAACTCAATTTTTCGGAGGAAAATTTAGTTGATTCGCTGTCTGAACAGCACTACCCTATTAGTTTTGCCGTGCATCGCACTGTTTAATGTCATAAGCTGGGCCGCAGTTGAGTTCACACCAATAAAAACTGACATCTTAGGACCAGCCGATAGGCTGATTGTGCTGCGCAAACTCGATTCGTGGAATAGTGGGCACACTGAAAGACAAAACAATAAGGCCCTGTCAGAGAAATCAATTGTATTTATAAGCTCGTCGCTGGGAATTGCAGCAGCCAACATGGCTGACTATGAAATGTATGGAGCTCCCGACCCATTCTCTCAGCAAGCCACAGAGTATTCAAAATATAAGTGCCTTGATCAGCAAATTAGCGAAAGTTCTGGGCAAACTACACGCACTGTCAATTTGTCCAACGTCGCAGCATTAATATCAGAAGACTTATTGGTTGCAAAGGAAGCAGTGAGGCTTCACGGCAAACCTTCACTAATGATTTTGGCAATAGCGCCACGAGACTTTCTCGATCACTATACAGCGGCATACCACAGATCAAGACTGGCTCAGATCCTAATGACTCGCCAAGCCGCAACATATTGGAACACCAGCAAATCAATCCAAGAAAATCTAGACATCTTAATATGCAAGATTTGGCCATACTATTCGCAAAGAGTAGAATATCGAGACCTTTTAATCAAAATGGCCTGTGAAAACTTTAGTCGCTCAGAAAGCCTATTTTCGGCAACTAAGAGACTAGAAAATCCAGCTCAAAAACAAACAGAACCCTCCAAGCTAGAGGCGCCAAAGGCAGACGAAAAAGCTACCCAGTCGACCAAACCGCTTGTACTGACCGATGATTTGGCATCAGAGGACAAGCTGGTGAAATTCGACAACGATTACAGAGGCAGATATCTACCTATTGATTCCGACCGCTGGAAGCTAGAGATGGAATCGCTTCGGAGCTTCACGCAATTTTGCAATGAAGAAAAAATACCCTTGCTCGTTGTGACAATGCCCATAACTGCGCGCAACAGAAACCTACTACCACCGGCCTTTCTGGCGGAGCATATGAAAGCCGTGAATGAAATAGCAATATCATCATCGACCAAGTTTCTAAATCTCATGGCCGATGAAAGATTTGTGCCATCCGACTTTAGCGATACAGTGCACCTTCGCTCAGATGGCAGCAAAAAACTTGCCAAGATTATTAGCGCCGAGATCCAACGGCTACACTTGCTGTAGTGGGCTTATCCGCTGTTGCGAAACCGGCACCTAATTTTGCACCAACCACATAAGTTGGTCTTGCTCGACTTTCATTCAAGACACTAGATAAGTAAACAGCGACAACGCCAGTGCAGATTATCTGCAAACCTGCAAAAACACCAAGGCTTGAAATTACAATCATCGGCCAATAGGCCGCACCAGAAGCAAAAACGAGACTTGCAACCAGGGCTAGAAGTGAAAAGCCAGCGACAATAGCACCAACCACAGCAATGGCATAAAGGGGCATGATACTGAAAGCAAGTATGCCGTCCATAGCCAGACTCAAGAGCTTCTTCAGGGTATAAGTGCTTTCGCCTACTTCACGAGCACCACGATCTATAGAGATACCAATCTGACTAAAGCCCAACCAAGGAATCATGCCGCGAAGAAATCTTGTCTTCTCAGGTAGCGCTGCCAGCGCATCAACCACCTTTCTATCCATTAAGCGATAGTCACCCGAATCGAAAGGTATCTGAACAGACGAAATGGAGCCGAGCACTCGGTAAAAGACAAATGCAGATGCACGCTTGAGGAAGCGGTCACGACGAGCTTGTCTTTGAGCGAAGACAACGTCGTAGCCCTCCTTCCATCGCTGTAGCATCTCTGGAATAAGCTCAGGTGGGTCCTGTAAATCTGAATCTATGTTAATTACAGCCAAGCCCTCAGAATGGTCAAGGCCACAAGTAATCGCTGCTTGCTGTCCAAAGTTTCTTGAAAGCTCTACTAGCTTGACGTGATCGTGGTCAGCTGCAAGTTGACGCAATGCCATGGTTGCTGCTGGTCTCGAACCATCATTAACGAATACGATTTCATAACTGGTACCTGTAGGTGTGATTATCTTCTCAAGGCGCTCAATCACATTGACCAGGTTGCGGGGGTCTTCGTTATATACAGCTACTACTACTGAAAGCTCTATCAAAATTCCTCAGCGCTGCCGTGCAGTTGATATATCCTTGGCAATTGCCAACACTAGGCAATTGTCCAACAGAGTCGACGCTTGGTCAACTTGGCAATTCTAATGTAGGCGAATTTAGGACTTGGCTAATTGGAGGGATTTAATCCAATTCCAGCTTAATTCGACGCCTTTTGTGAGAGGAACTTCAGGTTGCCAGTTCAAATGAGCCTTGGCTCTGCTTATGTCTAGAACGTTAATTGGTACGTCAACTGAGCGCGACTCCGTGTAGTCAACGGTAACATGGGGGCCAACGACAGTCTTGATAGTCTCAACAATCTGGTTAAGAGAATGCCCCTCTCCGGAAGCAATATTGAAAATGCGCGGAGATGAATTGTCCTTAGGTTCGTACTGCGCTGCGCACAAAAGAGCGCGCACGGCGTCTGTGATGTAAAGATAATCTCTAACGACTTCACCATCGCCCCAGATGGCAATTGGCTGCTCTCGAGCAACGTGTCCTAAAAATACTCCAATCGCCCCTTGCTTGGCATTGGGGTTTTGTAGTTCGCCATAAGGGTTAGAAAACCGAGCGACAACATACTCAAGGCCATGAATACGCTGAAAGAGATGGAGGTACTTCTCTATAGCTAGCTTAGTAATGCCATACGAACAAATAGGATCATTGGTGTGTTCTTCTGAGATCAAATCAGCTTGGGGCACACCATATACAGTGCCACCAGAAGAAACAAACACGAATTTTCGTACTTTCTCTTTCAGGCACTCGTTTAGAAGCTGAATTGTAGCTACTACGTTAGATGTAACATCATGAATAGGGTCATCATTTGAAGTCTGCGGTAAAGTGTTATAGGCAAGATGGAAGACCCAGTCTATGCCGTGCACAGCTTCTTCTACTTCATGATGATTGCCTAGCTCACCGACAAAATATTCGACGTCTGGGCGCTCTGGCCGAAAACGATTGGGGTAACGGTCAAAGACCCTGACCTCATGACCTTCTGCTCTAAGCAGGTCAACTAAGTGGGCACCTATAAATCCATTTCCGCCAGTAACTAAAGCTTTCATTTACCTAGGCCGCACAGTGAGCAGTTCTTCATAGACAGATTCTATATCATCAACCATCTGACTGACTGTCCGCTCTGGCTTGATGTTACTGGCTAGCCTAGGCAACAAAGCCCTGTCTTCCAGCACTGCTGTTATTTGTTGCTGCAATGAGCGGTAATCATTAAGTTTGAACAATAAACCATTTTCGCCATGTTTGACAAGCTCAGACATACCACCTAAGTCAGTAACAATCAGAGGGGTAAGGGTCGCTAAGGCTGATTGCATCACCAGTGGAGTATTCTCGTACCAGCGTGAGGGCACCACCAGAACGTCAATCTCTTCTAATACCAAGCCCAGTTGATCATTAGGGAAAGTGCCAAGGAAACTAACGCTCTTGCAGCGTTCTGGAGAATCAGCAACCAATTTTTTGAGGGCACTAACATACTCAGGAAACTGATTTGCGTCACCATAGAGCTTGAGTTGAGCTTCTGCGGCCAGGTTCTCAGGCAATGCCAGAAAAGCTCGAATAAGCAGATCGACACCCTTATGCTCAAAGAAAGTGCCAATATAGCCAATTCTTACCTTTTCGCTAGGATTCTTGCTCTGGTGCTCATTGAGCTTAGAAGTATCGATACCAAAAGGCACATGCTTAATCAGCTGACTATCAATGCCGTTCTCGACGAATATATCACGCATCAGCCTAGTAGGAACCAATATCTTAGCTAGTGAATTGACACTATTCTTCAAAAGCTTAGGTCGAGCCAAAGTGGCTTGAATAGCCGCTGGAGCTTTAGCTGTTCTATATAAATTGCTGAGTACAGATGTGGCTACGCCCCTAGAAGGACCAGCTAAACCGTCTATAGCAGTACCAATAGCAGGGTACTTACCAGCTACTGCTTCTACAATTTCTTGATCTGGTGGCAAGAGTTTAGGCGTGTAGCAATCAAGACACTTTAGAGCCAGTGGCCCAGGGCCTCGACACACCGCGCCATCGGGTCGCTTGAGCTGAACAATTGGGCAAACAAACCAGAAATCGGTTGAGTAGAATACCACAGGGGCGGAATACTCATGGCAAGCCTCGATCACTGACGCTGAGAGGTTCTGCGCATGCACAAGCTGGACTATATCGGGTTTGAACTCCCTCAAAATCTCAGCGAAATGAGCCTTTATGTGAGGATGATAATATTCGAAGCTAAATTGGAATTCTTTTAGACGTAGGGCCTCTTCAATAATATGAACAGGAACACCTTCAAACTCAAAGTCGCTACTTAGCTTAACGCCCTTGCTAGGCTGACCACCGCCTACGTCACTGCTTCTCCGAGCATCAAGGTCTGGCGGATTGGCAGCCACAACTTTGACTTCGTAGCAGCGTTTTTGCAACTCTTGGGCAATCTTCAAGGTGAGCACTTCAGTGCCAGCTCTATGCTCAGGGAAAAACTTATGGGCTGTTAGTAAAACTCTTCTCATCGCCATTGTGGCCCTCTATTCTCCAGCGCTTGCCACTTACGACATTTTGGCAGAACCCTTTACCGGCTGCCGTTGGCAGCAACAGATAAGAGTCATAGAAATTCCCTTTACTCGGTCTTGACTTGACCAGCAATTGACTGATACTCTCAAGTCCATGGCTCGGGTAAGGATACTATATGCAAACTCTCGAACGCATCGCTAGCAAGACCGAGAAGACAACAAGTGTCGAATTCAAAACAAAAACAGCGGAAGAAAGACAGCAAGGGAATTTCCTCTTCTCTCTAGTTAGAACAGTTTGTCTGAGTTTGTCGAATGCAGTCTTGCAATTCCCAATCATGTTTGAATTGCAGCAGAAGGCACTAAGCCAACCGACACTCTTACGGGCCGAAGTGGAAAAGGAACTAGCAGAACTAAATCTAGCCAATAGCGGCGACTATCGCATTCTTGACTACGGTTGTGGAAGCGGCACCTATAGCGGGCTCTGCGATCCAGACCGATATCTCGGAATCGATTGCAACGAAAGTATGCTTGCCAGAGCAGCGCAAAACAATCCACTCCATACATTTTTAAAAGCGTCAAGCCTGACAGAAATTAGTCACAACCTCGACAATGTTGTGCATGTGTTGATGATTGGAGTAGTACACCACTTAACAGATGCTGATTTCATCAACATTCTCTCCGAGATTCCTACTGACCGTACCGTAAAACTACTCACTATTGATACACTCAAATGCAAATCTGGCCCCGGGTGGCTAGTCCAGCTATTTGAACGCGGTGACTTTTTGCGCGCAGAAAACGATCATCGTCTCCTACTAGATCAAGTTGCCCATGAAACCAGCTATAAGAAAGTGCCGTATGGCAAGTATTTTGAATTAGCAGTATTTCGCGGCGAGATACGCAGCCAAGCTAACAAAGGCATCTAGCGTGTCAATTTTAAATTAGTGAGTTGATGACTGACTTCTCTCAGAAACGCTCAACGGCAATCTGTCTTGCGGTCATAACCATAGTGATCGTTTCAGTCTTCGCTAAAACGATTTTCTTTGGTAAACCAGTATCAAAGACATTTGCCACGTCTTCGATGGATTCACTCTATTACCCGCAAGTAAAAGCAGTAAATATTAGCTCGCCGATAGATCCGTGCATCTATTTCTTCCAGATGCCCACCGCCATTTCCGTGGAGCGAATATGGAAGCAAGGACAGATTCCACTTTGGAATCCTAACAATGCTTGTGGACATCCAATAATGGCGAATATAGAAAGCGGCGTATTCAGCTGGCACCACTTTCTCTTCCCCAGCTCGTCTGAATATCTCTACAACCTGGGCATCATAGCTCGGCTAATCGTTGCGGCAATGGGCACCTTCTTCTTAACCCGGAGTTTTAAAGTTCAATCAAAATTTGCCACTGTTGCAGGATTGACCTACGCGCTTTGCCCGCACATTCTTCGAGAAGTAGAACTGACCAAAGAAAACTGGAGTTTTCCATGGATCTTATTGCTTTTTATGTCTTGCGGCAGGCAACCATCACTGAAGCATTTAGTGATTTTAGCCACCAGCTGTGGCCTTATTTGCGCCACCATTCACCCAGAGTGCTCGTTCAACTTAATTATGCTGGGTTGCCTCATGGTTACTTTGCAAAGAAGCTTGGAAAGTACGAGCGCGACCATAATTGAACGAGGGAAGACAGCGATGGCCTCTGCCTCCTGGCTGCTTCTTGTTGGAATATGCGTTTTTTGTGTGGCGGCCCCCGTCTTGCTACCCTTTGCCGAGTTCATGCGCAATTCAGACTGCTATAAATTTGAAGAATGCACACCGCCAACAGTATCACTGGCTGCGCTACTACTCACCTTAATTCATCCAGCAATGAGTGGAGCTAGCCCATTTCTTTCTATTTTCTGCATACCAGCTAGCATCTTAGCCTTTTACAAACCTAGAAGAGAAATTATTGCCCTACTGATTTGCGCGGTGCTGACAATTGGCACAGAGTCACTAGTTGGCCCACTGGCAGAGCTTTTCAGACACAAGCCATTTAACATGCTTGAACCAATTTATTTATTGCCCGTTTGCATGCTACTTCTAGCCTGCCTCATGGCAGAAGGCTGGCAGAAGCTAGCATCTAGCCAAGGAAAAACCCCGGTACTGTTGTTCTCGACAACATGCCTAGCCCTAGCTGCAGTTCCACCAATACTAAGCTACATGCAGGTTCCCCTCTCGTCCCTCGACTGGGAGGTCGACAAATACACCCTAGTTTGGAGCGCCTGGAAAAGAGATTGCGCCATCACATTGGCTAGCTGTCTTCTTTTTGCCCTGAGCAGAATACGAAAGAAATCATCGCTGGCAGTAGATATTGTTATGGTCACAGCTCTGCTAAGCCAGCTGACTGTTTCAAGATTGTCATTGCCAGTCCATGACAGCTTTGCCTATCGACCTACCGGTCCGGTTCCCTGGCTCCAAGAGCATCCAGGCCGCTCATTGGCAATGGGCAGACATTTCATAATTCCTAACATCAACCTTGTTTGGGACCTATCTGACTTTAGACATTTCAACGGGTTATATCCACCACGATACCTAGACTTTCAAAGCCTTTGCGGTGGGCGGCGCTACTTCGCAACCCACTACCGCTATGAGGATTCTCTGACAAACGCAGTAGACCTTGCAAGCGTCAAATATTTAACCAGCAGGTCTCCTGTATTTAACGGCAGCGAGCTAAGAGCCGAGCTGGTAAATCAACTTCAGCCGCTAGCTGCTTTTCAACAAGATTTTGCAATAGCAGGCACCTCCATTAACTATGACCGCAACTTAAGGCAGGCCTTTTGCCTTCTATCTTGGCGCGGAGCATCGAACATGGCCAAGAGCCAAAAGATTCAATTTGCCACACTCAATGAAAACGATGATGAGGTCTGGTCTAGCGATGAATTTGCCATGGACAATGGTGACACCAGCATCCCAGAAGTTTCTCAAATCGGTCGTTGGGCGATTCCAAAAAACAACGCTGACCAGCCACTTAAACTAGCAATAAGAGTCAACAACCTCTGGTCAAATCAACCGTTGTGGCCGCTTACCGCAGCCTTCGGAGCAATCAAGAACAACGCCATAGTAGCAACCATCAACCCAACCGCTCTGGAATCACCGCAAAATCTCCAAAACAAGCGCCACTTCAACCTGATAGAAGAACTGCCAGACGGCAGTAGAATTTACGAGAACACCCACGCTCTGCCGGAAGCTTACACGATTTTGAGCGACCAAGTTGTTTTCGCTCAAAACCAAGCCCAGTCGAGAAAACTGATTACATCCGAAACTTTCGAACCGCTTACCACGGCAGTCATAGAAGGGCAAAACCAGACAAATGGTGCTACGCAATCAGAAAGCAAAGCAAAGATCGTCCCGGCTCGCTTGACGAGACCAAATTCTAACCAAGTCGAGATTGAAACAGACTTATCTGAACCTGCTTATTTAGTTCTTACCGACTCTTTCTACCCAGGCTGGAAAGCATATCTAAATGGTGGCAAAGAGCAACTAAACATACAAAGGGCAAATTATCTCTTCCGCGCGGTTAAGGTGCCCAAGGGTAGAAACACAACAGTTTTCAAATACGAGCCAGAATCGCTAACAACTGGTTTTATTCTTTTCATACTTGTAATTGGCACTCTAACCGTCCTTTCGGCTTGGCAGAAGGTGAAAAAAAGAAGCGGTTGAGATTAAGTAGTAGAATAGCAGCCAATGACCACTGCTATAGATATTGAAAAGAACAAGAGCTTTGTTCAGAAATTAGGCAAGAGCCCACTCATCTGGCTCCTAGTCTTTTTGCCACTACTCGACTTCGGCTGCAGAGTCATCAAACCACTGCAGTTCGTTGCAATCAAAAACTTCCGCCCGATTGAGTTTGATTCATGGGTATCTAAGTTTCCACCATACCTTGATTCAAAAATTCGCCCTGACGTCCTAATTGTCGGTTCATCATTACCGATGGCAGCTTTCGCTCTAGCTGATAAGAAATTTGCAGAATCTAAAAGCGCTGAAGATCAAGACGGCTTGCGCACCTACACCGAGGCTGCCGTATTCAAAAAAGGAATGCTAGAAAAACTTGGTATAAGCGCAAGAGTAGAAAATTTTTCTTGTGCAGGCGGCATGGTATCGGACACATACATTTTTTTAAAGCGTTTAATTGATGAGGGCCGAATACCGCGGATGGTGCTATACGGTATATCACCGCGAGACTTCGTAGACAACATGATGCCTCCCTTGGGTCAAAGTCCACTGTTTGAAGTAGTCTCTGACTGGGGCTTTGAAATACCAAAAGAAGGGTTGTCAACCCCTCAGTATCTTAGCTGCATCTGCGCGAATTACAGCTACTACTACAAAACGAGACGTAAGCATAGAAACGTACTAACAGCCATTACCGCAGATGCTCTGGGCCGACCAAGGGATTTATTTACAGCCTCACATAACAGGCACAATGAGAATAGACTTGATTTGCCAACCGGCGAGCAAGAGAAAGAAACAAAAGAAACAGCAGCACCAGCCAACAATCCAGTGGAGACAGATCTCCACTGGTATAAGAAACGCTACAACCCACTAAATACTGATCGCTTTGAAAACGAAACCGCGTACTTGAAAAAATTAGTTACACTCTGTGAGAACCATCAAGTAATTCTTGTACTAATCGGCATGCCACTGACTGAGCCAAATAAGAAACTAATGCCTCCTCAATTGGTAAGCTCCTATGTCGAGGCCTTAGCAGGCGTGCAAGACAACAACCAAGTAAAATGGGTAGACTTGGCTAACACTAGTAGTTTCGCACCACAAGATTTTTCGGATTCAGCCCACCTCAATCGTGTTGGCAGCATGAAATTTCAAAAGCTCTTGCTCGAAAAAATGGCGAATATGGCGATTAGACCCGGGCCTCAACGACGAGAGAGCACGCCTAAAATGTTTTAAATGCCAATGAACTATCGATAAAGCTCGCTTGTAGTGTGCGACAGCGATAGAATAGCAAGCTATGCGCATCTGTCTCATTTCTCGCGAATATCCTCCAGATACTGGATTTGGTGGAATTGCCACCTTCACCAAACACTTGGCTCACGGGCTGAGGAATCTGGGTCACGAAGTGGTTGTCGTAGCATTGGCCAAAGACAGAGCAACAGTGGCAGAGGACCACGGCATAATGGTTCACCGGGTTGAGCCTTACCCTTTCGTCTCAAAACTAGCGGCTCTGAGTATGTGCATTCCCTACAGCAAATATGTGCTGTTCTGCTGCACAGCTCTATGGGACAAGTTCGCCCAACTCCATGCCATCGAACCTTTCGATGTCGTGGATACGCCAGAACTTCTTGCAGAAGGCATTATCCCTGCGGTCACTCAAGTCGTGCCGCAAGTGATTCGTCTCTATACACCGCACTCTAAATTTATTGCAGAAAAACTTCACAACGTGGTGCCCTCCTTCGATCACCAGTTTGTTGCCATGCTTGAGCGTATTGCCATGCTTCAGGCCGACGTGCTTACTTCACCTAGCAACGATTTGGCGCAATTCGTCGCTGGCGATCTCGGTCTGCCAGTAGAAAGAATTCAGATTGTACGCAACCCTATCGACACCTCTATTTTCACCCCCGAAGGTGAACAAGCCCTAAGCAAGTCAGATAAGCTCCGAATAGTCTTTGTCGGCCGCTTGGAAGGTCGCAAAGGCATAACCTACCTAGTTGAGGCTATACCACTGGTAGTGGCAGAGTACCCCAATGTTGAGTTTGTCATTATCGGTGATGACACCACAACTGGCGAAGGAATGACCTCTGTTCTAGCCAGTTTGAAGAAATCTCTTAATGCCAGCAACTGCACAAAACACGTTACATTTATCGATCGCATTTCCCTTGACGAACTGCCAAACTACTATCGCAGCGCCGACATTTCAGTCGTACCCTCGGTGTATGACAATTCTCCTTATACCTGTCTAGAGGCCATGGCCTGCGGCAAACCGGTGATTGGCACCGATGCTGGCGGCACCAAAGAATATATTGAGCATGGGGTTTCGGGTCTCATTATACCGGCCTGCGACACCAACGCTTTGGCCCAGGCCTGCATTGAACTGCTTTCAAATAGCGCCGAGCGTAAACGCCTTAGCAACGGAGCACGAGAGAGAGCAGTCAGGCATTTTGATCGCACTGAGATTGCCCGGCAAACAGTGGCATGCTACGACTTAGCAGCAAAATTATTCAACGAACGCAAGGCTTCTGCCGCCGCCCGCAGCCTGTACCACCACGACTTCAAACGAGCAACAGCAGACGCTGCCACTCTAATCGATAGCTTTGACAAAGCCATATATGACTTGCTCTTTCAACGCTCGTATCGCTTCCGCATAGCTCACTGGTGGCGCATACTGAAAGCCCGGCCAAAACTTTTCAGCGCTAAACTAGTGACAAAAATATCAAAAGGAGCCTTGCGACTCATTGGCACAAAAGAAGACAGAATGCCAACCTTTCTAAAGAATCTAGATACAGAAATCGACACAAAGGACAAAGAGCGTCTCGGTGGAAAGCTCGCTGGAAAGCACGAATAACAAACTATTGGGCAGAGAAGCTAGTGAGCCGGAAGCAACAAAAGGCTTCAGCGCTTATTCACTTAAGCTGCTCTACCTTTTCTTAGCAGCCCTAGCACTTAGACTCTGGTTTAACTTTGCGACAGACCATGTCAATTCAGCTATTGCTTCTGACGCATCAGAATATATTCGCTACGCCACCGCACTAAGCAAGTTGAATTGGTTAGCACCTCAATTCGGCCCTGAATGGAAAGAATTTATAATTACTGGCCCATCATTTCCCTTTTTCTTGTGGCTTTGCTCACTGACAGCCACGAATGTGGTGAGCGCTGATATAACCGTTTTCCTGGTGGCACAATCAGTGCTATCAAGCCTGACAGTGGTGCTAATTGCGCTAATCGGCAAGAACCTTTGGGACAATAAAACAGGCATGATAGCGGGTTATCTCGCTGCATTTTATCCAGCTTTCATAGTCAACAGTGGCAGGCTGTACAGCGAGACCTTTGCTACATTTATTGAAATTGCGGCCGTTCTAATTATCACGCAAATAGCAAAAGAAGGGCCGAATAGAGTCGTTCACCGCTGGCATTGGCTCAAATATGTGCTGTTGGGTGCACTCCTTATAGTGCTGCAGCTCACTCGCTCATCAATGATCTTATTGACCGGTGCAACTCTCTTATTTGTTTTTATCAGCGGCGCCAGAGGTGCCCGCCTCAATTTGATCAACTGGCGAAAAGGCTCTGCCAATGTAGCAATGGTTCTCTTCGGCTGCGCCACAGTTCTTGCACCTTGGTTACTATTTGAGAAAACAGCTTTCAACAAGCTCAGCCTAGTAGTAGACCGAGTTGGTCACTACAATCTCTTTATTGGTACAGATACTGAGATTCAAGGCTTCCTTTCTTACCCATACCCAGACGGCAGAGGCATCGAGCAAAAAAGCTTTCTACAATTAGTAAAAGAGTCGTACAAAAAGAGCCCGAGCCGCTTTGTAAAGCTGATGCTAGATAAGCCAGCCAGGCTGTATAAGTTTCCCTGGAACGATTTTCGAACAGCGATTGGCCCAGTAGCAATGCCAGCGCAAGTGGCATTTCATCAATTTATTTTGCTTCTAGCAATCATTGGGCTAGCAATTGCAGTGCCTTTCGTTGCTAAAAATCAGAACGAAGAGCAAGATGAAGTGCACGATAAAAACGAAGACGATAACTGCGGTCAGATCTTAGGCAAAGCAGCGGTGCTACTAATAATCGTTCTCAATTTGCCCTATCTTGCCTTCATTACTGTGCCTCGCTACAACTTAATGGCGATACCCGCAATCATAATATTGGCAGCAGCCGCGATTGGCGCTCTAGTTACTCTGTTAAAAAACAACAAACTAGCCCGGGCACCAAAGCTAGTTTGCCTAGCAGCGGTCTTCTTATTCGTCTACCTACGCGACGATTTGCGCGCACCATTTTCATTTGGTGCAGCCGACAGTTTAAGCCTGTATATTGTGCAAGGTACTGACCTGCTCACGCGAAGCTTAATCACTACTTTTGGCACACTGACACTTCTCGCATCCCTCTGGTTTTGTATTCCCTTACTAACTACTGGCGCAATGAAAGTCACTACTGGTAGAGTTTTCGTGGTCCTACTAGTTGCAGCCTTGCTGCCCCTAAGCCTCTTTCCACAACGCGCAAATGGGCGCTTCCAAGAAGGTTTGATTACCTTTTCGACACCAGGTGACATGCTCACTGGTCAAATTCCTGTGGAAAGAGCAACCGCGATATCAGGGCCATCAATGAGTTGGTTCTTGCTTGTAGATAGCGATCTTGGACAACTTCCCAATCAACAATTTGAAATCGAATTGAACGGCAAAAAAATCACTACACCGGCAATGCCATCACTAGCTGCTCTAGATGATTGGCACTATTTGAAGAGAAATAGCACTGTCGGTAATTATCTCGAATGTTCCTACATCTTTGATTGCTTGAGTCGCGAAGCGGCCCGGCGAAACACTGATTTGCGGCAATGGTTTGTGATTCCGCTTAGTGCCGAACAGCAGACTGCTATTGAAAAGAACAAATCGGCAGAAATCGCGATAATTCAAAAGTCGTCTCAACCAACAACCCTTTTTACCACCGCTAGACTCAGCAACAACAAGCAATTTATACCTTCTCGTAAAGTTTATTCCTGGGAAAAAGCTTTCTATGGAGTAGAAAACGATCAAGGCCTAACCTGCCCTCGCTACGACGAAGCAGTGCCAAAGCGTAGCGTCACTTGGACAATCAAGGCCCAAGGAAAGAGTGAAGAGCTAAGTGGAATCGATCTCAATGTGCGGCTAATTGCCGTGCAAAATATAGCCACAGAAAACAATACGACCCCACTAAAAAACATTGCAAAGATAGAAAAAGCGTCTGGCTTCGGCAATGCCACTCTCAACCTCAACAAAAGCTCCCTAAGTGAAGGCCAACTTGCAGGGATATCAGTCAAATTGGCCTACGCCCCTGACTATCGGCCAGAAGCCCATATAGTGAACGACTTGCTCGAAACAAAACCACAATTGACTCTCCATTGGCTTGACCAAGCAGGAGCGAAACAAACAATGGACCTGCCCTGGCTATCAAAGCCTCATGAAAAATTTGCATTATTGTTGCCTCTAGACCTCAGGCAAATAGATGGTAGTCAATTCTCCGTCGTCTGCGCCTATCCCGATAATAACTGTCAAATCGAGCTAACATCTTGCGTACTTAATTGCCATCCGCTCCGTTCCAGGCAGGAGCTCTTCTAAGTGATAAAAACTATCGCCGGCAAACCACTGTTTCACTTACTGTTTCTCACCGCTATAGTTTGGCTAATTTTTGCCCGCACGCTCAGCAGCTACTTCTTGGCTGATGACTTTGGCGAAATCTACTATGTCAACACCATATACAATGGAGACTATGGGCTAATTTGGCTCAATTTCACCAGCAACTTCATGTCCGTTCCAGGTATGAGTGTTTGGCGCCCCTGGCTCTTGATCAGCATACTAATTGACTTCATAGTATGGAAAGCTAATCCCGTCGGGTTCTACTTAACCAATGTGCTTTCTTATAATGCAGTAGTGCTGTTGCTTTACTGGTTAATGCGCCAGCTCACAAGCAAGACCTCTGTCGTCAAATCGAGCCTAGTAGGAATACTTACAGCCATAATGTTTGCTGTATCGCCGCTGCACTGCGAGAGCGTCTCATGGGTAGTCGGCCGCGTTGATATTGTTTGTGCTGTCTTTTACTTGCTATGCCTCAACCTCTTCATTAAGAGCGAAGTGGCGCAGAGCAAAGGCAACCGAAAGCTAAGCACTATCCTCACCACTGCATCTATCATCTCTTGGTGGATTGCCATGTGGACAAAAGAAATGGCCATTGGTGCCCCGATGATGGCAGCCGCAGTGGCATTCTTATTTAGTCAACAGCCCGGCAACTTCAAGTATGCGGTGAAGCAATCTCTACCACTGTGGATATCAACAGCAGTTTATTTTGTTCTGCGCTATCTGGCCCTAGGCACTCTCCTTGGTGGCTACACCCAAGGAATTGGCGATTCACAAGCAGCCAACGCCCTCTTGCATTGGCTCGACCCAGATACCCTGCGCCGCTTGTTCTTCCCCTTTGTCTATAGCCTATACGGTCAAAATCAAGCACCGGCAATGGCACTAGCCATATGCTATACGGTCATGCTAACTACCATTGCCCTCAATGCCTTTAGCCTGAAGATCAATTGCAAGTGGTTGACACTTTTATTCGTCTGGACTGCTACCTGCCTAGCTCCACTCTATAAACTCTGGGGACTTGGCTACGAACTAGAAGGTGCACGTTTTTGCTTCTTTCTCACCATGCCTTTGGCTGCAGCTGTGCCAGTTTTACTATTAATAGATCAGAAAGAAAGAACGCTGGCCCAAAGTACCACCCTAGCGCCCAGCAGAGAGCTCAGCCTAAGGGTTATTGGTCTTACGGCTCTTGTGATCGCTGCAGTAATTCTTGGAAAAACAGCCACAAGAACTAATCTCGAATGGGTACATGCGGGCAAAGAAGTGAGAAAATTCCTTAGCCAGGTGCGTGAATTAGACTCTAAGGTAAAAGCCCAAAATCAAGAAGCCATTGTGCTAGGGATTCCTAAGCGACATGGCGGTGCTCATATGATCTTGAACGCTTCGACGCTGACCAAAGGGCTGAGCCCACCGTTTACTTCAGAGAATCACTCTGGCCACATTTTGACTTTCGATCCACTTTTCTTCAGTGAAAACTTCCCTCTTGACGTTAGTCGCTTTAGGAAACTAGTTGCAGAGGGCAAACAAATAGCCTACTGGGACGCTGAGCAAAGCCAGCTCAGGCAGATAAGCTTAGAGCCATCCCGACCCTTACCAGCGTTCAAGCTGGGCAGCAGCAATGCCTCGACCTCAAATACCATTCAAGGCTACCCCCACAGCCTCAAGCGAGTCAGACAAACAGCAAGTAAGGCGTCACAACCTCTGATAGTAGACATTTGTGAAGGCGATGGGCTGTCATTTTCCAAGCTCAATTTATCACCACTTTCAGCAGACTATCTTGAGTGCTCCTTGAACCTCAAACCGGCGCCAGGGGCAAAAGATGCTACCTTTACCGTCAACTTCGATGAATTTTCCAACGATTCGTCCAAACTGAGTGCTAGCCAACTCAAACTGAAATTAGAAGGTGCCGACAGAGTCGAGCATCTTGTGCGCATACCGCTCTCCAGCAATTGGCGCTGGTTTACGAAGAGAATCGACAATCTGTTTCTTGAGTTGCCACCAGGTTCTGAAGTAGAAGTGCGTTCGCTAAACCTGAGACGAGCCGACGAGGTACAACCAAGTGTCATTGCTGAAGGAGCAAAGCAAAGCAATGAAGGTTTCTATTTCGTTGACGACAAACAACAACTTCACCTAAGAGCGCAACTGCCGCATCTTGGCGCCAACCAGAAGATAGCCAAACTAGCAATAAGGATTACCGCTCCAAATGCGTTTTTGGATAACTTTAGCAACAGCGACGACGCCATAGAACAAACAGTACGCTACGACCTAAAATCAATGACTAACAATGCCATTGTGCTGTCGCTAGACCTGAGCAAACTCACCAGAGACAACTATCGTCAAATACAAGTACAGTGCTTAGACATCAACGACCGCCAGCTCGGCGAGAGAAGCGATCCAATCACAATCAAGCTTTCAAAATAGTTTTGGGTTTGAAACTAACTTTGGGTCTTAGAAGAAGTGGCACAATCAAACCTCGCACGATTAACAGAGTTGATAGCGCTGCAAGAATGACTCCTAGTCTAAATGATAGCGGGTCATATTCGAAGCTGACATTGTGCTCCCCAGCGGGCACAAGCACGGCACGAAATAGCAGATTAGCTCGCAATATATCTGTATCTTTGCCGTCGATAGTAGCTTTCCATCCAGGATAGAAAGTATCGGTCAGAACCAAGCAGACCTTTTCTGGACAAGAGTATCCAATTAATATCTTGTTGGCACTAGGACGCTGCACCGAGAGAGCTTTCATGGGGCTCTGACCATGGGGCAAACTTGATTCAACAGACGAAACACCAGTTTTTCCCTTTGCGGTCTCTAATATCACTTCGCGCTCAGGATCAAATGAAGCAGCCTGGAGAAATGCGTTAGTTGCATCTTTTGATGAAGACAAGCGACAACTACTAACAAGATACGCCTCAGGCAGGCTTTGAGAGTTCTCGTAAACGCTGATACCTTCAGAAGTAGTGAAGATCTGCTTGTATCTCGCTGGCAGCGGCTTAAATTGACTAACCAAGTATTTGACACTGGCCAAGTCAACAAACTCTGTTACGCAAGCACGGCCATCAGCTTGAACATATGCCTGATTGCGAAACTCATCTAGTTGTGCGCCACATAGTACAGCGAAATCGGCAAACCGAGTAGGTAGCATCGGATTATGCACGCGTAGCGAAGGAATACCATAGACAATATTAGAGTTAGGTTTAAGTACATGCTCAATCACTGAAAGAACGCGACCTGGATGGCTGGCAAAAAAGTCTGTCAATTGCGTCTTTGGAAAATCGAAGTGAGGCTGAATAGGAAGAGCTGTACGGGCTATTGTTAGGGAGCCAATCAGATTAAGCAGCACTGCTGACCAAACCACAATCTTCTGGGTGCTGCCTCGATTGAACAGCCGAAGAGAGACAAAGAAAATCAACACCAATACTATGTTCAGTACCATAGCCTGAACTTCAAAATGCATCGAAGGCACAGTTTGATCGAAATCAAATGGTTTCAAGTTGATTCCAAAATAAAAAATACAGAGAGGTACTAAAACAGCAATGATAGTAGCGCCACCGACCATTCTTAGAACCATGCGTCCGCGAGGCGTCTGGTTAGCGGATTGTTGCCTGCTAAGAACCTGCAAACCTATGCCAGCAAGAACAGAGACCAGTAAAAGAAACAGTGGTATCAAATAAACAGTAATGAGATAAGAAAGTGGTCGCACAGTCAATATTTGGTCGAGCAAGCCTAGCCGACCAATCAAAGCCAAAGCGACAAAGGCAGTTATTGCCAGTGTGAAAGATACTATGCGCTGTCTCTTCGGTGCCAATACTGAAAGCGCTAGAAGAACCCAGGTGATTGGACCCAGAAACGAACTCGATGGCCCATAGCAAGGCTGAATCAAATTAAGGACAATCCCGAGCCAGGGGGCGTAGGCCGCAGCACCATCACCGTATTTGTATGACTCACCACAACTGAGAAATTCAATGAAGGGTAGCAAGGCTGGTGCCGTCAGGCCCAAAGACAGCAAACCAATACAGAAGAGGTTAAACCACAGAGTCTTAGTCAAGCCCTTTGAACTAACAGTCTTGGCCAAAGTTGAGTACCCAACTGCAAAATAGAGCAAGCAAGCAAAAACTACTCCATACAAAGACGACTCTGGATGACCAGACAAAACAAAAGTAGCTGTCACTAGTGTTGCCGCTAGTATTGATAGGCGACCAGCGAAACGAGCAGCATAAACATAACTGGCCATAAGAGCTGGTAGGAGTGCTTGAGATGTACCAGAAAGTAGTTCTAAGTAGTAGAGAATGAACGGACAAAAGGAATAAGCAAGGCCCGCAAAAATAGCAGGCAAGCGCTCAAGGGCAAGCAGGCGAGCCAATGCATAAGAACCCAGAAGACAAAGGCCAACCTCACCAACCAATATTAGGTTGTAAGTGCGAGCGCCAGGAAAGAGCGCCAGGAGGAAGTGCAAAGGAGCAAATACACAAGCCTGAATATCGCCTATTAGCGGCATACCGCAGCCGCTGTACTGATTCCAAAGTGGCAATGTGAATTGATGCCAGAGCTTAGCTACCAAGAAATAGTTAGGCAACAGCAGCTGCACCAGCGATGGGTCGCAGCTGCCCATACTGTTATTGCTGTACTGCTGAAAGACCGAGTCCCAGTTAGCCAAGCGGCACAGTTTAGAAATAGGCTTGGCATTGAATACAGTGCGAAAAAAAACGAGTAGCAAAATAGTTATCAGAGATAAAACAGCAGCTCTATCACCAGACAAAGGGCTCACTGGGCACCTTAAACGAGAATTCTCACAGTCGCCACTTTGAGCAGTCATAGCGAACTATTCTTGTTTTTCGTAAGCAGAAACTGGCAGAGTGAACTCTTTACTCTTAACTAAAGAATGGTCATCCATCAGTTCTCGGTACAACGGCAAAACTTCTTCGACCGAACCTTGCTTGACTATTTGGCCACCATTAAGCAAAACAGCATGCTGACACCATTCAGCCACAGCGTGCATATCATGGCTGACAAATATAATGGTCTTACCAGCATTCTTCATTGCCCAAATATGTTCTTTGCACTTATTCTGAAAATATACGTCACCGACTGCTAGGGCTTCATCAACAAGAAGAATTTCGGGTTCGACACTTACAGCAGTGGCAAAGGCCAAGCGAACAACCATACCGCTTGAATAAGTCTTGATTGGCTGATCGAAGAAATCACCGAGTTCAGCAAAAGCAGCAATTGAAGGCAACAGTTTTTCGATCTCAGTTTTCGAAACGCCAAGAATCATGGCGTTCATAACCACATTTTCTCGACCAGTGTACTCAGACTGGAAACCAGCACCAAGTTCTAGAATAGCTGTGATACGACCATTGCGAACGACAGTGCCAGCAGTAGGCTCAAGCACGCCAGCGATTATTTGCAGCAGAGTCGACTTACCAGAACCGTTTGGACCAATCAGGGCCGTAATACCTTGATGAAACTGTATATCAATATCTCGCAGGGCCCAATACTCGCGATGAAAGCTTTGTCTATTACCGACAAGAATTTCACGCAAGCGATCGACTGGTCGCTCGTAGATGTTATAGCGCTTCGAGACTTGCGAAACGTTTACGCGAATTTGGCTAGTGATATCAGAAACCGTCATGGACAACCATTCTTAGAGGTTCGAATGCTCTAGTCTAAACATTCTTTTGCTACTTATCCACAAGCTCACATTAACAAACGGTTATTTAGAGCTTTCACTTAGCTCTTGTTCCCACCCCTCCAAGCACTTGGCAGGCAACCCGAAACCCATTCCACGAGTTGAGATAGTTTGAATAAAATGTTTCGCATCTCTGGCAGTAACAAGCTCTGCCTCTGGCGCGACAACAAGCTGCAGCTTGCTAAAGGGATAGCGGCCACATTCATACCCACGGGCAACATCTTTCACGCCCTTCTCATCAACTGACAAGCGGTCTGAAACGACACTGGCATTTACGTCAAAGTCATTTAAGCCAATACGAAGCATATTAGAAAAGTCCCAGACACCATCAAAAACGGGGCTCCACATAACATAACGAGGGCAATTGACAAGCAAGAGAGTTGGGCCTTTACCGAGAATAGTCTTCTGGGCCAAGATGTTTTTCCGAATTGTGGTCTGGGTTTGCCAGGACACAAGCCAGGGCCGAGCCATGGCAAAGTTGGTCAACGTAAAACAAGCCACCAGTAAACTGGCAAATACCGCCAGCAAAACAGAAGCGATGTTATTAGACCGAGCACCTGAGCAATAAGGAACAAGCTTCAACAGTCCAAGTAGAACAATTGACGAGGCAAAAGCGGCACCGGCATTAATGCGGTTTACCATAGTGTAATAAGTTGGCTCATAGTCTGAATTAAGGCCGAAGACACTGTATGAGGCAATAACAACAATCACACCAATGCCAATCAACCAGGAAGGCTCAAGATAGCCTATGGCTGGCGCAAAAACCGATCGTGCAGTTCTCTCTCGTGCGTCAAGTTGCCTCAAGCCAAAAACCGCTGCAGCAGCCAATACACCCATAGAAGCCAGACGCAGCCACTCGGCCCGGGACACACTAGCCCATACCGTTTGGCATTGCTCCAACATAAAAGAAATTAAGGCGACAGGGAAATTTAGTTCACAGCCCCTAGCGACCGTTTTAAGCATCACGGGCCAGTCAAAAATAGCTTGGTGAACGTAGCCCTTACCCAATAACGGCATAAATAACTTGAGATAACAAATGAGCAAGCCAATAGTCAGACTGAGGCATGCGGCAACGACAAACCCTTTACGCAGCGAACTAACCCAACTCGCTGCCTGGCTCGATTTTATCAACGCGACAACAAGTAAAACATTTAGTGAAGCTAGGGGCACTAAGGTTTCGTAATTCAGCAAAGAAAGAAGAAAAAATAGAGCAGCCAGAGCAGAGTAAAGCCATGGCTTAGAACGACCTGCTTGCCCCTGAGCTATGGCACTATCTGCAAATGCCAAGGAGAAATGCAACGAACAAAGATATAAAAACATGCTGAGTGTTACCGAGCTACAAATTACCCAATAGTGGGTGGAATCATGGCCCGGATGCAGCAAGAAAAATATTGCGGCAATCATAGAGAAGGCTTTCTCGCCTGATATTCTTACAAATATTCTGTAACCGAGGTAGGCACAGAGGACTTCTAAGCCCATATTGACCAGGTGAAAGAAGAACGGACTGCCACCAGAGAACCAATGAATCAAGCCAAAATGCAAAACTTCTAACGGTCGATTCTGCACCCGAGAGTCGTTGAGCAGATAGTACTTTAAATACTCTATCAGTCCTTGATTATGCGGAGCAAAGTGCAGATAGGCCATAGTGGCCCAATCATCTAAATAGAACCCGACCTTGCCCATGATCGGCAAAAAACAAATCATCTCAATCAGCGCCAGCACTAAAGCAGACAAGAGATTGCTATTTAAGTTGATTCGTCTTTTTTGCACCATGCTCCACGAAAATTTAATTAGTAGCGAGTGGTTGTACCAAGACTAAGGTCAATATCATTGGGCTTCGATATCGATAAAACCATATCTCTAACCAGGAAACTTCCGACATTACGATCGATTCCATATTGAGAAAATTGCTCCCAGCGACCAGGGAAAAGACCAACACTGATCATATAGTCACGGTTTGGAGCAGACGACAAGAAAATACGATCCTTGATTTCAAAATCGGCAAATTGAGACTTCGCCTCAATGAAGGGTGGACATCCTGGCAAAATCATAAATGGTGAGTTTGGCTCGGTGCCGTGCAGTGTAACAAATATGCCAACTTTGTTCATGCGACCAATCGAACACACCTTGCCCTTCAAAGTGATTTGCACCTGCTGAGCTGAGTTAAATTGAACAGGCATAGAGGTAGAAAGACTCATACTGCGAGCTAATTGCATAGTATAGCGGTCAATCTTTAGAGACTTACCATCGCCGGAAGCTAAAAGCACCGGATCGAATCGCTCTAAGGCCAGGGATATATTGCCAGAATCAACTGTCCTGTCGAGCGGACGAAGCTTGGCCGAATCAACTGTTGTTTTAAGAAGGTACAACCTCGGCTGTCGATATATTAGTGCCGCAGGCTGAGTTGCTGCCCCAACGAACTTGGCACTCTCCGACCATAGCTTCGTAGATTGGCGCTCAAGCACACGGCCGTCTAGCGCCAAGCCTTCATTGCACATCTTACTGGCCGAGAACAAGGCTTTATTGGGCAGCCTAATAGTTTGTTCTGCGGCATCAAAGCGATCGGCGAAAACAGTTAAGCCCTCCGCCCCCGCCACCACAGCCATGCGATTTCTGCCACCCGGGTGAATCAATTCATAGGGCACTTGCAGCACCCGCCACTGCCGCATATTACTAACAGGCAAATCAAAGATACTGGCATACATGCGCATAATATTGAAAACGAAGTAGCAAGCGGAATCAACCTTATTAGCTTCGACTAGCTTGCCGTCGAGTGAAACATCATTGAATGTAAAATGGGCATTAGCAAATCGCTCATCGCAATCTATGTAAATCAGATAGCGACTAATTGCCTTACTATTTGACTCACTATCTAGCTCCCGAGGCAGCACGATATCCCTTACAATTTGGCCCCCAGAAGCCAGCGCTATAGGGCATTCTCGCTGGTTATCCTTAAATAGCGAAGTAGCGCAGACAGGTAAAGCTACAAAAGCAACAAAAACGAAGCTAGTCAGCCCATTTACTAGATTTTTCTGACCCAAAGTAAGTGACGGAAAGCTAACTTGTTTGTTGAGCAGCCATATCAAGTCACAAAACACAAGTAAGAGGGCAACGGCTCTAAGAGCAGTGAGCGCCAGCAAGGCCTGACCAAGTGGTAATTGCAGGAGGAATGGTGTATTGAAACTAATTTTAACGGCCATCACCATCAGTAGTATCAAGATACTTGTCAAAGCAAGTCTCTTCAGGCCTAGACCGAGCAACCAATACCAGGAGAAAGCAGCGGAGACTAGGAGAAACGGCAGAGCTGGAGCACCGTACCTAACAGTAGACTCAAACGGCAAATAAAGGAAAGCGTGTATGGCAATAAGCGCTGGTGTACCGAACAAGAAGAATCGACGGGCACCTACGCCTCCAACTGAAGTTCCATCTCCAGCCGCAAGCTCCAGCAGCATTAAGACTAAACCCATCAGACCGAACGATAGAAATATCGCATGTAGAAAATCTTGCTGCTCAATATTCAGACCAAATACATTTTGCTTAAAATCATTCCAAGCGAAACCCAGTGTTCTAGTAAATTTGCGCAGGTACAAATTAGAAACTTGCTGAGGATGCTCGCTCCAGGCTTTAACAAAAATAGCGCCTGAGTTAGCAGAATCTGACACCTTGTCGGTTGGCGAATCGAAGCCCATGGCCCCGCGGCCATCGGTCTCAAGCTCATGGCCTTGAGCGACATTTGAAGCGGGCTGCCGCTGAGGCATCAAATAGAACTGACCTGTTGCTACCTTTGTAAATACTAGCCAACTACTCAATACAAACAAAGCCGCAGCAGAAACCGTAATGAACGGCACCAATAATGGTGCCTTGGCGCGAAAACGGCAAAAGAAGGCCAGAATCAATAGCACGGCCCAGGCGGGAATCAATGCCGGTTTAAGCAAGAAACCCATGGCACAGGTCAGCCCCGCCAGTAGCGAAGCAATCAATAGAGAGGTTCTGCTTCGACTCTCCACAATAACTGAGCAAGTAACAGCAAGACCAAGCAGCAGAAAAGTAGCTATGGGCTCGGTCAAGAAGCGCCCTGATGAGGCAATAGTAGTGGGATAGGCAGCAAATATGCACGCCGTGGCAAAGGCCATTTTTGTTGAGCCTGTGACCGATCGCGCGACAAAAGCAACAGCGCCAGCGCTGACAGCATTGAGCATTGCTAGCATAACCACTATAGTCGGCCAAGAGGAGGCGAGGGCGGGTTGTCTAGCTGCGAGAAATGCAAAAGCGCCCAACAACGGCAATACAGGCCCATCAAGCATAAGATTGGCGACAAACGAAGGCTCGGTTATTAGAGTTGAAGCCCTAGGAAATTGGCCTGCTAAGACAGCCTGTAGAGCGCTAAGAACCTGCGATGAGGCAAGAAAATAGTGGGCCGAATCAAAGATAAATACAATGTGCGTATCAAAAAGACGCAACTGATACCACAACGACACTACAAGCGAAAATAGCGCCGGCAATAGAACAAAAGCACTTTTGAATGTGAAATTCCTATTTTTATTCATTATAGACGCTAGGGCTTCAATACGAGATTACGCTCGGCAATACACGACTGGATTGCTCTCACAAGCGCTGCAAACAGCTTCTTGCCACCACTGGCATTCAAGTGAGCAGAATCTTCAAAGTCGTCATCACTAATCTCAGGGCTATCAGATAGGTGCACCACAGAAACCAGCTGGTTCTCTTCAAGATACTTGATGAATTGCCGATACTTCACTTGATATTGCTTATCGAGCAAAAGCCTATTGCGACTGCTAATTGGCATGTCAACTACAATCACGTTAACCCCGGCGCTCTTCGCCTGAGCCAGTAAATTCAAACAATCTACCTTCTCTGCCTCAAAAAATACAGGATCAGGTGGGTTATATATTGTGTCGTACATCGAAAGGTCACTATACTTCGGCCCCAATGGCTTCTCACTGGCTTGCCATTCCATTTCGGGGTTCACCAGTGAAATCGGTTTTCGCCGCCGTATATTATTTTCCGCTTCCCAGTTATTCATCGGCCGATTGAGGGCTGAAGCAACAATATTGCAAATCAACGAGCGATAGTCAGCCTTAACTCGATAGAAATAAGATATCAAACCGGGCATTGTCACAAGTGCTTCCTTATTCAAACGCCCCTCTTTCCACAATGGCGGAGCGGTGGCAAAATCACCGAGCACTTGAAACACTGGGGTATTTCTTATCTGCTTATGCATGTTGTCTAAGAATGAACGAGGTGCCAATTCAAGTATCACTACTTTTGGCTTCTTACCCCACTCTAGCGCTTTGCGCAAAATGAGCATTTGATCGCTGACAATACTTCCTTGCACTCCCAAATTGCAAATCTGGAGTTGAGTGTGCAAGGTGCCCTCAAGCTGTTTAGTAAAATAACGAGGCACTGTATCGGCGCTGACGCGGTGACGAATGTACCAAGAGTCATATCTATGGGGTTTAGAATCCATTTCTTCGTCAGTTCGTGTCGAAGGAAAAAGTATTAGCGAGGAGCCCAGCATCAATATTTGGGGATTGTACGAGCGGTTGTCTAAAAATGTGCGCAACTTGAAGACAAGCGGATTCTGCTCAAGTGGTATGAATTCGGTTACATCAAAAAATCGCAATGGCCGAAAAAATGCGAAGAGGACATCAAAAATAATGACCAGCACTACTGTTAGCAGAAATGCGCTTCGCAACAATGTCACTTCGTCGTTCCAACCTGAACATTTTTCATTGATAGCAACTAGTAACCAACTAGACGAAATGGCACGATGCTAGCACAAGCGCGGGTTCTTACCATGAGAGCAGCGAAAGAATTGTACTAAAGAAACCACTATGTCAAGAGGCTGCGGCGGTCAATGCCGATCAGAGAATAAGTATTTGTCAAGGCAAGCGCAGACAAACAACGCTATATTCTAGTCTGCAAAAATGGACTAACAATTGCTCTTTAATAGCCTTAATTACTTGCTATTTCTCCCGGTGGTAGTGCTGGCCTTTTGGCTATTGCCTCACCGTTTTCGCTCTATTTTTCTGCTAGTAGCAAGTCTCTTTTTCTACATGAGCTGGCTGCCAATCTATGGTTTCCTTATAGCAGCCTTGACTGTAACCAATTACCTATTGGGTCAGGCAATCAGCAAAAGGAAGCACTCAGGCCTGTATCTGGTCCTTGGCGTCGCATTCAATCTAGCCACACTCAGCTACTACAAGTATGCAGACTTTGCTATCGAAAGTTGGAACAAAGCCACCCTAGCCTTTGGCCCCTTACTTCAACTACAGCCACAGGCAATGAGTTTTCCCCTACAGCACATACTTTTACCGCTTGGTATTTCTTTTTTTGTATTTGAATTCATTCACTATCTAACGGACGTATACAAAGGCGGTAAGCCAATCGCCAACTTCGTCAACTTTTCGTTATTCGCCTCATTCTTCCCCTCTCAAATCGCCGGCCCGATAAAGCGTTACCAAGATTTTATAAAACAACTAGAGCACCCTCACGTCTTCTCTGCTGGCGGCCTTGAACGCGGCCTGCGCTTAATTCTGCAAGGCCTGTTCAAAAAAGTGGCAATTGCCGACAACCTCGCCCCAATAGTCAGCGCTGGCTTTTCTAACGCCAGCACTATTGGTGGGCTTGAAGCATGGATAGCGGCCTGCGCCTTTGCCGTTCAAATTTATTGTGATTTTTCTGGCTATACCGATATGGGTAGGGGCTCAGCAATAATGCTGGGCTTCGATCTGCCAGACAATTTCAATTGGCCATATATAGCCAAAAACCTGCCTGATTTCTGGAAGAGGTGGCACATCTCCCTCTCGTCTTGGTTGCGCGACTACCTCTATATTCCCCTAGGAGGCAGTAAGTGCAGCTTAGCTAGGCGTCACACGAATTTGATCATAACGATGCTCCTAGGCGGCCTATGGCACGGGGCCTCTTGGCACTACGTTGTCTGGGGGGCTTTCCATGGTGTCGGCCTAGTTTTTTGCCATAGCTATGATGCTTTTGCAAAAAGCGAAAGCGCTTTTGCCGGTGCTTTGAGAAAATTTCATGGCACCTCTATTGGTGTAGTACTTTCTGTTCTGGTGACATTCTTATTTGTATTGGTGGGCTGGGTGTTCTTTAGAGCCGACACAATCGCCCAAAGCCTGCAGCTTTTACAGGCCATGTGCTCGCTGCAGAGTTCAAATTGCTTGGCCGAATCGCTCGATAAATACCCGGTTGGAACAGCCGCAGTTGTCTATCTAACAGGGCGGTTAGTCGTTGATAAAAGGGAGCTCTGGCTAAGGTCGATTTCTTCAACACTAAGAGACAAACTGTGGCCCTTGGCACCAGCACGCCTGGCGGCCTACGTATGCTTCTTCATCTGCACCATCGGGCTCTCGCCAGCTGGCAAAACTCCTTTTATTTACTTCCAGTTCTAGGTTTTACGTAGTTGAAAAGCAATCTAGCTTCGAGCAACAAAAAAGATTCAAGCGCCACCGCCAGTGGCACCAAAACTGCTTATCCTTGGCTCAAGGCTACTCTGCAAATTATTCCCTACAGCATCATTTGCCTCTGTCTATTGGAAGCAGTATTTTACTTAGCCCGGATTGGTGAGTCAGACCACCTCATGCCCGATTCTAAGATGGGCTTCAAGCCGTTTGCCAACAAACGAGTTACCCAAAGAAACGAAGGATTTGGGAGTTTTCGCTTTAATACTTTCGGCATGCAAAATAATGAGATCACTGTCAGCAAGCCAACCAATACATTTCGCATTGCCGTCTTTGGTGATTCGTACGTTGAATCTTTGCAAGTACCAAGAGAGCAAAATTACTGTAGCCTACTGGCTGACAAACTCCGTATAAAACTTGGTAAACCAGTTCAGGTACTTAATTTTGGCGTATCAAATTACTCGTTAGCGCAAGACTATTTGCGCTATCAAACCTTGGCAAAAAACTTTGAGCCAGACCTTGTAATTGTCGCCTATAGAGTCGGCGAAACAGAAAAAGTATTACCAGATAGCACACAGTCACTGGCTTTTGTTCGACCGATGTTATTTCCGCAAGAAGACGGCACACTCAATTATGACAATACTGCAGTTGCTAATTTTGCTAAGTCGAAAGAAGGTAAGCGCATTGCCAGTACTCATTTCTTACGAGAGCACAGCCGCATCTGGAGCACAATTGGCCGCATACAGCAGAACTCAGCCAGCTTCACTCTGCCGCTTGCCAGCAAGAAGTCAGCAACCGTGAAGATAGCAAACGAAAGTACACGAGAAAAATTTGTCACCTGCTACTGGTACATAATCGACGCCCTGATTAAGAATTTCGCTCAAGAATGTGCCGACAATCACACTACCATGCTCATCATGCGCACACCAATGGTGCACCCAGGAGAATATGTCCTCAGTCAAAACAAAGTTGAAACAAGCCAGCTAGAAGAAACGGCTAGGGCAGCCAAGGCTGACTACATTAATATCGATGTTCTTTTGCAAAAAAATGCCATAGACCGTGACTATCATCCCTATTTCTTAGAGGGCAGTCACTACTCGAAGCTGATGCATAATTTCATAGCTGATCAGCTAGCAACAAAAATTGCTAACGATCTAGTTAACAAGCACTGACCGTCAGATAATAGGAGCTTAGAAATAAAGTGACAGTTCCTGAAGCATATTGACTACGATTGATGTCAACGCTGCCGTGGTACTTTAGACTAGTAAACTTAAAACTAGTACACTTAACTTACTAACGAAGAATTCCATATGTTCCGTCCAGGTAGAGGCTCAGATCAGTCTAAAATCAGGTTACCGAAGCAAACTACCGCCCCTGGCGTTAAAGAGCTGACGCAACTCTACGAGCAGGCCAGAGAAAATCGGGCCCGCGAGGTTGAACTTGTTTGGCAAGTGCCGAACTCAAGCATGAGCTACAGCATACATGTCAAGTTCGATAGGGTCACGCCCCACCCAATCTGGAACATCTGGGAAAACAACGGCCGTGAATCAAAAATGGTCTGGCGTTTCGAGACTTCAGACGTACACATGATTTACGACGTCGTAGCTATGCTAGATGTGGCTCACCAAAAGACCACAGGCACAGTTCAGGCTGTCAATTCTACCGGTGGGTTTAATCCAGTAGCCAGCGGCCAGTTCGGTACCCGCCAAGGCATGCCAGCAATGTCGCCACCGGGCACATCAATTTCGGGCAATTCTACTGCTTCCGGCAGTTTCTCCACATCGGCCAACCAGGGGCAATTGAGCGGTCAGAGCTTCCCCCAGCAGCAGCTAGGGGGGTTTAACCAAGCGGCCTCAGCTGCGCCCGCTGCCAATGACGGTTGGAGAACAGCTGACCCTGTTCCCACACCTCAAAATAACCCTTTTCAAAACAATTCTTTGCAGGGCAGCGGCGGCTTCCAGAGCCCCCAGACCGGTAATTTCCAGAGCCAACAAACGGGAGGCTTCCAAAGCCCGCCGACTGGTACTTTTCAAAATCAACAACAGGGTAGCTTCCAGAGCCCACAAGCGGCAGCCTTCCAGCAACAATCGCAAGCAGGCATGCAAAGCACAGGCATGGCCCAAGCCATACAGCAGGCTCAAGCCGCAAGCCCAAACACGGGCAACTTCCAGCAACCTAGTCAAGCTCAGAGCACTGGCGGCTTTAACCCCGCTCAGCGCCCGGCGCCTCCAGTTGGCCCAGCAGGCGCCCAAAGCATGCCAGAAGGAACTCTTCCAGCTGATTTCTTCTCAGAAGCACCGGCAACCATCGCGGCTGCACCAGTTAAGACTAATTCGATAGAAGGCACTATCGAACAAAACCCGATGAATAACGTCTTAACCACCATCGGCATGCAGCAAGTCACGGGCAAGCTAGAAGTGGTGGGCCCCGCAGCTGTTGGACATGTATATTTTGAGAATGGAATTCCTAAGGATGCCCAAACCTCAAACAATCGCGGCGATGAAGCAATCAAAGAGCTAGTCACCTGGAGATCTGGCACCTTCTTATTCAAGCCTGGCGTGCGTACCGAAATGCAGTCTGTCGAGAAGAGCTTGCAATCGTCGGTGATGGAAGGCATTGCTTTGCTCGACCAGCTCAAGCACCTAGAGAAAGCCGGTCTAGTGTACGAATCGACGATTATTCAAAAGCAAAAGAATCTGGGAGAACCAGAACTGAAGCTGATGCTATCTAAAGGTGTGCCCCTAGACTTCAACACCCAAAAAGAAGTCTATGAATCACTGAAGCACAAAACTACCTTTACTGATTTGCTCAGAGACCGGCCGATGGAGCAGACTCAATGGGCCCCATTGCTATTCAACCTACTCTACTGCGGTCTAATTGAAATTCGCCCACCTGCCGCCACCCGTGGTGGCGCTCTAGACTTTCTTGGCGAATCAAAATCAATTATTCAAAACCTCGCCTACAATTTCATTCGCACAGACACAGGGCTAATGAGCTGCGAAGCTCTGCTCTACTTTATGGAGTATGAATTCTACCGCTACGAGGCCTACAACTGGCCAATGTCATTAGTTGTTTTCGAACTAATGCTAAAACGTACCGGTGGCAGTGGCATTATTGAAAAAGACCCCTTACCAGTGCAAGCACTACAAACTGCAGCATTGAGAATAGGGCTAGTTAAGCGACCGCTTGATACACTGGCACACTTCTACGGCCAAGATTTTGCCATCATGATGCCAAACACAAAAGCCTCACAAGCGGCATTTGTAGCCAATCGCGTACTCGATGCACTGACCGTGACACCACTGGCACCAGGAATTGACAAAGCCAATCTCTCACTGGCATTCGGTGTGGCGAACCTGCCGGCTGACGGTGAAGATCTCGAATCATTGATTCGGTCTGCTGTAGATGCCCATGATGAAGCGAAGAAAGGAACTTTCCCAATAGTTCTTGCTCGCACCAGTAAGAGAGATTGATGACTGAGGAAACTGCCAACAATGCCATGCTGCAAATCGGGGACCTCCTCGTTCGCAGTGGCATTATCGAACCTAATCTTCTCGACGAGGTTAATCGTCTTGCTATCAAGATGAGGCTGCCTATAGGGCGCATTTTGACAATGCATGGTCACGTTGCCGACAATATTTTGGCCACAGCAGTGGAAGTACAGTCGCGCATAAAAGACAAGGCCTTACCTGTCGAACACGGCGTAAGAGCCCTAGGACTGGTCGCCCACGAGAACCTAAGCCTTGACCAGGCTTTGCTCAAACTTGCACCTAAAGCGGTTTCAAAGCCAGTGCCAACTAGCAATAGACTGGGCGAAATATTGATGCAAGCAGGCTTTGCCTCACCCAAGCAAATAGAAGACGGTCTAGTTTCAGCAACAGAAACAGGTCTGCCACTCGGAATGGTCTTACTTAGCCGCGGAATTATCTCGCGAACCGGCTTGAATTCAGCCTTAATGGCTCAACAACTAATCAGACGCGAGGTAGCAGAACGCGACAAAATTATATATGCCCTTAAGTCGGCCAGGCTTAGATCAATTGCCCTGACTAAATCTCTGCAAGAAAACAATATTGACCCCAGCCCTGCTGCTGAAGACTTCGGCCCTGGCGAACTATTGGTTATGGCCGGTGCCATTTCAGAGAGCCAATTAATGGGTGCCCGCGAACTGGAAGCCACTGAAAACAAACCACTGGAACAAGTAATGGCAGAAAACGGCTTCGCCACTGCCATTTGCATGCAGGCAATCAATCACTTACTGAAGATGATTCGCGAAGGTATGCTATTTGAAGATCAAGCTGCACAGTTAGTCAAAAAAATTCAGTTTGCCACTTCGCACGAAGAGCTCAACTTAGCGCTTTCGTCACTAAACGAAATGGGTGAAGAAGACCCCGATGACAAACCAAAATTTGAAGTCACTGATATTCTTAAAAAGGCTGGCCTACTCTCAGACAAAGAGCTACAAATAGCTACAGCTCTGGCTTTAGCCAACAGACAATCACTTTTAAAAACACTGTTTGACGCCCATCTAATCGACCAGAGAGTGCTCGAACTAGCAGCTCAGTGTAAAACCTACCTTGACCATAATTTGATACAGCTGGAACAAGCCACCATTGCCGTTACATACGCCATGGAAAACAACCTTACTATCGACGACACCTTAGATTGCTTTGGTTGGTCGGCGCCGGCGGCTTAGGAGAGCGAGGACACAACTACATTTGATTAGTGTAATGAGTCTGACTAACGAACAACTGTTAGTTCGCGTTCTAAAGGTACCGAACTAACAGCAACTTCAGACCTCTGGTCAACTCCCAATGGCACATGATTCAATGATCTAAATGCAGCAGAGGATGTTAGTTGCTTCTTGATCTTCAAAAAGGGTTTTTCAACGAGAGAATAAGAAATGAAAGCCATAAATATTGCCGTAGCCAATTTAGCCACATCCATCTGCCACGGCTCTGGCAAAACAAGACTTGCAGCCACCAGAAAAGCTAAGCCATGCCAAAGATACAAGCTATAAGACAAGCGACCTAGAGCAATCATTGGTGGGCAGCTAAGCGCCCGAGAAAGTAAGCATGGTTTCCCTTTCTCTTGAACGGCAGTGAGAGAAAGCAACAGCAAACCAACCAGAGCAGCAAAAATAGGAATTGAAACGACCCAACACAGCTGTTTTTGACTAAGTGTAAACAGAGCGGGTGGATATACAAAGTGACGAAAGAAGTACATTACCGCAAGAAACAGAAGAACAGGAACAAACGGTTTCGATAAAATATTGAAGAAGCCAGAGTAGCGCTCTTTGTTATCTAACAAGCTGGCAGCCAAACAGCCAATCAAAATTTCATCGAAGCGAATGTCAAAAGCCCCCATCAACCGAAGTGCATCGGTAGTGGCAGTAACTTGAGTAAACTTCCAAAACTCAGCCAGCCCCAGAAGCATTACTAAACACAATGGTGAGCGAAAGCGCTTGTAGAGAAGAACAAGAAACGGAAAAAGTAAATAGAACTTTTCTTCCACGGCCAGCGACCAGCAAAAGCTAAGTCCCGATTCGACCGAATTGTTCCAACCTAAGGCAACGTCATAATCAGAAAAGTTCAAAGCAGCCAAAGTTACCGCTTGAAAAATACTGTCAGAACCTAGCGGATTGGTAAGTGCGTAAACACTAAGTAGAACCCAAATAGCTGGCGAAATACGAAGAATACGACTGACAAAAAAACGACGTACATCAAGACGACCAGTACGATCTATCTCGGCTATGGCCAAACGAGAAATAAGAAACCCAGATACCACAAAAAAAACATCAACACCTAGCCAGCCATGCTTACCGAGCATTGAGCGCAAAAAATCGACGCCATGAAAAGCCAGTACTGCCAAAATTGATAGCGCGCGCAAGCCATCAACTGCGGGCAAGTAAGAAGGTGGACGCTCTGCAGGATTGCTCAAACGGAACCGCGCCTTAAGACAACCAATCAAATGTCAAGTAAATCACCATTTGCCAAAGCAGACCTTAGATAGGGCTTAACTAGACGAAGACTGAATTGCAATAATCCAAAGACCCAGCACCAATACATAAGAAGCGGTGAAAAAGACTCCCGCCACAAGACACGACATCTCGAAACCCGTGCACGCGCCAATAACCGGCCTCAGAAACGAAAAAAACGACTCTATCATGGCCTCAACCTCAAAGCTCACATGTCTATAACAACGCTCAAAGGCGTCTAAAAGTTCAAAGCAAAGAGAAGATTGAAGATTAAAACTGGAACTATTAAAACTGGAAATAGATAAATGGCTGTGACGTATCAGGCAAGAAGGTCACTATAGCGAGAATCAAAACAGCACAGTAGGCAGCTTTTACGAATGCCGGCAAATTCTGAAATACCTTTTTCTCGTTCAAAGCAGAAATAGGAATATTGGTTAGCAAAAGCAAAGCAACCATGATCATCACAACTGGCACCACTACCGGCAAGTCTGGCTTCATGACGATAAAGTGATCTGGCGAAGGCATACTAAACATCGGCCGCAGAGTGATCATGCGCCGCACCATCACCCAGGCTAAACTAATATCTTGTATGCGGAAGAACACCCAGCCAATACAAACAGCTTGGAATGTCAAAAAGATTGAGAAATAGCGCCAGAAAAATGCCACCACTTTCTGATCAAGAAAGTTCTTCAAACTTACCGTAGACTCTTTCCACATTGAAAACTCACGGTGCACTATTAGTGCTAAACCGTGAAACACACCCCAGACTACAAAATTCCAAGATGCCCCGTGCCAAAGGCCACCAAGAGCCATGGTCAAGAACAAATTGCGATTGATTTGCAGGCGACTACCACGGGAACCACCGAGGGGAATGAAGAGATAATCACGCAACCAGCTCGATAAAGAAACATGCCAACGCTTCCAAAAATCAGACATATTGCTGGCTATGTACGGCATGTTGAAGTTGATTGGTATGTGATAGCCAAACAACATAGCCGAACCTCGGCCGATATCGGTATAACCAGAGAAGTCGAAATATATCTGAAAAGCAAAAGCGTAGGCGAACAGCCATAGCTCAAGCCCGCTGTAGTTTGAAGGCCCACTAACACCCATTTGCACAAACACTGCCAAATTATCTGCGAGCAGTAATTTCTTAGCCATACCAATAATAATTAGCGGCACGCCCTCGTCAAAATATGAGAGCTTGATCTTATTGTCAGCCTGCATCTGCTCGACAAAATCAGGATAGCGTTTAATCGGACCAGCAATCTGAGTGGGGAAGAAGGCGGCAAAGAGCGCGAACAGCACAAAAGAATCAATCGGTTTTTTACCGCGATAAATCTCAAACAAATAGTGAATGAACTCGAAAGTAAAGAATGAGATACCCAATGGCAGAATGATATGTAAGTCGAAATGCATCGCCCTACCGGTAGCAGCTTTCGCCACGGCACCGAATGAATCAGCAAAGAAATTGGCGTACTTAAACACGCCTAAGATAATCAAATTGACTGCAATACCGATACCCAACAATTTCTTGTTAGTGTGGTCTTTGACCATCAACTTGCCCCAGAGCCAGTTGTATAAGGTCATCGGCAAAATCAATAGAATGAACTGCGGAATAAAGCTCATATAGAAGTAATAGCTGGCCAGCAAAAGCATGGGAAGCCGGCAGACTCTAGGCAATATCCAAAAAAGGAAAACGATGACAGGAAGAAAGAGAATGTATTCAGCGCTTGTGAAAATCATCTATGGTCTTCCCCTGGGCAATGCAAATGGCGCATGGGCTCCATGATAGCACCCCCCTTCTGTGAGTTAGAGCGCTGACTGCGCAGCAATTATTAGACTCGCTTTAGGTAAATTATAGTCAACGCCGTCGGTAGAGCCTCAGAGTACTACCGTCAGGCAATCGCCGCTCACCAATCAACTCAAACAAGCCTGAATTCTCGATGTAAGCCTGAATTCGATTGTAATTATCTTCACTGTTTCGATCGGCGAATTTGAAGCCACTTTGCTTACCGCTTTTAACGGCATACCAATTGTAGTAGTCAATCGCTTGCTGATCGTAGGCAACAATATCACCGCCCAGGGTGAATCGTCTAAAGGTACTAATATCGAAAACTGCCTTTTTGTAGAGTGCCACAACTTCAAGAGTATGCACGCTGATTTCGGCAATACTTGGCAATACATTCAAGCGAGCGGCGGGGCCAGATGAGTGAACTGTGTCTATTATCCACTCCTGCCGCCACAAGTCACCCGTCGGAAGCGGGTTGGTCGGTGGCTCAACAGCTCCTTCTTTCAAGGGTCCTTGAATTAATCCTTTGCAACTAGCAGCCAGGGCGGGAGAAATCGCAATAGGATAGGGTGAATAGTTGAAGACAAGAAACTGCAGCACAGCCAGCAAGCCAATCAAGCAAACAGACGAGCGTGCCACAAGGTTTTTCGTGCGCCAGAGTTGAGACAGCCAAAGAGCCGTAACCAGAGCTGCTGTTATCGTAATTGGTGCGATATATCTCAGCTCTGGGCGACTGGCAGCAATCAAGCACATAATTGCGATACCACTCAAATTAGCAGTTATAGGCAACCAGAGCCGCCTAAACGAATATTTTTTAAATAGAAGAGAAAAAACAGCAATCAATGCCACCGCAAACAAAAAAGGCGAAAGTATCAGAGGGAGACCAGTCAAGTAGCTCTCAGCATGGCTAGCGCAAACGCTCAAATAGCTTCCTTCTTTGAGACACTCCGCACTACTTATCAATTGAGCGGCACGCAACTTACTGTAATTCGGCAACACCCAAACAGCGAGCAATAGCGTCGTGACACCACCGGCAATGACTAAATCTCTCAGTCTTTTATAGTCACGCTTAAACAGACAACGAAGAAAAAGAAACATGCACGGCACGATAACGAAGAAGGCTGAAATCTGCTTGCAGTTGGCTGCCAGCGTAATTCCTGTGGTCATCAGTAGCAATTCCAAATTCCCTTGCTTTTCCACCCAGCGAGCAATTCCATAGAGAGCAAAAGCATTGAAGCAGAGACTGCCATAATCTAGCAATTGCACATGCGAAAGCGAACTAACTAGTGGATAGAAGTTTACAAGAACAGCTGCCATAGCGGCGCCAAGTCGATCTTTTAGCAGAACACGGCCCAGCCCATAGACGCTAACTACTAGAATCATCTGATAGAGAACATAAGCCACAACTTCACTTAAGCGCGTTACACCGAATATGACCTTAAAAAAGCCGTTAATGAAATTGACTACTAGCGGATATTGATAATCGACTGCTAGAAACTCTCTATACCAAGCACCGTTGAATACATGGGCATGCTTGAGCAAGCTAGCAATATGCACCGCAGCCTTCGTATGGTTAGCTGCATCCCACTGGGGATAAGTGTGGTCAAGCAACCACCACAGTCCTAGTGCCAGCGAGAAGCATAGGCAAATCACCAGCAGCACCCAATCGCATTTATTTTCGCTAGCAACGACCGTCAATCTATAGGCCACCGTTCATATTGGTCTGATGCCAATGTACCATCCATTATTTCAACCAACAGTCTAAGCCAACAATCTAAGCCTGAGTTGATTTGCCAGCGTACTCTTAAAGTTTTTATCACCTCACTCATAGCACCTACGCACTCTGCATTTAGTCAATCAGTTATGCTTGTTCATAACTTGACGAGTCCTGTTTGAAATTTTCTGGAAAGTTTACCCCTTGCGAATCTGTCTAATATCGCGAAAATACCCACCAGAAACGGGGTGGGGTGGCATTGGAGCATATACTTATCAACCTGCTCAAGCCCTACTTGAAGCTGGCCATGATGTAGAAGTAATTTCTATCTGCAAGAAACACTCTACCGTAGACGGTGCACCACCAGGTGATGTAAACGACCCTTCTAGCATTCGTGAGCATCGTGCGGCCTGTGGCCTCTATGAACACAGAGCCAGGCACTTCGCAACACATTTTCACCTAAATATAAAGCGCGAAAGCGATGTCAAGATTCGCAATCGGTCAATTCAATACATATACTTACTGAAGGCTGTCTTACAACAGCCAATTAACAAGATGTCTTCGGGATCTATTGTGAAGAGAAAATCTACTGTCCTAGCCCTAATGATAGTTGCAACCTGCAGTATTGGCTTTGCTGGTCAAGCTTTAGCTGGTAAGCAAGGCTCAAACACGAGCGAACAAGAGCTTCAGGCATATCTCTACAACCTATATCAGCAGCAACAACAGCAGCAACCTGCTCCACGTCAAGAAACTCCACCGCCGCCTCCTCCTCCGCCACCACGTTAGGGCTTGCTAGGGGTAGCTAATTTAGAGACGCACCGATTGCCGGTGTAATCGATTTATACATCTTTTCACCCCCGTCGGCGTTAAGGTGTGCGTTGTCTTCAAAGTCTGAGTCAAGAAACTCTGAAGAAGTAGCTGGTTCAACCAAGTTAGCTTTGTACTGGGCTGCTAAGGCAGCCGCGTCTGATTGATATTTGCTTCTTAAGCCATCAGGTAGAAGAGCAAGGTTAGCTTTAGGTAGTGGCACCTCTACCATGACCACTGCAATATGCTTGGCCCGCGCTAACTCCAGGTAGAGACGAAGAAATTCCATCTCTTTGGCATACATCTTCCAATCAATCGGCAAATAGACTTGCTTATAATATTTCAGGTCACGTTTGTCGAAAGCTTTGGGTGTATACAAAGGCTCATTCTTAACAGGCTTCATAGGTAACACTGCGACCTTGCCGTCAGAGTTTGCCGGTTCGGCATTGACGTTTTCTTGCTCACGATTTTTTGCAGAAAAAAGGTCTCCAGGATGACCAGTAAGGCGACAAGCAAAATTTTTAAAGACTTCTCGATAGTCTGTTCGGTCTCTCAAATAAGACCACTTAGAGCCAACAAACGATTGCAAAATTGAAGATAAGCTCGCTTTCGCTTCAATCAAATCGTCAAGGCTCAGATAGTCTGCCATGACGAGATAGACCGGTGTCTTCTCAATCTCCGTTTGATTTCTATCGAGAAACGAACGCGGCGAAATATCGCAAACAACAACTTTGGGCGTCTTTCCCTTTGCAATACATTTTTTCAGGACCATGTATTGATCTGAAAATAACGCCCCAGCCGTTGCCAGGTTAGTGATAGAGACAGGCTTACCAGACGACTTTTTGAGCAAGCTGGCGAGATAATCACAATTGACGTAGGGGTCAATAAAATCACGAATGTATAGAGCATCATAGCGGGTACGCCTGCCGCTAAAGCGATCATCACACCTTACAGCTGGGTGGAGAAACAGCGAAGACCCGGTCATAATAACGTCTGGTTGGCTACTGGAATCGAGAAACTCTGGAAGCTTCGAGACTACGTAGTATTGATTGAGGGTAGTCAAACCCGTTGCATTGAGCATTGTGAGCGGCTTTACCACTCGAACGCCAAGCTCAACCGAAAACAAGAGAACAATAGTAAGACAACCTACACTGCCTAAAATTGGGCGAACCCACTTAACCGAAAATCGGCTGGTTGATGGCTCTGCGGACTTAATGAGGCTATCGGTTGGCACTAAAAGCTCTTAACCAGAATGACGGGAAAAGACAGTATAAAGCACCCACTAATGCCTTATGCCACCTTAAGAACTTCCCACCACTTTCACTTGCATTTGAGCCAGTCAGTTAACCAGTGAACCGGTTAACAACATCTATCAACTGCTGGCTATTGCCTGACTTAGCAACGAAAGCATCTATGCCAGCCTGAAGGCATCTTTCGCGAATATCCTCTTCCAAGCTGCCTGAAAAGGCAATGATAGTCACTCGGTCAACGTCGCTACCGCTAGTGCCTTCTATTTCACGAATACGCTGACTGCAGTCCAACCCATTCATCTCTGGCATTTCATAGTCCATGACAATTACGTCATATTTATTGGCCCGAAACTGCAGCAATGCCTCTCTGCCACTGGCCGCCAGATGAACTTCGAAACCCAAATCCTCAAGCACAACTGCCGTTGCTATGCGATTTAAAGCCTGATCATCAACCACTAAAGTCTTCTGCTTCGGTTTCATGTTCTATCCTCTTCATCAAGCTTGTAAATCAGGTCCGGCTCAACTAACACAGCTACTTTCGAGTCACGAACTTTAGGACGGATGTCAAGCTTCTTTTGTAGCTTGCACTCTCATACGAAAAGGAAAGGCAAAAGTTTCACTTCCGCTTCAATCGACTTAGCAACTTTTTACCATTCTGGTATTTAGCGACTCCGGTTTTAGAGTGTCATGAGGTATGAATTGAGATCCGAAATATCTTTGTACATCTGCTGAATAACGGCTCGCAAGTCAACGAGAAACTCAGAGCGCGCTTTCAATAGATCTAGACTGATTCGACTGTCTCTGGCTGAAACACCGCTGACTTGATCAATAAAGGGCTTACTCTGTGAGCCTTTGGTCAGGCCTCGATACGACTGCCAGTCTCTCAGCAAATGCTCGCGACGGGTTTCACCTGCTGGTGGTGCTGAAGCTTTGCCACTAGCAGAGGCAGCAGCGACAGGAGGAACGACAGGGATAGCTTCTAAATAGCTCCAGATCAATGGGTCATAGCCTGCCCCGCTGTATGGTCGTCCAAATATTGGGGCCAGCATATTGCCTTTGCGCTGGCCCGCCTCTGGATTCTTGTACTTTGGGGGATAAAGCCCCAAAAGCGGCAGGACAATTGCCACCGAATTGCCTGCAATACCGAAGATATTTGGTATTGGCGCAGCTTGATTGATACCCAAACTGCTGTCCAAAACACCCAGCGTGCCTGATGCAATAAATGTGGTCATGCCATTCAACAGAGCCGAGCGATCGTGCTTAGCTGTAAAAAATGACAGTTGCATGCTGTTCGAGGCGATGTCACCGTCTATGTTAGCCAGCGCTTCTTCTAGCTCAAGAGAAGCGTATTGCACAGCCCGTGACAACTTCTGCCGCAACAAGAGGATCTGAATCAGGTCATCGCTTGTTTGCTTAGTTGTTTCTGTTTGCTTTACTTGACTTGAATCGCTTATCGCAACTTTCTCTCTCAAGTCTTTCATCACTTCAACGACATTGAGCAGTCGAGCCATTTGCATAGCATTGGCAGGGGGTTCGACAAAGCCACTTTCGTTGAGTGCAACTGGCGACGAAGATAACGGCTCGGCAGCTAGGCAAGAAGAAGAAGCGAGGCCAAACAAAACAGTAAGAAATGCAATCAAGGTTATCGCAAATCTGCCAAGTGCCTTCAATTGCTCACCCGCTCAAGAGCTACTAACAAGACCACGCAGCCGATAAGCGGCAATGCGAACATAAGCAAGGGCCATTAAGCCACTGTAGGCGATACCATCAAGCCACCAGCGGTTGCCGCGATAGTGTTTATGCCAAAAGCGATAAAGACCCTTGTGCGACGAGAGAATCATGCGCACTTTGACTTGCTTAATAGACTGACCATAGTGGTGCAGCACTTGGGCGGTCGGGGTAAACCAAATTTCCCAGCCCGCTTTTTTAGCGCGAAAACACCAATCTACTTCTTCAAAAAGCATGAAGAAACCTTCATCAAGAGTGCCAATCTCATCTAGTAGCTGACGCTTAATCATCAAACAAGCGCCTTCTGGCTGGTCTACTTGCCGCTCATCGTCATGATTCCAATCGAGCATTTTGTATTCGCGGAATTTCTGGCCATAGCTAGAACCGGCTGGGAACATGCGACTTAAACCAATTAATTCAAAAACCATACCTAAAAAAGTAGGGAAAGCGCGACAAGATCTTTGAATTGAGCCATCTGTGTTTAAGAGCTGTGGCGCTACAACACCAGCTTTAGGGTGGGTGTCAAAGAAATTCAAAAGAGTTTTGAGGGCACCAGGAACGATTTCAGTGTCAGGATTGAGCAATAAAACAAACTGACCAGTGGCATGGGCAAGAGCTTGATTGTTACCAGCAGCAAAGCCCCGATTGTCAGCGTTGGCTGTGAGCTTAACCCAGGGATGAGCCTCTGCGACCATTTCAGCAGACTGGTCGGCAGAAGCGTTGTCAATAACAAATACTTCTACATCTTTCAGTTCGTCCGAGCCGGTCAAGGCTACCAGCTCTTGCCTGAGCGAGGCCAAACAGGCCCGCAAAAGCTCTCTTGTATTCCAACTAACGACAATGACAGATAAAAGCATCAGCCAATTTTAGGTCATTGTAGCTGTCTGCTGCACTAGCATCTGTTCACAATTCAAGAATCGGGCTGAACGGCAATGTCGCCGAGCCTTTGTTCCAATTCTTCAATTGTAGGCAGATTGCCCTTCAGGTCTTTAGGCAGTGCATCACTCAAACGAATCTCTGAAATTCCAATTGGCTTATTGATATCACGAAGCGCGTATTCCGCTACCAACTTGTTCTTTTTTCTACAGAGCAATAATCCAATACTTGGCTTGTCGTCGGCGTGCCGCAGCAGGTCATCAACTGCCGAAAGATAGAAATTTAGTTGGCCTGCATACTCTGGTTTGAAATCCCCACCTTTCAGCTCAATTACCACATAGCAACGCAACTTCAAATGATAGAAAAGCAAGTCGATATAAAAGTCTTGCTCACCAAGCTCCATGTGGAATTGCCGTCCAACAAAAGCAAAACCCACCCCAAGCTCTATGAGAAATTGCTGAATGTGATCGACCAGCGATTTCTCAATATCCCGCTCGTGAGCTTCAGAATCAAGAGTAAGAAAATCGAAATTGTACGGGTCTTTGAGAATCTGACGCGCCAAATCAGATTGAGGGGCGGGTAGGGTCTTGGTGAAGTTAGTGACGGCGCTCCCGTGACGGCGGTAAAGATCACTCTCAATTTGAATTTCCAGAATATTTCTGGACCAACCATGTTCCACTGTTCGCTGGACATACCAAGCACGCTCCGGAGCGTCTTTGATCTTGTCCAGAATGATAATATTGTGCCCCCATGGAATTTTTGCCACAGCTGTGGCAAAAATTCCTGAATCCTCTCGATATGCCATATAGAACGTTCTCATTCGATATAAATTGCGCTGAGAAAATCCTTTCATGCCTGGAAATGCTTCAATCAGGTCTTTGCTGATACGTTCAAGGACAGCATTACCCCAGCCAGCTTCTTCTTGGCGCTCAACAATAGCTCTGCCAATGTTGAAGTAGAACTCGATTAACTGAGCATTGAGCGTAACGGCCGCGTTCACTTGCGCTATGCGAATTTGCTCTTTCAGCGCTTCAAGAAAATGATCGTAGCCGAGCAACACGGCAGGGAGATCCTCCATTTCCGGATTGTGCGAGAGCGACTTGCCTCTGGTGGCTTTTGAATCCTTCTTTGTTGTCATTGGCTAATATCACCCCCCCCTGATTCGTGGAAAATAATCGCGTTTGCTCGCAATATCAACTACTTCCCTTGTCAAAAGAGCTGATGTCATAAATCAGTCAGAGGTTCAATCTAAACCTAAATTAGCTGATGCTGCATATTTACCCAGTTTCTTTGCCAATTCGACGAATTGAAGCTTCTCATCGTAGGTTAAACCAGCAGTGGCTGCTTCTATGACAGCAGCGTGCTCAACAAAAATCGGTTCAATTAGCGCTCGGCCTTTGCTAGTCAGAGACACTATCTTCGTGCGTCTATCGCTCTCGTGCTCAACGCGCTCTACCAGCCCTTTGGCCGCAAGCCTATCAACGGCTGTGGTCATTGAGCCATTGGTGAGAAGAATTTTGCTACCAATGGTGCTGATGGGCAAACTACCTTTATGAAGCAACACTTCTAAAACAGCAAAATCACTAGGCCCAAGACCAGCTTGCTGAATCTGATGCCAGGCTGGTCTCTGTACAGCCACAGTCGACCTGTGCAGCACAGTAAATAGCTTGAGCGAAAGTTTTGCATTACTTAGTTTGTTTGGCATCAATATCTACTCATTGTCTGGTCAACTATCATTTCATTCCCGCGCGCCGCTTGAGGGTTTCAGCGGTGGCGTCGCGCTCCTCATCTTCTATGAAGCTGTATGTGCTGCTACGCTTCTGAGTATTGACCCGTACAGCCTCTTTCGCCTTACCCTGACGGGCGAGGCTGACAGATAGTGAAGAAAGGCAGCGGTTGCGTATCCGCTCTGGGGGATTGAGAGCCAGGCATTTCCGGGCTAACGATTCAGCTTCAGCCCAGCGGCCGCAATCAAGAGAGTTCTCTAAATGCGTACTCAGCAAATTGATGCCATCAACATTAGATAACTTCATTTGCTTTTTCAGTTTCTCGTAGGCACTACTCAATGTCTTGTCAGCATTGTCATAGTCGGTAGCCCATGTCTGTGCCGCGCCTACTAAGCAGGCAAACTCAGCTGGTGACTTAGTTTTAGCAAGACGAACACTGAGATCGCGCAACATAGCGGGTTGATTGAGAAAGTTCTGCAAAGCCGCTTGCTTGAGTTGCATATCGAGATAATGAGGATTAGATGGCGACAGTGTTTTCATATAAGCATTCAAATACTTTAAGGCACCGGGCTGGTCTCTCGCCGCGAGAAAACAACGAGCGTTATCAGCATAGCGACGAGGCGTTAACATTGCAGGCAATGCCACTTCGCAAATTCTCTGGCTGAGCATGTTGTACTCTTGCCATTCCTTCCATGAAGTCTTGGCTACGCTAGCATGATTCGACTCACACTCGTCCAGAAGCGCCACTAAGTACATATCGGTATCAGCCTTGATTGCATCCTTAGCACGCAGGGTCGCAACCGCAACCAACAGGTCGTCGATATACGGCAAGGCCTTGAGGCGTTGCTCTTGACGCAGATAACAAGTCGCTATTTGACACTGAAGCTGCACCCGCAAATTTGCTGATTCATCTTTTTTATCTACTGGTACAGCCCCTAGGGCCTTTTTGAAATGCACCAAAGCAATGGGAAAATTTTTAGCAATCTCCAGACGCATGCCAAGTTCACGTTCCGCCCGCCAGTCGCCCTGAGCTAAAGAACTTTGCATTGCAAAAAAAGAGAGCCCAAGGACGAAAGAAGCTATAGAAGGAAATTTTAATAGCTTTGTCATACAAAGTTAGTGCCTTGTTTCTTCAAGCTAACGCCCTATCTATATTTTGCACTATTGTTTTGCACTAAAATACTAACCATCGAAATTACTAAAGATGATGATTGCCAAGAGACTTACCGATTTCACCCTTTGTTCTGTCGCCCTTTTACTGGGCGCCCCAGTGCTCTTGGCAATAGCAATGGCAATCAAGCTTGACAGCCGCGGGCCAATTATTTTCAAACAAAAGCGTGTGGGCCAGAATGGCCAATTGTTTGAAATTTATAAATTTCGCACTATGCGTACCGGCACCCCAGACCTTCCCACAGACCAGATGTTGCTCTTGCCGAGCCCGGTGACAAAAGTAGGTGAGCTTTTGCGTAAAACTAGCCTGGATGAACTTCCTCAGCTGGTTAACGTGGTGCTTGGACAGATGAGTTTAGTGGGGCCGCGGCCAGCTCTGTATAATCAAACCGACCTAACCACAAAACGCGAAGCAAGTGGTGTGTTGAAGTTTATGCCGGGAATCACAGGCTGGGCCCAAGTTAACGGACGCGATGAACTTCCTGATGATGTCAAAGTTGCAGCCGATAAATGGTATTGCGACAACTGGAACTACTGGCTCGATTGGCGCATTATCGCCATGACTTTTAAGGCAGTTCTCAGCAAACGCGGAGTCAATTAAAACAAAGAGGACGTGGGACGAATGAAAGGTTTAATTCTCAGTGGCGGCAAAGGCACACGCATGCGCCCAATCACGCACACAGCGGCGAAACAATTATTGCCAGTCGCCAACAAACCCATTCTCTTCTATGGCGTTGAAGCCCTAATTGCAGCCGGTATCAAAGAAATAGGCATAATCGTTAGCCCTGAAACCGGCAAAGATGTTGAAGATTGCGTTGGCGACGGCAGCCGCTGGGGCATACGCATCGAATATATCCTCCAAGATCAACCAATGGGCCTAGCTCACGCAGTGAAGACAGGCCGGCCTTTTCTTGGTGATTCGCCCTTTGTTATGTACCTGGGTGACAACCTCATCAAAGATGGTGTTGGCCCATTGGTCAAACGCTTCGAAGAAGAAGGCCCTGACGCTTTCATCTTGCTAAAAGAAGTAGCTAATCCTAGTTCTTTTGGTGTAGCTGTACTAGATAAAGATGGCCGTATCAGTGGCCTTGAAGAAAAGCCAGCTAAGCCAAAATCAAACCTAGCCCTGGTTGGGGTTTATTTGTTCACTCCCAAAATTCACACAGCCATCGACCAAATCAAGCCAAGCAAGCGCGGCGAGCTTGAAATTACCGATGCTATTCAACAATTGATCAGCACTGGCAACCGCGTCGATAGCCACATTTTGCAGAGCTGGTGGCTTGATACCGGTAAAAAAGATGACATGCTTGAAGCCAATCGCGTAGTGCTAGACGAAATGACCGATGTCGCCATGCTGGGCACAATCGACGACGATTCACGAGTTTCAGGCCGCGTGCACATTGGCAAAGGCAGCAAGTTAATCAACTGCACAGTGCGAGGGCCAGCGGTTATTGGCGAAGACTGTGTACTTGAGCACACCTATATCGGCCCATTCACCTCCATCGGTGACGGCGCCAGAGTAAGCCATGCAGAAATTGAACACAGCATTCTTAGAGAGAAAGCCCAAATATTAGATTTTCATGGCCGCATAGCCGACAGCCTGATTGGGGTCGGCGTTGAGCTGACACGCTCGACTGGTAAGCCACAGGCATTCAGGCTGATGCTGGGCGATGACTCTAAGGTAGAGGTCGTTTAAGTAGAGCTTTTGCTCGCACTTGAGCAGCTAGATAAAACAATATTCATACACTCAAGCCCTTATATGAAAGGGGTTGGGTTGATCCAAAGTGGCCTAGAGAGGGAAAATCTAGGCATAGTCATGTTTTGAGGAAATTGTCCATGAGACTTCTGATCACCGGCGGCTTAGGATTCATTGGTAGCAACCTGGTTCGCCACTTGCTTAAGACCTATCCTGCATACGAAATCATCAACCTTGATGCTGAAACCTACGCTGGCCACAGAGAAAACCTCGAAGACGTTGCTCAAAATCCGAAATACAAACTAGTTGTAGGCCGCGTTGAAGATGCCGCACTAGTAGACGAAATAGTATCAGGCAAGAAGTTTGGCCCTATCGACGGCATTATCAACCTAGCTGCCGAAAGCCACGTTGACCGTTCAATTGAAGACTCTTCTGTGTTCGTTAAGTCGAACACATTAGGTACACAAGTTTTACTGGAAGCCACTCTCAAATATGGCCGCAAAGATGGGGCTCAGATGCCATTTAAGCCAGAAGACTATAAAATTCGCTATACACAAGTATCAACTGATGAAGTATATGGTTCGCTTGGACCAACTGGTCTCTTCACAGAAGAAACACCGCTGGCCCCCAATAGCCCCTATTCATCAAGCAAAGCCAGCGCCGACTTATTCTGCCGCGCTTACTTCCATACCTTTGGCATGCCTGTAGTAATTACTCGCTGTTCTAACAACTACGGCCCATACCAGCATCCTGAGAAGCTCATACCGCTCTTCATCACCAATTTATTGAACGGCATTAAAGTGCCTGTCTACGGTGACGGCCTCAATGTGCGCGATTGGCTGCATGTTGAAGATCATTGCAGTGCCATTGACCTAGCCTTCCACAAAGGCGAGCCTGGCGAAGTTTATAACGTTGGCGGCAATAACGAACGCACCAATATGCAAATCACTAAACTGGTTCTAAAAGAGCTGGGCAAGGGTGATGAGATGATCAACTATGTGCAAGATCGCCTTGGTCATGACCGCCGCTATGCCATTGATTCTTCTAAGATTCAAAAAGAACTCGGCTGGAAACCAAAACATACATTTGAGACGGGTATTCACGAAACACTGAAGTGGTACACATCGAACACCGCATGGGTGAAAGCTGTCACCAAGCCACATAGTTCTGACGTAGCTGCGAAAAAAGAGTTGGTAGCCAATAAATGAAATTGCTTGTCACCGGGGCTGGTGGCATGCTTGGGCAGACCCTCAGCCCTTACTTAGCCAAACGCGGTCACGACGTCGCTGCCTTTGGCAAAGAAGATTTGGACATTACCGACGGCAACTTGGTCAATCAAGTCGTAGAAGAACACTGCCCAGATTTAATTGTGCATTGTGCTGCTTATACTCAAGTTGATCAAGCTGAAACAGAGCAAGAGACTGCCTTTGCCATTAACGAACGTGGCACTGAAAACGTAGCCAGGGCCGCTGGTAAGCTCAATATTCCGGTGCTCTACGTCAGCACCGACTATGTCTTTGATGGCAGCAATAATATGCCTTACAAAACTAGCGACCCCACTGCGCCAATCTCGGTATATGGAAAGTCGAAATTAGCTGGTGAACTAGCGGTTCAGCGTCATTGCCAAAACTATTACATAGTTCGCACCAGCTGGCTCTATGGCCCCTATGGGCGCAATTTTGTTGACACCATCTACAAACTTGCAGAAGAACGCGACCAGATTAAAGTTGTAGCCGATCAGGTTGGTTCGCCCACAAGCACAGCCACTCTTTCAGAAATAATTGCCGATCTAATCGTAACAAAGCGCTATGGCATCTACCACGCCACCGACGATGGCGTGACCAGCTGGTTTGATTTTGCTCGCGAGATAGTCAAGGACTTAGAAAGCAAAGGTAAAAAAGTAGAAGTCTTGCCAATCGAAACCAAAGACATGCCAAGACCAGCGCCACGGCCAGCTTATTCAGCCCTCGACAAAAGCGACCTGATACAGGCATTGGGGCGGCCTCTGACGCCATGGCAAGAGGCCTTACACGAATACCTGCAAATGAGAAGCGTTAAGGCCCCAGCCTGAGACTGGGCCGCTTTGGGCTCAAATCTGTTATTCTTAAGGCCAAGTACGAGTAATTACAAACCAACCACAGAAACACCTCAAAAACGTGCCTCAATCAATGACTATTTTGAAACCACTTTCACCAGAAGCAATCGGTCAAGAATACAAAAAAGAATTGTCTGTTCAAGACTATTCAAAGAAAACCGTAATTGACGGTGTGCAAATTATCAACTTGCCCATGTTCTATGACGATGGCGGCTCATTAGCTGAAATAGTGCGTTTCGACGAAAATGGCTGTTTGCAAATTTTGCCTGAGTTCAAAGTGAGACAAACCACTTACTCGCAAATGCTGCCAGGCACAATCAAAGCCTTTCACCTGCACTACAACCAAGAAGATGTTTGGTTCGTAATGCCTTATGACAGACTACTAATTGGTCTATTTGATGCCCGCAAAGAATCACCGACCTACAACCAAAGCATGCGTTTTGTACTTGGCTCAGGCCGCGCCCAAGCCCTCTACATACCACGTGGCGTAGCTCACGGCCTAGCCAATGTTTTCCAAAACCCAGCCAATATGATTTATTTCGTCAATCAATGCTTTGATGCTAACGAGCCTGATGAAAGAAGACTGCCATGGGATATTCTTGGCGAAGACTTCTGGACAATCAAAAAAGGCTAAAGCCTTTAAGAATATGATTTTCAAAACATGAATATAAACTGGAGGGATGCATGAGAATTTGTTTCATCTCTCGCGAATACCCACCAGACACAGGTTGGGGCGGAATAGGTGCGTACACCTATCAGCTCTGCCGCGAACTGGCCCGGCAGGGTCACGACGTGCATGTGGTGTGTCTCACTAAGAAAATCGTTACCGGCCCCAATCCGCCGATGGTCAAAGACGACCAAGTGCACGTTCACCGCGTTGTTTGGGCCGATTCATTGCGCCTAGCCGCTCTACTCAACGTTACCCAACCGAATACTCACCACGTTTTGCGTGCGGCTTTACCGATGTGGAAGAAGTTTTTAGAGTTGCACACAGCTCAGCCTTTCGATGCAGTAGAAGCACCAGATCATTTAGCTGAGGGAATCTTCTTAGCTATGACTCGCATTGCTCCTCTAGTTATTCGCCTGCACACACCCTATTCAAAATTTGTTGCTGAAGGCTATCACAACATCAAAAACGATTTTGATAGTTTCATTGTCTCGACCCTTGAACGACTAGCAATGTCTGAAGCCGACTTACTTTCTTCACCCAGTGTCAATCTAGCTGAGTACGTTGCCCAAGACACTGGGGTCGCTTTAGGACAAATTCAAATTGTCAGAAATCCAGTTGACACAGAAAAGTTTTCACCAGAAGGTAAGACCGCCGAGCTTGAAAATCCGTTCAATGCAAAATCAGGCAGCAAACTGGTTTACTTTGCCGGACGGCTAGAAGAGCGCAAAGGCATTAAATATCTGATTCAAGCGGTACCACAAGTAGTGAAAGCAGTGCCAGAGGCACGCTTCATTGTCGTTGGCGCTGACACCAATACTGGTGCTGGTAAAACTTCAGTTTTGAAATCTCTCAAAGAGTTTTTGCTCAAAAATTCTTGTTTAGACAAAGTGCACTTTGTCAGCCATATCCCCCTAGCACAAATGCCTGAATATTACCGCCTCGCTGATGTTTGTACCGTACCGTCTTTATTTGACAATGCACCATATACAGTACTTGAGGCCCTCGCTAGCGGCAAACCCGTTATAGGCAGCACCGCCGGCGGCACACCAGAATATATCGAAGAGGGTGTTACCGGCCTGCACGTACCGAAAGCTGATGCTACGGCTCTAGCCGAAGCCATAATCGCTATGCTATCCGATGATGGCAAGCGCATTGAAGCGGGCAAGGCCGCCCGACTAGCGGCACTAAACCAATATGCCTGCGGCGTCATCGCCAAAGAAGCGTTGAGAACCTACTCGATAGCCAGAGAACGACATGAGCTGCGTAAACACGATGCCATTTATAAGAAAGCACCAGAACAACTAGCACACGATGTGGTGCAATTTGTCAAAGGCTACCACGGCCACATGCATGCCTTTGGCGAGAACCTTTCAATGCGCTACCGCACTGGCCTTGGCTTAAAATTACTGTTCACCAGACCAAAACTATCAGCTGTAAAAGTAGCCCTCGCCTCGGGCAAAATAATGAACAAGATTTCAAATCAACCGTCTGGCCTGAATAACTTTGTCTCTCGACTGGAAAGAACTGTCGAGAACAAAAGTCAGGAAGACTGGGAGTAGACCGCACGTTCTGACTTGCTGTCTTTGCTTGCTTTCATCACTTGCTGTCTTTGCTTGCTTGGTTCCATCACTCGAACAAGCTAAGATTGGGAATAGCACTCTGCAACTGCTGTTCATCGGCGGGCAAGAGCCCGGGTGCAACAAGTCTCTCAAGCTTATGGAACTGGGCCAGTGACTCAATGCAGCGTCTATCAACATTGGTGAAACTGATATCGAGATCTCGCAGATTCCTCAGTGCAGTCAGCACCTTCAAGTCATCATTAGTGAGAGAACAATACTTGAGACATAGTGTTTCCAATGAACTAATTGAGGCCAGAGCCTTAAGATCATCTTTTGATAAAACGGCTGAAGTTATTGTTAGTGAGATCAAATGACGGTTTCTAGCTATCGCCTTTAGTTGTGGTGAAATCTTGGGGCCTCCATCAAAGACTAAGCTCTGCACCTTAGTCACAGGCAACAATTTAACAAATATCGCTGGCTCAATCTGACACTCGTTAAAAGTAAGCGCTTTGAGTTTAGTCAGTCGATTAAGGTAGCCAGGACTTTTCGAATTCAGCAAGAGGCGTTGCAGTTTAAGGGTTTCTAGCGATGTTAGGCGAGCAATCTCAGCCAACATAAGATCAACGCGTGTTAGTTCTGCCGAGAGTGAAAGTGAGTTCAAGTCATCGCTGCGAAAATAGCTGAGAAGCTTGGGATGAAACTGCAATTGGGCGCTTCCACTCAATGCCACATTCATTTTTGTCGGCACAGTAACTGTGCCGGTGGCTTCATAACTGACTTTGCCAAAACCCATAGAGCAATGCAGTTTACCGAGTGAAACACCAGCCGGAAAAGTGAACATTCTGTACTCTTCACCATTCTTTGTGATCATCTGCGAGTAGTATTTAAATGGTTTGGCAAAGAATGCTTTGACCTTATTATCGACAGCGGTTGCCCCTTTCCCAGTTAGCTCCTCGGCCACGTCTGTCATGCGCGGCAAGTTTCTTTGACCGACCGTCAAAAGAGTTTTGTCCACTACTGGTGTGACCTTTGGAGCAATCGGCTGAAAACCAATGACGTAGACAGCTACACCAATCAAGCTCAAGGACACGAACGCCAGAAGCCCAAAGCCAATCAATCCAAGCCCTGTGAGCCCACCAAGCTCTCCAAGACCTCTAGAATCGGCCTGGTCCGCCCCTGAATCGCTTCTATTACTTCTCGCCGCCCCTGTCGCAGCCCCGGCATAAGCCGCTAAGCTTTTACCTTCTTTTATACGCGTCAAATCAATGGCCATCTCTTTGGCCGACTGATAGCGGTCTTGGGGAAGCTTGGCCAGACACTTCTCAATTACGACATCAAGCGATGGCGGAAAAGTAACATCACAGACATCAGATAGCAGCGGAATATCGCCCTCTTCATGGAGCATGGCAATTTCAAGTGAGTTGGCACTTTCAAAAGGAACATAGCCAGTCAATGTCTCAAACAGCGTGCAACCCACTGAATAGATATCTGAGCGAAAGTCTAACTGATCACCACGGCATTGCTCTGGACTCATGTAAAAGGGGCTGCCAAAGACCTCTCCTACGGCTGTTAACTCTTGATTGCGCTGGCTATGTTTATCGCCAACAAGCTTAGAAATGCCAAAATCAAGTATTTTAATTTCTTGATTTTGGCATATGAATATATTGGCCGGTTTGATATCGCGATGAACTACATTGTTTCGATGAGCATAGGCCAGGGCATCTAAGACAGCGAGAAAGATTGAAATAGTAAATTCAAGCCCTTGTGGGCCTTTTCGCACAAGCAAATCTTCCAGGGTTTCTCCCTCAAGATAGTCCATAGAGTAGTAAGGCACTGTGTTTTCATGAATGCCAAGGTCATAAACCTTGACCAAACCAGGGTGACTTAGAACTGAAAGAGTCTTGGCTTCGGCCTTGAAGCGCAACCAACTTTGCTCGCTGACAATGCTTGGCGACAGAACTTTTAAAGCATACGGTCGATTCAAACTAAGATGCTGTGCGAGGTATACAATGCCCATGCCTCCTTCACCAATCACTGACAGAATCTTAAAAACGCCACCAATGACAGTGCCTGGTAAAAAGTCAGATTGTGGTAACTTTTGGCCAGAACTGGCGTTAGCCTTAAAACTAGCTGTATAGCCGCGCTTCTCGGCCAAGGCCTGACGCCTGAATTGGGTGGTAGTGCGAGATAAACGCTCTTTCTTGTGCAAAGCCGGCTGAGCACATTGACAGCGCAATTCTTGAAAGAGAAACGAAGTAAATGAACCAGCCCGCTTCTTTGCTACTGATTTACCGCAGTTAGCGCAGACCTGACTGGCAGTCGTCGCCTTTCGGTTACTCTTATTGCACTGACAATAATTCTGCTGAAATAGATACGACGTAAACGAGCCAGCACGGGTGTTGACCAAAGATTTGCCGCATTTTTCGCACTGACTGGTCAACAAGCCTTCCCCATTTTCACTCAAATACTCTCAAGCGTGGAAGTACTTTCTTGAGCTTAGTTTCAAAGCCCGGCGATATCAATACATCTGGTACACGCAATTGCTCGAGTTTTCGAAACTTGCAAAGACTATCAAAACATTTGTCGTCAACTGCACTATTCGTGACATCCAATTGCTCCAAATTATTCAGCGATGTAAGCGTCTCTAGATGTCTATTATCAATTGAGCCGGATCTCAATGTAAGAAATCTAAGAGATTTAAGAGAGGCAATGGCAGCAATATCTTTGTTCGACAACTCTACCTGACTCAAGAAAAGACTTATAAGACTAGGCTTTTGCGAAAGGACTTGGAGCAAACGAGATATATTCGCTGCGTCCGTAAGGCGAAGAAACCGAAGACTAGTTAAAGATGCAAGGCTAACCAAGCTCAACGAATCGGCAGGACAAGACTCAAGACTCAATTCACGCAAGTTAGTCAGACATTTTAAATATTTGAAGCTATCCGACTTGATTGGAACCCTGCGCAAAGTGAGCATCTGCAAAGAAGTCAGCCTAGATACAAATGGCAATGCTAACTCAGGGCTGGGTGGTGCGCCCGCTAAATCCAATTCAACAAGGTCATCTTTGCGAAAGTGGCCTAGAAGCTCAGGATAAGCTGTCAAAACCTTATCAGACCGAAAGATACAGCCTACATTAGCTGGCACCGAGACGACACCAGATGCATCAATTGTATGAAAGCTCCTATCAACAAACCATACGAGCTGGCCAAGAGTAAAGGCCTTAGGAAAATCGAATACCCTTCGTTTCCGTCCATCGCTCTCTTTAACAACTTGTGAAAAGAACCTAGGTGCGCGTTTTAAGTAAGTTCTGACTGCCGCTTCGGCGCGCGGGTTAAGAGAAATATTCCTAGATGCGACCTCACTATCGGCATCTAACTTCGTCAGAACTTCCATTGTACGCGCAGCGGACCGCGACTCAGAGATGTCTCTGGTGAGTCTCACACGGGCAGACTGCGGTGGCTTAGCAATAATCATGACAACAGCTAAACCAGCCAAGCACAAGCCAAAAATAGAGAGAAGGGCATAGGCGCCAAGCCGCCCTCCGCTGGGTTCTGCCTCATAGACATCCGAATCAGCTTTCTGTTGACTCACTTCCCAGGAATAAGCATCTAGATTCTTGCCTTCTCGAATGCGCGTCAAATCAATGGCCATCTCTTTAGCCGACTGATAGCGGTCTTGGGGCAGCTTGGCCAGACATTTCTCGATCACCACGTCTAGCGAAGGGGGGAAAGCAATATCACAGACATCGGATAGCAGCGGAATATCGCCCTCTTCATGGAGCATGGCAATTTCAAATTGAGTTGGCACTTTCAAAAGGCACATAGCCTGTCAATGTCTCAAAGAGCGCGCAGCCTACTGAATAGATATCTGAGCGGAAGTCTATCTGTTCACCACGACACTGCTCTGGGCTCATGTAATAGGGGCTGCCAAAGACCTCACCGCTGGCTGTAAGCTCTTGATTGCGCTGGCTCTGTTTCTCGCCGACAAGCTTAGAGATGCCAAAATCAAGGATTTTAATTTCTTGATTTTGGCATATGAATATATTGGCTGGCTTGATGTCGCGATGGACAACATTGTTTCGATGCGCGTAGGCTAGGGCATCTAAGACAGCGAGAAATATCGAAATAGTATCTTCAAGTTCTTGTGGGCCTTTTCGGACAAGCAAATCTTCCAGGGTTTCTCCCAAAAGATAGTCCATTGAGTAGTAAGGCACTGTATTTTCGTGTATGCCGAGGTCATAAACTCTGACTAGGCCAGGATGATTGAGTACTGAAAGAGTCTTTGCCTCTGCCTTAAAACGCAGCCAACTTTGTTCGCTAACAATACTTGGCGACAGAACCTTCAAGGCATAAGGCCGATTCAAACTAAGGTGCTGTGCGAGGTACACAATGCCCATGCCGCCTTCGCCGATCACCGAAACAATCCTGAAGGCGCCACCAACAACAGTGCCAGGTGAGAAGTCTGCCTGAGGTAGCTTTCTACCTGAGTCGGCGTTGGCCTTAAAATTAGCTGTATAGCCGCACTTCTCGGCCATGGCCTGACGCCGCACTTGAGTATTCGTGCGCGCCAAACGATCTTTCTTTGGTAGAGCTGGCTGAGCACACTGACAGCGCAATTCTTGAAAGAGAAACGAAGTAAACGAACCAGCTCGTTTCTTTGCTACAGACTTACCGCAGTTAGTGCAGGCGAGGCTCGCTGTCGTCGCCTCATTATTAGAAGAAGACTTTGTTTTGCCAGCAGACCGGCCTTGGTCAGCAGCCTTACTCTTATTACATTGACAATAATTCTGCTGAAACAAATACGACGTAAACGAGCCAGCACGGGTGCTGACCAAAGATTTGCCGCATTTTTTGCATTGACTAGTCAATTAGGAATCCTCGGCAAATCCTAATTTTACACCCACTTAAGTCAGTAATCACTCAAAGACTAACATTCAGCCTGACAATTTCAGTTTACTCTTGGTCGTTTTTGGCAACTGCATGGCGGCTTTGAGTGCACCTCGGTGAGAGATAGAACCATTGCCAGCTTGCTTACACCTTGCTCAGTGATATTCGTCTTTTGAATTTCCAAATCTTTTAACTGCCGATGCTCTAGTAAATCACTTATGGCGCTGTCTGTAACCTTTGGCAGGCCACGAAGCCAAAGCTTTTGCAGATGGGTTAGCTGTCTTAGGTGCTTGATACCTTGGTCGCTAACTTTGGTCTCGCTCAAATTAAGTTCTTCAAGTGCTGTCATACGACTTAAAATGGCTTGCAGAGTTGAGTCGTTCACTGCCGTTTTTGATAAATCTAAGCGCTTAAGCGAAGTCATAACAAGGAGCGACCTCAGCCCTTTGTCGCTAACATTGGTGTTGGCCAAATTTAGAGTCGACAAAGAGGGTATTTTGCTAACAGCATCTATAGCATCGTCGGTGATGGCAGACTGCGATAGGTCAATAAACGTAAGTGACTTCAGGCTAGCTAAATGTATGAGTCCGGCTGCGCTTAATTTACATTTCTGCAGGTGCAGGCGCGAGAGTTTTTGCAGTTTGCCAATGCTCTTTAGACAACGGTCGGTTACGACGGTATAGCCGATGTTCAACTCCTTTAGCTCTGGCAAGCCAGCCACAACTGTCTCTATATCACGGTCGTCAACAGCCGTTCCTATTAAAATCAGACTTTGTAGCTGCTTAAGACCGAGGATATATTTGAGATTGCTGTGGGTAACAATAGCTCCTGAAACATCTAGAAGCTGGAGATCATTGTCTTTAAGGGCGGCTAGCTTGGGAAGATAATTGCCTGATGCCGTTGCAGTTTCAAGGCTTAGAACTGCCGATCGCGGTATCGCTATCTTTCCTTGGGCAACCTCTCCCAAATCGCGGGCCGGCCATTGCGACATAAACGAAACGTCAGGTCGATTGACGAAGTATCTTCCCAATCCGCTGGGCGGGAAATTTATTGTTCGAGTCTCGGCATTGCCTGTTGAAGCAATACAAAATTTAGAGCAGAATACCGAAATTAGTGCTGCAGCAACTGCCTTGGCTGCAAAGTCAGGCAGCCGCGAAAGCGCAATTTGAAACGATTTGAAAGAAAGCAAGAAATCGATCATGCAACTACTTTACTAGTGTGGCAACAGTAGCACCAACATTGTTGTAGACGGCTCCTTGGGTCGGGTCAGCCACTGTTACACCAGGAATGCTATCAGCAGAACCAGTGAATTGCACTCCAAACTCGCCGAATACACCTTGACCGTTTCTGTAGCTATTGGCCACGTATGGGCCAGTCAATTTAACAATATAGATGCCCACTACATTACCGTTAGTAGTGATCGGGAGAACCGTTGTTGCTCCAGTCGACCACAAAGCTGAGTTACCACGCGGGTTTGAAATATTGGAGTTATAAGAACCATGATTGGCATTGATAATTGAACCACCAATGACTACCGGATTGGACGTGTCGCAACTCGTACCGTTAACACAACGCCCCATACACTGAATTACCTTTTGCACACCAACGGGGTTGGTTTGTGCCGTCGACAGATTGCTCAGACCCATATCTACCCAGTAAGTCGGCAGAATGGGTGGTGCTAATCCTGCCCCAGGTTGGCTAGAATCAGCAAAGGTCACATAGCCATTCGAAGGGAAGGTTGTCGGCGGTGCTGGAGCTGGAGAGGGGAGTGGTGGAGGCGAATCAGGTCCAATCTGGGCGGCTGTCTCTAGAAACCATGGAGGCGAGGGAGCCGAAGCGACTGGTAAGCGTTCAGCTGTAGCTGCCACGTTTACAACTTGACTCGTACTGCCAATCAACGGTGCAAATAGAAAGGCTATCGGCGGACTCATTGTCACAGTAATGGCATTATTGGTGCCACCATTGAGCGAAGAGTAACTTATTTGGACGTTACTCAATGGTATTGAGTTCGTACCGGCGTTGTAGATATCTGTGGAACTGTGCTGGACCATATAATTAGCGTCGATAGTGGCTTGTGACATATTCGCAGCTGTTGAGTTCCACTGCAAATCGTAGGCCCCCATCATCGCCGCGGCGTCAGCCACCGATTGCATCTCGCTACTAGCTGAAACGAAATGTGCGATGTCTACAGCGATGCTAGCGAAGAGCAATGTGATCAAGATACCGATCAGCAAAAGAACAGAGCCGATGACACCACGTTCTTGGCGTAGCGAATTTTGTCGTCTTCTTCGAGAATTCATTGACTTCATAATGATTTACCTGACTAGGGCTCAATATCGGCGCAGTAAACACCAGCAATGGTGTAATTGTTGGGCGTTAGCTGTACCCCAAAGAGCTGCAAACGCGGATTGGGCCACTCGGGCAGTCCGCTTGTTCCAGGATATACAACTCTAACGGCAACTACACCGGCGCCACTAACGCTGGGGTAGCAGCCACTAACGGCTGTCAACGGGGGCGGTGTCGCGACAAAATTGCCTGAGTTATCGATTGTGCCATTGGTAAACTGATCGCCATCAGCGACACAGTTACCGACTCTCACACTGTTGTTCTTCCAGTTTGCATAGTTTGCTGTACTGTTACCGTTTTGGCGAGCTAGATAATTGAAGTTGATTGCCAACCACCGCGCCTCAGTTCTCGCTGCCGCATCCACACCGGTCTTCAAGTACATATACATTGCCACTTGGTAGGCAATGTATATAATCACCATAAAGATCGGAATTACAAGCGCAATGGCTACTGCAAATTCAGTTATTTGAGCACCTCTATTTCGCCTTACCTCTCTCGTTCTTTTAGTTCGTTTCACTTTTCACTGCTCCTAAATATTCTAAGAAAATCTCGGTACCTCTTCTCAGCTACGAATGAGGAATTGGCCATGAGCAGGACGAATTGACCACTATGCTGCTACCGTCAAATCTCAATAAACCAGACTGCAACGGATTCCACGGAAAGACTGGGAGATTAGGTCCTGACCTGTAAGTCGCTACTGCAGTAACATAACTTTTCGTCAGACTGGGCGAATTTGGTATGTTGAAGTAAACGCGAAACTGCGTGCTAGAGTTCGCATTGATGACGCTCGGAACAGATATACGGTTCAATATCTGCTGGTAGTTCGCATCAGAAACATTGGCAATACCAGAACTCGTCCCTCCTTGGTTCATCGACGTCAGGCCTTGCCTGCCGTATGCGTACGCTGTCTCACGCGCGGCCTGCCTAGCAACATAAGCAAGCTGCTGCTTCAACACAAAATACTGACCAACCTGTGTCACGACTAGAATCAATAACATCAGAATTGGCAGCAGGACAGCCATAGCACTCGCAGCCTCGACGAGTGTGGCACCAGATTTGGTGCGCCCCCGGACGACGCCAACAGATTTATTCAGAGGCAAACAATGTCGCGCGGCCGCTAACGCGGACACGCGTCTATTTTTCAACATAAAAAACCTACCGTGTGGATGTTCGCAGGAGTCTGCTATCGCGCCAACAAATATAGATAAGAAGGACAATCCCCAAAAGTCCTTCAACAATCCCTATACAAGCCTTCAACAATCCCTATACAAGCCTTCAATAATTCACGAGGTTGTCAAACCATATTGCGATGTTAGCAGAAAGCTTATTGGGTGAGCTGCAGCAAGGTCAGTAAGCTTGAAAATTCTTAACCATTTATTAAAATCATCACTTACTTTGCAGCCCTCTAAAACTGTCCCAGGCATTGTGAGATTGATTATTACCGAGAGGTTTACTCTTTACTGAAACAGCTGAGATACTGATTGCTGGCTGACTTTGTGCGCCAATTGAAGGAGGAGACACAACTGTCTGGATGACAGTTTGCTCGCTGGCAAAATCTTGATGGCCTTCATCAATAAGAGGTTTCTGATCCACGTTCAATGTCGTGCCTTTATTCTTACCTGCAGCAATTGCCTTGGCTAAGCCAATTCTCGCGTTTATTAGCTCTGAGTCGCTCTTCAAAGCCTCGCCAAACCAACTTTCAGCAAGGCTGTACTGACCAGTTTGTAAACAGGCCTCACCGTATAGGCACATATCAAATGCTGTGGGCGCAGTCATAACCACCAAGAAGTGAAGCTGCTCTAGCGCCCCTTTATAATTACCAAGCTTCAATAACGAGTAACCGAGATGCCGTCGCGCAGTTACGCTGTCCCTATCGGCAATAACCGCTAGCTTATGATTAGCTGCAGCAAGATGGAACTCTCCTCTCAGCATTTGGAAGTATGCTGTTCTTAAAAGTGCATTCGTCTGCCTGCTATCTGAATCGTCAACCTCAGCCAAGGCTGCCTTGTCTGTAGAAAGCAAAGTGAGACAGGCAACAAGCACTGCCCTGACAATTATTCTCTGTGGAGGTAGTTCTTTCATAGCTACTACTCACCTTAGACCTGGATTATAGAAGGAAGATTCCTACAACAACTAACATCTAGTTCACCAGGAATCGTCTGTAATGCATAAGTGAGTACTTACCCACTTGGTAAACTCAACTACTGAAAAAGTTGCAAGCGTGTATTTTTGTGTATAGACAACTTGCCACATTTCTTTTTTCATTGAGCGGTCAATTGGCTACCCTACTTAAAATGCTTCAGGTGCGGCAGTCTCTGAGCCAAGAATTTCTCATTGGCATCGCTGAGCAAATCATCGGGAGGAATGAGTACTTCCAAACTTTGGAATTTTGCCAAAGAGTTTAGACAGCCTTGATCTAGGTGGCTACATTGATCTAGATTCAATCGTCTCAGTTTCTGCAAACCTGTCAGCTTAGCTAGTTCATCGTTAGTGATCGAACAGTTTACTAAAGACAAATCGCTCAATTGCAGCATCGAAGCAATACTAGCAATCTCAGCGGCCGACAATGTATTGTCACCCAAAAATAAAACGACAATCTGCTTTGCCTCTTTCAACGCTTCAAGCACTGACGAAACATCTTTTACACCCTCAAGCCTGAGTGAATGCAACTGTCGCAAGACTTTTTGCCTAGCTAAAAGCTCACCTTCAACGTGGCAACGGCGCAAATCTAGGCCGCCCAGTTGAGGCAAGTTATTTAGAGCGACAATATGCTCGGGGAGAAGACTGGCCCGGTTAAAAGCAAGATGCCGCAGGGCGCTGAGGCGAAGAATATTCGGAAACAAGAGAGGGCTAACGGGTGAAACATCGTCAAGGTATAAAGTTTGCACATCATCAGGTCGAAAGTATTTGAATAAATCGGGATACGCTTTTACTAATTCTCCAGCACTGAAGCGCAAAGCTGTGCCCGCGTATATCATCACATCGCCTTGAGCATTTAGAGAAATATTCTGTCCGCGCCTATCAACAAATGTGAGCAACCCTAGCGAGAATGAGCGCGGAAACGAAAAGAGCCGCCCTCTGCCGCCTGGACCGAATACGACCTTTGAATAAAGCTCTGGTTTTGAGGCCAAGAACTTCTCAACTAAGGCTCGTCTCTCAACAGTCAACTCATCATCTGCGAGATTGGCGGCGTCATAAAGCGAGGCTAGAGGTGCCTCGTTGTTAACATTGAATTTTTCGGCAGATTTAGCTGAAGCTGAAGCCGAAGAAGAAGAAGAAGAAGAAGAAGAGGAAGGAGAGGACGAGGAAGAAGAGGACGATGAAGCTGATGATGGCGACAGCGTCGGTTGCAAAACTTTGTACCGAGAGTCTAAAAAGACGTATAACCCGGTACAGCCAAGCAGCACAACAGCACTCGAAAGGCCAAGAAGTATCGGCAAATGATTGGACCTTTTCGACAGCCGCTTTCCTTTTGCTGCTGGCAACCGCAAATTTGCCGCTACCACCAGTGGTGCAACAGCTTTGCCGTCGCGTACACGAGCTAGATCTGCAGCCAATTCATCGGCCGATTGATAGCGGTCTTCGGGCTGCTTGGCTAAACATTTCGCTATGACAGCATCGATAGAGTCCGGCAAATCAGCAGCAAGAGACTCGTCAACATCGCTAATCAACGGAGGCTCAGCCTCTTCGTGCAGCAAAGATATATCTAGCGATGTCTTTCCTTCAAAGGGCACAAACCCAGTGAGAGCCTCAAAGAGGGAGCAACCCACAGAATAGATATCAGAGCGGGCGTCAACCATATCACCACGACACTGCTCGGGGCTCATGTAGAAAGGGCTTCCAAATATCTCACCAACAGCAGTCAGTTGCTGCGCCTTGGCGCCCGCGCCTACCAACTTAGAGATGCCGAAATCGAGAATTTTAACTTGCGTTTTTTTGTCGGTAGCGCTGCATATAAAAATGTTTCCTGGCTTGATATCGCGATGAATGATGTTGTTGCTGTGGGCATACGAGAGTCCCTCCAGTACGGCCAGAAACACCTCAATTGTGAAGCCTAAAGGCAATGACCCTTTTTCCGCCAACAACTCTTCCAAGGTGGAACCAACCAGGTAGTCCATCGAATAATACGGAATCGACTTTTCGTGCAGACCCAAGTCATAGACTTGAACTACAGTTGGATGTTTGAGCCTAGCCAAAATTTTGGCTTCGGCTTGAAAGCGCAACCAATTTTGTTCATTGACAGCATCAGGAGACAGTACTTTTAAGGCATACTGCTGCCCCAACGACTGATGTTGGGCCAAATAAACGATGCCCATACCGCCTTCGCCAATGCGACGCACGATTTTGAAGACACCACCAACCACATACCCAGCGGCCAGCTCTGGTCTTTCAGTATTTTCGCCCCAATTTTTGTTGGCGCTATTAGTCAGCTGTTTGCGCTGAGTAAGGCGAACCGAGGTGTTGGAGCGCTTACTGGTCATTCACTAGCCCCGGCCCAGAAGTAGAAGTAGAAGAGAAGTAGAATTAGAGGAGGAGAAGAAGAAGAATAGCCTAAACCCTAGCTCAATCTATGCTTTGCCTAATTTTGACTCAAACTGCCAGCATTAGCAACCGCGCAGTGCCCCTAGACACACTCAACCTTGACAACAAAAAAAGGGTATCTATTTTTTCAGTGGACTAGCTCCAACCGCCGGAGATAAGTCCTAATATTGCGAACATCTATGTGCAATCGCCTTGCAATCTCTGCTTGAGAAAAACCGCGCTTGAATAGTGAGGCTGCCATTGTCGCTTCCTTTGGTAGGATGGTCTCCTTGCATATCAAACAACCGATCTTTGATCTTGTGCGGTTCATCACAGAAGTTTCAAATTCATGGCCGTTTTTACAGAGCCACCAAACCCTCTTTTTCGAACCCGCAAGAAAATCTCTAGCTGTCAGCGGGGCATTCTTCACCTTGTGAAACTGTCTAGCTATTTCCGGGTGAGTCTTGGCTAGATTGATGTCCTGAGATGCTCGCTTACCGGCACAGTAAGGACATCCGTAAGCCTTCAGAGTGCGCGTTGAAACGATTGCCTTCCACTGGTGGTCAGCAGCTACTGGGCATTGCCACCAAACGGTCTTAGCCGAGCCATAAACTAGATCGTGAGCGGTGACTTTTCCGTTTTTAGTCGGGTGGAGTTGCTTTGCAACAGCCGGATAGTGCTTAGCCAAACTATTTGTAGAACTAGCTTTCATGTTTCGACAATACGGGCACTTTTCTTTCAAGACCCGTTTAGTAATGCCAGACTGAAATACATGATCGGCGGCCTTCTTGCATCGCCACCAATAAGTCTCATGCTTTGAAAGATTAGCTAAATTTGCCCCTTTATTCTTCGTGCGATCAAATAACTTTGCAATCTGCGGCATCTTGCGCAAATCAATTGGCTCCCCAGAATTGCAGCGACGGCAGCCGGAATTGTTGCATATCCTAGCTGCCGGAACTGCCTGCCATTCGAAAGCACAAGCTTTGCAAATCCACCAAACCTTCTTGCCAGACTTGGCCACAATATTGGAAGGATCAATTTTATTGCGATTTGAATACTCTTCCAATAAATCGGGAAAGAGAGAAGCAAGACTGTTGGTTACAGAAGGTCTTTTACCAGCGCAAAACGGGCAAGCCATGGTCTTGGTTGCACTCCTGGTGCGGTTATACACTGCACTTAGAAAATTGTGGTCTGGTCCTTTAGGACAATGCCACCATACCTTAACCGCAGATCCTCTCGTGACATCAGCTGCGGTTAACGAGCCGTTTAGCTCACGATCCCACTGTTCAGCAAGCAATGGATGAGTGACTAGTATTGGCTCCTTCTCTCTATTATAAGCCCCCCAAGCCAACGAGACGCAGCCAGGACAGCCCATTGACAGGCACTTAGTTCCTGTTCTAGCTGAAATTTTCGTTTGGAAATTATGGCCAAGCGGACAATTCCACCAAGCTTCGAACCGTGAGCCAGCGGTGAAATCCTCGGGCACCCACCAACCGTTCTTTTCAAAATCCCACTGGGCTGCAACAGCTAAATGCGTATCTAATATCGACTTCTTAAACTTACTACCAGGCTTTCGTAACGGTTTAACGATAGATTCAATAGCACCACTACAGTAAGGGCATGCCATATGCGAGGCCGTAGATTTGCTGCGCGTGACTATCATTCTCTTAAAAACATGATCAGATGCGCGAGGACAGACCCACCAGGCTTCAAATACTGAACCGTGAGTAAAGTCTGCTGGCTTCTTATCCTGGTTGTAAAACGGGTGCCATTGGGCAGAAAGCTTCTTGTGTGTCACCGCCAGCGATGACGTCTGGATCGTACGACTTTTGCGTGGTTTGAATGGCTTGTCTTTCTTAGTAGCTGGCATGACTTTATAAAACTATGTACCTTTGACTGCATCAGTCTCATCTTGCTGAATCACCCAATTGCCGTCAATCCATATGTGTACAAGCGTATGCGACTGTCCAACCTTGAGAGTCCCGTGCCGCTGAAGAAAATCTTCGTATCCGGGATCTCCAGGAGATGATTCAGTATTCCCTTCAGCCACGATGCCACCAGGCATACATTGCCAGGTTCTGATTTGCAGGTCTCCGCCGTCTAGTATGGTAACCGTCTCAAGCCATTTACCTTCATCAGCCTTTCGCTCTGCTGCAAATTGAGCGTGTTCTTCTGGTGTAGGCCGTCCTTGCTCATTTAGCCATTCTTGTAGCGACTTTTGCGGCTTTACCATTTCGGCATGTCCTCCATAAATTTGAGAGATTTTAAAAACCACTGCTTTACGAGCTGTGAATACGGATTGTTTGATTGTAGCCCTTGGGTGTGCGCGTAGATGTCAGCAAAAACTTCATCTCTTGCAAGCTCAGGTGTTCTAAACGTTCGGGACAATTGAAGAGCGTCTAGTACATCAGGCGGAATGCTTTGGAGGTCGTGTTGAAAGCACTCTCTGAACTGTTTGAAATTTGACACGTAATCCCCAAAGGCATCGATTTTTGCATTATAAGCATGACCAAATTCATGCCTAGCCATAAAAGGCAAATCGTTGTTAGGAACCCATTTTCCTTTGCTGAAGACCTCCTCCGCAAGATAGATAGTTCTCTCAGACGCGTCAAAGCAACCAGCAGTCTGAGTATTTATGTCAGGGAACTGATCAGTAATTCTGCGAACCGGCTTAATTACGATATTATGCTCTCGCAGGAAATTTCTTTCACCTGCGGAAAGTCCCTCAACAGCCTGTTGCAACTCGACAACAAAACGTTGCGATGGTAATAACTGTTCATGAATTGAACCTCTCACTCTGCTACTTTCCGGTAACTTCTGCTGTTGATCTCCTAGATCGTCTGCTTTTGACATCAGGTAATTATCACGCGATTTTTGCGGAACTGCTATTTTTAGTCCATCGGGAGAAATAGCCTGTGGCTGGAATACATCATCAAGAAATGAGCCTAGTGCCTGTCTTGCCTTCTCACGACCTGGTGCTGTCAGATCTCTTGCATACTTCGCCAAATCCTCTAGGGCGTCAATTACCTTGCCCGATTTTGCCAGTCTATCGGCGGCCCCGATGACTGACCCGATCCCCAGATCGGCAATTAACTCGCTTGCCCTCTCTGTTCGCATCTCTAAGGGAGTGGCTTCCCATCGCTCATTTACGAAGGCAGTTACTGTTTGCAAGTCTCTCAGCGGACGGCTGTAATCTCCGCTTTGTGCTGTCTCGTGGCCATAGCTGGCTAATACTTGGGAGATCTTCACACCGCTAATCACCGCAGTTGATAGCGATTCGCTTAGCTTCTGTGCAGCTTCTGATACTTTCTCGGGTCTCTGAGTTGCCTCAACTAGGAACGCCCCGGCTTGTATCCCGCTGTCATAAAGACCTTTACCGACGTTGTAAAATCCTTTCGGGACAGATTCCGCAACTGCCTGTATTTGCCTCTCATAAGCTTCCTGTCCTATGTTTGAACCGGTTTGAAAAGCTTCGATTACAGTTCTTTGTTGTTTTGCTGTCAATCTGTTAAACGCCTGCCACTCATTCTGCACATGCTGAGTGTTTACGTTTCGCTCAACATGGGCCTTCAAGACTGGCGTTACATCTGCTTTTAGCAGTGCTATCAGCTTGTCGCGCTCTAGTCCTGCCGGTACATGCTTCTCGATGCTCTCTCGCATTTCTAGCGCACTTCTGGCTACTTCATTCGATGGCGCTAACGCTTTCATGGTTTGCGTGTCGATATATTCTAGGAGCTTAGATTGCTCACTGAGACTGCCTTCGCCAGTTCCTCGACCGTACATTTTATCCGCTGTGTCTTGTAGCTTCGCTTGTATTTTGATGCGCTGCTCTTCTGGCAAGCCCGCGGCTGTTCTCATTTGCTGCACCATAATAATCGCGAATTCATCGCCCTTGCGACCTTTTAAGACCAGCTCTTCCATCGAGATACTCTCTAAGGGCTCTGGTTGCCTTGCTGCTATTACTCTTTTCCGGCCGTCAAAATCTGTTGCGACTATTTGGATGCTTTCGTTTTGGTCGCTGCCAGCGCTTCCACTGTGGGCATTTTTGTTCAGCGACTGGAAAGCTTTTACTTCGGATGCACCAGCGACTCTTGCGGCCTGCGCGTCAGGTGTATGCAAGGAAACGCCTTCAGAGTTGGCTCGCATGCCTCGGTCGCCCTTTTCTTCAATGTCAGCCACTGGGCACCCTCAACCAAGACTTTTCTCAATTATGCCCTAGGATGACCAATAGAAAACTGAGCAAACTGCCAGCATTAGCAACCAGGTAGCAAGCCTTGCACGGCCAGAAGGGTAGTCAGCCAAAGCCAATGGATGTAAAATCCAACGATAATTAAAAACCTTCCGAGGTAAGCAACTGAGCTTTGGAGAACCCAGAGGAAGATAGAATGAACTTTTATTTGCTAGGACCAGAAGCAGCCGGACAGCTTGGGAATTCTTGCGTTCACGGAGATCTAACTGAAAGACCAGTCAACATCATGGTGCCAGATTTTGAGTTTCAATTTTGGCCTCACGATGATCTTCTCAATGGCTTCTTTACTTATGCTTGCACTCCTGAATTAGCCGATGGGCTCAAGAAATCTAGCCTTACCGGATTTGAGCTAGCAAAACTAAATGTCAGCTTTGAAGAGCGCTTCCAACAGTGGGCGGACTTGCACAAAGGAGAGCAGCTGCCTGAATTTCAATGGCTAAAGATTACTGGCAGAGCCGGTGTTGATGATTTTGGCCTAATTCAGGGGCCGTGCCGTTTGCCGCTGGTTGTTTCTGGCAGAGCATTTGGGGTTTTAAATCAGTTCAAACTGGAATACTGCGACATTGAAAATTACACTCGCCAAAAGTTATCTGCGGCAGGATAAGCGCGACCGGCCTACTGGCTGCTCAAATAAACTGCTTTAGCAACCGCATTAGCAACACTTTCGTGTACTTCGCGGTCAAGAATACTAGGAACAATATTGTCCATTTTAGTCTGGCCGCAAATAGCGTGAGCTGCCGCCAACTTCATAGCATCGGTGAAATTGGTGGCATGGGCTCGCAATGCCCCTCTAAATAGACCAGGGAACGACAGAGCATTATTGATAGTGCGACCATCGGCAGCAAACAATGCACCGCGCTTCATTGCTTCTTCTGGCTTAATTTCTGGGTCTGGATTTGATAGGGCAAGTATAACTTGACCTGGACGCACCATCTCAGGGGTGATCAAACCAGGTTTGCCAGTTGTAGCGACGACAACATCGCAGTCACTCATAATTTGCGCCAACGGCACAGGCACGCCGCCTAGAGTAGCCAGTCTGTTCATGGCATTCTCACGGATATCAGTGCCGAGAACTTGCTTGACGCCGTAGCACAGCAATAATTGAGCGATTCCAGAACCGGCTGCACCTAGGCCAATGATACCGACTTTACTGGCAGTCAAATCAACACCGTTGCGCTGAGTGATTGTCATTAATGCTGCTAACACAACTACTGCTGTAGCGTGCTGGTCGTCGTGCAGAACCGGGATATCAAGATCTTCTTGCAGACGCCGCTCTATTTCAAAACATTCAGGTGCGGCAATGTCTTCTAAGTGTATGGCACCAAATGTAGGGGCAATGGCTTTGACTGTAGCCACGACACTTTCAACATCAGTACTATTCATCAAAATTGGAATGGCACTGATACCGACGAGTTGCTCGTATAAGACCGATTTACCTTCCATAACTGGCATGCCGGCAACAGCGCCGATATTGCCTAAGCCCAGCACCGCGGTACCATTTGTGACAACGGCTACTGAATTACCAATAGAAGTGTAAGTACGACTGGTAGAAATATCTTTTTGAATCAGTTTACAAATTTGAGCCACACCGGGTGTATAAATTTTACCCATCTCAGCAATACTCGTTAGCGGTGCCTTGCTCTTAATGCCAATCTTGCCGCCTTCGTGAGCTTGCTCAACCGGGTCGATTACCCCTTCTAGACTGGCATTAGAAAGTGTTTTAAAACCTTCTACCACTGCGTTCAAATGCTTCTCGTCATCGAGATAGAGAGTAATGTCACGCACAAGAAAATCGGGGCCTTGAGCAACAATGTGGATTTCGCCAATATTGGCACCAAGCTCACCAAGCCGTGTGGCAATCCTGCCCAGATAGCCTGGTTTATCCATGACTCGCACGCGAAAAGTGCGGAGGATCTTTGCTTCGGGCCGTACTAAAGATGTCATAACTGTTTCTTTTGCCTAGGTTACCTACAGACAGAAGAAGTCTAGCGGCTCAATTAGAACCAGCCCAGTCTCTTTGGATTTTCGTAACAGTGCTAGTTACTCAGCTTTATGTTCGTCAATTTCTGTCCACGTGCCGAACCAGCGCACAACCGCACCCTGAGAGTCTTTGACCGGTACAGCGCGACAAAGGTGCCAGAGATAGTCACGCCTTCCTTCTTTTACGGTAGCGGCCTCGGGCTTGCCAAGTGGACCTTTGCGTCGCAATTTTAAGCCAAGGGCTCGCTTCAAGCGGAAGCGCACTTCAAAAGGCTCAGCGCCGCCCACAGCCTCTTTCCATTTTTGATCGTAAGCACCAAGATCTTCGGTATGGATCAAAAGTCGCCAGCCACCTTGCAGGCTTTGTTGCACTGTCAAACCGGTATATTCAAACCAGCGATAATTCCAAAACTCAATGATACCTCTGCTATTTGCCGTCCATACTATTTGCGGCATGGCATCGGCTATGATACGCAGCTGCTCTTCGCTGGCCAGCAGGGCTTCAGTGACACGGCGTTGGTCATTGACATCGGTGGCAATAACCAGCCAACTCATAGAGGCCTGATCGGCATTGAAGAAAGGCACCACTTTTAGTAAATGCCAACGGTAAAGACTCTCATCATAGAGATCAACTGCGTTGACGGCCTTGAGAGATGAAGAAGTAGATGAAGATGATGAAGACTTACCGCGCAAGCGCACTTCGCACTGGAAGTCAGCATAAAGCTCACCCACTGAAAAACCAGTAACATCAAAATTGACTTTATCAGTTGGATGTAGCAGCGAAGTCCAGTTTAGTGGTGCGTCTAAATTCAAACCAGTAAAGTCAAAAAAGCCACCATTGCCGTAGGTAACCAAGCCGTCGGCGCCGCAAACCCAGAGCAACTGGGGAATTGCTTCAGCTAGAGCATGAAGATTTGACTCTCTAATCGCCAATTCTTTTTGCAACTGCCGCCGAGCGCTCAAATCGAAGAAGAACAAAATCCAATCATGATCAGCCGGACCATTCTTAGTCAAACCAGCAATCACTGGTCTTCTTTCACCATTTTTAGTTAAAACTTCTGTTTCCCAAGGCTCGATGGCATTGGATGAAGAAAGATGTTGCTTGGCTTTCTCTAAATGCTTGTGAGCTGACTTGGGAAAGAAAAATCGCACATCGGCGCCCATAGTCAGTTCGCTAGAAGAATAGCCACTGAGGGTAGCAAACGAATGATTTGCTTCTAGAAGCTTGAGATCGCTATCTAGCATCATCACCGGCACCGGATCGCTGATAAAGGTGGTAGGAATAGCAAGATACTGCGGATCTTCAGCAATTTCTTTTAGATGAGCTATGCGCTTTTTTGTCGCCTCAATCTCGCGTTTGAGATAACTATTCTCTACAGCTTGAGCCGATTCGGCCGCCTTCAATCGATCGACGTCCATGTTCCTACCCATTGTGCAATTCCGCCGCGATAATTTCTCAAGGCTACAGCCCGAGCTAAGAACTTGACATAGACATCGGGATCGGCCAGTTGTTGCTTGCGTGCCTTCAAGCGCACGTCAGCTTCAAAGGCCTCTCCTGTTTTCACACAGTGTCGCCAACGACTCATATACTCTTTGCGATCATCCGGATGCATAAACAAAGCGAAATCTAGACCCACTCTATGTTCTCTCGTCAAGCCGCTAAAATCGAACCAGCGATTGCTGAAGAAATCAACCCGCCCATCAGGCCCGGCGGTCCAGACAATTTGTGGTATTTGATCTGCCAGTGACTGGAAAGCATGAGCACTCTCTAGCACTTCTTCCATTAAGCGTTTGCGGCGGTCTATATCGGTGGCGGTGCCTACCCAGAGACCAGAACCAGCAACAGATTCGTCATCACCAAAATTACTATTATCAAAATTACCATCGCCAGCATTACTATTACTAGCGCTAGACTTGCGGCCAATTGCATTCTCGATCGTTATTTCAAGAAGGCCATCAACTTGACCCGCTAGTGGATTGACTAAAGGCAAAGCCCTAACAATATGCCAGTAATACTCACCATCACTAGCGCTGATTCTAAACTCGCCACTAAAAGAAGAGTTAGTAACCACAGCTTTATGCCATAACCTGTTCCACTTTTCTAGGTCTTCTTCATGAATGACATCACGCCAGGCAAAACCATTGTCAGCACTAGGTACTACACCTGTTAATTCATAAAACCGTTCATTAAACTGGCGCATACAGCCTTTGCTGTTGCTAATAAAAACGATGTGCGGCATCTCTTGCACGAGGGCAGAGAACAAAGTCTGCCGTTGCTTTAACTCATCTTCAAGCTGGCGAATTTCTTGCAGATCAAGCAAGAAAACCACACGGTCAGCGGTGTCTTCATCAAGTCGGCGCTGAGTTACGCCCACAGCCATTCTCTTACCTGAAGCAGAAAGTCTTTCACTTTCCCAGACACGCGAAATCAAATTGTTCGACAAGTCTTTAATATGTTCGCCATCAATTAGATGCCAGTTCCGCGGTGTAATTTGGTCTTCGCTGAGCAGGCCAGCCAGAAGGTCTTGACGCTTATAGCCGAGGTAACTAGCAAAGGCTTGATTGCCATAGGTTATTCGCCCAGACTTATCAACCTTGTAACATGGCACGACAGCGCTTTCGACAAAAGATTCAAAACGCGACTCACCCTCAAGCAGCACTTTTCTGCGATCATCCGACTTGCTCATATCAAGAAGTAGGTTGTCTAATGGATGCGACTTACGATAAGCCAGCTTGGCCAAAGAGTGGGCGACCGATAATGCTCTCTCTTCGCTATGCAATTGGGCCAATTCGGCCGCCAATAGCTGACGCTCATTTTCCAAAGCCTGGTCGGCCAAGGAAAATTCAACTTCAGAATCTTCAGTATTGAGTCGGGAGCTATCGGACATTTATTACCGAAAGGAAAAGTAGCAGTAAGGCGGGAATCCAAGACTTACCAATGCAAATAGCGCCAGCCAGTGATATGTGAGCCTCCAGAGAAAGACACGAGGGAGCTACAGACATACTTGCCTGCCACTATATGTGTAGATTCAGACACAGCAGCACTCTCCGCCAATCGCTTTCGAGCATAGCACAACTTCGCCCAACCTCTTAGCAACCTTTATCTATTCTAAAGACCGTACTTTGCCACAATTACCAGAGATCGTTTAAACGAATGTGCCAAATGGCTTATCGATGGACAACCTATAGAAGTGCGTTGCCGGTGCCTGCTTGTGGCCTCTCGTGTCAACGCGTTGTAAGTTGTGGTACAAATTGCCTGTGTTGCGGTATAGCGATACCCTCAGGGACCCTAGGATGAACTGTTGAGAGGGCGATCTAAGCAGACAAATATTGAGACCGGCGCAAAGCACCGGTCTTTTGCGCATGCAGACCTTTCTTATGACTAAGTATGCCTATGTTGATGAATCTGGAACGCGCGAACATCAAAAGGTTATGACTGTATCGCTGGTGGTGTTTGAAGGCAGAAGAAGTGCCGAGAAGTTGCACGAGCGGATCATGTGCACACTATTCGATGACTATCTCGAAAGGCGACGGCTGTTTAAGAAGAAGGCTATTCATCGATTGCCGTCCCTGCACTATTCCGAGATGAATAGCAACGATCGAGAGCGTATTGCAAGAAAGTTGGGCTTGGCGGCTGTCTCCTGCTATGTTGCCTATTATTGGCACGACGGCAACGCCATTGACCACGAGCAGCGTTTTGCCATCTATACAAACTTGGTCAAGGAAGCTATTTTGCTGGCAACAAGGCACCACAATGAACTAGCTGTGACAGTTGCTCAGCAAGGCGGCTGGCAAGGTTACGAGAAGAAGTTTGAAGCTGAGTTAAAATCTCTTGAATACGACACCACTTCGGACGGGAAGGTTTACAGAAAGCTTTTCGTTGAGCTTCAGCCAGCTAGGCATCCGGGGATTCAACTGTCTGATTTCTATGCCGGTGTTTGTCGCGATTATGTTTTAAATGCTGATCAAGAGCAGTTACTAGTGCCTTATCGTTTGATAGAGAGACAGGTGGTTTTGGAGCTGTCATCTTTTGTCGCAGGTGTGAGTCGCGAGAAAGGGTGAGCCGAAGCCCACCCTTTCGAAAGATTTACGTCTGCTCCGCTGACTTTCTCCTTCTTAACGAAGGGCATCGCTATACCGCAAGGCAGAAAGCTCAGGCTTACGACGGTTCTTTTGCATTCCGATCATAACACAGAGAAAGAGTTAGGGCTAACAGCCCTAGTGGATTTCCTTCGAGCAGCTCGGGTTCTGGCTTGTAAATTTAACTGCAAACTTAGCAGGGCCACAACATTATTGGAACAAAGCAGCTTCCAATCGGTCTTTACTGCTGACCAACGCAAACTGTCTCACAAAATAAGGAGTGACCATGAGAGGTCTAATGTTTTTCGGGCTGCTCAGCTTTCTAGCTGGAATACTGCTAGCGCCAAAGAAAGGTTCTGAATTGCGCACTGACATGCGCGAATCTTGGGATCTCTTTAAATATTCCACTGAAGAGAAGGGCAAAGAAGTTTGGCAAGCCATTGTTCCGGCTGCCGAGCAAGTTAAAGAAGAAGGCAACAATCTGAAATCAGAAGGCAAAGCTCTTCTCAAAGATGCAGGCGAATATCTAGACAAAGCAGTAGGCAACGGCAAACACACACTCGAAGAATCACAAGTGCGAGTAAGCGAAAAGTTTGCCCCTGTTGTTTCAATTATCAAAGAAGACGTACAAGAACTCGGTGACGGCGCCACTGGTGCCCTCAACAAAGTAACTGAGAAGTTTGACGAATTGAAGAAGAAAGGCGCCAGCGCTATCGACAACTTACAGAAGAAAGAAGCCTAGCTAGTTCTTAGCGAAATCTCTGCAGTTAGCGCAATCTCTGCAGTTAGCGCAATCTCTGCAGTTAGCGCAATCTCTGCAGTTAGCGAACAGTGCCCTTAAGCACGGCCTTGCTCCACCAGGAGCCATTCTCGCCATACTTTACTTTGGCGACTTCGACACTGAGTTGAAACGGTTTATCTTTTGTAAATCGATAAACCGTTTCTTCATAAGTCTTGGTTTGTTTACCAGTCTTTCGGTCTGTCAGAAAAATAGCGACCACGAGATCTTGCTCAGCAACAGTTGGAGCCAGCATGCGCACATCGTTTTTGAGTAAAGTGTGCTTGACACTATTGTTGTCACCAAGACTTGAATAGCGCTCAGAGTCTAAGTCTGCAGCTGATAGATAAATGTTGTTTATGGTCTTGCGTGTTGAATCTACGTGTGTCACTTTCAGCTCGGGTGGCGCCATAGCGACAAAACCCACCCTCGGCGTATAAAAGCGGAAGTAAGATTCGGCGATACAGCCTTCATGAATCAACTCACGCGCTCGTTCGGCGTCGGCTGGTTGGGCCGTACTAAAAGCATCACTGTAATCACAGCTAATGATCTCTAGCGGACCTTTCCAAGTACCTCGCAAAGTAGCTGGAAAAGACTTCAATTCGGCCTGTAGCTTATGCGTTACAGGCGAAAGGTCTTGCAATTTGAGTGCAGCGGCGTGAAGCTCTACAGGTAGCTTAACGTCGGGGCTGTCGACTATCTGCTCAATTCGACCTTGCAAAACTGGAAGTGCGGCGACCGGCCCCGCAAAAAAAATGAAGCAGGCCAAGGAAGAAAGCAAAATTCCTTTTGTCCGCGGTTTTGTCAGAGTAAGCATTGTCAATTATCTTCCAGCTCAGTGATTAGAGAGTCCATTCATTCTGACAGATTAAAGCCCTAAACAACTTCACGGCTCAGGAGAAAGCGGCAACGAATGTTTAGGGCTTAAAAATTCACTCGAACAGACAAGAGAGTTTAGATGCGGAAGACCCTAGATTCTGAAAAATGGGGTCTCAACTACTTTGTCAGACCAGAATACTTGTATTTGATATTGTCCAGGGCCGACTTTTACAGCTGGAGCAACCATGGCACCGTCTTGATTGGTCATGCGTGAGAATACAACACCGCGATCGCTTTCTGTAATGCGCACTTCTACTTGAGGAATAGCATTATCATCATTGTCTTTGGCTTGCAAAAGCACGCGCAAATTATTGTCGTCGATTAGCCAGCCAAGATTGACTTGAATGCGCACATCATCAACAGTACGTTCAAAAGTACCGAGCGAAACTAATTGGGCACCGACACCACGGGTAGCACCAGCTGGCACCATTTGGTTCCACTGTTGTGCGCTGAGCATATCTTGCCAGAGCGAAGCAGCGCTATCACGGGCTTGGCCCACGAGCTCACGCAGAACAAAGACAGATTTTTCTGAGGCAGCTGCGGCTGCAGCAACACCACTAGCAACAGCAACAGACACAGGGTTAATTGCCTCCAGCATATTGCCAGTCACTTTCTTGACGATGGCTTGATCGCCTTTAGAAAGTGGGGCGAATTGACTGGCATTCCACATAGCCTGGTCAAATAGTTTGTTTTCACCAGGTAAAGGCAGCTCCTGGAAGTTTTCTTGGCAGAATTTTTCAAACGATTGCGCACAAGCACTCTCGTCGGTATTCGCCATAGCCTTTGCTAATTGCGTTATTTTGTCATTAAGGGTAGTCATTGCCGTCTCCTGGAATTAACTAATGAGCTTCTTCTTGGTCCATCTTGTCCTTGAACGCTTTGAGTGTCCGGACAATTCTCTTGTCGATGGTATCTATACTCTTCGCATCCATTTTTAGACATGCAATCAAATCTTCTCGCTTATATCCTTCAACATATTTCAAAACGAAGCAGGTACGGTGTATACCGCTGGGTAGCTCGGCCAAAATGCGCTCCACCAGATCATTAATTAAAGCTCGGGCGGCTGGGTCGCGGAAGAAAGCACTACCTGAGGCCAGTAAATTGTCGCCGCCAAGCACGTCATCGGCGCTGCGGCTATCGTCTTCATCAAACATAGAATCAAGCGAAGTCGTGCGGTACTGGCTGGTGGTTGAGGCCACTTCATCAAAGCTCTTTCCTGGGGCCAAGGTTTTCACCATCATTACACTGCCGTCTACTTCGGCAGTAGCAGCAGAAGCATTGGCTTGCAAGCTGGCAGCGGCGGCGGCCATGCGCGCGCTGGCAGCGGCGGCTGCGGCCTTTTTGGCGGCTTCAGCTACATCTTGCTGGTCTTCGTCCAACTCAAAGTCTGTATCTATATGATCATCTTCATGAACATCATCAGCACTAGATTTTGCGGCAGCGGCACCTGATTTACCTGCGGCGGCAGCACCAATGGGAGCATCGGCCTTAGGCTCACGCTTCTTCAAAGCTACTTTGTGATAACGCTCTAAGTTTTGCGCAATAGCTTTGTTACAAGCGCCAAGGCAGTAGGGCGCCAATTTTGCTTCAGGATGGCTGGGATCGAAATGTTTAGTTACCAAAACCAAAGCGTTCTGAAGGATATCTTCGATATCCTCATCAGTGGCGATACGCGCGCGCGAACGAATGTAGCGCATCATTCTTTGGGGAGTGAAATCCATCTCCCCTTTTAGAAATGCTCGGCTTTCCTTATTGTTCATTCGCTAATGATCTTTCTACGTTCCCAGGGAGAGTTACAAAAATATCTATGATGTGCACTTCAACAATGGCCACACGCAGTGCTCACAATGTTAGCAGATTATAAGAGGAAGCCACTCCTGAGTAAGCCGGTATTGCGCAAGCCGCAAACGAGTAAAACGGTATACTTGAGCAGCTGATGAATAACCTCATGAATGTCTTACCACTCGGGAATCCCAAATATCTGGCACTAATCGCCTTCAGCCTGTCGCTGTCGGTGCAGCTATCGGTGCCTAAAGCAGCAGCACAGGTCAAAAGGCAACCAGCAGCCGGTTCTGTTTTGGCCTCGGCTTCGTCCATTCCGCAAAACACAACCCCAGCCCGCAGTAGCGCCATTCCTGCACCCATCAATAATCCAGCTCCTAACTCTAGTCAGAGTAACCAATCAAGTTCAGGCAGCTTACAAAATCCGCTATCTGATCTTTCACGAGATCTCTCAAAAGATATATCCCCAATAGACAAGAATTCCGACATGCCAGCCCTGCGGCCCATGCAGCTGCCAAACGGCCAGACCCAGGTGCCCGATAGCCCAATCGTGTCAGGAACAGTTCAATTTTCCGAACAGCCCCAAGGCATGGGCTCTGGAATGACAATCTTGCAATCACTTGACGAGGCTCTTGTCAAAAGCCCTAGAGCTGCCGCCATTCGCTCGCAGCTACAGATAACCACAGCGGCCTACGCTGAAGCAGCAGCCGGTCCCAACCCAGCCTTCCTCTTTGATCGCGCCCCCTTGGGTGAACAGGTGAGGAGAATTGGCCCCACGTTTACAATTGAGGGGCCCTGGAAACTGGTTTTTAGATTGCTTGCCACAAAACGCTTGGTGGAGCAGACCAAAACCGATTTAATGACCTCGATTTGGGCTTTGCGAGCCGACGTTAGGCGTGCCTACACCGAAGTGGTTGTGGCCCAAGAGACTGTAGAGACCCTAAATTCACTTTACGACCTCGCTAGCCGCCTGCTAGAGGTTTCAGATAAGCGTTTCCAGGCAGGAGATGTGCCAGAGCTGGATGTATTGAAAGCCCGGTTAGCCACCTCTCAGTCTGATGTTGAGCGGCAGGTAGGCATGCGACGCGTAATCAGAGCTAAGCAGCAACTCAACGTCATTATGGGCCGAAAACCAGAGGACATAGTAAATATTCCGCGCCTGCCTGCATTTCTGGGCATAGGCAGCACCAAATTAGACAAGTCGCAAAAAGCACAGCTGCTACCGGACTTTGCCGTAGAACCAGCTCCTCTTGCTTCTTATATACAAAAGGCTATGGACCAGCGCTTAGAACTTAAAAGTGTCGAACAGCGCATCAAACTAAATAAAGCGCAAATGCGCACGGCAATATCTAATGTAGTGCCGAACCCATCGGTCAGCTTTGGTAACTCAGTATCAGGTAACGCGCCCAGTGGCCCCAAAGTAAGCTCTGTATTTTTCACAGTAATGGCAGAATCGCCCATCACTAACTGGAATCAGGGCGAGATTTATCGTCTAAAAGCCACAGCGACCCAATTGAAATATGAGATGGGAGCCCAGAAAAACATTATTACAGCTCAGGTTTCATCGGCTTACAACAACGTACTGGCCGCCAGGCAGAAACTAAAAGTGTATCAAGAGCACATCCTGGCCGATTCTTATGAAGTGGCCAGATTAGCAAGACGCAGCTATGAAGTAGGCCAATCAGACATTACTGCCACATTGCAGGTGCAACAAGCCAACGTTGCCGTGCGCAGTCAATACTTAGATGCTGTGCGCGCCTACCAAGAAGCTTACACCGACTTAGAGCAGTCTTGTGGTAGACCGCTCGAAATTTAGCTTACAACTAAGAGACTTAGAACTTAGCTGTCGGCGAAGTTACAAGTGGAATATGCAGGACAAAGTCATTGAGGTTATTGGCTGCGGTGTATCCATTTAAGGTATTCTCGGCTCGGCCTTGACCTAGAGCCATTGTTAGCGGCAAAGCAATCATCGGAGCCAGAGTATTGGCAGCATCGACTGCGATCATAGCCGTTATGGCTTTTCTGCTGATACCACCCTCGGTGCCAGCCAGGGTTGACTTAGGCAACTTCAAAACTGCTTGGCTCGGACCGCTGAACATGCGCGATTTTGGCCGACCAGTAAGAGTTTGTTGTGACTGGGCCTGTGTCGATTGAGATAGAGTCGTTTGAGATAAAGATCCGAGTGGTTGAGAAAGTGCAAAAGTAGCGGTGGAAGCATCGCAAATAGTAGTGCCAGTATCAGGCGAAAGCTTGACGTCACTGGCCGGGGCGCTAAAGCGATAGCTGTACGGAGAAACAATATTTTTGACATTGGCTAAGGCCAAGGTTCTGGTTTGGCCAGGCAAAGTATCGATAGACAAACTACTAGGTGTAACTGTTGAAATGCGGCCGACATAGGTGTTGCCATCGACAGCTTCGACAGTTTCGCTGATGCGGCTGCGGCGCAGATTTTTCAACCAATCACCACCAGTGAAATAGACCAGGCCGTCTAACCTAGTATTAGCCGTGCCAGAACCTGAAGCCGCAACTGAGCTTGAACTGCCGCTTGAACTAACGCTTGAAGTCGTCCCAGCTCCAAGGTCTAGCCTAATCAATGTGCCTGTCAAAACTGTGTGTCTGTCGAAGAGCCATTCTGGTACAGCGCCAACTTCAACACTCTGACCGTTGACTGAAATTTGCCCCTCCGGCAATAACATTGAACCAATGCTTGCGGCCGGGAGAGCCAATGAAGCCTGCACCGGCTTACCTTCAGATTGCTTCATCTCGACAGCAGACGCCAGAGCAGCCAAGCCAGAAAGCTGCAAATTAAGTGTCAGAGCCAATCCCAAAGAAAGCGTAATCTTCTGCATCTTTAAATCTACTAAGCCTCAACGAAATCGGCCATTCAGCCCTAAATCTCCCAGCATTTTAGACCAAAAGCCCACTGAAATGTACGTATTGAGGCAATTCTTAAAAGAGTTGACTAATACTCACATCAGGGAACAGGGCTCTCCTAATTCCGTCTCATATTACAGTCAGTCAAAAACAAGGCAATGGCCGAGTTGGCGACAGCGAAATGGTTAAGGCGTGCTCTCTGGGGGCCAGTAATCTTATGAACTTGCAATGCTTCTCTAAACTTTTTTCAAACTGTAACTTCTTCAAGCTGATTTCCAGTCAACAGCAAGATTCTAAACAGATTGTTTTGGCTACACCGACGAAAGAAGAACTCGGCGAACAGTCAACCGAAGCTGTCTGCCAAGATGGCGTATGCAGCCTAAGCGGCTGGAGGCCCCGCAAATCAGCCTGAGCACCACCAGCAATCGAATTATTTTGCCAAACTACTTAGAGAGCCCAGAGATATTCATCAGATTCTCAAACGACTTGCCCAAGGTGAAATAGCACGGACAAGTAGCCGCTTCTAGTTTTTTGCGATCAAGAATTGTCACTTTTCCCCGCACATAAGTAATTAGCTTAGCCTTAAGCAAAGCACCAGCAGCAATATTCACACCGGTGCGCGATACACCTAGCATGCTCGCGAGAAAACCCTGAGTAGCAATAAAGTTGTCGCTATCGCAGCGGTCGTGGGTCAGCAACAACCAGCGGACATAGCGTTTGTCAATTGAATGACTGCGATTGCAGCCAATAGTGATTGCCACTTGTTCAAACATGGCAACAGCATAGCGCTGACAAACTTCGCCTAGTTCAGGATGACGTTTTACTAGATCTAAAAAATCTTGAGCATTAAGACGCCAGGCAGTAGCATCGACCTGACAGGCAATCTTTTGACCGACAGCATCGACTCCCAATAGCAGTGGCAGTCCCAACATTCCTTCTCTGCCGATCAACGCCAACTCGATTTGCGAGCCATCTTCCATGACAGAAACAAGTGACATCACACCCGACTCTATAAAATCGACATAGCCAATTGCCTTGTTTGGCTCGATGACGTTTTCGCGCATATCAAAATGAACCAGCTCAGCGGCGGCGCAAACATCTTCGATAATAAGCGGCGACAAACTGCTCAACAGCAGATTGCGCGGTTGATTGGTGTCCATATTTTTCCGAGTGTAGTGAAGAACGCAGCTGTGAAAAAATATGCTAAGAGCAAAGACTTCAATCGCAGACGCTGCAAAACTATGGCAGGTTTTCTAAGCAGTTAGCACGGGGAGAAATATTGATTTAACACGAAAATTAACCGATCTTTGGAAACGCTCCATTTCTGAGTTGCCATTAAGCAATTTGTGTTCAATGGCAAACATATGAAATTCACATTAATTAAGTCCGAAAGCCTATTGTAGTTTGTCTTCATAGGCATGGCGATTGATTAGGGTGTAGATAGTCGGCAACACGATTAAGGTCAAAATCGTCGATGTCACGAGTCCACCAAGAACCACAGTTGCCAATGGCCGCTGCACCTCAGCGCCGGTGCCATGAGAGAAAATCAAGGGCAAGAAACCGACCATGGCTACTAGAGCAGTCATGAGCACTGGACGCAACCGCACTTTCACACCTTCGATGACAGCTTCTTCCACGCCCATGCCTTGCTTCTGCATTTGGCTCATGTAGCTGACCATGATCACACCGTTCTGCACAGCCACACCAAACAAAGCAATGAAGCCGATGATGGCAGGAACAGATATGGGTTGATTGGAAATGAGCAGCGAGAAAATGCCGCCAATGATCGCAAATGGCACGTTGAGCATAATCAAAGCAGCATTGCGCAGAGAGTTGAACGAAGCAAACAGTAGAATGAAGATCAGCAGCAATACCACAGGAACAACAATGGCCAGTCGCGCCATAGCTCGTTGTTGGTTTTCAAACTGACCGCCCCAAACAATTTGATAACCCTTGGGCAGTTTGACCTGAGAGTTAACTGCCTTCTGTGCCTCTTCCACAAAGCTACCGAGATCGCGGCCGCGCACATTAGCAAGCACGGCCGTACGCCTCTGGCCATCTTCACGGTTAATCATGACGGTACCGCGAGTGTTCTGAATATCAGCCAATTGCTTCAGCGGCACCTTGCCACCACCAGGAGTGTCAACCAAAATTGATTCAATGTCTTCTTGTGTATCGCGAAACTGCAGCGGGAAGCGAACAAGGACATCAAAGCGCTTAGTGCCCTCAAGCACCTCTGTTACTTCTTTGCCAGCTAAAGCAGTTTCGATGATTTCTTGGACATCGTCTACATTGAGGCCATAGCGAGCAATGACATCACGCCTCATTTTAATATTTAGCTGCGGCAGACCAAGAATACGTTCACGTTGCAGGTCGGCTGAGCCGCGCACTTTGCTAACGATTCTCTCTATCTGCCCTGCAATTCCGTCAATAGTGACTAGATCATCACCAAAAACTTTTATACCAAGATCGGCTTTAATACCAGCAATCAAGTCATCGATCATATCGGCAATCGGCTGAGAGAAGCTATAAACTAAACCGGGAATACCATCAAGACGAGCGGCCATGGCATTGACCAAGGCTTCTTTGTCATGGGTTGTCTTCCATTCGCTCTTAGGCTTCAAACCCACATAGACGTCAGCATTATCGATACCCTCTAGGTCTCCGCCCATGCCAGAGCGACCAATACGGGAGACGACTACACTGACTTCAGGGAATTCTTTGATGGTCTGTTCTACAGTGGTAGCGATGCGTCGAGATTCGGTATGCGAGACACTAGGCGACAGCTTGGTTCGCAATAGTATCGAACCTTCATCCAGACTAGGAATGAATTCAGAGCCAAGGAAAGGAAATATGGAGAAACCAGCACAAAGTACTGCTAGCGAAATCATTATAGTCATGCGCGGCTTGACGATAGAGCGCTTAAGAGCAGGCTCCACCAGACCTTTCGCCCACTCGATAAAGGGGTTGTGCCGCTCTTTTATATTGCCGCGCAGGAACCAGAAACAAAGAACTGGAATAACGGTAAGTGAAACCATTAAGGCGCCGGTTAGAGCGTAAATATAGTTGAGGGCCAGTGGCGTAAACATGCGCCCCTCAACACCTTCGAGGGTAAATAGAGGAAGATAGACAGCAATAATAATGACGATAGCGAAGAAGATCGGGTTGCCTACTTCTTTGGCGGCATTGTAAACAATCTTCAGTCGATTCTTTTCTAGCTCTTCTTTAGTCGACTCACCCTTATCAATTTTCTCCTGCTCTTCAGCTAAATGGCGGAAAATATTTTCCACCATAACCACACCAGCATCAACAATGACACCGAAGTCAACGGCGCCTAGGGTCATCAAATTAGCTGTAAGACCAGTAAACTTCATCATGATGAAGCTGAACAAGAGGGCCAGCGGAATGACAACCGCGACAATAATGGCACAAGGAATATGCAGCAGAATGCAGCCTAAAACCAAAATGACCAGAGAACCGCCCAGCATCAGTACTTCTTTAACAGTCTCAATGGTTTTATCAACCAAAGCGCTTTGATCGTAATAAGTAGTGAGAGTGACGCCAGTTGGCAATTCGCTTTTGATCTCTTCTAAGCGATGCCGCACCCGATCAACAACAGCCTTGGTGTTCACACCTTTGCGAGTCATGACCATACCGGTGACCGTCTCGCCCTTACCATCCATCGAGGATGATCCACGTCTAAATGCTGGGCCAATCACCACATCAGCGATTTGCCCTATTTTGACAGGAGTACCACCAACCGATTTAAGAACGATATTTTTGATATCAGCAATGGTATCAATTCTTCCCAAGCCCCGAATAATGATCTCTTCACCACCGCGCTCGATGAAGTTACCACCAGCATTGACGTTGTTATTCGCTAGTGCCTGAATAACATCATGCAAAGTCAAGTTGAAGCTTTTCAACACATGCGGCGATACTAAAACTTGATACTGTTTGACATAGCCGCCATAACTAACGACGTTGCCAACACCAGGCACAGCCCTCAGTTTGCGCGCCACTTGCCAGTCTTGGATGGTGCGCAGCTCGGTCAAATCATGGCGATCACTGAGTAAATAATAGTTGAGCACATTAGAAAAAGTCGAAACCACAGGGCCAAGAAGCGGACGCGGTGCGCCGGCTGGCAGTTCAATTTGGCTCAATCTTTGCTGCACAATATTGCGCGCCCAATAAACGTCTACATCATCTTCAAAAATTGCTGTTACCACAGAAAGCCCAAAGCTCGAGTTGCTGCGAATTTTGGTGACCTTAGGCAAGCCATTCAAGCCATTTTCAATAGGAAAAGTAATCAGCGACTCTACTTCTTCAGTGGCCATACTCTCAGGCTCAGTGATGATCTGCACCTGAACGTTTGAGACGTCCGGAAAAGAGTCAATTGAAATATTAGCTGCACTCCAGATACCAAACATGGCTATGCCGATGGCACACGCAACTGTCATCAGCCGTTGTTTGAGAGCAAAGCGAATCAGCTGCGATATCATTTCAATTTACTTCTCTAGCTTCCCAATTAGCCCATCAGTCATAATCAATCATTCAATAAATTAGTGCTGATAATTAAGTTCGGTCTTGAGCATCAGACTACCCTGAGTTGCAACAGTCTCACCATCAGAGAGCCCGGTCAAAACCTCACAGTAAACCTCTCCCTCTTTGCCCAGCTTGACTGGACGCTCTTGAAACCCTTCAGGTCTTTGCACAAAAGTAATTTTGCTGCCATCGTGTTCTTGAATGGCAGACTTAGGACAGGCCAAAAACTTCCTTGAAGCCCCTTCTAAATCTATTTCAGCGTACATATTGGTTTTGAGCTTGCCATCGGCATTGGCCAAGCGAGCGCGAATCGGCACAGTTCTTGTGGCTTCATTCACATTGACGCTTATGTAGCTAATCACACCAGTAAAGTTAGAATCAGGATAGCTGGCTATTTTAATAAGCACTTTATCTCCCAACTTAACTCTAGGTAAGTCAACCTCAGGTAAATCAGCTGAGACTTGAACGAACTTGAGATCAGTGAGCTTGAACATTGATTTTTCCGGCTGCACAACTTCACCCACGGCGCAATCATAACGACTGAGGGCAGCGGTAATTGGTGCGGTGATCTGCACTAGACCGTTGATATTGCCAGTGGCCAGAACCTTCTGAGTCATCTTTTTGTCGGCACCAAGAAAATCAAGGCGCTTAATGATAGTAGCCAAATGCTGTTTGTCTCGTGTTACTTCAGCCAAAGTAAGCTGGTAGTCACGTTTCATCAAACCGCGATTCTTATACAACTGCTCTTCTCGGGCAAGGGCTGTCTTGGCCTGCTCAAAAGCAACTTTTGCCTTAGCATAATTGGCCTTCGCGGTGAGATAGTCTTTAGTAGCGGCAATTTTTTCGCGATAGAGGTCTTCTTGCCTCTTCAGCTCTTGCTCCGAAAGTTCGGCGTGCACTTGGGTGGTCTGCAAAGTCGCCTGGGCTTCAAGCAAAGCCTTGGGCCTATGCAGCTGCTCTTCGTAAATCTGGCGCTCACGCTCAGCGTGGGCTTCAGCAATAGCCAATTTCGACGTAGCTTCGACAGCCTCGCCCTGCAAATCACTCACTTGCGGACTATCAATAAGGGCTAATATTTGTCCCTTCTTAACAGTCTCTCCTGGTCTTACAAGAATATTTGAAACACGCCCAGATATCCGAGCACTAACATCGACCTCACGCCCATAATCAGGCTCTATCCGACCAGTTAAGTGCAAAGGCACAACCACATCGCGCAGTGTCACCACTTCAGTCTTAAGGTCAATGCGCTTGGCTACCTCAGGAGTGACGGCAATCACTCTTGGTCCAGTATGAGCAGCTGGATGATCGCCCTTTGAACCGTGGCTGCCGGCAGCCGACTGGGCGGGCTCATGACCGCCACAGGCGCTCAAAGCAAAACTGAGAGTTATAGATATGGCAAAAAGCAGCAGAGATTCTTTGTATAGCATTTCAACAAGAGCATACAGCAACTCGAACATTTCCCAAAATAAATCGCTGTATCAGCCGAAAAGTGTGCAATGGTCGGTAACACAAGCGAAAGCTTGATGAAAGATTGATGAAAGATTGAGTTTGCACGAAAAACTCTTAGCGCGCAGCCAGTCAGTCAGCAGGAGGGGCGCCCATGGTCGGGGTCCAGCGAATATGGCCACCATGATTCATTGGCACCGGGCCATTGGGCACTGGCGTGTGGCCGTCAGCCATGAATCCACCATAGAGGTAGAGCTTGTCTCCAGGTACAACACCCTGAAATGTATTGGTGACGTCATAGTAGCCGCCAGCCAGGCTCATATTCCAAATATAGACATGCTTTTTCTTCGGTTTGACTTGATCGGCTGTAGCGAAACTCTCTGAAGCTCCCGTCCCTGCAGATCCTGTCCCTGCAAATCCATTTAAAGCTGGTGGCGGATTGAAAGAATCTTTGGAAGGAAAGAGCGCTTGCAATCCAGAATCGGCAACTCCGCCACTCTGGCCCATCGAACTCAAACTGGAATTTGGCATTGAGTTCGGATATGAGTGAGGCGGGGCAGAAGAGGCGGATGTGCCCAAACCGGCACCTTGGTCAGCGGCAGACGGGGCCGATTCTGCCCGCTTCAATCGAGTTGGTCTATTCAGTTGGTCAATCACTCTCACACTGCCAGACAGAGGGCTACTGAGCGGAGCGATTTTACTACCGCTATTACTGTCGCTATTATTAGAATTGCCAGGAACTTGGCCAGGAACGTTCCCAGGAAATGAATTCTCGATAGAGTTCTCGATAGAGTCAACGCTAGCTGTCTCAGCGTCTGCAGGCGCTAGACAAAATAAAGTGCCGCCGAAAATACTTATAGCGAAAAAAGCGAATATAGCTCTGTTGTTAGTCATCGCAACGCCAGCCGAAGGAAGGGTAATAATATAGCTGAATAGGTTACTGACAAAATGTTCCCGCCGCCCCCATAGAATACCCAGGTTTGCATGCGCTTAGATAAATGGTTAAAAGTCTCACGCCTGATTAAACGCCGGACCATCGCCCAGATGGCCTGTGAACAAGGCCGGGTTTATGTTAACGACAGACCAGCCAAATCGTCCACAGAGCTGAAACTAAACGACAAGGTTCACCTTGAACTGGGCTCTAAGGCACTAACCGTGACAGTGCTCTTACTACCGCTGAAAAACGTTGCCGCCCAGGACGCATCAAGCCTGTATGAAATCGTAGAAGAAATAAGAAGGCCACCCGAAATACTCGAATGGCTTTCTGAAGAAGATCACTACTAATTTCAGTATTTTTGAAAGCTTTTAATGGCTTTTAAAGGCTTTTAAAGGCTTTTGAAAGCTTTCGAGCCATAACAAGTTTTTCAATTTAGAGATAGTTTCCATGGAAACTATCTCTGAACCATCAGAAGACATGTCCCCCGCAATTAGTCTATATATTCCCGCAATTAGTCTATATATTCCCGCAGGCGGCGGCTACGGTTAGGGTGGCGCAGCTTGCGCAGAGCCTTGGCTTCGATTTGACGAATACGTTCGCGAGTAACGCCGAATAGCTGACCAACCTCTTCTAAAGTACGTTGTCGACCATCGTCTAGACCAAAGCGCAATCGCAAAACATCTCTTTCACGAGGAGAAAGGCCTGCCATTACTTCAATAATGTCTTCTCTGAGCAATTCTTGAGTAACAGATGAAGCCGGAGTTTCAGCCTCTCGGTCTTCAATAAAGTCGCCGAGCTTACTGTCTTCTTCTTTACCAATAGGAGTTTCTAGAGATACAGGCTCTTGAGCAACCTTAACAATCTCGCGCAGCTTGGTGATGCTGATTTCCATCGTAGTTGCAATTTCTTCTTCGGTTGGCTTGCGACCTTTGTCTTGAGCCAACTGACGAGTAATTTTCTTGAGCTTATTAATAGTTTCAACCATGTGCACCGGTATGCGAATGGTCCGAGCCTGGTCGGCGATAGCTCTGGTTATAGCCTGCCGAATCCACCAAGTAGCATAAGTCGAGAACTTGTAGCCGCGTTCGTGGTCAAACTTTTCAGCGGCACGAATGAGACCCATGTTGCCTTCCTGAATGAGGTCGAGGAAGAGCATGCCGCGTCCAACATATTTTTTGGCAATAGAAACTACCAGCCTGAGGTTGGCTTGCACTAACTTGCGTTTGGCAATAGCACCGTCAGAGCCGCCCATTTCAATTTTGCGGGCCAATTCAATTTCTTCACTAGCGGTGAGAAGGGGAATGCGACCGATCTCGCGCAGATACATGCGAACTGGGTCATCGGAAGAAAGGCCTTTCGAAACTTCTTCAACAAACTCTTCGGGATCGCCTTCGACTTTATCGTCGAAACCTTCGAGCATGAAATCGCCACGATTTTGAGCCCCAGCAGGAAGCGGTAACTCTTCATCAGCGTCACTGCCATCGGGAACAAGCAAGTCTTCTAAGCCCGCGCGATCGCGCTCTTTTCCAACTTCTTCCATTTTGTCTAGTTTCGAAATGAAACTGTCTTCTTTTTCCTTGCCCTTACTCACGCGGGTCTCCATCACTGGTATTACTTAAATTTACGTCTAACTTCTGCTAGCGATTCTGTTGTCAGGAGCGAACATGTCAATCTTCTTTTTGAATTCCTCGATTTGCTCAAGAGACTCTAATTTTGGCAGTTCATGCTCCAGTTTAGTCAGCTCCATCATTCTACTCTGCAATGTACTCTGGTCGCTGCCATTTTCATCGGCACTTGTCATTTCCTTTCGCACGGCAGCTGACAAGAGGTCTAGCCTCTCCTTCAGTATTCTTGCCCGGGATTCTTTCAAAACAACCTGAACCGGTGGTTTTTGTTTTCTAAAATCCTCGGCCTTGTAAATAATGTCGACCAAAGCCCTAGCCGTAATCGGTGCTGGAGCAACCCGATCCATCAATTTGGTTTGTAAATCTTCCATGGTATTGAAGTTCGAACCAATACCTTCAAGAGCCTCTTTAATTTCCTGGTGCGGAGCGTTCAAAAGAGTTTCATCGGTGAGGCGGTTATAAACCACATCGTAATCTTCGCGCGAGGTGAGATAGAGGGCCAATAAACTGCGCTCGGCATCAAGAGAACCCTGCACTGGGGCGCTCCTGGCAATGCCATGACCGCGAGCTCCTGGTGGCATAGGCAAGCCTTCCTCATCAGCGATGTCTTTCTTATCCTTATTCTTTTTCCAGTCGCCTTTCTTAAACGGCGGCTTTTTAAATCCGCCTTGACCCTGGCCACCGTTGAATCCGCCTTGACCTTGTCCCTGACCCTGATTGAAACCTTGGTTAAAGCCTTGGTTAAATCCACCTTGGCCACCGCCAAATCCGCCTTGACCATAGCCCTGGGGCTGATCAAGCCGATTTTTGCGCCGATATTCACCAACGTCGGACAAAATCTCTTCTTCTCTCAAACCAAGCCGAGGGCTCCATTGGCGCACATACTCGCCCCGAGCCACAGCATTTTTAATTGACGCAAAAATGGGAACCACAGCTTTAGAGGCATCGATACGGCCCATTCGAGAACTAAAATCAATGGCCGAGACCGCCCGCTCAAGGCGAAAATCAATCATGGTCGAAGCTTTTTCAATTGCTTGAGCAAAAGCTTTGACTCCTTCGGGCCCAGAGCGCAGGCACTCGTCTGGATCTTTGCCACCAGGGATCTTCAAGACCTTGAGGTCAATTCCAACCCCTTCAGCAATTTGATTAAGAGTCTCACCACCGCTCTCGATCGCTCGCGCGCCAGCAGCATCAGCGTCGAATGAGAGATAAACCCGCTTACTATCGGTATAGCGCACGAGAAGCTTAGCTTGCTGCTCAGTTAGGGCCGTGCCAAGAGTGGCGACCACATTGGTAAAACCATATTGATGCGGAGTAATGGCATCAAAATATCCCTCTACAACAATGACACTGTCACGCTCTTTAATAGAGTCTTTTGCCAGGTTGAAGCCGAAGAGATTATGACCTTTAGTGTAGATGGGCGATTCAGGTGAATTTATATACTTGACTTGATCGTCGCCCAAGGTTCTGCCACCAAATGCGATGACACGACCATCACGGTCGCAGATCGGAATCATCAAGCGATTGCGATAAAGATCATAGTGGCCGCTGCTCTCCGCGCGCTTTTTCACCAGTCCGGCTTCTTCTAAAGTGCTAGCAGAAGCACCGGCACTAAGGCTCAAATAGTTGAGCAAGCCATCCCAGGCATCCGGAGCATAGCCAAGCTTGAACTTCTCTATGGTCTCTTCACTGAGGCCGCGATCGGCTAAATACTTACGTGGCACAACGCCTTCTTGCGGATCTTTTAGGAGGCGAATGTAGTATTCGCTGGCTTGTTGATAAAGCATGAGAATCTGTGAGCGGCGATCGTATTCTTTGCGCTCTGACTCGGTCTCGACAAGCTGGACTCCATATTTTCGGGCCAGCTCTCGCACTGTCTCTATAAAGTCGATGCCTTTTTGTTTTTGCACAAAAGCGAAGACATCGCCGCCTTCATTGCAACCAAAGCACTTAAAAATTCCCTTGTCTGGATTAACATTGAATGATGGGCTCTTCTCATTGTGAAATGGGCACAACCCTCTATATTCTTTCCCGGCGCGCTTGAGCACGACAGTTTCAGAAATAACTTCAAGAATGCTGGCACGCATCCTTACTTCAGCAATGACTTCTTGGGTCACACCCTTCAAGCGATATATCCTCTAGCAATTTGACACGGAAAAAGTTCAAAATTTTATTGCCCATTGGTTATAACACGCTGAGGGCCTGAGATTAGTGATAGTTGCATGAAAATTGACAGCCTATTTTAATTCTTGTGCAGAGGAGTGCCTTGGCTTATATTTGGTATTCAAGTAGTAAACGTGATGGCGCGAAAACGCCCAAACAGGAACCGACTCTATATCTAAAGAGAGTAGCAAGAACCAACGGTCGTAGAATATGGTTACAGAAAGAGACGTCTATGCCTTTTTTGGCAGAACCTATGCCAGTCGCGGTAGTTCATACCAACGGCACGGCGCCGTGCGTGGAGCCACCCTTGATAGCACTCAACGGAAAATCTTTGGTCAGGTAAAGGGCACACAACCTGAACCTTACGAGGTTGAAGTAGCATTAAGCGGCTCAGAAAATGAACTTTTTGAGGCCCATTGCAGCTGTCCCATGGGTGGTTTCTGCAAACACTCAGCCGCTCTTGTATTACACCTAATTCGCACCACAAACGCTGCATTCGGTCTTGCCCATGAAATAGCTATTACAGACAGTCCAGAAGCAAAAAGTGGAGTTACAGACGAAGGGACCAAGACAACAGTTAGCAAAAACTTTGAAACTTGGCTTGGTGATTTGCAAAGTGCGGTTAACGAAAACAGCAAAAGGCATACTAGTGAAAAGAACACCAGTTCAAAGAGTACGACTGCAAAAGACAGCGACGCAGAAGCGAAGATAAGAGTAAAAGTTATCTATTTGCTGGATGCACAAAACAACAACAGCCTAGTGGTTCATACCAGAATGGTGGAATTGCTAGAAAACGACGTCTGGGGAAATTCCGGCAACGTCAGCCTAGAAAAACTAGCATACAAGGCTCACAGTTATCTTATTGACAATGCTTGGGCTGATGCCGACGCCGATATAGGCCAACTGCTGATGACTGGAAGCCGTGGTTATCGCAGCACAGCGCACAATTTTCCAACAGTTAAAGAGCTAAGCAAACTGCTGGTTGAAATGATCGTCGCCACAGGTCGGTGCTATTGGAAAAATTTACCTTGTACTCCAACTGCAGTTCCAGTTTCAGCTTCGGTTCCAGTTCCAGTTTTAAATCTAAGTCCTCTCAAAATCGGTCCAACAAAAGAGGGTAATTTGCAATGGAGAGCACTGAAAGACGGCAAGCAACAACTGCGCATTGAAACTGACAATCAAGACGAGATTGTCGCCCAAGCGGGCATTGTCTGGTACATCAACGAATTTGATTCAACTATTGGAGCAGTTGATCTACAACTTCCAGATAGCGTGATCGCTAGTGCTCTAGACTGCCCGCCGCTGACTGAGCCCGAAGTAGAATTAGCAGTGCAAGAGTTGAAACAAGCGCTGGAAAGGCTAACCGGCACTACACCAGGTTTAGGCTTAAACTCAACACCCAAGCATAGTTTAATACCAAATACGATATCACAATATTCTATCGAAACAAGAATAGCGAAACCACTGCCTCGGCTAAAATTGACGATGGCGCGCAATGCAGCAACGGCATTAGCTTTTTCTGGTTTTCAAGAACGTGATTTGCAAGCTTTCTTTGGGGTCGACTACGGCGACGATGAACTGAATCAGGTCAACACAACGGAAGTAAAAATTATTGAGGGAAAAAAGATCACCATCCTGCAGAAAGACCGCACGATGGAAGAGCTTTACTTGACTCAGTTAGAGCAGTTCGGGTTAGTGAGCACGGGTCGCACAAAAGGCAATTGGCGAGCACAACTACATTTTCGTGGCAAGTGCATTAGCGACTGGTTCGACTTCATTGCCGCTGGCCTACCCGCCTTGAAGTCAGCTGGTTGGCAAATAGAAATCGATGAGAGCGCCTGCCTTGAAGCAGTAGTGCCACAAGAGTGGTTCTTCAATTGCATGGAACGCGCTACATTCTGGTTCGACCTCGAACTAGGAATTATGATCGACGGCAAAAGAGTCGCTCTTCTTCCAATCATTCAAGAAGCCTTCATGATGCTGCCCGACGTCAGCTCGGCAAAATTCGTCGATCTTCCATCCACGAGCAAGAAACCGTGGGATCCGCTGCTAAAAATAGAGACACTAGAAAAGCACGGCACGGTCTACGCCCCGCTGGAAGACGGTCGATTTGCCGCACTTCCTGCCGACCGCGTCAAAGCAATAGTGGGCTCAATGCTAGAGTTTTTCAACAAGAAGGGCAAACTTGGAATTGGCCCAGACGTTTCTCTGCCACAGCTAATGGATCTATCAAAATCGCTTTTCGTTCCAGGAAGCAACGATCTCTGGGTCTTTGGCGACGAGATGCAGCGCCTAACAGAGCAAATAAGAGCTTTTGAGAAAATACAGATAGTAGAACCGCCAATCGACCTTCAAGCAACATTGCGGCCATACCAAATTGAAGGACTATGCTGGCTCAATTTTCTCAGAGAATTCAAATTAGGAGGAATTCTTGCCGACGATATGGGCTTAGGGAAAACAGTACAAACCCTGGCACATATTCTTTTAGAGAAGCAAGAAAATCGCCTAAACAAGCCATATTTGATTGTTTGCCCAACTTCAGTATTGCCAAACTGGTTAAGCGAAATTGCAAAATTCACACCAAACTTGGTGGTAACGCCTCTCTATGGCCCAGAACGACAGCGCTATTTTTTCAGAGTTCCTAGCTCTGATATTGTTCTTACCACTTATCCATTGGTCAATAGAGACCTAGACAGTCTGCGCGATCAACAATGGAAAGCGGTGATCTTAGACGAAGCTCAGTTCATCAAAAATGCCAATACCCAGGTAGCGAAGGCAGTTACTGCTCTCAAAGCTGATTTTAGAGTCTGCCTCACTGGTACACCAGTAGAAAACAATCTGGGCGAAGTCTGGTCGCAGTTTAACTTTCTCATGCCCGGTTTTCTCGGTGATCGCCAAAGCTTCAGAGACAACTACCGCACTCCTATTGAAAAGAAAGGCGATGCCAGTGTGCAAAAGAAACTAGCAGAGCGCATAAGGCCATTTCTGCTACGAAGAAAGAAAGAAAATGTTGCCAAAGATCTTCCAGAGAAAACTATCATCATCAAAAAAGTAGAAATCAGCGGAGCCCAAAGAGATCTCTATGAAACTATGCGCGTGGCGATGTATTACAAAGTACAAGAAGCACTGGAGACAAAAGGCCTAGCCCGAAGCCAAATGGTTATTTTAGAGGCAATGCTCAAGCTCAGGCAAACGTGCTGCGATCCGCGCTTACTGCCGCTCAATTCAGCCCAAAGAGTTGAAGAGTCAGCCAAGCTTGAATTACTTCTGCTCATGCTTGAACAACTCGTTGCAGAAGGCCGAAAGATTCTGCTGTTTTCACAGTTCACCAGCATGCTAGATCTGATTATTCCAGAGCTAACAAAGCGCAAAATTGCCTACGTACAAATCAGAGGCAGCACCAAAGACAGAGCCTCTCCAGTTAAGCAATTTCAAGAAGGCGAAATTCCTCTTTTCTTGCTCAGCCTAAAAGCAGGAGGCACCGGCTTAAACCTAACAGCAGCAGACACCGTGATTCACTACGACCCATGGTGGAATCCAGCAGTGGAAAATCAAGCCACAGATAGAGCCCACCGCATCGGCCAAAAGAATCCCGTCTTCGTCTTCAAACTAATTGCTGCTGACACGATCGAAGAGAGAATCTTGACTCTGCAAGATATAAAAAGACACTTAGCAGAAAATCTGTACAGCGATGACAACTCACTGCCAACAGAGATTACACAGAGCGATATAGAACAGTTGTTTGCGCCACCAGTGCCCTAAAATCACTCCAGCTTCGATTTCAATCTAGCCCCAAAGCCATGCTAACCGCAAAGTATTGCTAACAGCAAAGCCATGCTAAACGCAAAGTCTTGCTAGTCTATATTTCAAGCTAGCCTCAAAATCCTTCTACCTTCAAAAGACTCGGCGAAGAAAATTCCAATAGCTCACCATACTTTATGGGAGGATGCTGCAAACAAGCTCGCAAGATAGTGCGCTTTTCCCATCTACTTTCTGGTCGATAGCAACAGAAAGCAACAACATATAGCTGTAGATATTTTCGGCTTACACCATGAAAAAATTGACGCAGGAAGTAACCTATTTGACCCGCAAGCGGTACAGAAACACTGAGCGGCAAAATGACTTGAGCCTCTGCGTTGGACTCCGCACCCTCGGCACCTTCTTTGCTTAGGTCAACTTCAGCACTCGGGTGACAAGAAGCAGGACTATCTTTACTACGTTTGATGATTGAATCGATCAGCCTTTCGATTGAGAAGACAGAGGCTTTGTCATCCATCTGCCGATAGAGAACCAGACTTACCTTCTTCTGAATATTCAATGCAGTGCTTTGGGCGATATCAAGAAGCTCAGCTAGGGCCAACGAACTAATGGCGACGCCACTCTCCTTAAACCAAACAGCCGCCAGCCAAGCACGAAGGCGGCAAGCACCTTCAAACAAAGTACCAGAGGTAAACCAATACTTCCTTTTGCAATTCATACAACGGTAGAAACGTTGGCCGCGCTTTCTTGTAATTTTCGGTTTAGAACATGGACATTTGATGCGCCCGTCGGAACGCAGCGAACGATAGATCATATCCGCTGCAGCGTTATCGCTTCTGACTGCCCTGGAAAAGGCCTTCCAAACCCGGGCAAAGGTCGCATCTTGACTTTCAACGTTGTTCATTACGAGCACTCCCTCTCTACAAATATATAAACGTCGGCTAGACGATTTTGGTTCAATGAAGGCAGGAGTTTTTTTTGAGAGGGAGTTGGAGCGATATCGGTCTGACGCTATTGACTACGAAGCCAAAGCGATATCGATCCCACTTTATTGACCACGAAGCCAAAGCGATATCGGTCCCACTTTATTGACCACGAAGCCACAGCGGCGATATCGGTCCCACTTTATTAACCACGAAGCCAAAGCGATATCGGTCCCACTTTATTGACCACGAAACCAAAGCGATATCGGTCCCACTTTATTGACCACGAAACCAAAGCGATATCGGTCCCACTTTATTGACCACGAAGCCAAAGCGATCGTATTGCCTCAATTAGAAATCTAACTATTGGCGGCGATATCGGTCCCACTTTATTGACCACGGAGCCAAAGCGATATCGGTCCCACTTTATTAACCCAACCAGAAACCAGCCGTAAAGGCCAGCACAGCTGGTGAAAATCAGCCTCCACATTTTCTCCACATTTCCTTCATTGGTTTTCCATGAGCGTTTTTTACTATGGGAAAGAGAGGTGCGATTGCAATCAGCACCAACGAATGATGGAAAAAATGAAATGAACAAAAGAAACCAGCAAAATAAAAGAACAATCCTACTAGCGGCGTTACTGTCGTCGGTCTCTTCTTACCAAATTGCTTTCGGTCAAACAGCGCCGAGTTATGCGCTTTCCAGCTCAGAACAGCACACCCTGACTCAATGGAAACAAACAGCACCAAATACTGCTTTGGGAACTTTACTGCTGCAACTCCTAAACGAATGCGACCGCAAGCTCGCCCTCAATTCACAAGACGCTAACTCCAGGTACAAGCGCGGCTATTTATACGGGGTAATAGGCTGCACAGAATCCGCCATAGCTGACCTAACCCAGACCATTGAAATTGCGCCCAGTCACAGCAGAGCTCTCACAGAACGCGGTCTCTGCTATATGGACCAAAAACAATACACTCGCGCACTGTACGATCTCAACCGCGCTGTACAAATTCATCCACAATCAGGCAATGCGCTTATGGCAAGAGCAAGACTCTGGCTTGCAACAGGAAGGCCGCTACTGGCAATAAACGATTTGCGCTATTGCCAAAGTTCAGAAGTAAAATTCGCAGCTGAGCTTCCAGGAGAACTATCAGCCAATCAATACAATGCACTTTCATATTACCTGGGGGCCAGTTACGAAGCGCTAGACAGACCAGAGCAAGCGATCAACTACTACAAAGAGAGCTTGAAGACAGCTCAGACAGGAACAGTCGGCTATCTCCACCGCTATGCGGAGCAACCAATTGACACTAAGTGGCGCATTGCCAACCTAGAACGCTCCACAGGAGGTCTCTGAAATGGAAAATTCCAACTCGACCACGCAACCAAATAACCAGCATAATAGCCAATCTTCGTCTCAGGAAAACGCAATCGCACTAAACGGCGAACGCCTCAAACAGCTGGCAGTAAGCGAAACTGGTTTCATTTTCGATCCACAGAGCGGACAAAGTTTTACGGTCAACCCAACCGGTCATCTTGTGATCGAGATGCTTAAGCGTAGCGAAAGCTATCAAGCAGCAGCTCAAGAGCTCTCCATCCGGTGCGAAAAGCCATACGAGTTGACGCTTTGCTCAGTCGAAGCATTCATGATGCAGCTAGCCCGCTACCTATAGATGGCCAACTTAAGAAGATTTCCTAAGCCGAAAAATCTGATTGGCGCCGCTGCTCCGGGGGAGAACAATTACCGATGAAAACAAGTCAACTAAAACGAGATTGGCGACATTGGACAATCGCTGTTACCGGCGTTAATGCCCATGCCGAAAATCCAGGGCCAGGAATGGCTGTGGCGCGCTGCCTCGTCGAACACCCAGAATTTAAGGGACGTGTCATTGGCCTGGCCTACGACGCCCTAGATGCAGGATTATACGCTCGCGAATACTTCACTGCCAGCTACCTGGTACCTTATCCATCGAGCGGCGACGAAGTGCTCATGGAGCGACTTCTGGGGATTCACGACTATGAGCAAATAGACGCCATTATTCCTTGCCTGGACTCGGAGCTGCCCAACTTCATTCGACTGAGGGGTGAACTGGCTCAGAATGGTATCAAAATGCTCATACCAAGCCGCGACCAATTTACTCTGCGCGCTAAAGATCACCTAGTTGAGCTCTGCCAATCTGTTGACATTCCAGTTCCAAAAACCAAAGTACTGACAGACCCATCCTTTTTCGACCGCGTCGCCAGGGCAGGACTTCAGGAAGAAAGCTGGCAATACCCAATCGTGCTAAAAGGTATTTTCTATGATGCCACCATTGTCAACAATGCAGCAGAAGCGAAATCCATTTTTTGCAAACTGATCACGAAATGGGGCTATCCATGCTTAGTGCAGGAAGTAATCAAAGGTGACGAACTCAATCTAGCTGGCCTTGGCGATGGAGAGGGCAATCTGGTAGGCCACGTCACCATGCGCAAGCGAGCAATTACAGAGAAAGGCAAGGCATGGGCAGGAGTGACTATTATCGATGAGGCTATGCTCGAAACAGCTCAGAGACTGGTGAAGGCGCTCTCCTGGCGAGGGCCACTTGAGGTTGAGGCAATTAGAGGGGAAGACGGTCGCATCTATCTAATTGAGATAAATCCACGCTTCCCATCGTGGATTTATCTCAGTCAGGCCGTCAATCGCAATCTTCCAATTGCGGTCCTCAAACTTCTAGACAAACAAACCGAACTTGGACTTGCAGCACCAAGATCAGGATACTTCTTCATAAGACACGCTCAAGAGCTAGTGCTCGACCTGCCTGAATTTGAATCAGTTTTGATCAACGGTCGCAGCGGCCCACTACTAAATGCAGAGCTACGGCCCATCAACGAAAAGTCAGCCTAGCTGTTTAGTTTAACCTAGCAGTTCTGCCGATCCTATTTACAAACCTAACTTCTGGAGATCTCCCATGTCTAGCAAAAATTCTAACAGTATGGTTTGGGAACCACCTCTACTCCAGCCCCATCGCATTGGCGAAATCAACAAATTTGGGCGTGCTCGGCCAAAGGAAAAACGAGTAAACCAGGTATTCGATGTTGACATCGAACTACTAAAAGCCCAATACGGCTCACCACTATTTGTTACCAGCGAAAGTCGTTTGCGGCAAAATGTTCGCCAACTCAAAAGAGCATTCGAAGTGCGCTACGGCAATGTTAGCCACGGCTGGTCTTACAAAACAAACTATATCAGTGCCGTTTGCAACATTATGCATCAAGAGGGTTCCCTGGCTGAAGTTGTATCGGCATTTGAATACGAGAAAGCTAGACAGTTAGGGGTTCCCGGAGACAAAATCATCTTCAACGGCCCGAATAAACCTAGAAGAATCCTAGAGCGAGCCATCGCTGATGGTGCACAGATTAACATCGATCATCTCGACGAACTACATCTTATTGAGTCTGTGGCTCAAGCCCAAGGCCGCGTCGCCACCGTGGGCCTGCGACTAAACTTCGATACAGGCTTCAGCGAGCCATGGAGTCGCTTTGGCTTCAACATTGAAACAGGTCAAGCGCATCAAGCAGCCAAAGAAGTTGTGATTAGCGAACACTTACGACTTAAAGGCCTACACAGCCACATTGGCACTTTCATTCTAGAGCCTCGCGCTTACTGCGAACAAGTAAAGATTATGTGTAAGTTCATGCGTGATTTAGAAGGAAGAGAGGAAGTCTGCATCGACACAATCGACCTCGGCGGCGGCTTGCCGTCACACAATGCCTTGCAAGGAATCTACCTACCACCAGAGCAAGTCGTGCCATCAATTGGTGAATATGCAGAAGCAATATGCAACACACTGGTAGAAGAAACTATGTACCGCACCCGCACCAACAGGCCGATGCCAAAACTAATAATTGAGAGCGGCCGAGCAGTAGCTGATGATGCCCAAGTCTTGCTCACTTCAGTGGTAGGGACAAAACGCTTACCCGATAGCAGGCAAGCAGCCATTCTCGACGCTGGTACCAATCTACTTTTCACAGCCTACTGGTACAACCACAAAGTCGAGCTAGCAGCCCCGTGCCGAGGTCTAGCAGAAGAGACTGTGCTGTACGGCCCACTTTGCATGAACATCGATGTAGTGAGAAATTCTATCCAACTGCCACCCTTGCAAGTTGGTGACACTATGGTGCTCAGCCCAACTGGGGCCTACAACAACACTCAATGGATGCAATTTATCGAGTACCGCCCCAACGTCGTGCTTGTGCATGAAAGCGGCGAAGTTTCAGTTATCCGCGAGGCCGAAAACCTAGAGGTTATGTCGGCCCAAGACCGGCTACCAGAGCACCTCGCCTCGCCATTTTTGTAAGGAACCATCACCATGCAAAATACTTTTGCGAAAATTCTCGGCGGCTATGGCTCGTTCTTCGGCCTGCACCACCCCCTCTCACGTCTTCTCCTCTTGGCCTGCACAATGCTCCACCCAGCCACGGGCATAAGCGGCCTTGAATGCGCCGCTTTAGTCTTAGTGACAAGAAAGATGCTATCTTTCCCGGCTGGTGGCGAAATCGAAATCGTCAACGGCCTGCTCTTCGGCATGCTGATTGGCTCGCTGTATCAACCTAGCCTGGCATCACTTACGGTACTCGCCATAGGTGCAGTACTAATAGTTTTGGCAACAGTTTGCCTCAGCGACACGCTAGGCAAAGCATGGAGACTACCAGTGCTCGGCCTCCCCTATGTCTTAACCAGCTACCTAATGCTGCCGATTGCCTCGCATCTCGGCATGGCACCACTTACAATACCACCCATAGCACCATTAGCAATGCCACTATTAGGACAATCGCACCTCTACAACAATCTAGAATTTAGTCTAGATTGGCTTCCCTGGCTAGTAGCTCCAACCGGAGAAAGTGTATTGAATTTGTTTGCGCCTCTAGGTTCTCTCTATTTCAACGGTACCCCGTTAGGTGGTCTGATTGTCTTTATTGCCTTTGCTATTTCTTCTCGCTACCTTGCCGTACTCGCTCTGGCAGCTAGTATCACCTGCACTGTATTTTTACAGCTGTTCTGGTCGACTATTTATCCGGGCGCCTATAACGGCTCCATAAGCAGCAGCTTGAGCAGTGCATTGAGCAGTACATTGAGCAGTACAACTGGCAATTTCCATCCCAGCATACTGGCAGTCACAGCCCTTCCGATATTAATAGCGCAGATGAATGGCGTACTGACAGCCGGAATAATTGGTGGCCTATACACGGTGCCATCAATTCGCAGCATCGCAGTAGCACTAGGCTCCGCACTTTTGGCCTGCTTGCTCACACTGTTTCTAGAAAACACATTCTGGAGCAACTCATTTCCACCACTGGCACTACCATTTGTCCTCTCCACTTATATCGTCTTAATTGGCCTCAGTAGCGCCCGTGGCGGCCCCTGGCTCAAGTTCTGGCTGATTACGCCAGCACTACCGGAACAAAGCCTAGAGCGGCTCACAATTGCCAGAGCCCGCGGCCTTGATTTACACAGCGTTGCTCTGCGCAGCCCAGTTTCTGGAACTTGGAAAATCTACCAAGGTGTAGACGGAGAGTACACCCACAAAAATCAGTGGCGCTACGCCCTAGACCTAATACAAACAGAAAACGATCGCAGTTACAAAGAAAGCGGCACACTCTTAAGCGACTACTTTTCTTATGGCAAAGCGGTGCTCTCACCGGGCTGGGGCACCGTAGTAAGTCTCGTTAACAACTGCAGCGACAACCAACCAGGCGCAGTCGACCTGCTCAATAACTGGGGAAACTACATCATCGTGCAACTCGACAATGGCCCCTATGTCATGCTCGCTCATTTGCAGCGCGGTAGTGTAAGAGTCAACGCCCATTCTAGAGTAGCGCCTGGTCAACTCCTTGCCCTCTGCGGCAACTCCGGGCGCTCACCTCAGCCCCATTTGCATATCCATGTACAAACCCAGCCAGAAATCGGCAGTTCAACAGTGCCTTTTCATTTCTGCCACGTGCTTGTCACAGCTCAAGATGGCGGCACCACCTACCAACTCAATGCTAGCCCGAAAGAGAATGAGAGAATCAAGGCTCCGGCCCGCAATGCCGCCTTAGCCAGGGCATTGAACATGAATGTAGGGCGCTGCTTTGAGTATTCGGTGAGTCAAGGCAGTGCAATCAACCTGACACGAGAAAAACTAACAGTAGCTCTTGACTTGAATGGCCAATTCTCACTAGAACTCCGACCCGGCAACCAAGCAAAAACCAATTTCACGGCCAGCGAAGACCTCATTGCTTTCTTTGGCAGAAACAACAAACCCAGCAACTTTCTCGATACTTTCGTCTTAGCAGTTGGGCTTACCCCCTTAGCAGAAGGCAATTTGCAATGGCAAGACAAAGTCCCAGTGCGCTTGTTGCCAATTCCGTGGGTAGTCAAACGGCTCTGGGCCATGCTGCATCCCTTCAGCCCCTGCCTTGACAGCGAATATACCCGCACCTGGAACTCAAAAGAAATGATTTGGATCCAAACAGCAACTCATAACCTGCAACTTTTTTGCTTCAACTACTCTTACAGAACGGAGGCACGGATTTCAGAGCTAAGTGGCCTGCTTTCAATCGAATCCTTCGATAACAAGGGGCAAAGACTCTTAAAGGCGACGCTTGATGGGGTTGGTATAAGGGAAGATAATGGCATTCCCGAAATTAGTTTTGAAGCGAGCCGAAGCTTTAGTTAATAGTTCAATAGTGACAGCGAAAGCTACATCTTAAGAGTAATTGACCGAGAGACACAGGACAGAGAGACAGAGAGGCAAAGAGTGGTCTCGGATCCAAAGCCAGCAACACAGGACAATTCAAAGATAGCCGCTATTGACTGCCTAGGTAAAACAAGCAGTCAGAAGCTGATATTCGTTTGCGGCTGCGCCATCATATGCGGTTGCACTGCACTCTTGACCACTCAGTCCATCCAAGGAATAGTTGATAGCCTCTACAAGGGCATTGACGGTAATAGTCTTGCACAAAAGACCTACGACCGGACCCTTGCACCATCTTACGTCGAGCAAGCAATTTGGCTAAGCGCCTCACTTTCCTTTTTAGCTTTACTCTGCCTAGGCTACGGCCTTCAAAAACAAAGCGAATCAAGAACAAGAGGCTTAACTAAACTTCTTCTGAACCTCAAAGATCGAAGCCAGCTGGCCTCGGTTGGTAGCGATGACAATTGCAAAAGTCCTGAAAGCAACGACAAAAACTTCAGTGACAAGTGCGGTAGTGACAAAGCTCTGGCTGAGGCCTTCAAAAGTCTCGCCACAAGCCTAACGGACTTAGACAGCGGGCATAGACAGTGGGTGGCGGATACATCTCACGAACTGCGAACACCAATAGCCGTGCTGCGGGCTCAGGTAGAAGCATTCCAAGATGGAGTACATGAAATCACGCCCCGCAATCTAGAGGTGCTGCACAGCGAAATAATGGCACTAAGCAAACTGGTTGATGACCTGCATTGGCTGGCAAAGTACGATGTAGGCCAAATTCGCTCACAAGCTTCAGCACTAGACATCAATCAAACTTTGCAGGATGTTTTAGAATCGTTCGAAGAAAGACGCGAAGCCAAAGAAATTGCCCTAGATAACCAAGTGCCAACCGAAGAGAAATTGATTATTGATGGAGACTCAAGTCGTATTAGGCAAGTGATCACCAACTTAGTAGAGAACTCTCTGCGCTACACAAACAAGGGCGGCACCTTAAGAATCAGCCACAACAGAAGCGGCAAAACATTGAGCCTAATCTTTGAAGACACAGAGCCAGGTGTGCCCGATGAACTACTGCCAAAATTGTTTGATCGCTTCTTCAGAGTAGAATCATCAAGGAGCCGCACCATGGGCGGCTCGGGCCTAGGCCTAGCAATTTGTTTAAACAACATGCAAATGCTCAGCGGCACAATTGAGGCCAGTCACTCAGCCATGGGTGGCTTAAAAATAGAGTTGTCCTTACCAGCCTGTGACAAAACTGACGCCAAAGGCAGCAAGACCAATCTCAAAGCTCTCGACGGCAAAATCGACAGTAAAATCGACAGCAAAGAAAGAGGAGTCAAATGAGCGACAAATCTTTCCACATTCTGATCGTCGAAGACGAAATCAAGATAGCCGAAATACTCAGTGACTATCTATCACAGGCCGGTTTTTCGGTCAGCCACAAAAATAGCGGAGATGGTGTGGTGGCACTAGTTAAGAACACTCCACCAGATCTTATTTTGCTCGATGTAATGCTTCCGGGAATGGACGGCCTCGAAATTTGCAAAGAAGTACGCAAATTTTCAGCTGTGCCTATTATCATGATTAGCGCCCGCGTAGAAGAACTAGATCGGCTACTCGGGCTAGAATTAGGAGCAGACGACTATATCTGCAAGCCGTTTAGTCCGCGCGAAGTTGTGGCGAGAGTGAAAATTGTCTACCGCAGACAACGGCCCACTCAAGTCGAGGAGCCACAAACCAAGCTATTCTCAGTAGATGAAGAACAAGGTCGTATCACTCTTAAAAACATACCTATTGACTTAACTCGCACCGAATTCCGCTTGCTCAGCCTGCTGATTAGTCGCCCTGGCCGCATCTTTACCCGCGATCAATTACTTGATTTTTGCGCACAATTAGATCAACAAGCCACAGATAGAGTGATAGACAGCCACATCAAAAATCTGCGCAAAAAGCTTGCCCGCATCGCCCCAGAGCTTGAAGTAATTCACGCTGTTTATGGCGTGGGCTATCGCTTTGAGATATCAGAAAAAGAGAATAATTAAGTCAATATTCAACCAGGAATTGAAATCATTGTTCCTTGCCACGGAGAATCCATCAGGCATTCTTCTCAAAGACACTGGGAGTATTCATTAGCTCTTTGAGCCCTTCGCAGGCACAGTTGGAGCGTCTAATGCATCAGAAAATTGCTTCCAGTCTTCCTCATTCAAAGTAAAGTGATAGCGATCTTGGTCGTGCAGAATTTGCTGAGCCGCTTCATAGGCATGATCAAGAATGAAGGCGGATACCGACTTTTGCTTCACTTCAGCAGCCCGGCGAATAGCTTGCTCTTGCTCCGGACTGCGCCAGCGCAAATTGAATTTTTCCTGACTAGATGACATGGCCAACCTCAAAGCGCCAGAGTTGTCACTATTGCATTTCCGGCTCGAACTGTCCATACATTGTCCATACGCGCAAGTTCAACATAGGTTCCGGTCAATTCCAATTTACGCGCAAATCATTGCTTTCTCATAAGGCAAATCTACCTCTCTAAAGATTAGCAATTAAAATGCAGATAGCCACTAAATATGGTGCCTCTGGACACTCGAGCATACAATAACGAAGTACCGCAACAGAAACAACAGGAAAGCACGAGCCACCGTTGTCAAATGCTTAAATCACAGCTTGAGAACCTCGATTCCACGACCTTGGAAAGCCTCGACTATATATAATCCGGCTAATCCAGTGAGAGCCACTGATCACTGAAAGCAAATGACTTGTGAGCGCCAAATAGAGGATCCGAAATCCATGAAGACACTGATAAAGAATGGTCGCGTTATCACAGCGGTTGATGACTACCACGCCGACGTTCTGGTCGAAGACGAACGCATCGTCCTTATCGGTGAATCTCTCGCCCACCTAGAGCCCAACGTCGACAAAATAATCGACGCTAAAGACCGCTATGTCATTCCAGGTGGCATCGACGCCCACACCCACATGGACATGCCCTTCGGCGGCACAACCTCCGCTGATGACTTCGAGACTGGCACCTATGCGGCAGCTCATGGCGGAACCACTACAATTATCGATTTTGCCATCCAAGCCAAGGGTCAGTCACTCTACACAGCCCTCGACACCTGGCACGAAAAAGCAGCCGGCAAAGCAGCCATCGACTACGGCTTCCACATGATTGCAACTGACTTGCCACGTGAACGCATCAGCGAAATGAAGAAGCTGATTCACGACGAGGGCGTCACCAGCTTTAAGATGTTCATGGCCTACCCAGGCGTGCTGCTAGTTGACGATGCCACGATTTTCCGCGGCATGAGTGCCGCTGGCGAAGAGGGTGGCTTGATTTGCATGCATGCTGAAAACGGAATTGTCATCGATGAAATCGTTCGCTATGCCGTCGAGAAGGGCCATACCGCCCCCAAATATCATGCCTTGACCAGACCAACCCAAGCTGAAGCTGAGGGAGTTAATCGCGCCATTCGTTTAGCGGAGATGGCCGGCTCGCCTGTCTATATAGTCCACCTTAGCTGCCACGACGCCCTCAAGCGCGTCAAAGAAGCACGAGACGAAGGAATTCCAGCTTTTGCTGAAACCTGCCCCCAGTACCTCTTCCTCGACTACACAGCCTATGAAAAAGAAGGCTTTGAAGGGGCTAAATATGTGATGACACCGGCTCTTCGCGAGAAATGGAACCAAGATGAGCTATGGACGGGCCTGCGCATGAATGACCTGCAGGTCGTCTCCACCGACCACTGCCCCTTCTGCTTCAAAGACCAAAAGCAGTTGGGCAAAGACGACTTCAGCAAGATTCCCAACGGTGGGCCCGGAGTTGAGCATCGTATGAACCTAATTTTCAACGGCGGCGTGGTGGGTAATCGCATCACTTTGAATAGATTTGTTGAGATCACCTCGACAGCGGCAGCAAAGATCTTTGGACTTTTCCCAAGAAAGGGTACCATTGCCGTTGGATCAGATGCTGACATCGTCATCTTTGACCCTAACAAAAAAGTGACTATTAGCGCAGAGACACATCATATGCGGGTTGATTACAGTTGTTATGAAGGCCTGGAAGTACAAGGAGTGGCTGAAACAGTACTATCTCGCGGCAAAGTCGTGATCGAAAACGGCAAATACGTTGGCCGCAAGGGCGACGGCAAATTCCAAAAACGCTCAAGAGTGCTACATCACATGAAAGAATCAGCATATGCAAAGTTGAATCACTAATCGGCAAAATTAGGGTGCACAGGCGCAGCAAGCTTGATAGAATCTGATATCAATAGACTCTAATATCTATGAACAACGGGGACAAGACACTGGAAACTAAGATTGGGCAGCTAAGCAAGACTAGGACGGACGACATGGGTTACGCCAAAGAATTCACGAAGATGGTGACCGAAGAGAGAAACTCTCGCACTAACGATCTAGACATTCTCGACACAAAAGATTTGGTCAATCGTGTTCAGAAGGAAGACTTTGAAGTTGCTCAGGCAGTAGAGAAGGTCAATCCTGAAATCGCGGTAGCGGTTGATTTAATTGTCGACAAGATTAAATCTGGTGGCCGCCTAATCTACTTCGGAGCCGGAACCAGCGGGCGCCTAGGCGTGCTCGATGCCACAGAATGTCATCCTACCTTTGGTGTTGACCGTCAAATGGTTCAAGCTTGTATCGCTGGCGGCAAAGAGGCAATGTTTGTCTCCTTCGAAAATGCTGAAGACTCAAGAGAACTTGGCGAACAAGACGCTATCAATATCAAAATCACAGCTAAAGATGCAGTAGTTGGCATCACCGCCAGCGGCCGCACCCCTTACGTCATCGCCGCTCTAGAGCTCGCGAAGAAAGAAGGCGCCGCCACAATCGGTATCGTCAACAACTTTGAGTCTCCCCTGAACAAAGTCTGCGACGTAGTTATTGCCCCAGTCGTCGGCCCCGAAGCCCTAACCGGCTCCACAAGAATGAAAGCAGGTACGGCCCAAAAGATGGTGCTCAACTTACTTTCAACTTGCACCATGGTGAGACTGGGCAAGGTCTACGAGAACTTGATGGTTGACCTTAAGCCAACCAACGAGAAGCTAAGAGAACGCGCAGTATCAATTATTGCTCTAATTTGCGATGTGCAAAGACCAATAGCAGAAGGCGCCTTGGTCGCTTCTAACGGTCAAGCAAAAACTGCAATTTTGATGCTCAAGCGCAAAATTGGCAGAGTACAAGCAGAAGAGCTAATCTCAAAATCAGGCAGTTCGCTGCGTAAATCACTAGTAGCCGAAGTAGAGCACTCTTAACAATCGCAAATACTCTTGCTGCGCTTAACCATGCGAGAGAATAGCTTACGTAACATTTGCGCCTGGGCCAGCATTTCCTTTTTAAGTAGATGCTGGCCTTTCTCTATAGTGCTGCCGAGGCTCTGACCGAGGCTCATGCCCTGGCTCATGTAGGCCAGAGCCTCGTTTTCGAGAGGCGAAATAACAAACTTTTGGTCGACACCAAAATTGAAACGACTGGTCGAGTCTACAGACGTAGAGTCTACCAAGCAATGGCGAAGCACTCTCTCTGCCACCCTTGGGTCAAGCCAAACTGCACCATTGGCCACAAGGTGAATCACATTAACAAGCTGTTCTCCAGTTATATCCTTGTGGCAAAAAGCATCAGCACCAGCCGCCAGAGCATCGAAAATTGTACTGTCGCTAGTCTGAGTCGTGATAATCACTATCTGGCATTCTGGCTGAACGGCCTTAATTCTCGCTGTAGCTTCTATGCCATCAATTCCGGGAAGGCCAATGTCCATGAGGATTACCTGAGGTTTGATATCTTGCGCTTTGCGCACAGCGGTCAAGCCATCGGCTGCATAATCACAAAAATCGAGACTAGGAAACTGTTGCAAGGTAAGAACCTGAGCCAATCTAACTATTTCGTTGTCTTCTACTAGTAAAATTTTGATTGCGGCCTGAGACACGACGATGTCCTCTAAAATTGAAAGAAACAACAGCGACGCTTACTCCATATCAGGATCTACTTGTCCAGTTTGATATCAAGCAAACTCCAAGCATCATAAGTTAACTTGCGTGGCTAATTAGTGGCTAAATAGTGGTCAATTCAAAAACAACTACAAGAAGCACTTGACTTACAGGTGACTTCATTACCAAAACAGCACTGCATTGAGAAAAAGGAGCCCTCAGTTGAAGGCTCCTTTTTCTCTTTACTTTATTGCTACTAGATCTTGCTACTAGATCTTGCTACTAGCACTCTCTACTAGACATGCACCATAGAGGCAAGTCTAGAGAACCACTAAACTACTGCCGCTGTAGTCTCAGCTTTAGCAGCTTCTGCCTTGTGTGCAGTCAAAGCTTCTTGCAATTTAGTTTCATCTGATTTGGACAAGTTTGTCTTAAGAACTTTTCCACCAGTACCTTGCAGGTCTTCTAATACTTTGTCGGTAGTCATTTGACGAATCAAAACACAAAGAGCTGAAGTGCCTGGTTGAATGGTTTTACCGAGTTCAATCATGAAATCATCTTTGATACCCAAATCTTCTAGAGCGCCAGTAATCATGCCGGTAGCAGCTCCCAGAGCCATGCCGAACATTGGTACGAGGAACAGACAACCAATCAAGGTGCCCCAGAAACCACCCTCAAGGGCGCCAGCGGCTGTAGTGTTGACGATCTGGTGCAGCTTGACCTTACCTTTCAGATCACGCACCACAACTACAGCATCTTCCAAATCGACAAGATACTCTCTCTCAAGTCTTGCCAACTTCACTCTCATTTCTTGAGCTTTGTACATGTCATCGTAGCCAATTATTACTAACGTTTCCATTCGCTTCATCTCCCTTACTTACTCAATTACTTACTTAGTCGCATATGCATTTTGCCGTTGGCTCGAAAGCCAAAAAAACTAGGTCAAAGTCTACCTTCGCTAGAGACGTTGATTGCATGCCTTGTCTTATCACGACCAAACAAAGCGTGCATTAGATTGAGTGGAAGAGTTGATTAAGAATTGGCATTAACGCTACAGACAAAGCCGCAGGCTATCACTACAGACTAGTGCTGTAGGCGGGCTGCACTCGACTCAGCGATTCTCATGATTGCTTCACAGCGGTCTTCTGCTTCTTTAGTAATGGCATCCTTTTCATCATCAGTTAGGTCAATGTAGCGAGTACCATCAGCTCTTCTGTACCACTTGTTTCCGGTGTTGTGCCCATTGGCAATTTTCTCTTTGGCCTCAGCGCGAATGACTTTGCATTCCTCTTGCGCTTTCTTCAAAATCTCCTCAGCGCGCGCCTGATCGGCAGCAATTATGGCTTGTCTAGCAGCTTCTTTGACGTCGGGTTGACCATCAGATTTAGAATCTGCTTTTGCATTGGGCTTAGCATCTGGAGTTCCCGGTTTGGCCGCGTCTAGAAGCGGTGCTGACTCTTGAGGAACTGATGAATCTAGAGGGGCTGGAGCTACTCCAGTTAACTTAAATAGCGCGTCCTGACAATACTTAGTCGTTTGAGCATTGGGCTTGCAATTCAAACAAGCCCGATACTCCCTTGCCGCATTGGCAGATTGACTAGAAAGCAAATATGTATTGGCCAAATAGTAGTGCACAAGCCAATTTTGAGGGGCAGCTTTAACTGCCTTCTCGAAGCATGCTCGGGCCTGCGCGTAATTCTTAGCCTTATAGAACTGACAGCCTTCCTCAAAGTCAGCGGCCTGGGCAGCTATCGTGCTCCAAATCAAAGCAGTAGAAAGGACAACAGACTGGGCCACCCAAGCACTGAAAATTGCGATCTTCTTCTTGGGCATATGGCTAACCACTTGAAACGTCGCTTTCAAGTAAATGATCTTGAAATTCTCTATACCAGGCAAGTATTCCGCCACTAAGATTAAGCACTTCACCATAGCCTTTGCTACGCAGTATAACCGCAGCACGACGGCTGCGCATACCCGACCGGCAGTAGACAACCACAGGGAAGTGCGGTGAGACCTCGCTATAGCGGCTCTCCAATTCGTCAACGGCGATGAGCTTACTAGCGCAAAAACGCATAGCTCTATATTCTTGCAATGTTCGCACATCAAGCAACTGCAGCTCTTCCTTAGAGTCAAGCCTTTGCCGAAGCTGGGCCGCAGATATGGAGGTGGAACCCTTGTTTGAGGCACTTTGGCAGGCTGCTGATTGCGGTTCTGTGTTTGTTTTTGCTTCTGTTTTTGCTTCTATTATTGCTTCTTCTTGTGACTCTGCCTCTGCTTCGGGCAGCAGCGCAGCACTAGCAGTTGCAACGGGCGATTCAATAGCCGCAGAAATGCCGCTAGACCGACTAGCAGTCGAACAGAAAAGGCTACAGTTCGCCGTCAACTTGAGAATGCGAAAATCCAGAGCCAGGGCATCGTAGAGCAAAAGGCGCCCAACCAGACTCTCACCAATTCCCAGCAAAAGCTTAAGCGCTTCAGTCGCCTGGATGCTGCCGACTACACCAGCTAAAACGCCCACTACTCCAGCTTCTGCGCAATTGGCCACGACGGCATTTTCATCTGGGAAGAGACAGCGATAACAGGGCCCACCAGGCTGACAAAAAACACTGACCTGGCCTTCAAAGCGATAAATAGAGCCGTAAATAAAAGGCCGGCCCAAAAGTAAACAAGCATCATTGATAGCATAGCGAGTAGCAAAATTATCACTGCAGTCAACAACTAGATCGTAGTCAGAGATTAGAGCCTCAGCACTGACCGCGCTCAAGCGCTCATGATGAATTTGCACGTCAATGCTGTCGTTGCCAGCCTTTAGGCGGCGAGCAGCGGCATCAACCTTGGCCTCGCCCAAATCGTCCTGGCTAAATAATATTTGTCGATGCAAATTCGATAGCTCAACCACATCATCATCAACAAGACCGATTGTGCCAACCCCGGCAGCCGCAAGATAAGTGGCGACAGGTGAGCCCAGCCCGCCGGCTCCAACAATCAAAACACGGGCCGCTTTTAGAGCCAGCTGGCCCGCTTCACCAATCTCATCAAGAAGAATGTGGCGACTGTATCGTTCAAGCTCTGGAGCACTGAGCATGCGATTTCTACAGCACCCGATGGCGACAATCAGCGCAAAAAACCCTTAAACCATTGGGGCGAAAAAATCTAATTTCGTTCCAATGGCGCGAATAACTGAGATACATGCGATCGTCAGCGATGCCACGATAGGCAATATGAACAATGCCTTTGCAACAGACTAGGTCAACATCTTTTCTACTAGTTTCTGGGCTGCTAGTTTCTGGTTGGCTGCTATCTTCAGCTTGGCTCTTATCCCCGGCTTGAGGCGAGCCTTTTTTCTTTCGAGCCAATGCCCGGGCTCCGGCAACAAAGTCTCGCAGTGCTTTTTTGTCATCAGTCATGCCCAAATTCTAACTGATTTCAGCCGTTGTCTTGCCTCAGGGGCAGAAGAATAACAAAGGTTGAACCCTTTCCGACAGTCGATTCAACTTCGACAGTGCCATGATGGCGGGCCACAATCTCACGAACAATAGCCAAGCCCAAACCGGTACCACCGGGGTTGCCACTTTCTCTTGTGCGTGACTTGTCGGCGCGATAAAAGCGCTCGAAAATTCGCGGCAAATCAGCAGCATCAATGCCCCCTCCACTATCTTGAATGCGAATTTCTAGCCGTTCGCCCCCAAGACTACGCACATTGATGTTGATGAAACCGCTAGCTGGTGTGTATTTGACAGCATTAGTAAGAATATTGAGCAAGGCTCTTTGCAATTGATTAGCATTGCCAACAAGAACTAGATCTTGGCCACCGCTCTCTAAAGTAATCTGAGTGGAAATAGCCAACTCTTTCTTATCGGCCTGGGGTCTAATTTGATCAACGGCGTCGCTAATAACCTGTGAAATATTGACCTCACTCTGCCAGTTAGTTTCACTTCCGCTATCCAGCTTTGAAATATCGAGCAAGTCTTGAATCAAGTTGGTTTGCCTATCTACCAACCGCTCTAAAGAACCTAAAAATTGCACTCTTAGTTTTGGATCTTCAGCAGCACCAGCCTGTAAGGCCTCAACCACCGAACCAATCGCCATTGTTGGTGTTTTTAATTCGTGTGAGGCATTCGAAATAAACTCTTGGCGCACTCTCTCTTGCTCACGCAAGCGGCCGATCATCTGGTTGAACGACAAACACAACTCACCAATTTCATCGCGCCGACGCACCGGCAAGAAAGCAGAGAAGTCACCAGAAATCGAAATCTGCTTCGCCAGCGCACTCATTTCACGCACAGGCCTATTGACTCTACGCGCCAGCCAAAGACTAATGAGAACAGTGACAACACCAGTAGCTAGAATAATTTCAAGAAAGACAAAGAGGTCCTTCTTCAATCTTCGCTCAATTTCGGTCAAGGGCACACCAACCCGAATAACCCCTGTCGTCGTACCCGAAGAACGCACAGGACAGGCCACGTACATCCAGTTTTTCAAGCTTTCAGGATCACTTCTAGTCGTCTTGGAAATAACACCAGCCAAAGCTTCATTGATTTCTTGCTCTTTAGACAAGTTCTCTACTGGTCCAGGCTCTGATGAGTCAGCCAGGAGGCGTCCATCTTTATCAACCACGACAATAGCAACACCAAGTCTGGTGGCACGGCGATCGACCGCTGATTGAATACGTTTGCGCGCCTTAGGAGAATCAAGCTCAAGATCATTGTCAATTTCCAGACCCAAGTTGACAGCTTCAACCTCTAGGGTATTTTGCAAGTCGGTCAATGACTCTTTGCGAATCGCCACCAGTGCCCAAAAGCTAACCGCCGCCAAGGCGATGGTAATCACCAGAAGGTAAGTAATGAGCAGTTGGTTGGCCAAACTGCGAAATAGCCACCTATATAAGATGCGGTCAAGAAGGTTCAAATTTGTCCCCGAAAAATCAAAGTAAATAAAATAAGGCCAGGTTTGGTCTTAAGTGTAAAGTCTAACCTCGTTTTTACAAGAGCCACTAACTATCCTGAGATGCCGAATTTGCTTAAGGTTAACGGTCTTACACAGGCCCTTTTGAGTGCTCTTGACTTGATTGTGGTGGGCTAGGCATTCTCGCAATATGTGGGAAACTACTTCACAGTCACTATAATCTTTTTGATGGCTTACCAGCTTCAAAAATCTATTTAGTGCTCTGATTCAGAGGAGGTCCTGTTTAGAAATGTCCGTTGCAAACGTTACCGATTCCACCTTCGAACAGGAAGTGTTGAAAGCTGATATTCCAGTTCTCGTAGACTTCTGGGCTCCCTGGTGTGGACCATGCAAGGCCGTAGCCCCTGTAGTTGAGGACCTTTCTAAGGAGTACGAAGGAAGACTCAAAGTAGTCAAACTGAATACAGACGAAAACCCCAAAACCGCCCATGCATATAAGATTCGTGGCATTCCAAGCCTTTTCCTGTTCAAAGCTGGACAGGTATGTGAAGAGGTAGTTGGCGCAGTGCCAAAATCTACACTTGCCAAGGCGATTGAACAACATGTTTAGAGCCCAACACGTATAGATGCAGCCGTATAGAGCAATGGGCACGTTTTAGAGCCCATTCTTTCCGTTTTTTGAACATACATCAGCCGGAGATAGTCGGCGGATTTGAAAGGAGAAGCTAATGGAATTTTACTCATGGAGTCGCCGCAGCAAGACTAGCGTAGCTCTTTCAGCAGCGCTATTGCTCGGAATCGGCCTGGTTGGTACAACCACCGAGGCTTCCGCTCACAAGAGCAAGCGTCATCACAGACATCATCATTACTACAGCCATGACGCAGCTAATGTTGCTATGAAAACCCCTGAGTGCTCAACCACAGTTACTGCTTTGAAAAAAGCTGGCGCTGTTGGCTTGCTTCGCATTCACGGACCAATCACTGTTTTTGCTCCATCTAATGCTGGTTGGGCAAAAATGACCAAAGAAAACCGTGAAGGTCTAATGAATGACCCTAAGCGTTTGGCCGAAGTACTTAAGTACCACGTAGTCAAAGGCAAATACTCTGCCGCTGACTTGGCAGACAAGCGTTCACTGAAGACCGTACAAGGCGAGTCTTTGATGATTGACAACAAATCTGGCACTGTAGTGGTTGACGGTTGTATCGTCACCACCGCTGACGTTGCTTGCGACAATGGCGTTATCCACATCATCGATGCTGTGGCTATCCCAGAACGCGGTAAATGATCTTAAGACCCCGAGGCTGAGGCTAGGGACCGTCCCTATCAGTTCAGTCCGAGAAAGTTCAGTAGGAAATATCAAACAGGGTGGGCATTGCTCACCCTGTTTCGCTTTAGGCTGAAATCGATAATCTTGGCTAGAAGGGCAAGATCAGGGTAATCACTTATTGTGATTCCGTAATGGGAATGTGTAAAACTTCTAAGGCTATGCCAATATATATGTATTGTGCCCTAGTAGCCGAACCTAGCAGGCAAACTAGAAATACGAGGTTGGAGATGAAAGAAGCGGTTATAGGATTTGTCATTGCCCTTTTAGTGAGCTGCACGCTGGCCGGCTTCGACACCCCCCTTTCGCCGACAGGTTGGACCTTTGCCAACGCACCGGTAGCCGATGTAGTAACTGACGTCAACGCTGGAACCTTTCAAGGCGAGGTACTCGATTCACAGCTACCAGTGTTGGTGGAATTTTACAGGCCAACCGACCCCCATTGCCTGACCATGAGCCCAATCGTCAATAAGCTGGCCACCGACTCACAAGGCTATGTACGTGTAGTAAAAGTAGATGTAGACACTAACCAAACTCTAACTGAGCGCTACGATGTAGAAGGTGTGCCAGGATACGTCTTATTCAAAGAAGGCAAAGCAATCAACGGTATCAAAGGTGAAATGACCCAGCCAGAGCTAACCAAGTGGGTCAAGCAAGAATTAGATATGCCAACGGATTAATAATTATGGTCAAGTACGCTGTCGCCTTCTTTGTGGCGATGATTCTATCTTCTAGTTTCGTCAACTATCAATTTCCACCTGGCAAAATCCCGGCTGGTGTAGCTGATGTGATTAGCTCTAGTCTTGGTGTTTGGAAGCGGAGAGAAGCCCTAGTACCTGAAATTAAAGTCGTCGATTCATATCGCAAACTACGATATATCGGCGACGTCAACAACAAAAATGAGAACAGAGATGCTGATGCGCCTGGCATGGGCAACAATTAGGAGAAGCTGACAATCATGAAAACCTGGGCTCGTTGGACACTGCTGATACTGTGGACTGTCGGACTAATTTTGACGGCCCAGTACTGGAACCCGTTTGCATCACTGCCAGCCTTCCTCAAATACTCAGTGATCACTTTAGTAGTTGCCGTTCTCTACGGTGCCTTCTTCATTATCATTCAGTTCTACATCATGCTCTCCGTAATCTTCCCGCTGCCTCCTAGAGCCGACAGCAAAGCACCTAAGAGCATTTGGAAGCGCTGGTTTAAGTGGCTCTACAAAGATTCGCCCATCAGCCCTAATGCCCCTAAGACTCTCGAAGAAATGACTGGCAACGACAAAGCCAAGCAAGAAATTCGCGAAGTCATCGACATCATTCAAAAAGCTAAGCACTACGAAGATTCTGGCGCACAGGTGCCAAAGGGAATGCTCTTTGTTGGCCCCCCAGGCGTTGGTAAAACACTGTTTGCCAGAGCCATTGCTAATGAAGCCGGTGTGCCATTCTATGTCATCGATGGTGGTGGTGTAGCTGGTATTTTCATGGGTCTCGGTGTGCTCAAGCTGAAAACACTCTTCCGTAAATTAAAAGCACACGACCGCGCCATCTTGTTCATTGACGAAATTGAATCTATGGGCTCAAAACGCTCGCAAGATCAGGGCTTTGGCGGCATCGCCGACATGAACATGACCCTTAATTGCCTGCTTACCGAAATGGATGGTTTCTCTGGCTCAAAAATCATGGTCATTGGTGCCACCAACAATGATGCCATGCTCGACCCTGCTCTTATGCGCGCCGGCCGCATGGATAGACGCATCTACTTCCAGATGCCGACACCAGAAGAAAGATCTGGATTGTTCAAATATTATTTGGCCAAAGTAGCTTGTGACGAAAATATTGACTACGAGCAAGTGACGATGCTTACAGCCAACTATTCACCAGCTGAAATTGCCAACGTAGTCAACGAAGCCGCTTTGATTTCGCGCCGCCCAGGCAACCCTAACAAAGTCACTACAGACATGATTCTGCAAGCTCTAGATAGAGTATCTGTAGGGCTTGAGAGGTCTTTGACCAACTCTGGTGTCGAACTTGTCAATCACGACCCCTCAATTAGATTTGCTGATGTAATTGGCATTGACGACATCAAACAAGAATTAGTTGAAATCGTCGACTTCCTCAAGCGCGGCGATGAGTTGCGAAAAATCGGCGCCAAGATACCCAAAGGCGTTTTGCTTGTAGGCCCACCCGGTGTTGGTAAATCAATGCTAGCAAAGGCCATCGCCAACGAAGCCGGTGTGCCGTTTTACGGTTTGTCGGCGAGCCATCTCAATAACTTTGGTTTTGGTTCCAATCGCATTAAAGCGCTCTACACCCAAGCCAGACAAAGCCCAGCAGCCATTGTATTTATCGATGAAATTGACGCCATTGGCTCTCCACGCGGCCAAGATGGAATGTCCGATCCGCTTGGTACGACTCGCACAAGCTCGCTAAATCAACTATTGGTTGAACTTGATGGACTCGGTCGCAGCAACGTGATCACCATCGGCGCTACCAACATGCAAGATGATTTTGATCCCGCCTTTTATCGCTCTGGTCGCTTTGATCGCAAAGTATTCATCGGCGTGCCTGATGCAGCTTCGAGAAGTCTCATATTTGAAAAATATCTCAAACAAATTACACTCGCCTCATTGCCTGATCTAAAAAAACTTGGAAAGCTTTCCTTCAATTTCTCAGGTGCTGACATTGCCGCAACCTGCAACGAAGCCGCCATCCTGGCCGTGCGCAAAGGTAAGAGCCAAGTAACCGAAGAAGAGCTGGAAGAAGCAATCGACAAGGTGATGATCACTGCAGGTCACAAACTCAACGTCGCTGGCATGAATCTCTCACGTGTCCCTGACTTAGGTGTAAAGCTAGACGATATCAAAGGCGTGGAAGAAGCTAAAGCAGAAGCAGCCGAAGTCGTCGCCATGCTCAAGAACATTAAGGCTGTAGAGAAATTCGGGCTTAAGCCTACCAAAGGAATTCTATTGGTCGGCCCTCCTGGTACGGGCAAAACCATGTTAGCCAAAGCAATAGCTAACGAAGCAGGCATAGCTTTCTACTCAATGTCGGGTGGAGACTTCCAGTCGATGTGGAAAGGGGTTGGTTCCAATCGTGTTAAGGCGCTCTATGAGCGCGCTCGCCGAAGCGGCAAACCGGCCATAGTATTCATCGACGAAATTGATGCGATTGGCGCTAGACGCGGTGAAGACTTTGGATTCGGCGGCAAACAAGATTCCAACAATACACTCAATTCACTCCTCGTTGAAATGGACGGCTTTGGTAAGCACAATATTCTCACCATCGGCGCCACCAACAGCATGCATATGCTCGATGGGGCACTGCTCAGACCAGGCAGGTTCGATAGACACATCGATGTGCCACTGCCAAACCTTGAAGGTCGTGAAGCAATTCTGACCAAGTACCTAGAGAAGTTCACAGTATCACCAGACGTGCATGTAATGGAAATTGCACGCATGACCTTCTTGCAGGCAGGGGCCGACCTAGCCAACATGGTTAACGAAGCTGGTCTATTTGCTATTCGCGAAGGCCGAGTAGAAATAACCCACAGCGATATGATCCGCGCTATTCAAAGAGTAAGCTTCGGCATGAGCAGAAGTCAGCATATCGGTGTTAAAGAGCTGTTCGAAACTGCTTATCACGAAGCTGGTCACACAATTATTTCCTACTTCCGTAATCGCAAAGAACGCATACAAGTGGTGACAATTGTTCCAACCGGCCGGGCGCTGGGCTACATGTGGTCAGTAGATAAGGAAGATCGTTTTGTCTCGGGCCAGAACAAGCAAGACTACCTCGTCGACATCGAAGTGTCGCTGGGTGGTTATGTGGCTGAGTCGCTCTACATGGACACAACCACCAGTGGTGTATCTCAAGACCTAATCAATGTTGGCAACACAGCAAGACGTATGGTCAAAAATTGGGGCATGGGTTCATTCCCATACAACACTAACTATGGACACGGCGACGAACGTGGGCATGAGGGACGTGGCGGATGGGGCATGGCTTCACCAGACACAGAGAGAGAAATTGAGCTGGAAGTCAAGAAAATTGTCGACGACTGTCTCGAAAATACTCGCAATCTATTGAAAGAGAAGCGCAAGGAACTAGATTTGATTGCACATGCGCTTGTTGAGAAAGAGACCCTCTTCTACAAAGACCTCGTCAAAATTCTAGAACCTTCAAAATCAGATGCCGAAGTCAACAAGGAAATTGCCACGCTATCTGAGCGTAAACTTGTAGGTACCGCTCCTATAGTCAATCTCGAATTCCTTCCCGGCCTCACCCAAATTGGTCAAGGCAGTGGCCCCAACAATGCTGAAAACAACAAAGTCACTGACCTAGTCCAAGACGAAAACAAAGATCCAGAAAACTTCAGGCCAGAAAACTAGAGAGAAGCAAATTGTTCTCAAAACCAAGTAGACAAATTGCAAGAAAGGCAGCCATCGTGGCTGTCTTTCTTGTCTGCCAGATTGGACTAATGACTAGTTCAAACACAGCCCCTCAGTCAGCCCTAGCAAAGAGTTTCACTTTTACCGACATCGCCAATCATCCAGATAATCCTTTCAAAGTTACTTCAGCCACTCCCTACACCGCGCTGACGAAACGCTTTATCAACGATACAGCGAGTAAAGCCGACTGGGTAGGTGGAGACGCCGCCTATAGCATTCCCCTAAGCTCTAAACGCACCCTATGGCTCTTTGGTGACAGTTTCATCGGCCAAATCAAGAACAATAAACGCGCCAATTGTACGATGGTGCACAATGCTGTGGCGATTGAAGACACTAGTCAAAGCAACGGCAGCCCCGGAAAATTCACTTACTTCAGTGGCAAGAAGCCAGTAAATCCAAAACCAGAAAACACTGGTTTTTTCCACTGCCTCGATAAAGGCGATTACTATTGGCCTGCAGACTGCTTTCTCAGCAATGGCAAGCTCAATATTTTCATGCATGTCGTGCGCACAGACTACAAATTACCGGCACCTTTTCAGTTCGAACTAAGAACCGATCATTTAGTAACCGTAGACAATCCCCAAGACGCACCAGACAAATGGCGCTATCAAATCAAAGCGCTCAATACTAGCGCCAAGCGTACACTCTACGGAGTGGCATGCCGAGCCGATAACAAGCATATGTACTTCTTCTGCTCTAACGGCGCGGTTGCTCTCGATCTCTTCAAGCATCCAGCTGTAGTTGCTCGCTTGCCCATAGCAAAAGCAGAGCCATTCAGCCTGAACAAACTTGAGTGGTGGTCGCAAAAATGGGAGCCCACCTACGAACTGCCAGAAACACTATTTGACGATGGTGCTTCTGAAATGACAGTGACAAAAGTTCCGGGCCTCCCGGGCTATTTTGCCTTCTATATTCCGCCAGATAAAAAAGCAATTGTTATGCGCCACGCCGCGGAGATGCAAGGGCCATGGAGCGAAAGAACAGTCGTCTATCAGTTTCCTGCGGGCTCACCAGATTTGCTCTACTACAGCGCTAAAGCCCATCCTCAATATTTGACTGATGCGACCAAAAACAAAGGCGAAATAATTTTGACCTACTGCACCAATAGCAGCAATTTTGCCAAACTCACCAGCAATGCCAAGCTCTACGTTCCCCAAGCCCTAAAAATTTCAATAGCAAATTCTACTTCTCGTAAATAGCCTTAAGCGTATTTTTGTCGCGCTCAGACAAGATGGCAGCATAGGGCGGATGGGCCAGCGGAAACATAATATCGTGGGGATTACTTGAGTGATTGAGACCCAAGGCGTGCCCAACTTCATGCAAGACACAGGCATCAAGCTTGGCTAAGTTGTAACGCTCATCCCAAAATATTTCGATGCGCGACCATTTGACAATATCGTCACTACTATCATCCCACTGCAAATTAGTCTCACCAGCCTTCTCGCCTAGGCCGCTGCGCTTGGAGCCTCGCATTACTTGCACAAGCTTACAAACGATATCGGCCGACTTCTGATCAGAGACAATCTTAAATGTAGTCTTGCCGCCAGAAGCGACTAGCCAACGTTCAAAAGCCCGCACCACATCTTGACGAAAAGGTTCTTTCAATTCTTTCAATTCAGGATCCGACCAAATTGCTATACGCAAAGGGAAAGCTGTTTTCTTCCAGCCATGCTTATCTGAAAATTCGTTATCAAAGACATACTGAGGTGAATTGGCATCACCCAAAGAGTGATAATAAGTGAGCCGTTGCATAGCCAAGTGCACTCTATATTCATCAATGGCAGCCACAGGTTGGCGGCTGAGAATTTGTTTGTAAACCAAGATGGCATCAGCAAATTTACCAGTGTGTTCATACACCGAGGCCATGCCAAAACGACCTGAATTACTTTTGGGATTGATCAAGCTACAAGCCAAAAAATTCTCTTCAGCCTTGCGAAAGCGGCCAGCTTCCATCATTGCTTGGCCTAATTTGAGACGAGTGGCAAAGTTATTGGGGTCGGCTTTTACAAGTTGCTCGAGTTGTTCGATGGTCTCAGCCTGAGGTTTCTCGGCTTGAGGTTTCTCTGTTTGAGGCTTCTCGCGGGTTCCACTCGGGGCGCCCTGAGAGGGAAGCGCAAAACAGAAAGTAAGCACGACAATTGCTAATGTAATTGATTGGAGACGAGCGCGGGAAAATTGGCAAATCATATTTTATATCTTAGCGGCAGCCAATGAAAAAAGAGCGCCCAGCCCGACATATAAAAAGAGGGCGACAAGCGAAATATAAAAAAGGGGCGACTGGCGCCCCTTTTAATTTCTCACGAATGTTTAGTGACTAGCGCTCGAAGCTCTATCCACGTCTAACCAATGTTAGGCGCTTCAAAAGATTCAAGTGGGTTGCCATCAGCTAAACGCTTATCCCGTGCAGCATTCTTCTTAGCTAGAGCCTCAGCATCAGCCCTCGCCTGAGCGGAAACAGCAGTTACAGTGAAGTCTTCACCAGGCGCGGCGACGTCATTACCAGCCACGACCGGGGCAGCTCCAGTATCGTTCGAAGCTTTCAACTTGGGATCGGTCCCGACTTTAGCTGGCTCTTTAACTGGTTCTTCAACAGCTTTCGGGTTGGGAACCAAAGTAGAATCAGCTGGAGTACCAGTTTTAACAGGATTTCCACTACCATCGAGAACAGGAGCACCGCTGCTATCCTTTAGTGTGTCAGCGGCAGGTGCTGGTTTAACGTCACCTTCGCCACTGCGCGTTCCATTAAACAAAGCAGGATCGCCTTTGTCTCCAGAAGCCGCAGCTTTGGGGTCTTTTGCCGCATCGGTTGCCGGTGCTACATCACCTTCACCGCTACGCTTACCGTCAAACAAAGCAGGGTCGCCATTTTCTGCCGGCTTAGCAGCGGCAGCTTTTTTCATTTCTTCTACTTTAGCGTCGAATTGCTTCAGTATGTCTTCTGTCCGAGCCTTGACCGCTTCATCAGTCATGACGCGCACTTGGTCACCAGGGTGAAGCATTTTGGTAGGGTCAAGACGACCTTCCCAACCATTACCCTTAGCCACATGATCAGACAGAGCTACCACTAAACTTTCGTTAGTGTGGCTGCCATCTTTCTCCTGACGAAGTACGTCACGAGCAATTCTGTCCCAACCTTGACCAGGACGCACTGTGTATATGGCCCGCGCCGAGAAGTGCTCTCCAGCACTCTTAGCTAGCTCTTCTCTGGCCTTGACTAGATCACCATCAAGTTTGATCTCGGGAATTACCAATTCAGGAATCGGCTTAGGAGCTTCAAATGGTTTTGCTGCTGGAGCAACATCTTTACCAGCTGATCTCTCTTGACGCTCTACCGGTGCAGCCGTTGCATCTACACGGGCTGTCTCTTTCAGTGTACGAGTAGTCGGCCTACCATCATCTTTGGTTGCAGGACCAACATCATTACCACCCTTGTTATCGAGAGCACTTGGGTCGGTTATGGCAACAGCACCATCAGTTGACTTTCTATCAGCTGTACGATCGGCTGGGCGACGAACTGGTTGTTCATCGGCAGGATACTCAATCTCAGGTTTTTGATCGCCAGCTGCAACCGCTCTGACTGCATTTCTATCGGCGACAGAAGCTTGTCTCTGATCGCGAACATCGCCACTGGCATGAGCAGCGTACATTTGGTCGAGATTAGTGCCTTGCAATTCAGCCATACGCTTCAAGTTAAGGTACTGGTGAGTTTGTTTGTCATTGTTACCATGACCATTGTGGTTCTCATACTGACCGCGCAGAGACACACCGAGTGGCTCATTCCACTGCGTATCTAAAAGTTTGGCAGCATCCAAGTTGCGCTGTGTATAGCCTAAATCTCCACGGGCTTGGCCCTGGTCAAAGTTTTCTATAAACTTGCGCACATCACGCCGTGAAATGTCTCCATCAGGATTGACACCCCGTTGAATGTCTAACACTGCACCCAGTGAAGTTCTTGGATCGCCGTTGTTGCGCATGAGTGCATCAACAACAAAGCCTTTCTGGTCAGATTGGCGCTGGGCTAAATCTTCTCTACGTTCGGCATCAGACAGCTCGACGTTACGACGCACAGGCTGTCTATCTTGGGGAGCAGCATCCAGCGACTGGTCATCAGCCGAAACTGCTCTTACGGCGTTGCCATCGCGAACGGGCTGGCCCGAAGCAACTCTTCTACCTGTGTTCATATCAGGGCTAACATTAGCTGCATACAGCTGATCAACTGTCGTGCCCTGCAACTCAGCCATGCGCTTCAGGTCGATACGGTCATGAGTGACCATATCGCGGCTGCCACCATGACCACCGCCATTGTTGCGCTCAAACTGTCCACGCAACGAAACTCCAAGAGGCGCATTCCACTGCGAATCAAGTAACTTGGCTGCATCTAAATTGGCTTGTGTATAGCCAAGATCTCCGCGGGCCTTACCCACTTCAAAGTTGTCTACAAACTTACGAATATCCCGGCGCGAAATCTCACCATCAGGATTTACGCCCCTTTGAACATCGAGAACAGCTGCTAGTGAAGTGCGTGGATCCCCGTCATTCTTCATCAGCGCGCTAACGACATTATTTTTTTGGTCAAGCTGACGCTGGGCCAATTCTTGCCTTTGCTCGGCTTCGTGACTCTCGGTAATTGGCTTTTCACGAGCATCTACGAGCTTTTTAAAATTCTTATGTGAGAACGAATCATCAGCGTCTCTACTGCCAATAAATGGCTGAATGCTGTCTGATTTATTGAGTGTTTCATATTGATTCTGTAGGCGCTGCATCATCGCCTTCTCAAAGCCAGATACGGCAGTGGGGTTGCGAGGATTCATCTCTTGTCGGTCTACTTCGCCGTCACCTGACGTATCGAAGCGACCCATATTGTCACGACTCCAGCGCAGCATATGGTCATCGATTTTTCCGGTTTTCTCGAGACCTGCAGCCACTTTTCGGCCCAGTTCATCAAACTTGGCCGGGTCATTGGCATATTTTTTCTGATCTTGAGCAAGCTCAGTCATCAGCGCCTTGTAAGCATGTTCTCCACCTTGGGAGAAATCGCTGCCAGCTTTTACTGCCTTTTCAACATCTTTGTTGAATGTATCATCGCCTTTTTGGGCCATTTGAATGATCCTCAGAATCTCAGTAACTGATAAAGGATGGACTAATTGTGTACGCGGGGGGCGCTATCAACTTATTTATTCCCTGCTTTTAGGTGTTTAGAACCGCCCTAGCGGAGACTTTCATACGTTGACAACACTAGTTTGACAGGCCGGGGGCATTGCGTCATTGGGAAAAATACGTAGTTAAGGGCTGAAATTTATTAAAATGGAGGGATGGAAGACCAAAATTCGCAATCTAAACTTTTAACCGATCTCGAACCGTACCAACCGAGCGACGAACGTGATGGTTGGGAACGGGCTGTTTTTCTCTCAACCTCTATGGCAGCACTCTCTTCTAATATTTTGGCTTCATACGTGCGCTATTGCCTTGATGGAGCCAAAGCTGATTCGGTGGCAGAACCATTTGCCGTAGTCGATGCTGACTACACGCGCACAACCAAAGAAATATTAACGCTTGGTCTCTGGTTGATGATTTGCGAAGAATGTGGCCCTAAGGTGCCTGAGTGGTTCCAGAGCTACTTATATACCGCCTTCCAGGTAGCTGATGAGCTTTGCCAAGAGCCAACAGTAACAGCCATTTTCGAAACCTATCCTATGGACAACGGCCCTATTGCTGTAGCCCAGACCCTTTCAATGATTGTTTGCCATCGGCTTGGCCTCGGGGCCACCAAAGCTGAAGCAGCGCTAGCCCTAGGCGACTACATTCTCAATTGCCGGGAGCGGCGAGAAGATTTGCTCAAATTCTCGCTAACCGAGTCAATTATGGCCCTCGATGCCTGGGTGGCAGACATGAAGCCTCAATCTATATAGATACAGATTGCTATGGATTAAAAGCGAACAAGAAGGTCGTGACGAAATTAAATCCAGCGTGGCCAATGATTGTAGTTGTCGTATTGGTGAAGCGCTTGACGATTCCCATACAGCAAGACCAAAGTGAAACTTGCAAAATCAGCATTGGCGCATTGGCAAATTGAGCATGCAATATACCGTGAAGAAAAGCCGCTGGCAAAATTCCAATTACAGGTTGAAGCGCCCCTCTAATCAAGGTTTCCTCACCAATACCAGCACAAATAGCTGTGGCTAAGGCAAGAAATACCGCGGCGCCAAACCCGGCAGGGCCGCCACCGGCAACGCCAGAAGAAAACGTATTAGCGTTATAAGCCGAGATTTTAGTGGCCATATCGCCCGACTGGTGCGTGTACAAAGCCCAGACCAGGTCATAGAGGAAGCTAAAGACCACCAGACTCAAGCCAATTCCGACCTGCACGCCCGTAGGCTTAACCCAGGCCATACGCGCAAACATGGCCTTCCAATTTCGAGTAATGATTATGCCTGTGCCGCAAATCGAAACGACGACAAGACCAACGAAGTTGTACCAAAAGAGCTGCTCTTGGGGAACTGGAACAAAGGGCAGTGGAATCTGGGGAAACTGAAAACCGCTGGCAACATTAGTGTTAGCTGCATACATGCCAAATGTGGCGATATAGCAAAAAGCCCCAACCATATGAGGAACTGATGTGGGCTGGAAAACTTGAACATTGACCATGGCTGCCATCATTGTCATTTTGCGCCGTACCGGGCCAGTAATGAAGCGCAGGGAGACAATGCCATCTAATAGTGTAAGAAGACGCGACAAGACCTTTCGCGCTGGCAAAAACAGCAGTAGCAGACAGGCCACACCCATAGCCCCACTAACCTGATAGCCCCAGGGCGGAGCACCGGCGGCGCTGCCACCGACGTACATCAAACCAGCAGACAAGAAAAAACAACCAATAAAGATGCGCAGAAGCCATTCTAGCCACTTCTTATTTCTCGCTCCATGAGCCATTAGACCGAGAATCGAACACATGAAGATTGTGATTACGTCAGACAACTCCACACCCTCTTGAAAGTCAAATAATCTGGCTGCACTTTATTAACCGCTACTTACCCCTTTTAGCCTCTTTTAATATTTCCAGGACATGATAGTATATTGTCAAGGTCCGAAAGTGTGGGTATCTTCTATCATAGGGGTAAATATCCGAATAAGCCTGCAATCTGGGTACATCATATTAAGGATGTCGGTTACTGGCTGGAATTATAAAATCAAATTTTTTGAGCAGCTTTCCTAAAGCTGTGGTCCAATAAGTAATAGACACAAGTGCAATAACTACTTGTAAGCCTGTTTTAAAGTTCGCCTGTTTTGAAGTTCGGAGGAATAAACACTTAAGATGAAGAAGCGTCTACTATCAGCGGCTGTTCTGGCCACCACTCTAGGATTCGGACTTTTAACTACGGCCAGCTTTGCTAATGGCCCGCTCATGATTGGCCCTGCACCAGTGCCTGTAACCCCAGGTGTGCATGCAGTCGTCAACACTGTACCTGTTCAAACCAAAGTGCTCAGCACTTACAGACAGGTAAGAGCGTTCTGGCTATCACGCGCATTGGTTAGATAATAACTAAGCGCTAAGCTCTGCTTCTGTAGGCAAGTTCAAACCTTTAGAAAGTCGCTCTTCGGAGCGGCTTTCTTGCTTGCGGACTATTCCCAAATTTAGAATGGTCCTGGCGAATGTTACCAGACAATTCAAGGAAACCAAGTTTGTCTGGACTGCTCTGGACAATAGTCGCTCCACCAAATACTTCCTCCTCTAGCAAGTAGCTACGTCGGCGCAGTAGTTCCTCTGCCAAGTCCTCTTTACCAACCTCCTGATAGACTTCTGCTAACTTCAGAAGTGGCAAGGCTAGCTCAACACTTTCCCCCACAACACTAGAGCGCAGCTGCAAAGATTTAACAAGAATAGCTTCAGCTCCACCCCAGTTCTTGCTATCAATCAACAACTGACCATAAGTGTTGAGCAAGACGCTCTGGGTAAGCGCATCAACATCACAAAGACGAAAATGATCAAGGGCTGAGCGACAAGCTTGTAATGCTTCTCTTCTCCTTCCTAAGGCGCTATATGAAAGAGCTAAATTGGAATAGATTTTCCCCCGCGTATCAGCAGTGAGTCCTTCAGGGAGGCCCGAAAGCGCACGCCTATATGACTCTATCGCTTCAGCGTCCTTATGCTGACAGTGCAAGGTAACACCAAGAAAATTGAAAAGATCGGCAAGCCTGGCAGAATCGAGTCGAAGTCGAACAGAATCGTCTATGACCTGTCTGAACCCTTGCTCAGCTTCAGGGTAGTGGCGCTCAGAGAGTAATGTTTTTGCCAGCCGAAGACCACCCTGGAAACCATCATCGGAAAAAGACTCGGCCGTCTCACTGGCAGCGCTCAGGACAGGCGAAGCAAAAGCCGCCACGGGCCAGAGCATGAACACACAAACAAAGGAGATGCAGACTGAGAGTATTGAAAAACTCATCTACTTTAGCTTTACTCTCTCAAAAGCGAAACAGAAGCAACAAAAGACTACGCAGAGCTCACCATTGGTGGTACCACAGCAGGCAACACTTAAAATTGCCAATCAAGACGAAAACTAGCATATTCGCCACAGCGAAATGTGCAAATTTCGTGCAATCAATTACCCTTGCAACTATAGACTGAAACTTGACCGTCGTCACGGCTCTTGCGCTAAGATAATAATCGGCTGGCAGTGATGGACAACAAGGTCATGTCTCGCATATTGGTTGTTGAAGACGAAGATGGACTTTCTGGTGCAATTCAGGAATGGCTTCAGGACGAGCATTACGTCGTCACTGTCGAGAGTGATGGCCGAGAAGCCATGAACAAGCTAAGAAATGGAGAATTCGAACTTGTGCTTCTGGACTGGATGCTTCCCAACCTCAGTGGGCTTGAAATATGTCAAAGTTTCAGAAAAGCTGGCGGAATCACACCAATCTTGATGATTACAGCCAAAAGTACGCTCTCAGCCAAAGAAGAAGGTCTAGATAGCGGCGCTGATGATTATTTGACCAAGCCATTCAGCATGCGTGAACTGTCGGCACGAGTAAGAGCCCTATTACGTAGACCGAAAACTAAGCCTGAAATGATCATTGAAGCTGGCGGTATTCGCCTCGACCGAAAGTCTTTAAAAGTGACCAAAGGGGAGCAGACAATAAAGCTCTTACCAAAAGAATTCATTCTTCTAGAAGTCTTGATGAGGCACTGCGGAACAGTGCTCAGTACAGAGGAATTGGTAGACCACGTCTGGGGCAGCGACTCCGAGATTACACCAGATACGGTCAGATCACATGTCAAATCACTGCGCAAGAAAATTGACTCAAAAGAACTACCGTCACTAATTAAAACCGTGCATGGTATGGGCTACATGATTGAGGCTGACTGAACATGTTCAGAAATTTTCGCTGGCAGATAGCCATCTGGTTCATTGCCCTCTCTTCAGTCGTTTACATTACCATGGCGCTTGCAGGTGGTGCCTACTTCTACAATACTTTATCGAACTCTATGGACCACGAGCTCAAGATGGTCGGCTCGCAAATAGGTCACGCTATTGACTTAAGTGGCAGTAAGCCGACCTTTCGAGACTGGCTGAGAGTGGTCGAAACAGATCCCCCTCGCTCGGTAATGACCTTGCAACTTTTCGATGCCAGCGGCAAATTATTAGACCACTACGGCCCCACAGGCATACCAAAATTAATACCCGATACAAAAGAAGCCAGCGCTGGCAGTGCAAGTTATCGCATTCGCTGCTCTAAACTTACACACAACGGTTCCATTGTTGGCTATCTACAGCAACAGCTTTCCACAGCAAAGCGAACTGAACTAACCAAAGAATTTCTTTTGACAATGGCCTACATGTTTCCTTTTGTCTTGTTAGGGTTTGGCCTCAGCGGCTACTTTGTCTCTGGCCTAGCGGCTAAACCAATCGAACTCTTAGTCAGTACTCTGCAGAGGCTTGTGGCCGATGCTGGTCACGAACTCAATACCCCAGCCAGCATTGTACAGGCGCGAGCGCAGTCACTAGAGAGAAAATTGTCGAAGCATGGCCACTACGAAAACGACTTAAAAATAATTGCCAACTCGGCTGAGCGCATGGGATACATCGTCAAAAACCTCATGCTGCTAGCGGAACTAGACAGTATAGGCAATTACTCTAACAACTTGTTCAACAAGGCAGAAAGCAAATCTTCGATAGCTTTACGAGAACAGATAGCGGTAGCCACTAGCGACTTCAGTGACCGTTTCGACGAAAAGAAAATACAGCTGGAAATTGGCCCAATTGAAGATGCTTTAGTAAACACAGACCGTCAGTCACTACAGTGCATACTAGCTAACTTACTAGAAAACGCCCTCAAATATACAGAACCAGGCGGCAAAGTGACTCTAGCTTGTCAACTCGATGCTAACGAAGCTCGAATCATGATAAACGACACAGGCATTGGCATCCCGCCAGAAGACCTTTCTAAAATTTATGATCGTTTCTATCGAGTAGACAAGTCACGCAGCCGTTCTTCAGGTGGCGCTGGTCTCGGCCTCTCAATTGTCAAAGCAATAGCAGAGCGAGACGGTGGCGCCGTCACAGTTAATAGCACACTAGGCCAAGGCAGCCAATTTATAGTGACTTTACCTATCGACAAGACAGTGGCAGTTGCACAAAACTTGCACACAAGTTTATAGAGGCTTCAATACACTAGATTCACATTAAGTGCTGCTAGGCAGCAGCTATCCAATGCTCCTCGGAGCCGGTGAACCCAGTGAGACTAAAGACAACCAGCGCGCTTTTAAGTGCCATAGCCGTGCTGGTTTCCCTACCCACTCAAGCCTTCGGCGAAAGCAGCATCAGGCTTAGACCAGAAATCCAACTTAACGAAACCTCGCTCACACTAGTCGGTGCCGTGCACCTAGCCGAAAGCAGGTATCCGCAAATTCTCAAGCAGCAAGCCGAGTTGCGTGCAGCCAAGCGCAACGTTACTCTGCAAAAAGTCAGGGAGTACAATCCAGCAGCACTTCTTTCGTATCAACAAGCAGACGCCAGTCACAACAGGCTGACTCAAACCTTATTCGGTTCAGCTGTTCTACCAGCAACGCCAGGTCCAGGGCCAGAAAATGTCAAATTTGGCGCTGATGCTTTTAGCGCAGCTGGCTTCATCATTGACTGGGCACCAATTGACTTTGGCTTGCATAAAGCGCGCATAAACTACTCAAAAGCAGAAATGCAATTAGCCTCTGCACACTATGACCTTACGGTCCTCGATGTTACAGTGCAAGCGGCTGCAAGCTTCCTCGATGCCTTAATTATGAAGGAACAAGTTGGTGTAGCCATTGCCAACGTGCAACGTTTTGCTGATTTCAGTAAAGTGGTTCACGCCCAAGTAGATGCAGGCCTAAAGGCCGGAGCCGATGCCTCTTTGGCAGACTCACAACTGGCCAATGCCAAAAACGATTTGGTACGCGCTCGACTAAACTATGAGCTCGCCCTTGCTGAACTAGCGTTCAAAGTGGGTGTCGGCGGCAATAGTGTTGAGATCAACCCCGGTGGCATCAGCAAGCTAACTCAACCAGATGACCCCCAAAGAGACTCGCCCAAATTTACCAGTCATCCTCTCACCCTCGCCAAACAATCGATAGTGAACCTCAGGCAAGCTAATCGCAAAGTCTTAGAGAAAGAATACTATCCAAAATTTCGCTGGCTTGCTGGAATCAACTTGAGAGGCACCACTTTTAAGACAAACAAAGGAGATGTCCCAGCACCGGGTATCAGTGGATTGTTTCCCACGGTTCCGAACTGGAATGTCGGCATGGTTATAGATTTTCCCTTCTTTGAAATTATTAGAATTCAAGCAGAGAAGAAGGTAGTTGACGAACAGATAGACTCAGCCCAACAGTCTTACGCTCTTGCTGTGCAACAGCTTAAGACAGAAGATGTCCAGGCCAGAGCCAGAGTAAAAGCTTCTCTTGAACTCGCAGCAAACATGCCCATTCAGGTGCAAGCGGCTACTCAAGCAGCACAGCAAGCTCAGGCGCGCTACGAGGCTGGATTAGCAACAGTGGCTCAAGTAGCAGAAGCCAATCAAATATTGGCCGATTCAAGAGTGAAAGAAGCAGTAACCAATGTCGGTGTGTGGAAAGCACTGCTAGCAAACGCTGCTGTTCATGGCAATCTGCGGCCGTTTCTTGGAGCCGCCAGTCAAGCCACTGGCAGCAACGACAATACTAATAAAACAGGAACAGAATAAATGTGGCTGATTAAACTAGCCATGGGTCGGCCGATCACTATCATGGTCTGTGTCATCACAGCTCTACTCGCGGCCATTCTTGCTGTCAAAGGCATGAAGGTTGACATATTTCCCAACTTGAATATGCCAGTAATTTATGTAATTCAGCCTTATGGCGGTATGGACCCAGCCCAATTTGAAGCTTTCGTTGTCGCCCACTACGAAAATCACTTCCTCTACGTCTCTGGGGTTGATCATATCGAGTCAAAGGCAATTCAAAACACTGCGGTATTAAAAGTAGTATTTAAGGCCGATACTGATATGGCAGAAGCCATGTCAAACATTGTGGCACAGGTAGAGCGCTCGCGAGCGAAGATGCCACCAGGCACGGTTACACCATTTATCCTCCGTTTCGATGCTGGCAACGTACCAGTTGGCTATGTAGTCTTGGCCAGCAAGACCGAGCCTGTTAGCAAAATTGAAGCAATTGCCGATGAGCGCATTAGGCCCATCATTTCGACCATCCCTGGGGCGACAACAACCCACCCCTTCGGAGGTAACGTCCGTACTATTGTCATAACAGTTGATCCCCAACGCCTAAGAGCCTTGCGACTGAGTTCAGAAGACGTAGTCAATGCGGTCACCAGCGGAAATATGATTACGCCGTCAGGCTTAGTTAGATCGGGAGACACTCAAAGAATCGCTAATCTCAACTCGACAGTACTAGACATTCATCAACTAGAGAAAATACCACTTAAATTAGGACCTGGAGCCACTCTCACTTTAGGTGATATTGCCACCGTAGTTGACGATATGGATATCGCCACGGGCTATGCCCTAGTAGACGGCAGACGAACAGTGTTTATGACCATATCAAAGCTAGCTGACGCGTCAACTCTCGACGTAGTACAAAGAGTAAAAGCTGCTCTACCACAGATGCGAGCGGTGATTCCGAAAGACATCAGTGTCAGTTTCGACTTTGACCAGTCAATTTATGTCACAGAAGCCATCACAGGATTGGTATATGAAAGTTTAATTGGCGCCCTTCTCACCGGTGGCGTGGTGCTGCTATTTCTACAGGATATTCGCAGTGCCCTAATTGTCGTAGTGACAATTCCCATTGCATTGGCGGTGGCAATAGTCGGACTTTACGGCGCTGGTCAAACGATTAATATCATGACTCTTGGCGGCCTCTCACTGGCTGTCGGTGTTTTAGTGGACGAAGCCACTGTGGCCATAGAAAACATCCACACTCACCTAGACCGCGGTGAAGCTCTTTTCAAAGGTATAGCAGACGCCAGTTGCGAAGTAATAACCCCGCAACTACTGGCGGTGCTCTCCGTAATTGCAGTCTTCCTGCCATCTTTCTTTATGGAAGGCACAACAAAAGCACTGTTTGTGCCGCTTTCTCTAGCAGTTGGCTTTGCTATGGTTGCTTCATATATTCTCTCTAACACCTTGGTGCCAGTGCTCTCGGGCTGGCTTCTGCACACAAACAAAGGTGGTCAACACAAGAAAAATATTATAGCCACCACAATCACAAAAATCCGCCGTCAATACGCCCACACCTTAGTGCGCCTCTTTAGATGGAGGGTGGCATTGGTGGCACTCTATGTAGTTGCTACACCGCTGATTCTGCTGGCAATAGGCCCACAGCTCAAAACAGAAGTTTTCCCAGTGGGTAACCCGTCAAGCTTTCAGTTGCGACTGCTTGGCCCAGTGGGTACAAGAATTGAACTAACTGAGCGCTACACAAAGAGAGTGCTCGATATCATAAGAAAAGAGGCCGGGCCTGAGAATGTCGAAATTTCAATCTGCTACGTCGGCACTCAACCTCCCAACTTTGCCGTCAGCAACGTCTACATCTGGACCTGCGGCCCACAAGAAGCGCTGCTGCTAGTTTCGCTCAAGCATGGTGCAAAGATTCGGCTAAGCGACTTCAAAGAACGGCTACGACAAACGCTGGCAAAGGAAATACCGCAGATTGCCATTTCCTTTGAGTCTGGTGACATCGTCAATAAGATTATGAACCTCGGCGCACCAACGCCGATTCAGATAGACATCACAGGTTCAAGCCTGAGTCAAGATCAAGAATACGCCCATAAGATTTTAGCCGAACTAAAGCATGTGGCGGTAATTCGCGATGCCATGATTGTACAACCGCTTGCCTATCCCACCATCGATGTCACGGTCGATAGAACCCGCGCAGGCCAACTAGGCCTTACCACGGCCGATGTTAGCAAAGCTCTTGTACCAGCAGTATATTCGAGTCGGTTTCTTCGCCAAATCTGGTGGCGCGATCCGCACCACGGCCATTCATACCAAGTACAAGTGCAGTATCCAGCCGCTAACATGGAGTCAATTAAAGACGTTGAAATGATTCCAATTAGATGCGGTGATACAGACAGCCCTCGCCTTGGAGACGTCGCCCAAGTAAACTTCGGCACAATGGTAGGAGAATATGACCGCTACAATTTAAGACGTATGCTTAGCATCACCGCCAACATTGCCAATGACGATCTCGGCAGTGCTGCTCGTGAAGTGAACAAAGCCATTAGCAGAGCAGGTAAGCCCCCTCGGGGTCTGAATATTGATGTCAGAGGGCAGGTACCAATTCTCAAAAGCACAATGGCCGGCCTCGCTAATGGCTTAGCACTGGCAGTAGTGGCAATCTTGCTTATGCTGGTTGCCTACTTCCAAAGAGTAAAACTGTCTTTAGTAGTGATGTCAGTCATACCGGCAATTTTACTTGGCGTCGCCCTGAGCATAAAGTTCACTGCCGTAACCCTCAACGTTCAGTCCTTCATGGGTGCGATTATGGCAGTAGGTATCGGCATTGCTAACGCCATCTTGATCGTTTCCTTCTCTGAATCAAGGAGGCAAAGCGGCCAGCCACCCGGCTCTGCGGCGGTACGTGGCGCCGCAAGTAGATTGCGACCAGTATTAATGACTAGTATCGCCATGATCGCCGGAATGGCACCAATGGCTCTAGGTCTAGCTGAAGGCGGCGAGCGCACCGCCCCCCTTGGCGTTGCCGTCATCGGCGGGCTAGCGTTTTCACTAGTGGCTGTGCTCTTCTTACTACCGCTAATTTTCTCGATGGTACAAAACAAATCATCAAGAAAGGTTCCAAGCATGCTCATCGACGAAGAGCAACCACAGAAGGGAACATCAAAATGAAAATAAAGTCTCCCCTAATTATTGGGATAAGCTTCACTATCGCTCTAAGCGGCTGCTCAAGCACGGATATCGGCCATGACAATAGCGAAAAAAGTGAAACTCATAGCGCCAGCAACAAGGAAAGCGAAATAACCACAGTAGAAACTATTCAAGTCACGGAAAAACATCTTGAAAACACCGTGCGTATACCAGCTGAGCTGATCGCCTTTCGCGACGTAGCCATTCACCCCAAAGTGCAAGGTTTCGTCAAGAGCGTAGCCGTAGACCGCGGCTCAGCGGTTAGAATGGGCCAAGTGTTAATTGAGATTGTGGCTCCGGAGCTAGAAGCCAACTTTCAAGAAAGCCGGGCCAAATTCGAAACAGCTAGTTCAGCCTTGCTTCAAGCGCAGTCAAATGTCGCCAATTTTATCGCCCAGCAAGAAGAAGCTCAGGCCAAAGTAGAAGCAGAAGAAGCCAACTACAAACGCATACAGTTTGCAGCAAGAACAGCAGGAGCAGTTGCCCCTGTCGATCTAGAGGCAGCAGAAAAGACACTTCAAGGATCAAAGGCACACGTAAGAGCAGCTGAGCAGGCAGTAATCGGTGCGAAGTCTGAGCTGCAAGTGCAAAAAGGTCGTATTAGATCGGCAAAGCAAGCCCTGATCTCAATCGGTGAAACTAAGGCCTATCTAACAGTTCGAGCACCTTTTGATGGCACTATTACTGAGCGCAACGTCCATGAAGGCAGCCTGGTTAGCTCAACCGCTTCAAGTACACCGATGCTACGCATTCAAGAAACTGCAAAGCTGCGCTTACTTGTGCCTGTGCCAGAAGCCGATATCTCTTGCATTAAGCAGGGTGATGAAATGAAATTCACAGTTCCTGCTTTCATCGGCAAAACCTTTGCTGGCAATATCGCTCGCATTAGCCATGGCCTAGAGCGAAAAACCAGAACGATGATAATCGAACTAGACGTGCCCAATAACTCAAAAGAGCTAGAACCAGGAATGTACGCAGAGGTTGTCTGGCAGATGCAGCGTCCATACAACACTCTATTCGTGCCAGCCACGGCGGTTGTTAGTGCCAATGACAAGACCTTCGTCATCAGGGTGAAAAACGGTAAAGTCGACACAGTGCTGATTTCTCGCGGCCAGACCATGGGCAAAGAAGTCGAAGTAGTTGGCGACTTACGGCCAGGCGATCAAGTAGTCTTTCAGGCAAGCGAAGATATTAAACCCGGGTCAACCGTTCAGACTAAGTTAATTTCACAACATGAAGCTAGCAAAAGTGACGGCCACGGTGAGGAATAGATTGCCACACCCGTTTTAGTGTTCAACTTTTCTATTTACCGATGCGTATAACAATCTCGTCTGGGCCTGCCAAATTAAGGCGCTCACGAGCCAGCCTTTCAATGCCAGTAGACGAACGGTAGCTCGAAAGCCCATCGCGCAGCTCTTTGTTGATTTCTTCTGCCTGACGCCGACCATCTTTTAGAGCGTTAGACTGCTGGTGGAGATAAACCTGGCGCTGGCAAGAGCCAACTATTGAGCGGCCAGCTTGATAAAGTGCCACTGAAGTAATCAACATAATTACTAACTGCCGACCTAGCTGCCCCGAAATCGCAAATCGCGACATAAAGCCCGGTTTACCCGCAGGCTTATGTGAAGGCTTAATAGGCGACTGGCTAGCCGGTGTAGAAACTGCTTTCAGTGTGGGCTTAGTTTTCACGTTCTAGATTACTTCCGCCGTGGTTTGTTTCTGTTCTGCCGTTGGCAATGTCACTTTGAACCCCTTTAAAATTTCGTCGATTTGGCTCTTGAAGTCAACCATTAATGAATCAATTAATTGTTCAGATCTACCCTCACCAGATACACGAATGACAGGCTCAGTTCCACTGGGGCGAATCAAAAGCCAATTATCAGGGTCATGATAAAGCTTCAAACCATCGGCCCTATCAACTTTGTACAAAGGCTCACCAATTAGCTTAGCAATTGGATGTTCGGCCAAATGAGCTAGCAAAAGCTTCTGAGTCTGCTTAGTTAAATGCAGATCACCACGCCTCTGGAAAAACTTGACGCCAATTTCGTCTTCTAAATCTTGCCAAATTTGCGCTAACGGTTTCTTCTCGTAGGCCAACATTTCAATCACTAGCAAATTAGCGAGAATGCCGTCCTTCTCAGGTATGTGACCCTTAATCGAGACTCCACCAGATTCTTCTCCACCAATCAAAACGTCTTCGGTGCGCATCTTTTCACCGATATACTTGAAGCCTACTGGCGTTTCAATTACAGGCAATTGATAGTGAGCACCAACATGGTTGAGCATATGGCTAGTGGCAACTGTGCGCACAATGGCACCACTCATGCCGTGATTTTTAACCAGGTGTCTAGTCAGTAAGCAAAGCAATTGATTAGGCGAAAAGAACGTACCCTGGCCGTCAATGATGGCAAAGCGATCGGCGTCACCATCGGTGGCAATGCCGATGTCAAAATTGCCCGCCTTAATTTTGGCCACAAGCTCTTTTAAATATGGCGGTGTAGGCTCGGGCATGCCCCCACCAAAAAGTGGGTCACGAAAATCGTGCAGAGCTTCTAGTTCGATGCCAGCTTCGAGTAAAATTTTGTCGATATAACCGCGACTCGTACTATAAAGCGCATCAAAGGCCACTTTTAGGCCAGAATTAGAAATCTTCTTGAGGTCGACAAGCTTCTTCACCGCCTCCATATATGGTGCACTAGCATCAAAGATTTGCAGACTATCGCTTGAGCGAGCAATTTGCGCAGGACAATGCTTGAGGTTATCGACTATTTTGGCAGTGATGTCGTTAGTGGCTGGGCCAGCATAGGGCGGAATATACTTGACGCCGCAGTACTCCGGAGGATTATGACTAGCAGTAAATTGCAGGGCACCACAGGTAGTTTCAGCTTGAGTAGCCCAGGCAATACATGGAGTGGGGATATCGCGACTGGCCACTTTGACATTGAGGCCCACGGCCATGAGCACCCGGGCGGCACGCTCCGCAAATTGGTCAGCCATAAATCGAGTATCAAAGCCAATTAACACTGGAATATCTTTGTTGCTAGAGCCGTCAATATAAGTCTCAGTGAGATAATGACCTATGGCATAGCTAACTTTCTCTACATTGGAGAAAGTGAACTTGTCTGCGATTATTGCCCGCCAACCATCGGTGCCAAATTTTATATCGCTGGTTGCCGTCATTGTTTCCTCAAGTCACTAGATACCAAACATAAAATACAATATCGGCTGACCGCTAGAGAGCGGCAAGATAGTTGAAGACGTACTCACGTAAAGCTTCCCAGGCTGTTCCAGCCTGCCTTTTACCACGATGAGCAGCAGGTACCGGTTTACTACCAGGAGGCAGAACATTTTGCGGCTTGAGCTGCTCTAGCTCGCTATCAGAATTGAAATCAATGATTGACCCATCGCGGCCATAAAAGCGGTAGGTGCCTGAATCTTCGGCACAACTAAAGTCAGATTCGACAAAATTGCTGGCCTTGGCAGTAGCGGCCGAAGTAGCGGTAGAAGCCGCACTAGCAACGGCACTTTGACTTGAACCATGACTTGACCCGCCGCCATGATTGAGAGCCTCTGATTCTAAGGCTTGAACCTTACGAAACCGTGTGGTCATGCGAAATCCGTCTGAGCAGAAAAGAGCAGTCATTGAAATCCAATCACCATTGGCATCGGGCAAAAGCCGACGCTCGGTATGAACAGAGCGTATTAAATCAATGCTCCAGAACTGTCCATCTTCGCGAGCAATACTGACACAGCCGCGGGCATCAACCTGCATTGATTCGCCTTGAGCCTTGACCCGGCCACGACCGTCGCGCACCAGCACACCAGGCCCATCGACTTCACCTTGCGAGTGCACGACTCCACTAGCGTCGTGACGAACGAAAGAACAAAGATGGCCCTTATCGTCGTAACCAAGCACAACACACACGCCACGGTCAGAGACAATTTCTTGCACCCGACCAATATCGTCTTTTACAACTTTGGCACCACTAGGAAAAGTTTCTACGCTACCGCGGCCACTACCACTCTCTTTGATTTCCACCCGCGGCCGCATTTTAATAGCGGCTGTGATACCAGATGCATCGCTACCTTCAATAGTTCTGTCACCATTTCTGTTGTTGCTTAGAGAGCGACTGTTACGAATGCCGCGCAAAAAGGCACCGGGTCCGCCGGCACCATGTTGGCCGGCAAGCTCACGCCGTCCCCGCTCAAAATGCAGACTATCATCAGAAGCTTCAAAGTCAGTCTTGGGCCAATAACCCTCTAAAGATGTTTCTTCTAGTCCATCGACATCGTCTTTGTCTGAGAAATTTCCTGAATTGAGCCAGGCCTCAAGCATTTGCGCACCAGTCGAACTTGAGCCCAAGGCTGCTACGGAAGAATGATCAAGCAGTTGTCTCTCACCCTGCGAAGCATTCTTAGAAAGATAGTTTAGAAGCCGGCCATATTTTTGGCTTTCGCGGGCAAAGAGGTCTTGATTTGAAGCTTGGTTCTGGCCTTGGTTCTGGCTTTGGCCTTGCTCTAGTGGTCGATAGAACATTGAAGCATCTGTAGGCGAAGCAAAGCGCGCTTTGCCTTGGGCTCTAACTGTATGGCGGGGGTGATTGTTCTCTAGCATGATTGTTAACACGCACTTTTGTGGGCATGAATCAGCCATGAAATATCTGGCCATCCCTCAGGCGCCTGCAATTGTAGCATTTTCGGCACAAATCAAGGGGTAAATTACGCAAGCTGTAAAGATGTTACAAACGACCAGAAATTGGCCAGTAACCCTGTCTAATCCAAGACGTGCCTATTTATCGTAACGCGGAACCTGGGTATCTAACCAACCCCGCACCTGCAAAGACTCAGCCATGCGGATGCCGGACATTCGTTCGTCGTACATGGCCACACAGAACTGACCAATGTCAATTTTTCCTTGACTGAGTAGAAATTCAGCTAGATGCAACGACTTCATTTCATTTTCGTTGACATAGCCAGCACTGAGAACCAAATCAGAAACAGGCACTTCAGGGAAGCTGCGCATTTGATTGGTCAAGGCTTGCACTTCAGCTGAGCCAATTATTTGAGCAGCCTTGAGTAGCTCGATTAGCATCGGCAATGGCTGCTGTACGATTGGTTGAGTGGTCACCATCATTGGCTGTGGCGGACGCTCTTCGGTCAGCTCCATGAGCTCAAACGTGCCATCATCAGGGATGTGATTCTTATCGACTAATTGAGCACGGCCGACAATCAAGTCGTGACTCAAGCGCAAACGCGGTTTGCGCAGAATAAATCCAGCATCAAGAATACGATAGTACTCAAGCCGCTGCTCTTTGGGAGCGCACTCACGCAAGAACTTTTTAGCCACTCTAAAGTAGGCAGCTACGACCACAGAGGGAGTAACGTCGCGGTCGATGCCGAGCAAAGTGTAGAGATCTCGCGGCAGCTCTGTCTGATTGGGTCTTAAGTCAGGCACCAAGTCAGGGAAAAGCTGATAAAGCTCGCTACAAGACTTGACCTGTCCTTTGAAATCGTTTTCCGCCCAACTCGTGCGCAAGGCCGAGCAGAGAATCTGGCTCTCTAACTCAATACGATTGGCGCCGCCTGTATCAGCCATCCCTAAGCCCTAACCTTTAGTTTCAGTTCTTCTCAACTTCGAAAGTAAGTTCTGTGTGCCCGACTCTAACTTTGTCGCCGGCCGACAGTACTTGTCTTTTGACTACAGGATGTCCATTGAGCAAAGTACCATTGGTGGAACCAAGATCTTCAATCCAGAAATCGCTCTCTTCAAAAGTAATCCAGGCATGATGCCGAGATGTAAATGTGTCATCAGGAATCACCACCTGATTGGAAGGGTCGCGGCCAATCTTCACCTTGGCAGTGCGCAGGGTGTATTTTTGACCAGTCTTCACGACGACTATGACAACAGACTGACCCATTGGCTCTTCAGGAGGCTTGGCGTCGCTCTGCTTGAGATAATCTAGCTGCAAGCTTTTCAAGTCAAGGTCTGTGACCGTGGCGCAATAGACGCAGCGAGTCCCCACTGGCGTAGGACGCCCGCAGCTGGGACATGGCTCTGTATTATCTGGCATGCGGCTCCTAATTTCGCTCTGAAAGCGCTTGGCTACTCAATCAAAATCGCTTTCACTAACACTCGATTATTATACGCACCCACTTTCACATAGAACATATGGATTCATGGAAGCTTTGCTTCAGGGTTTACTTGACTTGCCCAGCTTACTCTGGCAAATAACAGGCAAACTTTTTAAAAGCCCGCAAACATGGGCAAATATGCCCAATTTAGTTGCCGCCAGGCCATAACTCTTTACAGCAGCTAAGCAAAAATCAATTTTTAAATTCTATCGGAATGCTAAGCGCTAGCAGCTTGGGCAACATCGGTATCGTCTTTTTGACCTTCTTCAACGTCAGCTTTGCGGGTGCGGAAGCAATAGGTGCAATAGACTGGTTTGTAGCCCTTAGGCTGGAAAGGTACGCGCGTCGGTGATCCACATTCAGCACAGGCTACTTCGGCAGTACGTCCAGGATCATCGCCATTGCGCTGGACGCGCATCAAGATTCGGCAGTTAGGACATCGCTTAGGTTCATTAACCAAACCCTTAGCGCTAAAGAACTCCTGCTCTCCTGCGGAGAAGACAAAAGCCTTGTTGCAGTCCCGACAGTTGATATCCTTGTCCTGGAAAACCATAGCGTGCCACCTGTGATATAGGGGTTTCCTTAGCAGAGCCTCAAAAAACGCACTGGATATCCAGCGCACGACCCGAAAGGGGTCAATATAGCCATGCTATCACGACTAACCAAACAAGGGATATCACAATAGCCCAATCTGTGGGAATCACCATAGAAATATGGCATTCCCCCTTAGTTACCAAATTGAATAAAATCAAGACAAGAAGCCGCAAAGCTAACGTTGGCGAGAGTATGCACTGACCGAAAGGGGCACGGGCTCTCCACTATAGAAGGCTGCGGCGGCAACCATAACAGCGTTATCAGTGCAAAGAGCAGGCGCCGGGCGGTAAAACTCAATATCAGCAAGACTCTCAAAGCGCTTGCGCAGATCGCTATTGGCGGCAACACCACCGGCCAAAACAACCTTAGAAACGCCCTTAGAGCGAGCAACAGCAATGGTTTTACGAAACAGCACACGGTTCACGGCATCCTGAAAAGAGGCAGCAAGATCGTCTACCGGCAAATCAGTCCCCCTAAGGTTTTCCACAGTGCGCAACACCGCTGTTTTCAAACCACTGAAGCTGAAATCACTACCAGAAACAACCCCTTCCGGAAAGCGAAAGGCCCTGGGGTTACCCCTAGCGGCAGCCTTGTCAACAGCGGGGCCGCCGGGATAGCCCAACCCCAAGAGGCGGGCTACCTTGTCATAAGCCTCGCCTGATGCATCATCTAGGGTTTGCCCGATAATGGTAGCTTTGCGGTAAGACTCAAAATGCATGATTTGGGTATGCCCGCCGCTGACCACAAGAGCAACAAATGGAGGCTCCAGAGTTGTGTCTATATAGTTGGCACAGACATGGGCAAAAATATGGTCAACCGACAACAGTGGAACATCGTAGGCCCAGGCTAAGGCCTTAGCACACGACAAACCGACTAATAGAGTGCCAATCAAGCCTGGCCCAGTGGTGCAAGCAATGCCAGCGAGACTGCGTGGGTCAACTGCGGCTTCGGCGAAGACTTCTGCAACTAAGTCGTTGATAACTTCTAAGTGCCGGCGAGCAGCAACCTCCGGCACTACGCCACCAAACCTGCTGTGCACTTCTACTTGCGAGATCAAGCGCTGGGCAACCACCCGACGTCCATCCTCAACGATTGCTACGGCTGTTTCATCACAGCTTGATTCCAGGCCAAGAAAAAGCATAGGTCTCCTATTACTCAGCTATTTTGCCCTATTGACAAGGGGGCCGCCTGCGCTTAGTATCTTTCTATCTCAAAGCCCGATTTATTGCTCGCCTTTGCGGGCATAACTTAAATGAAGTAAATTGGGTAGAAGGGCCACAAGCTTGAATTGTTGATACCAATCAGCATTCACTCCCAAGCCTATCTTCTTACCATAGTGCCTTAATAGAACCGTCGTTACCTTTGCAGGTGGCAATATGCCAAATATTTATAGTTTGATTTCGCGAAAGGCCTCAGGTCTTGCTCTCGCTGCACTAAGCATGACCTTAGTCAGTACGCTGCCTGCATCAGCTCAAAGTTTTGACACTAGCCAAGTGGGCGGTGTCACCATGGGTGCCAATGGCCCTCAAGGGTTTCTTTCGATGCCTAATGTGCCTCAAGTTATAAACGTCCAGCCCGGGGGCGGCCCTGGTTTTGCCATAGTCGGTGGCAGTCAGGCCGAACGTTCCATGGCTGCCACTGGCGAGCAGTATCACGACAGTGAGACCACTGGTCCACAAGCACTAAGGGCTGATGGAGACTACAGCAGCAACAGAACTAGCCGCAGCAATCCGGTTAGAGGGATGGGCGCAAACTTCGGCTTGAGTAGAACCGAAACAGGCTTGCTTTCGAATGGTTCAGTTGACAACTCACAGTTGCCTGTCAACAACAGACACTTTACCTTCGGCTTCGCCAACAGCGGTGGCGGCTACTATCAGAGCATGTACGGTGCAGACCGCGCAGTTAACAACCTAATCGACCGATACGGCGGTGGCATTTTCACCTCCGGTCGCCCCAGCCTGCCAACGGTATCACAGGGTTCTGTCGACATCAGCATCAACAACAACCACGGTCGCTAAGCCATGACTAAAAGTAATTTTGCTAAATTAGCTAGCCAGTTAGCTCTCATCAGCCTTCTAGCCTATATCGCTCCAGCGGCTCAGGCGCAAAGCTTTGACATGAGCGGGATGAACCTGACCAATGTCAATGGTGGCGGCAACGGAATGGAATCGATGGCAGCCAGCGGCAACTATGGCCGCCGGGGCTTCAAAACCGGTCAGGCTCCTGGAGAATCTAGACTTTACGGTCACGAAACCGGCTTCACTAAAAAAGGCCTAGGCTCTATGACTACTGGTCTCGGCCATTTGACCCTGCCTTATGCCGCATCTGCTGGGCTTTCGCCCGTATTTGGCTATGGTCGCCAAGTAATAATGCCGCCCACCTTCACCACACCACTAGATGATGCCATTACAACCATAGGCAGCAATAGCAGCTTTTCAGTAATTCCTTCCACTGGCCAAGTCTATTCACGTATTGGCAACGTCAGAACTGGTATTGGTTTTGATGGCAACGGCAATGCCTCAGTCAAAATTGACAACGGTAGCGGAGTTGGCACCACAGTGAGCGGCGGCCAAGTAAACGTCAACAGCGGTCTTTTAGGCGGCGCGGCCGGCGGCTCCGGCGGCAGCAATAGCGGCTTCTAATTGACTCTATAGTCGGCCCCCAATCTCATAACTAGATTCTAAAGCCAGATACCAAAGCCCATCACTAAATCTAAGTACACCTTCTTTTTGGCAGCTATTGCTGCTGAACCAGTTAGAATATTGCGATATATTCAAGCGGTTTAAAAAGGAGAGGCACGTGCCCGAGGTTATTAGCCCAGAAGTTGTTTCAACCAACAACGCCCCCCAGGCAATCGGCCCATACTCGCAAGCTATTAAACATAATGGCTTAGTTTTTGTATCCGGCCAAATACCACTTAATCCGGCCACCATGACCTTGGTTGGCGGCAGTACTGGCGATCAAACCCAACAAGTGTTGCAAAATCTCAAGGCAATTCTTGAGGCATCGGGCACAAACTTTGGCAATGTTTTGAAAACAACTGTATTTTTGCGTGACATGAACGATTTTGACGAGATGAATAAAGTCTACGGGGAATATTTCAGTAGTCACAAGCCGGCACGAGCGACAGTACAAGTTGCTAGATTGCCCAAAGATGTGGCAGTTGAAATCGAACTGGTCGCAGCTTACTAACCTAGAAACATATTTACACTTGCTCAACTTAACACTACCAGAAATAGCGGCCATCGTTGCCACCATAATTGGTGCGGCCACAGATCTTAAAACTCGCAAAATCTATAACTGGCTAACTTTTCCATCGGCCTTTATAGGCATAGGGTTAAACGCCTATCTCAGCGGCCTTCAAGGCTTTATAGATGCAAGCTTAGGTTGGGCCCTGGCAACCCTTGTGATGATTTTCCCCAACCCCGGCAAGCGCATGCATTTTGGCGACGTCAAAATGATGGCTGCGGTTGGCGCTTTCTTGGGGCCAATCAAATTTCTTATGGTGATGTTCTACTTCAGCTTGCTTTACGGCATAGTGGCTGTCGCTTTTATGATCAAAGCCATTCCGCCCGATCAATACAAGGCCTTCTGGCTTGCCTTCACATCTATGGGGGCCGGTGTTGACCTCTCGGCCACTGTCGATATGACAGATGTAAAAGCCGCTGGCAAGCGCCTAATTCCACTTGGACCAATCATCGCCATTGGTACAATCTTAGGCATTCTACTCGCCAAGCCAACCATGCACTTCATGGGCTTCAATTGGTATTAAGGAGAATAAGTCAATGAGTGATAGCTCCAAACTGCCAGATATCCACATACCTGAAGACATTCGCTATAGCTGCCAGGGCTGTGGCCGCTGTTGCTCCGGTTGGTCGGTTGGCCTAACCGAAGAAGACTACGACCGCGTCAAAAACACAGACTGGAAATCATTGCACCCCGACCTAGCGAAGAAAGACCTTTTCTTCCATCGGGAGAAAGAGTTTGCCGAAGGGACAGCCGGTTACCCTCATTACACAGCGCCCAAAGATGATGGCAGCTGCCCATTTCTCATCGACAATCTTTGTTTCATTCACGGCCATCTAGGCGAAAACGAGAAACCGATTACTTGCAGAATCTTTCCTTACACTTTTGCCGAAACTCCAACTGGCATCTATACCGGTGTTGTCTTCAATAGCATGGCCTCTGTTCGAGATATCGGTGACCCACTGACTGAACAAAGAGAAAAACTAGAAAATTATTTCAAGCTCGCCATTCAGCACAAAAATGCGTCAATGCGGCCAGAAGCAAAAGCCGCACGAGAAAAGACCATGGCTGAAATCGCCGGTGGTGCCTCAGCAGTCTATACCAATCCATTTGAAACAGTTTCATTGACCCCCGCCTGTCAGATTAGCTGGGCAGAATACTTACTAATCGAAGCCCGCATGATTGATATTGTTCTTGAGCGCCTTCGCCATGCCGACGAGCACCCAGAAGACTGCAGTATCCTAAAGACACTTTTGCAGTGTTCTGAGATTCTCACCCAAGGCCGCAAACTGAAGCTAGCAAACGCTGACATGAACCAAATTAGCGATTTTACACCAGAATTAAAACAGCCAGCTGATATCACCCCTAGTGGCATAGAACTAATGACGCTGCGTATGCTTTTCTACCGCTTTTTTGTTTATCCGACGATACGCACCAGCGATACCAGACTTTGGCAGATGCAGAAAAACAAAGCCTTAAAGGGCGGCAATGCCATGGTCGTAGCAAAGATGTTTAAAGGCTATGCCGGCAGCGGTATTCAAACAATTTTCTTCGGCAAAACAAAGCTTCCGATGCTTGGTGATAGCAACTTAGACAAAGCACTAGTAGCAAAGTTTAAGAACCTTGACGTTGAGAGCAACAAACTTTTCCACCGCTGGATTTATCTCAAACTATTCTCGAAATCTTACTTCGGCCCAGCAGCAGCAGGCTTTTCAGTATTGTCCGGTTTCAATTGCTTAATTGCTGGCTTACTTTCTATTCTTCTGTTTAGCAAAGGCTCTGCCATGAACAAGAAGCAAGACGAAATTGTCATAGCCGACAATTATGAGGCCTTTTGGCGGCTGGACCGCGAACTCTTGACCATCGGTCAAATTCCTGAGCAAGAAAGCCGCATGTATAACGCCGGACTCTCAGCGCCAAGAGTATTCAATAAAGCAATCTGGGCCTTAAGCTTAGCCTTTGGCGACAAGCTCTAACTAAAGCATCAATTAGCTTTGCTGGCCGGGCTAGTTTCCGCCAAGATATCGTACGCCTTCAGGCGCAATTGCATAGCTTTGACTATTTCAAGATCAATTGCACGTGCCTCATTGGCAACAACTATATTGCTCGGGCTAGTGGCTTGAATTTGCTCAGCCAAAACATCTAGGTGGTGATTAATACCAGTGATTGCTTGGCGCCATTGAGCGTAGACCTGATCAAACTGTTTTTGCTTACCACGCACAATTTTCACTTCAGACAAATGCTCTTCTATGTCATGCACGTCGTGCACTAAGAGCTGCACGAGAGGCTCCATAGTACCGACGAAAAACACCAGCCAGGCCTTGCGCAGAGGCTGGTAATAACTTTCGACTTGTAATTTTTCATGGGGAATTATTATTGACTTAGACAATACTTTCGTCTCGCGCCGTTTCCTCGTGGCCTCAACATACAAATCAATCGCTTGCTGCTGCACACGTTGCAGCGTATAGCCAATGTCTTCAAGATTATCGAGGGGCAGGGCAAACTCTTTTTCCATCTGTTCATCAGAGAGAGTCTCTACTTTTGACTCTACTTTTGTCTCTGCCTTTTCCTGCGCAAGGGCCTGAGCAATGGAGCTGTCAAGCTTCTCGTCTATGGCCGAAGCTGGCAGAATAATTGCGGTACTAAGCACTGCAGCACTAAGCACCGGAACACTTCTGGCTAACAACTTAGATAGCAATTTGTAGGTGTGGGATTGAACTGACATGCTGATTATTCCTGATTATCTAAGGGCAAGTTTCAATAACAAGAGCGATTCTAAAGTTGAAAAATCGCATCATCTAGCTGGGGTAAAAGTTCCAAATTTCTAAATCTAGTGGATGAAAGCAAGGCACCTTCTTTGAAGAGTATCCACTCAACTGGCAACATGCGACCAGGATCGACCAGTACCCGCTGGGCAACCGAAGTACTAAAAGGGCCACTGTCTCTCAATTCTACGACTATAACGTTAGTGAGTTCGTCGATCTTAACTGGAGCAGCTGACACCGATACGTTAGCACCAGATTTAGCTTGCAACTGTAGCCAACGCACCAACGAGGCAAAGTCACAACCGGTCACCAGTAAACCATTGGGCAGACGCAGAAGACGAGAGCCTTTATCAAGATTCATCTTTAAGCCAAACAAGGCCGGCCCGCCCTTGGCGCATATGCCACCATCAGCGCGAACAGCCACAGCGGCCCCTGTATTCATACCGCCGCTTAAGACATCAATGCGCAAAAGGCTCGGGGCCTTAAATGTGAATTCGGCAACAGTCTTACTGAGCTTCCCTTTCTTCTGCATGGCCAAGTCAGCAGTGACTCGATAGGCACCAACAGTAGTGACACGATGCAAAAGTTTATCAACAAATTCAGTGCCATTCTGCGCCACGGCTGCCGAGGGCTCGGCAGCGAAACGCTGGCCACCTTCAGCAGAAGCCGGCAAAGTAGCAAAGCCCGTGCTCAGATAAAGTGAGAGACTGATGACTGCTGCCAGCAAGGCGAAGCGCCTGCGGCACAGGTAGCTTTGGCCTCGGCCGGTATTCAAGCACTTGTTAGCTGCTGATTTCAAAATTATCCAATAGCTTAGATGGAGTAACAGCACCTAGTTTACACGGTACTCTACCCTAAAGTATGCATGGCTCTAAAGTATGCCTGCCAGCACTAAAGCCGAGCTAAGGTAGCTTGCTGTCATTCTGCCATTTCTCTCGCGCAATAATGGCCGCATCTTTGTCAGAATAAAGCACATGCCAAGCAGGCTGAACTGACAATTCACGCACTAGGGCAGTAGAAGTTGGCAGAAACACCCAAGATATTTTGTATTTATCGAGCAACGCTTCAGGCTTGTTGCGGTACAAGACCATGTCCCAATAGTCATTCATAATCGCTACGTTGTATAAAAAGTAGCGTGGATCGACAAAGACTTTAGGTGGCTTGGCCATCTGCCACATCATTACCGCTCCATAATGGGAATCATTTAGCATGTTTCCTTTTAGCATGTTTCCTTTTATTGAGCCAGACTTATCGTTTTCTAGAAAGCTAATTGCTTCAAAAGGGGGATGAAAAGCCGCGCTACCCTGGGGAATGGTCGGTGGAATTATTTTGGCCGCCAGCAAATAAGCACCAAATCCACAAAAGGTCGAGACTGAACACAACCACATTAAGCCCAGAGGCGCAATGACAGACTGACAATCTTTTCCCAGCTGGGCAAGCTTGCCGTCCGCTGATTGCAAAAGCGGGGAGAAAGCCATAGCACAAGACATCAGTAAAGCCGCAAGTGGAAAGGTTCTTACTGCCAGCAAAGACATCAATATTGCCGCCGGAGTGAGCAGCAAGAAATATAATTGTTCGCCAGAAGTGACCTTCTTGCGCCAAGAGAAAAGGAAAACTACTAGAGACAAAATTGTCAACAGAAACCAAGGATAGTTGAGCACATTGCTCAGAACTGCAAACGACATCGGTCTAAGTTCATTGATGGTTTTATTGATCGGATCGCTGAGCATGAGAAAAGTGAAGGGCCAAATTGAGAAACTGTATGGATTAACCAATGTTGCCAATGCTCCAGCAAAAAGAGCAACTACAGCCGTTCTGAAGCGACCATCAAGCTTCTCTTTCGTTACTAAAGAATAGCTCGCCAGGCAAAAGACAAAGAAGCCAACGAGAATAAAATAGAAGATAAAGAGACAGTGCAAGTTGGTCCAGAGTACCTGCAAAAGAAAAGCGAAAGCAATAAAACGCCAATCAATTGTATTTCTATTTCTATTTCCATTTCCAGCGCCTCGCTTTGAAAGGCGTGCCAATAGCTCAAGCAGCACGGCCGTCATAAGAAACGAGAACATCTCCGGTCTAACACTAGGATGCGACAAAGATGCCAGTGTCACCAAGAAAACGAAAAAAGAGCCAAGGGCGATATTGCCACCAGCAAGAGCGAATAATCGTAGAGGAATGACAATAAAGGTGATTCCCTGAAGCACCGCTGTAAAAACCAGCAGGGCAATTGGACCAGCGAGAGACTGCACGGCATAAAGAATAGCTTCTGAAAGCCATTGGTAGACAACGTAGGCATTGCCATTGGGGAAGGCAAGATAGGTGTATGAAAATGGATCGATTGCTGGAATTTGCCCATGTTGCGCCATCCAACGCCCCATAGCTAGTAGAAAACAGACATCAGGCTCACGCAATACAATGCCAGCGATAAAGCCGCCGTAGAGCACGCTAAAAAGCAAAGCTAAACCCAAGACAACCATTGCAATTAAGCGCATTTCTTACTACGACCGGTTTGTCACAACAGTTAACGTCCTCATCTAGAGGGAGAAGCCCTTCAGAGCAGCTTAGCCAATCATTCCAGCTACATATCATTTATTCAAGCTTCCAAGCCTGCAACAATGGTTTACAAGCGCTGCCACAAAATCAGCCCATCCAGCTCACATTTCGGTCGCCAGACGCAGAAGCATTTAGAGCTTCAGCGTCAGAGTCTAATACAGCCCAAAATACAGTGGCTGCAACCATTTTCACGAGAGCTGATGACTCAAAATAGAAACAAGAAGTCACCACCAGCAGTATTGCCCTGCTGACCTGATCAGCGGCTACCGCTTGACTAAGGTTAGAGCCGTAAAATATATGTAGCACAGCCGATCGGATATGCTCACCAACGGCGGACTAAACAAACTAGCTAGCTGCCAATGCAAACAAAAAATTCAGTGTCCAGGAGACAAAGAACATGAGAGGCGTTACCTTAGAAACTCTGGCTCAAGCCCTAATGTCCACAGCCTACGACCGCAATGGTTTGATGCCTGTAGTGCACCCAGCAATTTCTAACCGCCTCAGTCAATCTGAGCGCAGCCTCTTAGACGGCTCAGAAGAGCTGCTGCTCGCCAACTGTTGGATAGAAAAATCAAGCGATGATGTCTTAGTGCTAACTGAATTGGGCCGGGCCGAAGTAGAACGCAGACGACAAAGCGTCGCAATCTAAAAGCAATTCCAATTTGAGAAGTAGCGAAATCTTATGGCCGCCGTCAAGCTTTTCGCACTTCGTACTTCGTACTTTCCCCAATTACTTTGATTCAGTTACCGAGTTACCATAGGCTAGAGCTACTTTGTTGACAGACTAAAAAATGTTTAAAACTGTCCTATCGATTGCCGAAAGAACACTTGGAAGCAGGTCAAAAGACGAAGCTGCGCAATTGGCAGCAACAGCTTTATCGGACGAAGTCGTAGCCATTGCCAGCCGTTTCCCGCAGAGCAAAATCATGTTAGCCGATGCTGGCAACATGGTGGCAACAATGAAACGAGAATTGGCACCTAGTATATTCGGCATTAACCACGCTCCGTACTCCAGCACCGGATTTGCCATTAGCGAACGCCATATAGCCATGACGGCTCACAATGTTACGGCCAGCGAATTTCAATTGTTTTCAACGACTGGTAGATCTTTTTCGGCAAAGCCAATTTTTCGCGATGACAAACTTGATCTAATTGTTTTAGAGGCCGAAAAGAGGGTAAGGCTTGACCCCCTAAAACTAACGAGAACGGCTCCGGATCAGCAAGAGGCCATCGCCTCTCTCGGCTTCCCCGTGAACGCCAATGGAAAAACATTACATGACCGCTGGAAATTCGTGGCTGGCAAATTCGCTGGCAACTCTTATATAAGACCAAGTAATCAATTTGCTGGGTCGAACGAATTGGTAAAAGAAAATGGCGCAGCCATTCCCATGGCTAGCCCAAAAGTATACGTAGGAATGATTCACTCTGGTGAAGGAGCTTCGGGATCTCCAGTATTCAACACGCAAAGAGAAGTTATCGGCATGCATACAAATAGCACCGATGTGAAAATTACATACAAGGGTAAGCAGGCTGTCACTAATTTAACGACAATGACACGCGCTACTGACATAGCCGATGTATTGCTCCAGGTAGAGCAACGCCAACGCTCTCTATTCCAATCACTCAAACTATTCCGGCAATAAAAGCGACGTTCAAATAACTCATCGCCGCAGAAAAGGGGCTACCGGGTCGGCAGCATAGCTCTATTGTTATCCAGTGTTGATCAAGATAGAATATTGACAGATTGTTGATTGAGGGGCACGCATGCGCCAAGACAAATTCAAGAAGCTGATAGATGGACTGGATGAGCTTACTCCTCGGCAGCGCCAGAAGGTGGTTGAGACGTTATCAGAGAAGACGCCGCTGGATGACACGCTACAAGTGGTGAATAGCCGCAAAGTCAATCATCAGAGATGTCCAAACTGCCAATTTGAAGAGCTAAATAAGTGGGGCAAGAAAGGCGGTGTTCAACGATACCGCTGCAAGGGCTGCGGCAAGACTTGCAATGCTCTCACAGGTTCGCCCCTTGCTCGCCTGGGGCACCGTGAAACGTGGGCTGAATTTGCCTTGACGATGAAAGATGGACTGAGCACGAAGGAGGCAGGAGAGATCTGTGGAGTAGAACCCAAAACAGCCTTTCGTTGGCGACATCGGTGGCTCCGCTTACCTTGCGACGACAAAGGCAAAAAATTCAGCGGCCCAGTCGAAGTGGGTGAGACATTCTTTCTGGAGAGCCAGAAGGGCTCTAAGGCCTGGCAGAAGGCGAAGAGCGCAGAATGCGGAGGCGAACCATCGCGTCCGCCCCGACAACGCGGGGGGCAAGCCTCAAGAAGAGGATTGTCTTCTGAGCAGATTCCAGTGCTTGTCGTTCGCGACCGCCATGGCACCGTAACCGATGCCGTACTACCAGCCCTCGACAAAAAATCAATTAAAGCAGTTCTTTCTCCAATCATGACAAAAGGTACACTGCTCTGCACTGACGGGCTGCGCATCTACAGAACTTTAGCAAAAGAGGAAGGCTTCGCCCACCAAGTACTCAACTCCAGCGCTGGGCCGCAGGCCGAGGGGCGAGTCTTTCACACCCAGAATATCAACGCTTATCACAGCCGCCTTAGAGACTGGCTGGGGCGCTTCCGTGGAGTGTCAACACATTATCTGCCAAACTACCTTGGCTGGCGTCGCATGCTTGAGCAAAACGGAGACGACCTAACTCCGGCAACGATACTTGGCCTCTCTATGGGCTAAAGTTCTTGCCACGGTACAAATCAAATCGCCCCGCCGAGCATTTAACAACACTAGATGACAAAAGAGCCAAAATTAAAAAAATAACGGCACGAGCAAAATAGCGATTCTCACGTCCAGCAGGACGCAGAAAAAAAATAGCGTAGCCCCAGGTTTCCCTGAGACTACGCTACCAAAGTTGAAACTAAGCCTTATTCGATTTCTACTTCCACCCGCGAGCCTGGCTTGGCGATCACCAAATCTGCGCTCTCAGTAACAACGTAAGAGCCAGATTCAGCGGTAACCAGCGAGCCGTCGTAGGCATCGACTTTTGAGCCAGCATAGGCAGTAACTGTCGAACCGTAGTCGGCAATGACAATCGAACCTTCGCAAGCATCCACATGTGAGCCCTTCTCGGCCCAGACATAAGAGCCTTTAACGGCCACCACTTTGTCGCCGGCCTTGGCAATGACCTGAGGGCCAGCCTGGGCGACAATGCTTCCAGCCTCACCGGTGGCCGCATCTGGCGCCACCAATGGCACACAATAGGCAGCAGGTAAGACCACGGTTGGCACATTAGTTGCTGTGCCGGTGGGTTCAGTAGAGCTGCTCGGAGAGCAAGCTAAGAGGGGGCTCAGTGCAGCCAGGCCGAATGCGGCAATGGCAACGATTTTGAGCAGTTTCATTGATTTTTGTTTTTCTATTTGTTGCGTCTCCGCCAATCGGAAACGCCCGTTTTTTATTTAAGCCTTTGCTTAAGCCAATCAGTGTCAAACCCGCAGAATACGCGCGAGAATACTGATGATTTTGCGGCGAATGCGGCCGCTCTTGGCGGGCACAAGCAAACGCTGCAGGTCTGCACTTGTACCGGCGAAGCGGTTCATATCGCAGGTCTTAGAGGGCACGCCGTCTACAACCCCCAACTCACTGTACTGCCAGAATGTCCAACCAGCCCAAGGGGCAGGAACACGAGGTGCCGGGCGATCGGTGTAGTGCGCCAGCCAGAGCTTGTAGTTGCCTAGCTCGGCAGCAGAAGCCAGTTCATCGCGGGCCATCGGATTGTTGATGTAGACCAGTGGTTTGACGCCCAGTTTGTTCTCGACGGCCGTAAGCCAATCAAGAATCATCTGCACACGCGCTTTGACAGCGATGTCTTTCCAGTCTTCGGGCACTTCGATGTCGAGCACCGGAGGAAGATCGCCGGGCTGCAGCTTGGCCACAGTCTTGACGAAGTTGTTAATCTGGGCCGTTGTCGAGGCCTTGGGGCGGAAGAAGTGATAGGCACCACAGGGGATGCCCACAGACTTGGCGCCAGCACGATTGGTGGCGTAGAGATTGTCGACATAGGTCTCGCCCTCAGTCGCCTTCAAAAAGACGAACTGAACGCCAGCAGCTTTGACCTTCTTCCAGTCGATGGTGCCTTGGTGGTGCGAAACGTCAATGCCGAAAAGGGTGTTGACGTTTTGTGCGGTGGTCGCCTTGATAGGCCGAGTTTGGCAAGGAAGGCAAACAGCACAGCCGTCAGCTTCGTCTTCAAATCCGCGGTAATTGTCTTGTCTCATAGTGATATTCCTACTTCTGTGTGAGCTATTTCTTTGGAGGAATAGTGGGCAACTGCCGGGTGAAGAAACGCTCAAAGAGCGGCAGCAAGAGCGTCGTCAAAATCAGAACGACGGTGCCGTAGAGAGGTCTGTACCAGTCGAAGGTGAGGGCGAAAGGACCACCCAGGGCGAAGATGAAGACAACGAAGGCCAGGGTTGACGCCATCCAGTGAAAAGTCTTGGCGGGGCCAAAGCCAGGCGGGTCGGTCTTCATGTAAACGATATAGAGGGGCGTGAGGACGGTGAGAAAGGCAAAAACACTCCACACCAACCAGAGCGGATTGGTGGTTTGGTCTTTGAGAATGCCGTCGATGGCAAGCCATGCAGCGACAATGTCAGCGGGAATGTATTTGATCAATTTTTCGAAATAGGAGTCTGCGTTCTTTGCATCTAACGGCAGATCTTGCTTGACGAAAAAGACTCTGAAGGGATTCCACATGATGGGTCTCCTGTGGTTAGCTTAGCCGCTGAAATTCAAGGGTTTGAAAGTTGCAGCCAATACTTGGTTATCTCGAATAAACACAAACGAAAAGTCACCTCAGTCCAAAAGCATGCAACGACGACACAGATACTGTGTAAGTTGGCTAGAGGTAGAAGCTATATGTTTTTACTGTTTGCTTGATTCGAGTGTTTATAGAGAAGAAAAGAAATACATGCATTTCTAACAACTTAAGACAGGCAAAAACAGCCTATTTTCAAGAACTAGACTATTTTCTAGCTAAGCTTTCGATAATTTCGCTGTCAAGAGCTGGCGCTAGCTCGCTTTATCTCAAAATCTGAAAGAAGTCAAAGCTCAGCAGCTGCACTTGTCATCACGGCGAAAAGCCATGGCTAGCACCCTTCTTGCAGCAGAGTCAATGGTAAACCAAGGATGAAAAGAGGGCATGCCGCACGGGTTTTCAAGCTGACACGCCTCTCGCAACTGTAACCCTTAGCGTTTACCGATGCCTTGGCACCCAAAATACGACCACGTTGTTGCCGAATTTTTCTATCAAGCAAAAAGGGGTCCGAGTAGCAATGGAACGGAAAGTGGCGCTAAGCTATTTGACATCCTTTTTTTATTGGCTGGCGGATGAACAAACAGGTCTCTGTGTTCACAACAAGAAGAAGTTCCTATGGGCTTTTCAAACTTTTTGAACAACTTCATGGTCGTTAGGCTGAACAAAAAGTTCTGTTCTGAGCTGTTTGGTTCAATGCTTAACCGACTGAAAAGCGGCTTCTGTAAAACCTCTACAGACGATGGTTTTGAGCTTAGCGCCACTTTTCGTTCGAATGATACGCACGCCCCTAGTTCTAAGCCGACTGCAGCAAATCTAGCCCTGATTTCTGCCAGCTCCGGGGCGTTGTGATACTTGCTATTGATGTCAATATCAACAACGCCGTGCCGGGTTTCTCTACCGAAATGACAGCCCCGGTAAAGCCCCCGGCCTTCATTGGACATCACTCCAAGTATCTGGGAATCTGACAGAGCTTGATTCCACGGCCGCCAGCGCTTCTGATTTAAGTTCTTGCAAATCGACGGCTGACGCTCTGGAAACAGGACGCAGATGTCCAAAGCCACCGTATGCGATACCGGTAGAGAATAAATATTTTTCTTAGATAGTCTTAGATCCTCAAGCCCTGTCTGGCTTTCTTGGACCGCTAATGCTCCGGTCGTCTTCTGCTCCTTGCATTTTTTGCAAAGCAAGCTTGACCGTCATCGAGCTATCCGTTATTATTCATTTGTCTTCAGGAATTCGCCTGGCAGCAAACCTGATTCAAATGTTTAAAACGGCTAGCCTTGACCTCGGTCAGGGCTTTTCCAATTGTAGGGCTGGTTCAAAAACCGCTCTCTATTTGTACTTAGATATCAC
>JBAYTY010000006.1:0-212578 GCA_041675385.1 Candidatus Obscuribacterales bacterium
CAAGAGGCACTCGGAATCACGCAGGCGACCACCAAGAGGAACTTTAGAAATACCTCATTCAATGGAACGTTTACTCCGGTCAAGGCGTCTTCAAACAAGAACTAGTGCTGGATAAGACGAATGTTAGATGACAGGGAGAGAACAAAAGTAATGAAGCTCTCACCTCTAAAAAGCTCCTTCTCTCTGTAGACACCTTTGAAATAGACATATTTGCAATGGACATTTTCGAAACAGGACACTTTTAAATTAGACTCTGGAAATCAATAAATGACTAAGTGCAGACATAAAAGCCTTCTTTCAAAAACTCTCTCTATCACAGTCACAGCCATGAGCTTATCTCTTGGCTTGACTATTGGCACGGCCCTAGACAGCAGCGCCGCTCCCGATACTTCCTCTAACACCACCAGTAGTATCAAAATTGCTAGTCGGCAAAAAGCTAGTAAAGCTTCAAAGTCAGCTTCCGAGTCAGCTTCTGTACCCAAAGCCGACAACGCCAATTTCACAAACGCGGCCCCTTTCATTGATCGCATGCTCAAAGCAGCTGATAGTTATAAAGACTATGTCTTTGAGTATGAAATGACCAATTACAAAGGCAAAAAGCTGATTGAAAAAGGCAAATTTTACTTCAAGAAGCCACGAATGATGCGCCTTGAAGAAGTAGGCAGCTTTCGCAAAGGCTCAATAGCAGTAATGGGAAGTGGTGGCAAAATTAGGGCTAAACCAGGTGGTGCGCTCAGTTTCATGACTGTGGATCTGGCACCATCCTCAGACTATTTGCGCTCAGCCAACGGTTATCCTATGGTCGATTCTGATTTGACTTCACTCGCGCAGGCCCTCAAGACCTTTATTGAAAAAGATTCTTGCGTGGCTCGCGTCACCGAAAATACTGTTCAATCTACCAGCAACGCACCATCTCAGGTATATATGCTTGAGGTATATCACGGCTCAAACTTTGAGGGTGAAATCTTTAAAAGGGTTGCCATTGACCCCAAGAGTATGTTGCCAGTTGAATGGTGGGACTACATTGGCGGTAAACTAAGCTCGCACTCTATCTGGAACAATTTCAAAGGAAACGTTGGCCTCGCCGACGATGTATTTACAATCAAGGGAGCAAAAACAATATGACCTTCAACCTGCCGACGATGACCGTGCTTGGTCTTCTAGCAATTGGCTGTGCGCTCTCTTTTCCAGTTCTATATAAAGGCTTCTCCCGCCGAGGCAAGGGCGTTGTCTACGAATCTAACTTTTTGATTCAGCGGGCTCCCCAGCTGCTATCTGGTGTCAACGTCGCCCTAATAGTAGTCGCCTTCGGCGTCTTCAATGGTGTCATTACCGGCCTGCCTGGCCTTTCTCCGATTCTCTCACTAACACAGGCTGAGCCCAGCGGAGCGCTACAGATAATCTCCTGGCTTGGGGTTCTAGAAATGCTAACCGGCTTTGTCTTTATGATTGGCGGCTGGTATTCACTAGGTGAAGCTTTCTCCACCGACGCTGAACTGCTAGAAGGACAGGAAGTAAAAGATTCCGGTCTGCTTGGCTTTGTTATGCATCCAGCCTATTCAGGCATAATTCAATCACTAGTTGGTGCATCAATAGCAGGCCTCTCGCCCCTCAGTCTTGCCTTTGCTTTGTTTGTCGTTGCACCACTCTGGCTGCGCCGAGCCAAGTATGAAGAAGAACTATTAGTGAAAACCTTTGGCGACAAATACAAAGATTATGCTGCAAAACTCAAATGGCGTCGCCTTGTGCCAAAATTCTTCCCCATTGGCGTCTAAGTGATATACTCTTTGCAACCAATGAAAAGAATGTTGTGAGCAAGAATATTGTGAGTAGAAAAAAAATTACAAAAATCACACTAGCCTTTGTTTGTGGCTGCATCCTCGCTGCCATTCCCCAAGTAAGCTTGGCCAAGCCTGAGGCGAATAAGCCTGAGAGAATCAAGGCCTCTATCTGCATTGATGCTGCCAAAGAAGTCGTATGGCAAGCCGTTCATGACGAGCGAAAGCATGATCCTGACCTGGCCTATAGCAAGATTATTGTGCCAGGTGAACACGAATATGTGCTTGAGCAAAAAATGGTGCTAATACCAGTTTTTGGTTCTGCAGTCTGCGAAATGCAAAACAAAGAAGTGCCACTTGAGCGCATCGACTACAAGCTGATCAAATCAGACCGCTTCAAACACATGGAAGGTAGTTGGGTTCTTACGCCAACCAGCGATGGCAAAACTACCCTTGAACTTTCAACCAGCCTTGATCTAGGCATGCCAGTACCAAAATCTGTAATCAACAGCTTGACGGCAAAGAAACTGCAGCGCCGTCTCCAGCACGTAAAAGAAAGCGCTGAGACCTTAAACATCAAGCTGGCGCAGACCAAGAAAGCAGCTTCACACTAACAACCTATATGAGTATATCTGAGAGTGTCAATCAGCCTGTGCCAAGGCTACGCCGGCATCTACTAGAACTTCAAGTTTTGTCTGAAAATGATTCTCAAAGAACGATCTCTTTTCATTTAAGGCCCAAATCTCAGACTGACAATGACTATTCTCATGCAGATTGAGGAAGAGACTGAGGCTGCCACTTTGCCCTTCTTTGCTGGAAGCACTAACAATTACTCGCAGATCTTTAACGACTTGCTTATGACTGCGGTCTAGAGCCTCAGCTATGCGAAGAAAAGATGCTAAGTCATAGACAATTTTTCGCCCTTCGAGATCATGGCTATACCAGGCTTCGTGGGTGACTTTCGGCTCTGAACCACGGTGGTAACGCGCAATACTGGCAATCAACGCTACTTCTTCTTCGGAGTGTCCAAGCAGCCCAGCGTTTTTAATTAGATAGTAGGAATGCTTGTGGTGACCATTGCGACCAATAAACATACCGACATCGTGCAACATTGCCGCAGACCAAAGCAGGTGGCCAATATCTTCAGGATAATTGTGTAATATTCCGCGGGTCTGAGTGAAAAGTAGCTGTGATAAATATGCTACCTGCTGAGCATGTTCAAGCGTACCGTGATACTTCTCTAGAAGGTTATGCACACTCTTGGAGCGCGGATCGCGATGAACCGTGAGGCCAGCTTCAAGCCAACCAGTTTGCAAGAAACGATCAACCACAACCCCTTCTCTTAGGGCTGCAGTGCAAACAGAGACTTCCTTAACACCAAGAGAAATCATAGATTCAAGCAAAACAATAGAACCCGCCAGCACAGTCTCATTGCGATCGCTACTGACGCCCTTAGGCTTCTCACCCCTCAAGGCAGCAGTCTCAAGATAAGCGACTAGCTCTTTCAAGCGGTCGATGGAAATAGTCCAGCCATTCAACTCAGCATGGGGAGCGCCGCAAGTCACTCTATCTAGCTTGGCCAAGGCTTGGATCGTACCGGAAGTACCAATTAGTGTTTCAAACCCTCCACTATTGGCAATACCATTAGCAGATGGACGGAGCACACCCCTAACTTCATCATGTAATTCGCGGATATAGTCACGCGTGACTACACCACGCTTAAAAAAGCGCTGTGAAAGCCTTGCTGCACCAAGCTTGTAAGACTCGGCAAAATAAATTTGGCCGCGGTCACCAACAATTAGCTCAGTACTGCCGCCACCAATATCGACAATGCAAAATCGACCTTTCAACTTAGAGCGAACAGAACTAAGACTAGACAGCACACCTAAATAAATTAGCCTTGCTTCTTCTTTACCAGAGACCATGCGGGCATCAATTTTGAGCTCTTGGCGAATGCGCCGCAGACACTCTTCTCCATTTTTTGACTCACGCACGGCCGAAGTGGCAACAGCAACAATAGTGCTAGCCCCCCTTTCTTTTGCTTTCTTGCTCATATCACGCAAAATGCGGGCGGCAGCTCTCATAGCCGGCTCATCTATGTAATGGGCGGTTAAGGAGCGACGAAAAAAGGGAACGGCTTCTTTGACTTTAGCTAAAACTTCAAAGTGGTCTTTATCAGGACTGGCCTGACAGACAATCATATGAAAAGAATTGGTACCCATATCAATAACGGCAATGACAGGGCCGCCTTTAACAGTTACCCAAGAATTCTTGCGTTCAACTTGCCGATCTGAGCTAGAAGCATCGCGCCCCGCACCGGTCTTTGAAGAGTTTGGCTGCACAGTCATAGATTAGTTATACACGCAATTTTCTAAGTTGCAACTTGTGAATTCTCAAAGCAGCGATCAGCCATGATTTTAAGGACATTTTCAGCACATTTATAGCCACTGTCAACACAATCTGGCAGACCCACTCCATGCAAATAAGCTCCAATTAAGTGTAAACCGGGGGTTGATGAGTTATTTTCAATTTCAGCAATCAATTTATCGTGACCAACTTCGCACTGCGGCATAGAATCGGCCCAGCGATGGACAGCTTGGTACAGAGGCTTACCAGTCAGGCCGATTAATCTAGTCAAATCAGCCAGGGCCAGCTGAATTAAATGTTCGTCGTTATTCTCAAGCACAGCAGAGCCCTTCACACCCCCCAGAAAAGCTCTGACAATAACTTTGTCTTCAGGGGCGCGAACAAACTTGATACTAGCGAAACTAAAAGCGACAAGAGACAATTTATGCTCAACCATTTCAACTTCAGGCACCACCGCACCAAAAGCTTTGAGAGGATGAGCAATATCTTTGCGCTGGAAAACGAAATTGCAGACGGCAGAAGAGGCGGATGAAATTTTACCTAGTTGCTTGCTCAAAGGAGCGTTCAAATCGGCAAGAAGGGCACTGGAAACTTTGGGGGCCGTAGCTAATACAACCTGATCGCATTGCCAGACCCCCGGAAAAGTAGAAGAAGAAGTAGAAGAAGACACAGTAAAGTGAGCAGAAGGATCGACGCTCTGGCTTATTGCATTTACACTGGTGTTCAACTGCAAATCAATATTTTTCTTGCTCAAAGCTCCTACCAGGGTATCTACGACAACAGCCATGCCCTGATCATAGCCAGCGAATAAACTGTAGCGCGCTCCACTTGCATCTACCTGGCAATTAGCCTCTGTCGCCGAAGCCTCTCGTTCAGCCCAGAGACCTCGAATTACACTACCAGTAGTGCGCTCCATTGCGACAAATCGTGCAGCAACATGGGCAGCAGATAGTTTTTCTGCGTCGCCGACGTAGACTCCTGCCACCATTGGTTGTGCCAATTTATCAAGCAGTTCTTGACCAAATCGTCTGCGCACGAAAGCAGCTAAACTCTCATCGGCAAGATCTTTTCTCGGCGGCAGCACAAGATCTAATGCACATCGAATTTTCCCCGACCAGCTGAGGACAGAGCTTTGGAAGAAGCTGGTCAATGTACTAGGTGCCAGCATGATAAATCCGGCCGGAAGAGGAACAAGCTTGCCCTTGCTAACAACTAACGCACCACGATTTTGTTGGTTAACAGTAATGATGCGAGATTCAATTCCTAGCTCCCGCGAAAGAGTAAGCATTCCTGGTTTATTGGTAATAAATGAATCGGGCCCACTATCAACGATACAATCGTCCACGATCTTTGTTTCAATTATTCCGCCCCAGCGCGACCTATTCTCTAGGACAGTAATGTGCAAAAGACCACTAGTGAATAGCTCAGACTGAGAAAGCTTGAAGGCACAAGTAAGGCCGCTAATGCCACCACCAACAATGACAATTTTTGTCACTCTTGTCAGCTTTTGTGCACCTTGTAAATTGTCTGGTTGCCCCATCAATATTTACTCTTAGACCAATGCTCTAGTGGAGAGCTCACGCACCAATTCAACTAGATACTTAACGTTATCAACCGGTGTATCTTTACCAATACCGTGGCCCAAATTAAAAATGTGTCCAGGGCGCCCACCAGCTTTATTCAACACTAGTTGAGTGCGTTCTCTAATTAAGGGCCGATCAGCCAACAAAACTGTAGGGTCTAGATTGCCCTGTACGGCCTTATCGCCAATCATTTGCCAGGCTGCAGCCAAGTCCATGCGCCAATCTACACCAACAACTGTAGAGCCGGCAGAAGCAATCAAATCGAGCATGCCACCAGTAGCAGTACCAAAATGAATACTAGGAGCAGCATTTTCTAGAGCCGCAAATATTTTTTTTGAATAGGGCAACACAAAGCTCTCGTAATCTTCACGACTGAGTGTTCCGACCCAACTATCAAACAACATCAAGCAATGAGCACCAGCGGCAACCTGAGCCAGTAAGTAAGAGATAGTCATCTCAGTCAAAATTGACATGAGGTTGGCAAAGGCTTTCGGTTCGCAGTACATAAAGGCTTTGGTACGCTCAAAATTGCGGGACGAGCCCCCCTCTATAAGATAAGAGGCAAGAGTAAAAGGAGCACCAGCAAAGCCAATAAGAGGCACTAGAGGCCGCTCTTTCACAAATAGTTTGATTGACTGAAAAACATAGCCTAGGCCTTCTTCCATATCAAAGCTCGTTAGTTTATCTACATCTGCCGCCATTCTAATAGGATTATCAATCACCGGACCATCGCCTTGAGCAAAGCGAAGACCGGCATTGAGGCATTGGAGAGGCAACAGAATATCGGCAAAAATGATAGCGGCATCGACTTGTAACATATCTACGGCCATTGCCGTCACTTCAGCTGCCACTTGAGAATTATGACAAAGCTCAAGGAAGCTCATTTTTGCGCGAATCGCTCGGTACTCCGGTTGATAACGCCCAGCCTGGCGCATAAGCCACACTGGAGTTCGTTCTACAGGCTCTCGCCGCAGTGTACGCATGAAGATATTGTTCGGGAGGTCCACTTCACTTCACAGCTGATAGTAATAGACTAAATAGTATCACTAATAGATTTAATATCTAACATCTGCGATCTACTGGGCCCGAAGAGCAAACAAACGCTCTAGCACGTCAGCGACGACTTGATCGGGAGTAGAAGCACCAGAAGTGACACCAACTGTCACCGGTCCAGTTAGTGGAAAAAACATTTCTTTGGTTTCTTGTTCGCCATTTTCAGCCTTATACCTAATAGCATTGCCCGGACCAACACAGCCTGGGCCATCGATATGGTATGAAGGCACGCCTCTCTTGTGAGCTATTTCTTGCAAATGGCCGGTGTTTGATGAATTGAATCCACCAATCACGAGCATCAAGTCTAATTTCTCTTCTACTAAATTGAGCATAGCGTCTTGGCGCTCTTGAGTAGCATCACAAATCGTGTCACCAGGGCTAAGAAAATGCTGATCAAGCTCCTTGGGACCATACTTAGCAAGCATTGTTTTTTCAAATAGTTTGCCGATTTGCTCGGTTTCGCCCTTAAACATAGTGGTCTGATTGGCCACCCCGATTTTCACCAAATTGACATCAGGGTCAAAGTCGAGAGAGAGAGCTTTGTCGAAACGGGCAAAGAATTCTTCTTTACTGCCACCATTAAGAATGTAATTACTCAGCCATTCCGCCTGCGCTAAATTTTGCACAATCAAGTAAGTGCCAGCACGCGAGGCAGTGGCAACGGTCTCTTCATGATTAGGCTTACCGTGAATAATGGCAGTAAAATCTTTTTTGTCATAGTTGATCACCCGATTCCACACCCGTGAAACCCAGGGACAAGTGGTATCAACTATTTCACACTGACGCTCTTCCAGCGATTTCAATTCTTCAACAGAAGCACCAAAGGCCGGCAAAATCACGACATCGCCCTGAGCGATTCTATCGATGTCCTTGGTACCATCATCAGCCGTCTGCAAAAACTCAATGCCCATTTGGCGCAAATTTTGATTAACAATAGGATTATGAATAATCTCATTGGTAATCCAGATTCTTCTATCAGGAAAATGTTGTCTAGCCTCATAAGCCATTGAAACGGCCCGATCAACTCCCCAACAAAAACCAAAAGCTTCGGCTAATTTTATGGTGACATCGTTAACGGTCATAACGTTGCCACTGGCTCTCAGCTTAGCGATTAGATCTGATTCGTAAACCTTTTTCAGTTCAACTTCCACCACATCTTTCAAGCCGAAGCCTTTACGATGATATTGAGTAACAGGCTGGTTAATAGCCTGGTTATTTGAAGCGCTATTAAGATCGTTATTAGAACAGTTAGCTGATTCGTCGTTCTTGGTCATATTCTTATTTTGATCACAAAAGGCATATATTAGATATAAAAAGATTCGCTTGGCAGCGAGATCTACTCTGAAAATACCAAGAGCCTACCCAGAGACTACAAGGATCTTACAGGACTGGCCATTCTTTAAACAGTTGCAATGCTATTATGAGCCACTATTGTCGATAGAAAGTTTCGCTTGATGGTCCCAAAAGAAAGCCTCAAATGAAAGCCTCAATTGAAAGTCTCAGCTAAAAGGCTGAGTTGAATGAAGAATGTAACCAATTCTGGAGTGGAGGAAAGTAAGTGAAGAGTTTTAAAGTACGCGCTGCCAAACTAGCACTTTTAGCTGTGTTCGCTAGCGTTTGTGGTGCTAGTCCTGCCATGGCTGATGAGGCCAAATCAATGGCCAAAGCTGCTGTACTGCTCCCAGTAAGAGCAGCCAGTGTTGCCTCAGGCCTAGCCGTTGGCATTCCTGTTGCGATTGTCCGTCGCGCTTCCAATCGTTGTATCGAATTCAGCGGCAGCTTCGCTGACAATATCGGTGGCAAAGAGCACATTCCTCCGATGATGATGGGTGCAGTGCTCGGCATGCCTTTCGGCTTGATTGTAGGAACTGGCGAAGGCTGCTACTACGGCGGCAAAAACGCCTTCAGCAACTGTGTTGAAAAACCTTTCAGCAAAGCTTCCTTCAGCTTAGATACCGAACTCGAATAAATTAAAAGCTAATTCAACAGCAAAGAGACACTGCTTAACAGTGTCTCTTTTTTTTCTGTTTATCAGCAGCACAAACTTGACAACCGCACCCCTGTTTTGATTTAGGCAAAGGTTTGGCATAGTAATTGTGGGTATATGAATCTGGGAGTTAGTCTGAGTAACCCCGATTTCACACGAGTCGGCAAAAACTTGGCTAGGAAAGGTGAGGATGATGAAAAGTATCGAGAGGGAGAAGGTTCTAAGGCTTAACTGTCCTGGCTTTGGGGAAGAATCACACCTCAATTTGGGCCGGGCTAAATCTCTCGACAATTACCAAGTAATTATTGCTAATCCTGTCAGCTTGCTTCATCTATTTGACAAGGGTCCAGAACCAACACGAAGGATAAACCAACTTCTTGAAGAAGGTGTAAACCAACTTAACGTTCCCGATGACTCTTTAATCCAAGAACTAATAAATGAGTCTGATGCCCGCCTTGAAGAATTAATTCCTTTCCTCTCGCAGGGAGGCCTATTAATCTACTTCTTATGTAGACCATTTGTCTTAGCCGGCCCCAGTATTTCAGTAGACAACTATGACTGGCTATCAGTCTATGCCCCTGCCAGCAAGAGCCCCGACGGCACAGGCAGCAGACAGATGAGTGCTCTCAGCCATGGTCGTGTAATAGAAACCACTGACGAAGGCAACACTTCAGAAGTGTTTGAATACTTAGATCAATCAGGCATCGAATGGAACACCATTATTCGCACTGATTTCCTCTCTTCCAATTATTCAGTATTAGCTACCGCTGCCCAAAAGAAGTGTATTTCAGCACAGTTTTGGGCCGGCGATAACGGCGGCAAAGTGATTTTCTTGCCCGCTCCTTATTCGCCAGACTTCGATCGTGTGCTCATGGTTTGCGTTAACAAATGGTACCAAGAAGCAATCAACAAAGGCTTCATTAAAGATGGCTCTGTCGTTGTTGCTCAATCTGCCCCAGACGAAGCCCCACTCAATTCTGAAAAGGTTCCTAACCATACTATGGACGAAGCGCGATTAGAAGAAATCATGGCAAATTTAGCTGCCAATCATCAAAAGAAAACCGAGGAGGCAACAGAGCCAGCCGCTAGCCCTGCCAGTGAAGCAGCGAGCAAAGCGAAGCAAGCACCGAAGGGCGCACTGAAAGGACTATTCTCATCAGATGCCCTCGACCCCTTTGATGACGATGAAGAATTTACTAGTGCTGCCGTTCTCAGCACACCAGCAACAACGGCTCCCTCACCGGCCCTAACTGCTGAAGAAATACTCAATTCAGTCTCAGCTGAAGCGAGCAAGCAAACGCCTGACGCCTTCCAAGCAATGGAGGCGATCGAACTAAGCACCGATGTCATATCTGAACCGGTAGAATCAGTGTCAAATGCAGCAAGTCAAACTGCCGCTCCTGAATTGGCTATGGTAAATAATTTTGAACTAAAAAAAGCAACTGCTGAAATGGATCTTTCACAGTTTGCCGAAACAGCCCGGCAACTGGTTGAGCAAGCCAATCAAATTGAAACCGCAACACGAGATCCAAACTCAGTAAGCGCAGCCAATCCGAAACAGCGCATTTCTGACATTCTCAAAGGCCTTGAATTTGGTGCCACTGATGACAATGACGTATTAGAACCAATTGGTTCTGAAATCACTGACGTGGTGTCAAGCCCAGTAAGTCAATCTCATTTCGTTAGCACGGCAGAACCAGCAAATTCACAGGCTTCTCTGCTCATGGAATCACTAGAGGCCGGAGCTTTAGGAGCTGGACTAGGTCTTGGACAAGGAAACGTACAGCAGCCACTAGCAACTGAACCGGCAGTGAAAATCGCCCTTACTCCAGCCGAAATTGAGAGAGCCGAAATTGAGGCTGCCTCGCTCGATTTAGATTCGGTGCTCAGGCCCGGTGCTGAAGGTAGCGAGAAGAACTGGCTCGATACTGACCGCTATCTTACTACTGACGATAAACAACCTGAACCAATTAACGCACCTAGCAGTAGCTATGAAGAAAGCGCCAAAAAAGCACTTGAAGAGCTAGCCGCCAAAGAATTAGAACGAATGGAAGCTGAGCGAGCCACCAAAACGATGGAAGAGTTCCGCCAAACCTTTGAGTTCCTAACTGAAGAAGATCCTGCAGCCCGTGAATATCAGCCAGAATCAATCTTACCTGCTGAAATTAGAAATATAGAACCAGAGCCGCAACCGATCACTTCACCGCCACCTGTGCAGCAAGAGGCACCACCGGCTCCACAGCCTGAACCCGAGATATTCTTAGGCATTCCTAAGCCACCAGTAGTCAACAGTGAAGATTCGCCTTCGACCCTTCGCTCTCTAGTAGATACTTTTGGAGCGCCTCGACTAGATGCTCCAGTCAGCGCCGATAAGCCTGCAATAGAAACACCGACGGTAAAAGATGAACTGAAGATCGATAGCCTTACAACACCAGTTGCCGCCCCAGAGGAGACCATGAACACATCTTTCACTTCATTTGAAGAAGAGCAAACCCAAGCGGCCAAAGATCTAGCCGAAATTACTCGGCTAGCAAAAGCAATAGACAGGCCAATACCTTCTCCACAAGAGGCGCTTAGGACACAGAACCCAGCGAACCCAATAAGTCCAGTGAGCCCGCCAGCATCTATACCAGCTGCAGACGCCCCTCCATCGATGGCCCTCCCGCTCTCGACTTCGGCTCCACCCCTTCCGCACCCGATGCCAGAAGAGGCACCAGCTATGGCCCTTTCTCCTCTAGTAGCAGAACATCAAGTAGCAGCCCTGGCTGCTCCGAGCGCACCAGCGGCCGCAGAAATACAGGAAGTGCCAGCCTCGCCACTACCTGTAGTCAACCCAGTTCAGGCACAAGTTCAAGCTCCGATGCCAGATGCGCTTCCAGAGCCAGTGCCGACTCCCGCTCAGACAGCGGCATCAACCAGCATGTCGGCTACAAACGAACCAGCCTCACCTGCTCTCAATTCACCAAGTTCAGCTCTTGTCGCCCCGCTATCGGCAAGCACCAATGGCGATGGCAACCACAAGACAGAAAGTCACCCAGAACCGCCTGCACACTCTGAGTCGGCTCTACCTGTAGATCACATGTCAACACCTACACCGCCAAAGGAACTTATAAAGAAGATGGAAGAAATGACAAAGACTGCTCCTTCAACCTGGTGCGAGCAATTCTCCTTCCCCTTTATTGATCTGCTCAAAAATGAACACAACCAGATGGCTGAGCAAATAAAACAAATGCAGGCGCGCCTGAGTTCAGTAGAAGCCAGAATTAGCGCAGTTGAAACACTCAAGCTCATATTGTTGACTGGCGAAAACGTTGCCCTCATGAGCAGTACTCAAGATGTATTGAGCCGCCTGGGTTGGCAAGTACAACAGTCTAGGACCAATATCAATGAATTGTGGCTATCGCGAGGCGATCAAGTCGAAGCTATCGCCAGAGTGGTGCACAGCACAGGTGGTGCCAACAGAACAGAAGTTGCTCAACTGGCGGAATCAGTGATTGCGTTCTGGGATGAATATGAGACAGAACCAAAAGGCATTTTGATAGCTCAGACCTGGTCATCGAAGCATCCTTCTGAACGTTCTGAACCAGATTTTAGTCCTGCTCTGCAAGAATTCGCCAGCAAGAAACACTTGAGCCTAATGTCTACTATGCAGCTACTTTCTATGTACAAAGACATAGAGTTAAATACTATGCCTGTAGATGAAATGCGCAAGCGCATGATCGACACCAGCGGCAGACTGCTTGGCTTCCCACTTGATAGCAATGTTGCACAAGCGGCTGTTGGTCGCTAAAAGTGCATTAAATAAGGTGTAGACTATGGGCACTATTTCACTGAAAGGATTTCAATCGTGAGCATTCCTACCTTGCTAGTCTGTGATGGCGACGATGCCAAGCAAGAGATTTTGGAAGGACTGGTTAAGAACGAACCAGGCTTGAAATACATTGCCACCGTCTCAAAGAGCGACGGCAGTAGAGCAGTTGAACAGGCGATCAAAGTTGGCACAAAACTACTCTGGATTGACCTTGATGATGAGCCTGTGGAAGGCCTCAACCTGCTGGCTGAAACTCGGCAACTTTATCCCCAGCTACCGGTTGTGGTGAGCAAGAGTTCCCTCGACGCCGATATGGTTAGAGCTTCTGTAAATCTTGGTGCCCTTGATTTTCTTGATCCGCAAAGTTGGGCCAATCAACTTAAAATTGTTGTGGCAAAATTACAGGTGAGCGCACCAGTAGCGGCACCACCTCAGGCAGCATCTCCAGCCGCAGCTCCGGCTCCAGGTACAGCTCCAACAAGTCAACCGGGAGCCAGCAAATGGGGCGATCTAGATGCGATTCCAGCTCCAGGCGCGCCAGTAGCTCCGGCTCCCGCTCCGACAGCTCCGGCTCCGGCTCCTGCTCCGACAGCTCCGGCTCCTGCTCCTGTAGCCCAGGCTCCGGCTCCCGCTCCCGCAGCTCCGGCTCCTGCTCCTGTAGCCCAGGCTCCAGCTCCTGCTCCTGTAGCCCAGGCTCCAGCTCCTGCTCCTGTAGCCCAGGCTCCAGCTCCCGCTCCTGTAGCCCAGGCTCCCGCTCCCGCTCCTGTAGCCCAGGCTCCCGCTCCTGTAGCTCAGCCAGCCACCTCTCCCAGCAATCCAATTGCACGAGCCCAAGAAACAACGGGTGAAATTCACCTCGCAGTAACGGCCGGTTCGCGCCCCAATCTCGACTTACAACAATCTCCTCAACAAAGTATTGCCTCCCAAGCGACCACCAATGGTGGCGGTAACGGTGGAAGTGAAGGCAACAAATGGGGCGACCTCGATTCTATCGGTTCACCAGGTGCGACCGCAGCAGCTCCTGCACCAGTGGCACCACAGCCGACCGCAGCTGTTAATCCAGCACCACTTGCTGCCGCTGAAGTTGAAGCAGAAGCACCAGGCGGAAAAAAATGGGGCGATTTAGACGCCATCCCCACACCAAAAGCAACTTTAGAAACTGCAGTGCCTACGCCGAAACCGATTCACGAAAGTAACGGCGAAAAATGGGGCGAGCTTGATGCTATTCCTGGGCCTGGCGAAAAGCGCGGACCAGCTCCCAATTCACTAGTGGCCGGCAGCCCTGGCGGTAAAGGCTTGAAGCGTCCAGCACCAGAGAAAGCAGAAATGTACAATATTCCTGCTGTGCCAATCTGGTTGATCGTACTCATACTGATAGCGATTGCTGGGGCTGTTTACTACATGGCAACGAAACCCCATTAACTTTTCAAGAGATCAGTCTTTCAAGAGATCAATTTTAGCGGCCAGAACAAAATCTGACTCAGTTAATCCTTTGATTGCGTGAGTAAAAATATCTACTTTAAGCACTCCCCAATAGACGTGTAAATCAGGGTGATGATCTACTTTGTCGGCTAGGTCACCAATTAAATTGGCCAGCTCTAAAGCCCCGCGAAAATCCCTGAACTTATATGACTTGGTCAGTAACCCATCAACAATCTTCCACCCCTCTAGCTCGGCCAGCAGGGCAAGACACTCTTCGCCAGGGAGGGCCGGAACTCCACCTCGACAAGGTATACATTCTCTTTCAGACAGTTTCATTTGTTTCTACCAAACAATAAAGTGAAAACTAGAATTCTGGACTATCTTTTGCCAGATCACCAATCACTACAGTGATTGGCAAGTTCTTAGTTTCGCGTTGTACAACAATGTTGACGCGATCACCTGGTTTGCTAGCCTGGGTTAACTCACGCACCTCTCTCTTAGACTTTACGGCAATGCCGTTGATCTTAGAAATAATGTCACCAGCTTTCATGCCAGCCTTCTCTGCCGGACCACCAGCAGCCAATCTAGAAATTTTCACTGCCACTGGATGCGATGGCAACGTCAACGAGCGAGTACGCTCAGGGTCAACATCTTCCATGTATACACCAAGATAAGCCCTGGGTATTTGACCGTCGCTTATCAAACGTCGAGCAACTTCGCCAGCAACATCAGAAGGAGTAGCAAAACCAATGCATACAGCCTGACTACGAACAGCTGTGTTGATGCCAATCACTTCACCATTTATGTTTAGCAGAGGGCCACCTGAATTACCAAGATTCAAAGCGGCATCGTGCTGTATCAAATCAACTCTATTTTTAAAATCAGAAAGAGAGCGGTTTATGGCGCTAATAACACCCACAGTCAAAGTATGATCAAATCCGAGAGGTGAGCCGATGGCAATGGCCCAATCACCAGGTTTGACGGTTTTTGAATCGGCGAACTTAAGAACAGGTAAAGCACTGGCATCGATTTTTACAACAGCAAGATCAGAGAAGTCGTCTCTACCCACTAAACGTGCATCAAACACTCGCTTATCATTCAGTGTCACCTTAATATCGCTATCGCGGTGAATCACATGAGAGTTGGTCAAGATGTAGCCGTCAGATCGAACTATCAGACCAGATGCCTCCGCTGGCGGTATCACATGGCTGCTGCCATTTTCAATAAGTTGTGTTGGGGCAAACTTAATATCAATTGTGACAACAGACGGATTGGCTTTCGCCGCCACATCAGCAATAACATTGACAGCAGAGTGTTCAGACTTACTAGGGTCTGCGAATAAATTTGGCAAATTCGGCTTTAAACTTGAATTGATGGGCTCGTGCGGAATTAGATAGAAGCCAGCCCACACGCCAAAGGCAAATAGATTAGCAGAAGCCAAAGCTACTAAAATAGTTTTGCCTTTGCTACTTTGCCAGGAAGAACCGAGGTTGGGGCTCGTTATAGCTGTCGGCGACAAAGTCGTAGCAGTAGAATCAGACTGAGCAGATACATCGAGTTCTGCTTCCTCCCCTCTAACTAGGGGTACTTGCGACGGGAGATAGGGCTGCCAAGCTGCAGCTGAGCGGTCTTCTAGCAACGATTCACGCGAAGAAGCACTAGAGGAAGCAGGTTTAAGCGTGTTCTCGCTAGCCGCAGTATTATCGTCATCGTCGGCGTCGGCGAAATCGGAGGAAATGTAAATTGGAACGTTATCGGGTACTTCCGGCATTTAGCTATGATACCTTAAGTGATTAAGTCGTTAAGTCATTCGGCTCTTGCCTGTCACAACTAAATCTACCCGCAAATTGCTTGACAATCTCAGGCGGCGAGATCAATTAAGCGCTGAACTCGTTGCTGATCTAAAAATAAAATTTCTAGCATGGCCCGAGTATTGGCACCATATCTGGCACTAGTGAGCTTACTATCAATCTGCCTGACAGCCTCAGCTAACCAGCTCAAATCTGCTTCTGGGCTTTCTTCTTGCCCCATTGCTAGATCATTCAGCTTGCGCGCTTTGGCCAAAAGTCTAACTAACACTAGCATCACAGTTAAGTGTCCGAGACCGGCCAAGAGAGATAACGCCGAAAAGCCAGGGCCAAAATACATCTTAGAAAAAATGCGCACATAGAGAAAACGCAGCAGCAAGTTTTCACAAGCATCATCGAGCGCACCAAGTTTATTATCGAGTAACTGAACAACCGAGTAGCTAGCACCGCTTATTTGCAGCTTGAAACCAACTGGCGGCGACTGCAAATTATTTGACACAGATTGGGCAATTAGTTTGTCATCAAGCAGATCATTTTTTGACAGTGGGTCAACATAGGCGCGAGCTAATGCATCAAGTATAAACAAATCAATCTGTCTCGGTCTTGCCTCCGAGCCCGGCAGGCGACTGCGCCAGCTCTCCTTCGGCACCAGCTGAGCGATGGTTTGGTGAAAACTTCCTAACAAGCTCAAAGCACTTCGACCAGGCCGAGAGACAGCTTCAACTAAATCGTGGAGCAAAGGTGCCTCCATTATTTGAAACTGCCCGTAAGTTAAAGTCACACCTTCAAACAGCTGAAGGTTCTCAAAGCCTTTTGTAGTTTCTTCTTGGAGATGGGGGAAAAGCTCACGAAAGAGACTGAGAACATCAAGCAGTTGATCGTTCTGCTCTTGTAGAAGCCGCCCACTATTCTGCAGAACCCCAGTACTAGCAAAACTCAGACCTACAAAAGTGCCCTCAGGAGTATCGATAAATGAATAAGGGAAAAGTTGGCACATAGAAGGCTTAGCTAAATCTTGTAAAGTACAAATTGAATCGCTCAAGTAAGAGCAGCGGCCATCAGACCGCTTCTCTAGGGCTCGACTAAAGCCTGCCAGCCCCGCCTGTCTCTCAGCAGGAGACAAGAAGCTCACGGGCAGCTCTGCTTCAGAGCACTGGAGAGCCACTGTTAAGCGCTTGACGTCCTTCTCGTTTAAGGGCACAGGCCAAGAAAGACAACAATTGGCGCACCTTGTGCACTCAAAGCGAATTCCCACTGGAACGTGCAGCCTGTTGGTCGGAGCTGGGCTAGTCGCTGCATTAAACAATATTCATTGCCACCATAATCGCCACCATAATTGTCACCATATGATAAACCGTTCATGCGCTCTGCCGCCTCGATTGTTCATCATATGAATATATTTGTCGTTGCCCCCTCCGAAGAACTATCGAACCAATGAGAAATCGCAATAACTGGCCAACCGCACTCCTAGCCTTGCTTCTAGCTACAAGCTTGATTTTTCTTGAAACCATTCAATTGCCAGCCCAGGCCAAGACGGCAGGCCCGAACCTCTCAGCACCAATTGAAGACAAATGGGCTGTGGTCATCGGTATTGGCGACTTTGTCGACCCAAGTATTCCCAAGCTCAAATATTCAAGCAAAGACGCCCGCGATTTCTACGACTATCTAGTTGATCCTGCTCAAGGCAAATTCAAGCCAGACCATGTGCGCCTATTGCTCGATCGAAACGCCACAAAAATAAATATCATGGACGCCCTCGGTGACTCATTTTTGCCCCATGCAGCCAATCCTAAAGATCTGGTTGTAATTTATCTTTCTACCCATGGCTCTCCAGCTGGTGCCGACATTCGCGGCGTCAATTACGTTGTTGCCTACGATACCCAAGTGCGCAAACTATTTGCCACAGGCATCGAAATGAATCAACTCTTACGCATGATCAAAGAACGAGTGCATACAAATCGCATCGTCTTGGTGCTCGACACATGTTATAGCGGTGCTGGTGCCCAGCTAGGTCACAAAGGTATTGTGCGAACAAACGTTGATAGCCATGCAGCCGCTCAAGGAGTAGGTTCACTGGTAATTACATCGAGTGCACCAGATCAAAAAGCCTGGGAGTCAGACGACCTGCATAACAGTTATTTCACTCGCTATTTCATTGATGCCTTAAGAGAAACAGCCTCAAAAGAAGGCAGCAATGGCAGTAACATTGAACAAGCATTCAATCTAATGCGCAGCAAGGTGCAGTCAACCGTATTGAAAGACAAAGGCGAGGTACAAACCCCGGTGATGGCCGGTGTTTTCTCGGGGCCCAGCCTATTGCTATCAACACCACCGACTGTCAACAGAGAAGCCCCCACCACCCTTCTAGGCGACGGCCTAATTGCCAGCACTTCCACTTCAGCCGGCTCTCGCTCGCTTGCCAGTGGAAGTGCTGGCGCTCTAGATTTCTCAGCCTATGTCGAGCACGTTCGCCTGGGCAATCAGCTGGTAGAACAAAACAAAACCTGGGATGCCATTCATGAATTCGAACTAGCAACAAAGGCTAACCCCGGCACAATCGAAGGTTATATTACCCTAGCTCAATTATACGATCAGCAAGGTCGTTACAAAGAAATGCTAGATGCCGCACGCCGAGCAGTACTCAACGATGACAGCTCTTCTCGTGGGCGAGAGCTTCTCAGTTTAGCTGACTTGCGCGCAGGCAACGTAGAAGAATCTTTGCGTCAAGTACAGATGGCCATCACTCTCGACCCATTTAACTCAATGGCACACAATTTGCTAGGCTACATCAACGAACACAAGTTCAATCGCGTTGACCAAGCAGAGCAAGAATATCGCAAGGCTCTTGAACTCAACAATCTGAACACAAGAGCCTTGGTCAACCTTGGCCTGTTGCTAGAAAAACATGGTCGCGACAAGGCTGAAAGTGAAACTCTGTTTCGCAAAGCAGTAGAAAGTGATGGCGACGATTGGGAAGCACACTTATCGCTTGGGCACTTACTCTATCTAACCAGTGGCAAACTAGCTGAGGCAGAAAAGGAAATTCGCCGCGCCATAGAGCTAGCACCAGCCAATGCCCGAATACATAGCGAGTTAGGTAACATCCTTGCCTTAGATAAGAAACGCCTAGAAGAATCAGAAGTCGAACTAAAAAAAGGCATCGAGCTAGGTTCAGACAAAGGCACACCACACTATCTCTTTGCCAATTTCTTACTCAATCAGCGTGGCCGTGTCGATGAAGCAGAACGCGAATATCGCAAAGCAATTCAAATGGATCCAACATACGACCAAGCCATGGTGGCACTAGGTGATTTGTTGGTCTCCTACAAAAAAATCTACAACGAATCAGACGACCTCTATAAGCGGGCTCTAAAAGTCAATTTGAAGAATGCGTCAGCCCATCTGGGTATAGCCAGAGTGCAAGAATTACTTTTCAAAAACTACAAGGGAGCAGAAGAAGAAATCCGCTCAGCCCTAGCAATTGAACCGCGCCTCTCCCTCGCCCATGAACGGCTTGGTATACTTCTCGAAAAACTCGGCAAGCCAGGCGATGCCAGACTAGCCTATCAGGCTGCTATCGATACAGATCCAGACAACGCCCAAGCCAACTATTTATTGGCTATGCTCACGTGGGAGCAGTTCCACAACAGTCAAGAAGCAAAGAAACTGCTTGAAAGAGCGACAGCGCTGCAACCACTGAATTCTACTTATCTAACAGCCATGGGCAAATGGACGGCCATTGAAGCGAAGCAATACAAAGACGCAGAAAAACTTTTACGCAAAGCTACAGAAATAAACTTTGCTGATACCCAAGCTCATTACCAACTTGGTATGTTGCTAATCGAGAAGCTTGGTGCACGCAAAGCCGGAGAGGCTGAACTAAAAACAGCGTACGAGCAAGATCCAGAAGACAAACTTGTCAAAGCCGCCCACACTAGATTTGTACGCTAAAGCTTTGCTTTAAATGGAGACATAAATGTCCGATACTTCTCAGTCTCCAACCGGTCAGCAACAGGGAATAAAGCCATCGGCAGCCACAATGACCGGTCTGGTTGTAGTGTCCAGCATAATTGCCGTATTGGTCTTAATACTCTACCTCCCAACGCTGTCAGCACCAGCAATGTATGACGAACACTATTTGTTGGCCTGGTGGAAAAACCTTATTCAAGCTGGCCTGTTTAGCCACGAAAGTCTGGCATTTTTAAATTTTGCCGGCTTCGACTTACGAGATGGCAACGGCCCCTACGGCAATCTATCAAATCTTTGCTTAGTGGCCATCACTGCTGGAAAAATCGGACTAATTCACTTTGCTGCGGTATCCCTACATTTAGGCAACAGCCTATTGCTTTTCATTGCCAGCCTAAGAGCACAGCACCTTGCAAATAGCCAATCAACAGAAACGAGCTTGGCCTGTTTTGCCACATCTGCCATTGCCGCCTTACTATTTGCTCTCAGCCCGCTAGCACCAGAAGCAGTGTCATGGCTAGGTGGCTTCCCTCTACAGATTGGCACCACTTTTAGCCTTATAGCTTTTCTGCTGCTCAGTTTTTCTGCCAATAGTATCGACAAGAAGCGCAGCATTATACTCAGCGGAGCTGCTGGTAGTTTGGCTATGATTGCCTCTCTGTGCTCAGTTCATTTAGCGGTTGTGGTATTTTTCCCTGCTGTTTGCATTTATCTGGCCACAAAAGACTCAGCCAGGCAAGAGAAAACCACTAGTCAGACTTCTAGTCAGAAAAACACGCGGCTGCTTCTCATCATGTATTTGATAGGAGCTTCGGCTGGAGCGCTTTACTCAAGCTTCAATTACCTTGGCCACTCGCCTTCCGACGCCTCCAATCCCTTAAACCTTCCACCTAAAATTGTCGCACTGACAGAGGCAAAGGTAGAAGCGCAGACAGAAGCCAACGAACTCTCAGTGCTAAGTAAGCCCCTAGGTAATGTAAGCGCACTTGTAATTCCAATTAACAGATCGATTAATAAAAACTACAACAAGACCTTCAAACTAAGCTATCTGTTATTTCCAGCACCACTGGTCCTCTCTCTAATAGCGCTGATGCTGAGCATTCAATTTCGCAATCGCATCGGTATTGCTCTAGGCTTTGCTTTCATCTACTTGCTCTTAAATCGAGAAATAGTAGATCGTGAAACTCTTATGGGTGCGCGCTGGCTTTACCCTATTTTGCCAACATTCAGTTTTCTGGTAGCCACCACTCTCGCTAGTCCTCTGTTTATTCAATACAACAAGATCGAAAACAATCTGGTCGTCCGCACGATAAAAGCGCTTGCTAGCGTGTTATTAGTGGTTCTCACACTGCTTTTCCTAATTCCCTTGACCCACACCCAGATATCATCGTATAAATCGCAAGGAAAGCTCTGGTCCAAACTCTCCCAGTCAATAGAGATGCTTGGTGGTAGAGAAAAGAGTGCATATTTAATTCTGCGCAATTTACCCCAAACACTCAGTATTGCACCGATAATTTCGCCCTTTGAACCAATCTTAATTGACACAGCAGAGAAGCTGCCTAGAAGTCAAAACATCTCAGCTGGAGCCCTAAAAGACTGCCTCAGAGACCAAAGCCGAGATGCGAAAATAGGCAATATTGCTTTTCACTTTGAAAAGCAACTAGTTGATTTGATAAAAACCGATTTCGAAGTTACTAACGAAAATTTTCAAAGCCCACTGACAGCGCAACAAATAGCCAAACGGGTGACACCCCCGCTTGAGTTTTATAACGGCGCAGTCAAACTTGACAGCACTGGAGAAAATCTTCTATTAGAAAGTGGCAATACTAATGGCGCGGCCCTGCGCATTGATTGCGAGGGCATAAGCCCTCTAGAAGGAGATTATTTGTATGTCGAAGCAAAGATTGACGGACCGCCTCTGAGACCCCACACCCCAGTTGAATTGCACTGGCTAACAAACTGGAACTCCGAGTGGGAGCCACGGGACAGAAGAACTCAAGTTGATGCTTTTAGTAACGACAATCAGTATCACCGCTATTTCTTCCCATTGCGCAGTACCAGTTGGACTACCAATGGATTCCCTTCTTACATTATGCTCGGCTTCCCAGCAGGTGCGAAAGTAGCAGTCAAGGCAATCGGCGTTGCTAAATCAGCAGTAGCAGAAGCAGTAGCAGAAGAAGTAACAGCACAAGTAGCAGCAGCAGGAACAGAATTACAGTCAACAGCAGAACCAGCAACAAAAGCCGCAGCCGAAACAGTGGTGGCACCACCAGTACCACTATTAACTGCTCAAGCAAGCATCACTCAAAGCCCCAACAAAAGACGTTTTTCCGCCTTCAGCTTTAACTATCCAGATCTCAAAGTTCTCGGTCTGACAGCTGTCTACGGCCGCGATAATACTTTGATGTTGAGCTATGACGCTAGTAAAATAGATTCGGCAGCTGCCGTAAAATTTGAGATTGGATTAGCTGATAGCAAATTCAAGGCAGACAATGCAGAATATCCGGATGCCAGCTCGACAACAATTGATCAGAAAGATGCCAAGGGAACTCTTATTCTCAAGCATACAGACCAGCCCCTCGCCTCAAAAACAGCTTCGACTGGCACGGTCTTTCCCATTCGCATTTTTGCCCTTGATCAATCAGGTAAAATCATAGGCCGCTCCAGCGATTCAGTGCATTGTTTGATTGATTGGAATTTGTCAGCTAAATAGAGAGGCTACAATGAGTTCAGGTAAACCACAATCACAGTTCGATAACTTCGACGACGATGACCTAGACGAAGACGACCTAGACGAACTCGATGAAGACGAAGAAACCTTTAAAGAAGAGCTAGTCTTCGACTTAGCAGCTTTAGTTCATGCATGGCAAGACGATGCCCCAGATAATAAATACTATCTTGATACCAGAAATGGTTCAGTCAAACTAGTGCATCAAAATCTGTATGATCTGAAACAGCTTACCGATGAAATTGAGAAGCACAAAGAGCGCTATCTGTATTTGCCCAAGCCGGGGCCAAATCAACTAAAAGATGACCTCCGTGATTTTCAGAAGACAATCGAAAACAAGAGCCTGCAACCAATTCTAGACATGGCAATGGTAAGTCCGCACCCTTTAGCCGGATTCAATAAAGTATTGGCCAGCCACCCAGAAGAGTTGGCCCGTCTCAAAGAGTTTAGAGAGAGCAGAGTGCGCCTGCGTATCAAACAGTGGTTCGAGGCTAACTCACTTACAAACAGCTGGGACGAACAAATTTAAAAGGCACACTAAATCTATGTGAGCCGAAATCTAGAATCAAGTACTAGCGCTGTATTTATTCAAGGCAGAACCAACACCGCGCTCGGGCAGAGCGGGCCCGCGCACCACTTTAATTGCTGACCAGGGTAAATATAGGGTCTCATTCTCGCGACGCAGACAGAGATATGTGCCCTGATCTGCCATAGCAACCTCTCCATCAACTTGCTCACCGCTCATCAAAAGAACGGTCACTGAGGTGTTCATGGGTATTGCCATTAGTACTCCATTTACTTTTCGCGAAATTAGTTAGACAGGTGATACATTCCACACTTGCCCTCATAAATAAACTGCAAGGCAAAATACTACAGCAAAAGCACTAGCCAAAACAACTAGACATCCCAACTAGTGCCGCTTATGTGGGTTGACTAGTACCTGTTTGACGATTTCTGATTTCTTCAATAGCCAAATAGTTCGTCGAGCCACCAGTCTTTTGACCTACCTCATTCAAGGCGTAGCCACTCAAGCCAGACTTAGCAGCATCATCCATAGCAACTAGCTTAGGCGCTATAACCCCGATGGCACTCTCAAGGGCACCCTTCGCAGCCAGACACTGACCAAAACCAGCAAAATTACCACTGGTCAAGCAAGCATTCATGGCAGCAACAATATTGCCGTAGGCACCATAACAAGCGCTCAGGTCACCAGCAGACACTGTCGCAGGGTTTCCAGCCTTAGCTGAAAGGGCGCTAGCCACACTTGTGGCATTTGCAGAAGCAGAAGTTGCAGCAGCCTCAGAAGCTTGTATAGCTCCTGGAGAAGAATTGGATAAGCGCACACCGTCGGAATAACTGATGTCACCAGAACTGTTTACGTAAACTTTGCCACCAAACAATTCAGTGCCGTCGTCTGAGAATTTGAATGAATTGTCGGCCGCTTCATATGTATTGGTATTAACGTTGTAGTTTGTAAGTACCTTACCCTCAGCATCCTTTTGAACGAACAGATGCTCTGGATCGTTATGATTAATCACGCTCTGCGAGATGACCTTGCCATCGGCACCAACGAACTTTGTCTCTTCGACACCGTTGGCATCAGCACTGACACTGATAATCTTCTTGCCGCTAGCGGCAGTTTGCTCTGTTGTTGTTTGCCCCGTAGCGGCATCGGTCTTGAATACAGCCGAGCTGCCTTCCATGGTCATGCGACCATTTGGAAGCATCACTAAGCCAGGAACCTTCTTCGCCATCTCTTCAGCTGTGCCGCGCTCTAAAATCTTACCTGTGGCATCTACGTGGATAGCTTGTTTGGTTCTTGGATCAAATACGTATGAACTCTTATCTTCAAGAATGGCAACTTGCTTGCCGTCCACGCGACCGAATGTAACCTTTCCATCAGGAGAAGCAGTTAGATCGAAGTTCTCGCCACTATCAACTCTATTGTGCTTGCCGTGACATGGTAAGTCTCCAGGCCGATTGATATCTACCCTTTGGCCGCGGTGGTAGAGTCTCTCTAACTCATCAAGCCTTTGACTAATTTCTTTCTTGTCGGCGTCGCCTCGGACCTCGGCGATCTGATCATTAACGACAGAGAAGTAGGAGCCATCTGGTCTTCTGCCAAACTTCGTTCCATCGGGATTGCTCACGACTTGTGAACCGTCCGCTAGACGATTGAATTTTCTATGCGTCTCTGTATCAACGATCTCGCTAGTTTTTGTCTGTCTGTCGTAGGTTGTCTGGATTTTGTCGAAGGTGCGAGTGCAAGCTGTGTCAGATATTTTGCAAACATCACCGTCATTCTTCTTAGTCAGAAATTCATAAAGACCATCTTCTTTGGCAACGGCCTTGTACTGATATGTTGCATTATCAAGCTTGACCTCGCTAAAGCTATCGAGGATTTTATCGGCTTTCTCTGCTTTCTCTGCCCAAAAAGTATCTTTAATCCATTTTCCAGCTTCACTAGTCTTGTCACCAATCCACCCCCACAGGCCACCGCCTTCTTTGGCTGGCTCAGCGGCTTTGACTGCCTCTGGTTTCTTTAGCTCTAAGGCCGCTTCAGTTTTCTTAGCGTCATAACCGCTTATTGGGGCACCCAAATCTAAAAAGCCCGTCGTCTCGGCCTTTGGTTTAGCAGCCACTTCAACTTTTGTGGCAGCATGTGATTTATCGGGTGCTTTAATGCCCATCCATGAGGCAATGCTGGAATTGCGCACTTCATCTAAAGCAAGCTCCGCCCAGCTCTTCTCAGCTGCTGGCTTCGCTACTTCTTCCGGCTTCTTCGCTACTTCTTCAGGCTTTTTCGCGGCGTCTTCAGGCTTTTTGGCGGCATCGCCTGGTTTTGTCGCATCAGCTGCTTCTTTTGCCAGCTTGTCATGAGCGCCATCGGCTGCAGCTTTCTCTTTTTTTGACGCATCAGTTTCAACCGCTGGTTTAGCGGTGTTATCGGTCGCAGGCTTTACAGCTTCTGTCATGACCTAGTGAAACTCCTGGAAATACTAACCGTTTGAATAATTAGTATTGATGCTGCTTTCGAGAGAGGACAGGTGGTAAGTGTTCCTATTCTGATTGTCGGCAAATACCTTGTCAACGTGCGACTACGTATTTCTCCCATGCTTTTCTTCGTATTATTCCCATGAAATTGCAAGAATTAATAATATACATGCCCCCAAAATAGCTCCATAAAACCGCTGTACTTACTTAAATAGGGCCAGATGCGGGAAATTGGGCCGTCTTGCTATAGAATTGCTACTACGCCCATGTATAGATCAGCAAATAGAGATAACCACTTCAGATCTAAAACGCTAAAGCAGAAGGCCACTCAAAACTTTAGACAGAGCACTAAGACAAAGGAAAACCGGGACCGATGACAGTGACTAACTTTACCTCAGGACAGTTCAAATCGAAGCTAGCAGCGCGAGTCGCACTACTCGGCCTTACTATCATCATCAGTTCAGTGTCTGTGCTGACTTTAACTGGCTGTCAAACCGTCAAGCTCTCACCCACCACCTCACAGCCCACTGGCGGTACAAACGCTGCTGCCAATCCGGTAGCCGGCAACTGGCAGGTCTCTTACTCAGTTGGCGGTGACACCCAGTCAGCGCACATGAACATCAGCCAAAGCGGCACTTCATTTCAGGGCGTCGGAGTAGACGACAGTACCCAAGGCAATTTCGTTATCGATGCTGGGGTCATCAACGGCAAATCAATCACTTTCCACAAGCGTTATCACGTCGACGAAAATCCCAATTTGCCTCCAATCATTTATATAGGCAGTTTTGAGATGGCAAAAACTGCCGAGTACAGCGGCCCATATATGTCTGGCACATATAAAGCGACTCAGAACGGTAAGGTGGTGGAAGGTCAATGGGACGCCCAAATAGATGGCGGCGGCTTAGCGGCCACACCAACTCAAGCGCCGAGCCAACAACCAACAGCGCCCCAAGGTGGCGGCAACCGTCGCCCCGATCTTTCAGGTAAATGGGATGCAGGTTACGAGTTCGAGTTTAAAACTGTCCAGGCTAGGATGTATCTAGAACAAGAAGGCACCAAAATCAGTGGTCACGGCATGGATAAAGCCAACAAAGAAGCTTTCAAAGTCAAGGGTACTTACACCTACCCCAATCTAAAAATGTGGGTGACATATTTTCCTGTCAAAGGTCCAAAAGGGAAAAACAAAGGCGAACGCACCATTGAATTTCGTGGCAAAGCAGAGAGCGTCAATGAAGCCGAATATCAGGGCACTCGCCTAGAAGGCAAAACCAATGGCGGTGGCATGTGGATGGCGGAGCAAGTAAAATAGCGGTATGTTTGGCACCTTCTTTTAGTGTTGATTATGGTCGCGGAAACTATACCGTACCAATGACCAAGCAAGAACCAAATCAATCCACAATTGAGAGAAAGAATCTGATTCTAAGGTTCCCCACCTAACTGCTCTAGCTCCATAATCGCTAGTAGATACTGATCCATATGCTGATCACCCTTGTCACGCACCCAGATCAATCTCTCTTTTGCCTGAGCAGTCTTACCCTGTCGAGCAAGCTTGGCACCACTATAAAAATTTGCCAGAGTGCGGTCTTGGGTGCTCTTGCATAAAGCATCAAGCTGCGACTCGTCTATTTGACCAGCAAGATAACGCACTACTGTGCCAGCAAAGCCTCTACCCTGAGCCAGGCGGCTGTACTTATCAAGGAGAGCCCCGGCTTCTTTTGCCTTGCCGCGAGAGTATTGGGCAAGTGCGCAGAGCGCCGCGCTATGCATCTCAGTAGCAGCAATTGTCTTACTGCGGGCCAGCAGGGTCTCAAAGCGCGAGATACTAGCAGACCAGTGGCGCAGGCCCCACTCCAACATACCGGTCTCATAAAGAGACTGGGTCTTGCTTGCATTTAAAGCACGATACTGTAAGGCCGCTTTGGACAACATCTTCCTAGCAGTACTGGCACTAATGGCATCGCGCCCACTACCGGGTGAGGCCACCGCCCGATTAATCTCATCGGCCGCTAAGAGGTCAGCCATGGCTTGCTCTGGTTGACTCTGTTTAATTGCAATGACACTCTGTAGGGTGAGAGCGGCGGCATTGTTTGGCTCTTTAGCCAGTACCGCAGAAATATCTGACTCAGCCGCCTTGCTGTCAAACATAGCAAGGGCGGCCTGCGCTCTCATCAGTCGATAAACGGGATGGTCTGGCTCTAAAGAGAGCGCTTTATCTAAGGCTTTGCGAGCGGCCCCATAGGCTCGTATCTGCATATTAATTACAGCATACTCGTAGTACAGAGTCGGCAAAGTAGGACTAAGCTCGATGCCTTTGCGAGTGTCATTGAGCCCTCGGCGAAAGTCGCCTTGAGCACCATAAGCCATACCACGCGCGCCCCAGCTAGGGCCATAAGTGGGTTCAAGCTTGATGGCCTGATTTAGGTCAGTGATTGCTCGCCGAACCAAAATATCGCAACGAGACTCTTTAGAGTCGTCACCAATAGAGGCATAGATCATGCCGCGAGCAGCCCAGACCCAGTCTTTTCGAGGATCTCTACTGACTCTTTTTTTTGCATTTTTCTCTGTTTGCTGAGCCATATGGAGCACCATTTGCGACTCTCCTCTACGATAGAAAAGCATCGAAGAGCGCAGGCCCAGTCGATAAGCATCATCGTAAGAGGCGATAGCATCTTGCAACTGACCAGCCATCTTAAACGAATTTTGATAGTTACCAAACATCGAATAAGCTTTACAGTGCGCTCCTAGACCCTTGAGATAGTGAGCAAAAGAGCTTGTTGGATGGTGCTTGATGTAGCTATTGACCAGCTCGACACCCTGATCGTTGAGCTTAAAATTGTAGGTGCTAAAGAAAGTATTCTCAATCTTTTGCAACTCAGCCGTCCTAGATGGTATTGCTGTCGATGGCACAGTGCTATCGACAGCAAGAGCACAGTAGCCAACAATACCGCTCAGACAAAGAGCCAGTATCATAGCCAAGAGGTATCTCAAGTCTTTGACGAAATTACACATGTATCGTAGCTACTTACGAAATCAGAAGGGAAATTCCGCGTCTAACATCTCCGCCCCAAACTAAATTACACCTAGCTTTTTTCCAACGCCGGCAAAGGCTGCCAGCGCCCGGTCAAGATCTTCCACTTCATGGGCAGCTGAAATCTGCACTCGTAGGCGCGCTTCGCCGTTGGGTACAACCGGGTACCAGAGACCTCTAACATAGACGCCCTGTTCTAGCAACTGATTAGACATATCCATGGCAGTGGCGGCCTCGCCAACCATGACCGGCACAATCGGATGGATGCCTTCCAAAATCGTGAAACCAAGACGTTTTACTTCTTTTCTAAAATAGTCAGTATTTTGATGCAGCTTCTCAACCAGACTAGAATCTTCTTCAAGGATGTTGAGAGCCTCGATAGCAGCAGCGACAATGGCTGGCGGCAATGAGTTTGAGAAAGTATAGGGCCGTGATTTTTGCCGCATGAAATCGATCAAATGCTTTTTACCAGCAATGAAACCGCCAGCAGCTCCACCAAGGGCTTTACCTAGAGTGCCCGAAATCACGTCAATTTTGCCATGCACACCACAATGCTCAGGAGTACCGCGTCCAGTAGCACCGAGAACACCGGTCGAGTGAGACTCATCGACAAAGAGCAAGGCGTCATTGTCCTTAGCCATTTCTACAAATTCTTTTAAATTAGCATATTCACCTTCCATGCTGAAGACACCATCGGTGGCTATAACAGAGAGGCGATAGTCTTTTGCTTTGTCAGCAGCTAGAGCTGTGCGCAGCTGCTGAATATTATTGTGCTTGTAGGCATTTAAGTCAGTAGTCTTAACGGCAATACGCGAGAGCCTGATACCATCAATGATACTGGCATGATTGAGAGCGTCTGAGTAAATCACGTCGCGATAATCAGTAGCACCAAGTTGAGCACCAAGCAAAGCGGCAAAAAATGCTTCGTTCGCAGCGAAACAAGAAGAATGCAAAATGGCAGCCTCTGTGCCTAAGAAACGAGCAATACGCTCTTCTAGTTCAAGGTGAATTGGTTGAGTGCCGCAGATAAAGCGAACGGAAGCCAAACCATAACCATACTTATCGAGACCTTTCTTGGCGGCTTCAACAATTCTTGGATGATTGGCCAGCCCTAAATAGTTATTAGAAGCAAGCATCACCTGCGAGCGGCCATTGGCTTGCACCACTCCACCCATACGACCTTCTACCGGCACTTCATATTTATAGGTCTTAGCTTCTTTGGCTTGGCCAAGCTCGTGCTCAAGAGCTTGATAGAGTGATTTCACTCCTAGTTTTTTAGCAACGGTCTGGCTCATGCTGCACCCCTTATTTATTATCTTGTGGACTAAAGACCAATTTCATTTCTTTGCCGCTAATGAGAGATTCAAAAGCACTCTGATAGTTTTCTAGCGGATATAGACCCGGGGCAATTATGCGCGAAAGGCGCTCTTGCAAGCCGTTGTGGTCTTCCTTGAGCAAGTTGAGCATAGTTTCCCAGGTATCAAACATGCGCCGACCAAAGATTCCTTTGACCGTCACTCCCTTCCAGATAACACCATTGGCGATATCGAAATTGGCTAGCGGTTTGCGGGCAATACCGAGCAAAATTACTAGGCCGCCATTGCGAACAATTCTGAAAGCATCTGTGTATGCGGGTGGCGAGCCGGACATCTCAAGCACGACATCGACACCATTAGCACCAGTTTCGTATTTATCTACAGCTGCGTATAGTTCAGTTGACCCCTTGCCGACATCAAAGCAATAACGAACGCCAAAATCTGAAGCAAGCTTGAAGCGACGATCAACGTCAGCAGCCTCAGTGAGATAAATTCGCGATGCACCAAAATCTTTGCAGAGAGCCGCTGCCATTAAACCAAGCGGTCCGGCTCCAAGAATAGCCACCGATTTACCGCGCACATCGGCCTCAGAAACTGTGTGAACGGCATTGCCAAAAGCATCAAGCAAGGCGCCGATGCGTGGTGGAATTACCGATGTGTCTCCGTCTTTACCAAGCAATATGACGTTTTTGTAAGGCACAGTAACGGCGCGAGCAAAACAACCGTCGAGGTGTACGCCTTTGACTTTGACTGAAGTACAAATATGTTCGCTGCCAGTGCGGCACAGTAAGCAATGACCACAAGCAAGATGCATTTCGGCTGTGACGTAGTCTCCCACTTGCACTCTTAAGTGATCAGGAGCAGCCAAGCTGCTGGCCTGAGCACCGGCCCCAACCGCTTCTACTATGCCGCAAAATTCATGACCAACAACAATAGGAGAATATTTAGCACTTCCTATATAGCGTTTCATCTCATTGCGAATACCTTCGCTCTGAGCACTGGTGAAAATACTTTTGTCTGTACCGCAAACCGCTGTAGCCAGAACTTTGATTTTGACTTCATCAAGTTTCATTTGCGGCTCGGGATGAGCAGTCATTAAGGTCAGGCCGTCTTTATCAAGATCTTCTTTGACTAGACACTTCATTGCGGCCACAGCTTGGTCACTCATTGAATTTTCACTTAGGTTGGATATGGCCATAAATACGCCCTTGCAGTTTACAGATTGAAACGCAAACAAATTTACTTCACATCAGCTGTAAAGCTCAAGCCGTTGATTGACGTGGGATTTACCGTATTTCCACCACCCTTATTCAGCGTTGATATAGTCCCTTAGCGTTTCTTTAGTTGCCAAGGATGTTTCTGGCACCTACAGTAATTGCATCACCTCAACAATTTCTTCATTATTCAAATCAAGAAAACAAATAAAGGAACAAGCAATGAATTTCGATCCCGCATCTTTCGAACACATCGACTTTGACCTAGGCCAACTCAACAGCCGAGTGAGCGCTCAAATAAATGCCATAGAGAGTGCCATCGAAAATACAGTGGTAGAGACCATCGTCATGGGCAGCGGCGGCCCCGACAATAGCGAAACGACAGAGGCTGGCTTGCGCTTCGTTCGCCATCTTTTGGCCAATTCTAAGTCGATGCGCTTCGGATTCATGCCCAATCTCAAAGACATGAACAATATTCGCAATCTCGCTCAAGACTACATTCGCAGATGCGGCAACGGCCCTCTAGCTCTTGAAACCATGTATCAAGTGATTCAACCCCAGTAACTATCGAAATCGAATTCAAGTTTATAGAGAAGGCTCAATCATGAGCCTTCTCTTATTATTCTTACTGAGTGCTAAGCAGGGCTTTTAACTATTTCTCGTCGGCCTCAGCAGCAGCAGAAGCAGCAGTAGGATGAGCAATGAGATCTTCTAGAGCACTCTGAAATTTATCCGGCTCCATGTAGCCACTTAAGCGACCAATGAACTTGCCTTCAGTATTGAATACCAGCGAACAAGGAAACCCGTGCACATGGTACTTCTTGGCCGCAGCTTTGCCTTCTTTAGAGCCTTCAGCATTGAGTTTGACACAAATAAACTTAGACTTTAGATATTTGATCATTTGGTCGTCTTGAAAAGTATCTTTATCGAGCCTTTTGCACCATTTACACCAATCGGTATATACGTCAGCAAGAACATACTTCTTCTTCTGCTTGGCCTCCACCAGAGCGCCATCAAGACTCGCCTTCCAGCCCACTCCAAGATTGAAAGCGCCAGCTGAATTGTGACCGCCCGAGACCGTACCGGGGAAAGTCACTATGGCCCCAACAATGCCACCGGCAAGAGCTGCAGAACTAGCTACCAGTAGTAAAGCTCGAGCAACGAGGTTTTTCGATTTGCGCTTCATTACATCCCCTTTGTCAACAGCCACTTCTCTTTAGATGACACAGTCTTCAGATGAAACCTTCGACGACGGTCTACTAGTTTTGTTTCCCGCTCAATTTTTTCTTTCTTTACCTAATTACCATTGGGCAAATCTAAACCTAAGTCTAAATCTAGTACTTCACTGCGCACAATTTTTAGAGGGGGGAAACCACATTTCAAAAATCGATCGTGAAAATCTCTTTGATCATACTTGTCGCCCATTTTTGCTTTGTACTCAGCTTTCAAAGCAATTATTTTGAGCTTGCCCAATGTGTAGACAAGATAGGTCGGATCTTTAGTCCCACGCTTGGTTTCACGCTCAGCATTGGCTTTTTCCATGAATCCCTCTTTGATAAAGAACTCACGCCCCTTATCGTAAGACAATCCACGTGTGTGCATTTCGATACCGACTATATATCGACAAACCCGCAACAGGGCATCATGAATTTGCACTAGTTCTAGCTTCTTCTGTTCTAGTTTCTTTTGTTCTGGGTTCTTATCTTGATCATTAGAAGAATCACTTGCTGGCAACCCCTGTTCGATCATTAGCTGCTCACAATAATGGGCCCAACCCTCTGCATTCGAAGAGCAACCTAACAACTTACGAACCTTTGATGGTGCATGCTTGACCCAAAGAAACTGCACGTAGTGACCAGGATAGGCCTCGTGCACACTGGTATTAAGCAAGTCAGCATAGCTAAAGAAGCGCATATGCTCTTCAATGCGCTTCTTATCCCAATCGCTTTCAACGGGTGTGACGTAATAAAAGGCCTCTTTGGCAGTGTCTTCATAGGGCCCTGGAGTGTCCATAGAAGCAAAGGTCAGTGCGCGCATGAAAGATGGGCTCTCGGCCACAGTCACCCTGTCTTTAGACGGTATGGTGACAATTTTCTTCTCTTCAATAAAAGCAGCAATGCGATCTAAAACATTGGCCGTAGACGAAACCAATTTGTCTGGCTGAGGATGCTCGCTGGCTATGCTCTCAAAACACTCAAGGGCACTTACTTTAGGATTGATTTCGCGAGCCAATTGCTTGAATCTAGTTTGCAATCTGCGCAACTCTTTGTAGCCGTTAGCCAAGATTACATCGAGTTTCTCATCTTCCATTTCATCAAATGCAAGCTTCTTCGAGTAGGCAGCCTCACCGATAGCAAATTGACCGTGGGCATTGGGCAAAATTTTCTCTTTGACAAAAGTTTGGTAACTAACAAGTTCAGCAATCAACTTTGAGTTTGCTTTTTCAAATTTTTCTCTTAGCTCAGGATTGGCCGAAGCAAAAGCCGCCGGAATAGTAGTTTTAAACAGCTCAATAGTGCCCGGCAATTGCTCTAAAGCTACTTCAGCGTAGATACGAGGCACTTTGTCTGGTTGAATATTGGCCCGACCAGCAGCTAGCAATGTCGGCGCTTTCTCAATGCGGCTAATGACTGAAACTAGGCGTTCGTCCACCGGGGCGAAATTTCGTTTAGCCAATGAAAAGACACTGTCAGCAATTAAAGAGGGGTAACGATCGGGATCTCGATTTAGCGAATGCAGTTCTTGCAAATCTAGCAAACTAGCCGATATATTGGCCTGCACCATAGACAAGTCTAGACGTTGGGCTCTAGGCAGCTGCAAAAAAGCTGGGTCTGAAAATTTGCGGCGATATTCAATGAGAGTAGCCTCATTATTTTTCAATGCTGTCAGCGAAAGATCTTCTAACTGCTTATCGTACTGGTGAAAGCCCACCTGTGTGGCCCAGCTTGGGGCAAAAGCAAAGGCACTAGCAAAATATTGATCGACCAGACTATCGTACTGGGCACGAGCAGCAGCATCTGCTTTCTGGCCGACATTTTCCTTCGGGCTTACACTTTCCTTCGGGCTTACACTTTCCTTCTGGTTGCCGCCGCGCCCCATTTTGATTACTTGCACTTGGGCAAAAGCTGGAGAATAGCTTTGCGCCATGGCGACCGATAAAGAAAGGAAAAGCAGCTTAACTTTGGCCGAGACGGAAGTAGAGGTCGTAAATAAATGTGCAGTCATATTCTTCTCTGTGTTTTTCCGCTCGTCACTTGAAAAGCCGACGGGGAACGGGTATTTGCAAGGTGAGCTAAGGATAATCTGAAGTAATCGAGATTTCCATATAAAGAAACAATTGAGAATGCCCTACGGCAAGAAATAAAGAGTCAAACTACCCCTGATATAAAGAGCTTTCGTTAAGTAGACTCTATCTCTTATTAACAAATAGGGAAGCTTCAGCCATATGTAGGTAGAATCTTTCAGTTAAGGATACCCAGAAGGTAATATGTCGGCCGGTTTAAACATTTACGTTTTGGTGAAGCAGGTTCCAGACACAGGCTCCAAGGCCGGTCTCAACCCTGATGGCACCATTGATAGAGCAAAAGCCAAGCGCATGCTCAACCCCTTTGATCGCTTTGCCCTGCAGGCGGCTTTGCACGCCAAGAGGACATATGGCGGCAAGGTCACAGCAATTTCGATGGGGCCGCCACCGGCTGTCGAAATTTTGCTTGAGTGCCTTGAGCACGGCGTTGACGAGGCTTACTTGCTATCGGATCGCCGACTGGCTGCATCGGATACCCTGGCCACAGCCTACGCCCTATACAAAGTGCTCAATTACATCGGCAAACCCGATTTGATCTTCTGCGGCCTCCAGACCACTGATGGCGACACCGCTCAAGTAGGTCCACAGCTAGCTGAGCGCCTGGGCTTACCTCAAGTGACCTATTGTGAAGACTTCCATATGGAAGACGGCAAAGTACATGCTCGAAGAATTATCGAAGGTGGCTACCAAAAAGTTGTAGCTGAAACACCACTTCTTCTCACAGTTGCCAACTCCTACCATCCACTTGAATACAAATCGTTCAGAGGGGCATGGAGAGTAAGACGCCTGGCCAGAGACCAAGATGAATTGAAGAAATTCATTCACACCATCGACCTTGACCTAGTAGGCGCCGACCCAGAGCGTACTGGTCTAAAAGGCTCACCTACAATTGTCGCCGCCACTGAAAAAGTAGGCGAACTAGGTGGAAGCTGCACCATGCACGAAGGTCAATCAGCTCACGAGTTGGTAGGCGATGTTCTCAAAGCAAGCGACCTCAATCAGTTTTTAGTTAGCTCTGTCTGTAAGTAAGTAAGTCATTAAGTAAAGTAAGTAGACAAAGAAATGAGTGAACAGCCTGACGTATCAGCCTTTTGTCCTAAGGGAGATGTGCTCGTAATTGCCGAGCAAATCTTAGGAGACCTCCAACCAGTGACCCTAGAGTTACTTGGCGCCGGGCGTATTCTTGCCGACAAAATGGGACGCAATCTTAAGTGCCTAGTGCTCGGCTATAACTTAGGCGACATGCCGCAAAAGTTGGTTGAAGCCGGCGCCGACGAAGTTTATGTGGCCGACGACAAAGAACTCTTCTCTTACCGCACTCTGCCTTACAGAAGAGTAGTAATCGACTTCCTCGATTCATTGCCTGAACCACCCCATACTTGCTTGCTGGGCTCGACCACAACAGGTCGCGACTTAGCTCCTCGTATTTCTGCTCACTTCGAGACCGGTCTTACGGCTGACTGCACCGAGCTTGACATCGGACCATATGAGCACAAAAACAAAGTAGACCCATCAAAAATTGGTCTCTATCCTAATTGTCTCTATGCCATCAGACCAAGCTTTGGCGAAAGTTTGAAAGCCCGAATTTTAGGGCCTTGGAAAAACCCACAGATGGCCACCACCCGTCCTGGGGTAATGACTCCTAACAAAAATGAGCCTGGTCGCAAAGGCAAAATCAGTACCGTTCCAGTCAAACTGATTCATGAAGACTATCGCTTACTTGTGGCCGATACAGTAAGAGAAGTTTCAAAAGGCATCAAGCTAACAGAGGCCGATGTCATCATTGGTGGTGGCTATGGTCTCGGTAGTGCTGATGGCTTTGACTTGTTGAAACAGTTAGCGGACACTTTTGAAAACTCAGCCATCGGCGCCTCAAGAAAAGTTGTAGACCTTGGTTGGATTCCATACCAGCACCAAGTTGGCCAGACTGGTAAAACGGTAAGACCAAAACTCTACATAGCCTGCGGTATTTCTGGTGCCATTCAACACCGCGTAGGTATGTCCAAATCAGGCTTGATCATTGCCATTAACAAAGATCCAGATTCGCCAATCTTCAAATTTGCTCACCATGGCATTGTTGGCGACATTTATCAGATCGTTCCAGAAATGATCAAACAGTTCAAAGAGATTCAGTCAGGAAAGGGGGTCGAGGCAGTTGTCGGATCGCATTGAGTATGACCTACTTCTAGTTGGTGGTAGCCCATCCAACCTCACTCTCGCTTACCGTTTCCTTGAATTAGCCAAGGGTAGCGAGAAGCAATACACCATTGCAATTCTTGAGAAAAGCAAAGATTTCGGCGCCCATATAATGAGCGGTGCGGTCACTAACCCGCACATCATTGAAAAAGTATGGCCGAACTATAAAGAGATAGGCTTCCCCATTGAAGCCACTTGTACTGAATCAGAATTTTCAGTGCTTGGCGCTGAGAAGAAATGGGACATCCCGCACAAGCTATACCCTAAATCTTTTGACAAAACAGGCTACCTGGTTTTGACCTTGAGCTATGTAGTTAATTGGATGGCCAATCAAGTACAAGAGAAGGCCAAAGAAGTACCGAATGTAACCATCGACCTTTTTACAGGCTTTGCTGCTCACTCAGTAGCTTTTGAAAATGGCAGAGTTGCCGGTGTTGCTGTCACTGAAGAACCAAAATCTGAAGAAGACTATGTCTACGGCAAGTTCACTTGTTTTGGCGACAAAGGCTTTATCTCAAGAGATGTGGTCGACCACTTTAAGCTGCGCGACAATCCACAAATTTGGTCTGTTGGCGTCAAAGAAGTTTGGCAATTAAACGAAAGTGTTGAAGGTAAAGTCTGGCACACTCTAGGCTACCCACTGCTTGATGGCACCTTTGGTGGTGGCTTCGTTTATGGCATGAAAGACAGTAAGTTGACTATTGGTATGGTGATCAGCCTTGATAGCCAAGATCCAAACATGAATCCACAGCAAAAGCTGCAAGACTACAAAAAACATCCGTTTATTCAAAAATTGATTGCTGGTGGCAAACTACTCAAATATGGCGCGGCTCTTCTTCCTGAAGGCGGCTATTACAGCTTGCCTAAGAAGTTCTATGTACCAGGCGCTCTGCTCATGGGCGACGCTCTCGGCACCCTTGACGTCAAGTATCTAGCCGGTGTAGACCGAGCGATGGAGTGCGGCTACGTTGCCGCCAAAGTTCTCCATGATGCCCTAGTCAAAGACGACACTTCAGAAGCTGCACTAGCTCCTTATCAAAAAGAACTAGAAGACGGCTTCGTTATCAAAGAGTCTTACAAAAACCGCTACTTCCGTTGGGCCTTCATCGAAAATCCAAAACTTTTAGGCCGCTACTTGCCTGATATAGCCAAGAGCATCGATAAGTCTAATGCCTGGATTGGTATGCTCAAAGTCGGTTTCAAAAACCCACTTGGCTCTTCCAAAGACGGCATCAGATCGCTTTCGTTGATTGAAGGCAAAATTGATATTGGTCCAATCAAGTATGTAGAAGACTACAAACACATCATTCCAGCTTGGGTACCACCTAAGTATGATGAGCCACAGAACTTCGACAAATCAACTATTTACTCAAGAGTTGATGCTGTCTTCTATGCTTCTACCAAGTATCACGAAGGCAACAATCACATTGATGAATTCAACGCTTCTACTTGCGTCAAGTGCATCAGTAAATATGAAGCCCTAGGTAAGACCACACCTTGCGTCTCTGATTGCACTGCCGAAGTGCACAGAATCGACATCATTGAAGATGTGAGAAAGCACGGCATGTCGCTAGAAAACTGCGTACATTGCCGTACTTGCGAAATCGTCTGCCCTGAAGTCAACCTCAGAGTCAAACCAACAGCTCAAGGCAGCGGACCAGACTTCCTCGGACTCTAATGTGATATTGGCTGCCACTGCGGCGTGTCAATATCATTGAAGCCAACCACGCGCACGCCACCAATTCGGTGACTTGCCAGTGCTCTGTTGACCACTGGCACCTGACCATCTGGCACGAAAATGTGAGTGATATCTGGTTTTCGTAGGCCGAGTTTTTCAAAGAGACCAGTGCCAATATTGAGCTTATTAGTGAGCAATTCACCTGGTTCGAGCATGCCAGCGTTCCAGCCTTTTGAACCGGCTACTGCATGGCGCGATATACCGAATACCACAGGAAAGTCAGCCAAGCTCTCAGGACTATGACGGTGGTAACAAAATGCCTCGCTAAAATTGCGTGTCATCGAGATTGCCCGACGTGGAAATTGCTCATCGGCACTCTCGCCAGCAACTTGCTTGATGCCACGTAAGCGCAGTTCTTTTGCCGGAAGTAGTTTGCCCTCAGTGAAGATAGAATCAAGAGCACGAGAGACTGTGGCATGAAATAAATTGCTCAGTTTTGCGCTAGATTCAAATGGCATCCAATCAGCAGGAGTACCATAGGCGCGAGATTTGTAGTGATAGTCTCCTGGCAGAGAAAGCTTCTTACCCAATGCACCTTCATCAAAATTGAAAAATCTTTCGCGGGCTTTGCCTAAACCCATGAGGATGCTAAATGTATCGTGCTCTCCCGAGATATCACGCGGTGCTAGCTTAGCCATACCATCTTCAAACTCACTAGCAGACTTATAACTTGACCGTTTTAGTGAAGCTGTAAGAGTCTCTCGTATGGCAGCCACTCGTTCAACACTGTGGCCCTGTGCCAGCTCAGCATTGCTGTATGAATTAAGCCCAGGCTTGTCTGCTGTACCGTGCAAAATTGCCAGAAGTTTCTCGGCAAACTTAGCTTGCTCTTCACCGATTTCGTCATAGACATCGCGCCTATCGCCTTTAGGTGTCTCTTCGTATTTCTTCTCTAAGGCTTCAATTTTTCTGATGTACTGCGGATACTCTTTTTCAAAGGCAGTAACTGGATTATTCTCGGCAGTGAGAGCCACTCTAGGCAGCTCTGGCAGTTTAACTGGATTGACAAAATCGTTTAGGCGCTTAATAGGATGCTGTAAATTGAGTTCATTAAGAGTGGCGTAATATAGTCGTTTGCCTTCGGTAGCACCTTCCTGAATGTTCCACTTTGTGCGGTAATAAGCACCTTCAACAGCCGGTAACTTAGCCACTTTAACGACACCAGCATTGAAAGCATGAAAACCAGCACCAAAGGCTGCAAACTGACCAGCGCTACTCAAAACTTCAGAGCCTGTGGCTAGGCGATGTTCTTGAGTAAAAGCATGACCATAGGCCGAAGTTACACCACCGGCGCCACCAGCCAAAGCGCTACTTAAACTCTTAGCGACAAAGTCATTATTAGGCAGAAGTTTCACGCCCTCTAAGGCCTTACTAGCCCCACCCATGACAGCAAAAGTTGTGCCCGATACCAGAGCACCTTCAAGGCGACCTTGCAATAAACTCTTATCGCTAGAACTTCTAGTCAATAAACCGCCATCAACGGCACCGGCTAGAAACATTTTACTTGCGCTGCCAGCCACCGAGTTAATGCTTTCTTTCATCAAAGGTTTGAGGGCCCCATGACTGGCCACGGCTAAGATACTAAAATCGACGATTTGCCCAGCAATAGCACCAGCTTCAGTAGCTAGAGTGCGCTTGCTTTCGATTTTCGGCGCTATCTTCTCTTTGTCACGGTCACTACCATTGAGCCCAACTAGCTGACGCACCGCATCAACAGGCTTTTCTATGGCACCTTGATAAAAGCCCTGAGCGAAATCGGCAGGATTGATGTTGCTTACTATTTTTTCGGTAAGTGTTTCTTTCACCGGCCGTTCCACTTAAGTATCTCTATACATATATTGCCGCCTGAGACGACCAGTGTCAGTGGGGGAAATACGAAGCGCAAGCTTATTTGGAAAGATATGGAGAGGGCATTTCAGTGTGAATCTAAGCCCTACTTAGCTTCGCGGTTTGCATCGGGAGCCGTAGCAGGATGTTCATTAATTGCTGGCTCAGCCTCAAGTTCTTGTTCTGTCTTGAGTTCTTGTTCTGTTTTAAGCTCTTTCTCTGTCATAAATACAGGTTCACTGACAAATACGGGAATAACTGGCGGGCGAATCCAATTGACAATACGGTCGCCTCGACCGGCTCCAAAAAGCAAGCCCAGAGCAAACCAGCCAAGACGCCGCAAAAGTGTAAACCGGTCATCTACTAGCACGGGCGCAAAAAGGTCACCGCCTAGCAAAATTGAGCTGACTAAGGTGAGGGCACTGCCCGCCACAATGGCTGTGCGCACGGTGATGCCGGGGCGGAAGAAATAAAGAATAGCAACGCCTAAGGCAAACCCAGCCACCGATAGCCCAGCGTGTAAGAGCTTGACCATAAGTATTGCCGTCTCAGCTATAGGTTGAATTTGAGTTTGTTCGGGGCCCATAGGTTCAAATTACCACATTGAGAGAAAAGTGGAACTAATCAACTCAAGGATAGTCTCCAGCGCTATAGGCAGAGCAAGTTTACACTTGCACCTTGTTAAGTGGAGAAGTAACGATGTCTGGGAAAATGGATAAGAGCAATAATAAAAATCATAGTAGCGCTGTTAAAGAGGCCACCGAGCCCAAGCATAGCGTTAGTGAGATCAGAGAGCGGGCCCGTCGCCATGTCGAAGACGGAGCTGTCACAGCCGACTATTCGGCCGACATCAAAAAAGTAAATAAAATGCTCAATGAATCGCTCGCCACAGAGCTAGTCTGCGTCATGCGCTATCGCCGTCATTACTATATGGCCCGCGGCGTCAATTCAGAAGCTATCGCCAAAGAGTTTCTCGCTCATTCAAACGAAGAGTTGGCTCATGCAGACAGATTAGCCTTGCGTATCGTCCAGTTGGGCGGTGAACCAGATCTTAACCCTGACACACTAACTGAGAGAAGTCACGCTGAATATGTAATTGGCACCAATCTCAAGGACATGATCAAAGAAGATCTTGTAGCGGAAAGGATAGCAATTGAGTCTTATCGCGGCATGATTGAACACATTGGTAATAGTGATTCAACCACAAGACGACTACTCGAAGACATTCTTGCCGTTGAGGAAGAACATGCAGACGAACTATCTTCTCTTTTGCAGTAGAAGCGATAGCGATTACAAGCGCTAATTACTGGGGCAAGGGCCTAAGTTTACTTCAGTGGCAACTGCAGCTAAAACTTAGGCTCAAGCTTTGCTCTCTTTCAAAAGACTGTCAAACTGACCAAGCCAAGTCTCAACGTTTTCAAAATTTTTGCCATAGTCAAAAACCACGTTTTTAGATCTAGGCCGACTAACAACTTTCACTTGCCATTGATTTTCAGCCTTACAATTGAGTTCAACTTCCATCTCTTCACCACCGGAGCGCCAACTAGGCCCGCTGGCGGCACGAGTGATCATATGCTCGACATCGTCAGAAACTCGAGTAACGTAGGGCACTACCAGTAGTGCTTGACGAGCAGCATGCAAAACTTGTTTTCCCGTGCCAGTCACTTCAATTTCTCGAGTCTGCTCAAGCTCCCAAATTTGATGATAGCGACCCTTACTAAGGAAAACGTGAGCGCTGAGGTCAAGAGGTAAAAGAACAGCGATAGTGAAGAGCGCGAAAATACCACCAATGGTAAGGCCAGCCATTAGACCATAGTGAAATGCATTTGGCTCATTCTTGTTGGTCAAGACAATAATCATAATTAAGAGACCAATGCCGCCGCCCAGCCCCAATGAGCTAACCAGTGCTGCACGAAATACTCTCAATAAATAGCTCGCCATTCCCGCTCTTTTGCCATCCGTAAGGCCTTATTTGAAAGCTCACTCTTGCTTAGTCTAAAGCTTACCCTTGCTTAGTCTAAAGCTTACCCTTGCTTAGTCTAAAGCGTCATCAGTCTCATCAGATTTACTTAAGCCGTCTTCTTGCCTGACAAACCAACGGACAAAGCGATAAATGATATAGCCAGGCGGCACCACTGCGCTAAAGAACATTATTCGGTCCAATAGATGCAACCAGCCTTTAGTTTTCTTCTTCCGACAACGCACAGCTATCCTCCTCATCTGAGAGTTTAACTCCTTCCGCCTCGATATCTTGAACGTCGACCATTTCAGGCTCAAGTTCTTCTACGTGTATATCAATACCAATTTTGTCTGCCGATAGCTTCTCAGCCGAAAATTCATTCAATACTTCTTGCATCAATTCTGAACCAACTTCATCAAGCAAATCTTGATCAGCTAGGGCCGCTTGCTCAGCGCTAAGCTTTCCAGCAGCGGCAGCCAAACGCGCCTGTAGTTTGTCGGCTTGGGTGCGCTTAGGATAAAGACGTGCCCTACATTTGGTGCAAAAGCAATAGCTGTTTTCACCGAGATGACCGAAATCACCAATTTTAAAACCAATAGGCAAATAAGCCTTTGTCGATACCAAACGTCGATCAAGACCCTTCAGCCGTCTTTGAAAGATACGCACATATTCGTGGCGACAACTAGGCACAGGTGGTGGGGCCGGCTGATCGACTTCGGAGTTTGTTGATTCTGGATTGAAATTTTCTTGCATTACATCAGTTATACGATTTTCTACAACTCTTAGTGCTGCTTCACAACCGGAAATTCTTGCAGCAGTTTTCCCTTCCAATAGATGATAACGGCAAGTTGATGATCATCCTTAACAATATTCGGACAAGAAAAATAAAGCGTGCGCTCGGCACCGGGCGCAAAAGCAATAGACGAAGGATTTGCGACGGGCAAACCGACTGAGCCATTGGTGCGTCTCTTTGTATTATCGTAGAAAACTGCCGTCAATGTAAGGTCAGTTACGGCTTCGCCCGAAATGTTTTTGATCTTGATTTCACCTTCGGGTGTCAAGCTTCCTTTTGCCAACCAATTTCTTGAAGAAATCACCGATATTGGCGGCGTGCCAGGGTTCCACTTATCAGTCTTGGCCGCCTCCGGTTTTACTTCGTCCTTTTTCTGTTCTTTAATTAGCATAGCCAGTTGTTCAGAAACGCGCTCAGCATGGCCTTTTACCGACAGTGCCTCCTGAGCTTTATTCTCTTTGACCAAGATGGCGCCCCAAGTATTAAGTGTGCTCAAAAGCTGCTTCAATAGCGATATTGACGCCTCGGGCTTAAGCGAAACAGCCTCCTCTAATGAGCGCACCGCTCCCGGATAGTTTTGCAACTTCAAATTAAGACTGGCAAGCAGCTCGTAATTGTCGAAACTTTTCTCTTTATCGACTAGCTCGGTCAAAGCCTCCTGAGCCCGAGCAAGATCTTTCTTCGCCAACAGAAGCTCTATCAAGCGATGCCGCACCTCTAGATTGTTAGCATCCTGCTTACAAACTATTTCGTAGTTTTCAATCGCTTTACTTGTGTCTTTACGCTTGCTATATAGAGCACCAAGAGCAATCCGCGTACCCGGTTCATCGCTTACAGTCAGACTCTTCTCTAGCATAGCAACGGCCTGCTCTTCATCTTTATCGCGAGTTTCAGCCAACGCAGCCAATTGCCGATAGCATTCAGCTAGACGGTGAGGAACCTGCGATTTTAACGGTTCATCGAGACTATCGGCATATTGCCAAGCTTTACTCAAATGAGTGACGGCACTATCAATAGCACCGTTGGCAAGATTGGCTTCCGACCAGCGCAAGTACATGCGCGCCCGACTATTGGATAGCTCGGCAGGCTTGACTACCTGCAGAGCCGAATTGTAGAGCCTCTCAGCTTCTTCATAGTGATTGTGGTTTTGGTAAAACGTAGAATAGCTGTCAACCACCGGCGCCAAATTGACATCTTGACAGCGAACTCTAAACGCCGTGTCTAGAGCAGTGCGACCTTCAGCAAATCGATCGGTGGCAAGATAAGCCTGAGCCAACCACGGGTAAACGCTAACATCGGCCGGGTTCTGCTGAACAAGTTCTTCCAACAACGGTACCGCCGAAGCAGCTTTATTAGAGCGCACCATGCTAGCCGCTTTTCCAAGTGGAGTTTCCTTTGGCGTAAAGACAATGTAACCAATCGCAAGAAGTGTGCAAACTATCAATCCAATCACAACAAAGGGAACACCCTTGCCCTCTTTAGGAGCACGAACCGGTTCATCTTCTCCTTCGAGGGGAGAAGATGAAGAATCGCTTCTAGAGCCGTCCTTACCGATCATTGATTTTCCGCTGACAAAAAAGGGAATAGCGAGAGACTAGACATCTTAAGTGGTATCAGAAGCTATAATATCGCTCAGCATGACACAGGATATTAAGCTCACTCCGACTTGTTCGTTCGTTGACATCGTCCCACGATCTCAGCCTCTGACTCAAGGCGAAAATCATTTGATTAAGGCGCGCACATGGGGCTCGTCGTCAGACTGTCGCGCCGCTGTTTTGCTTGTACATGGGCTGGGTGCCCATAGTGGCTGGTTTGAAGCCTTGGCTAGACGTTTAAAGGTGAAGAGAATCTTCGCTCTTGCCTACGACCAAGTTGGATTTGGCAAGCGCTCTGACCAAGTATTGATGATGAAGCAGCAATGGCTTAACGACCTCAAAGATGCCTATGAGCATTTGCGCGACACCGTAGGCGACAGGCCAATTTTTGTCATGGGAAACAGCATGGGCGCAGTCGTTGCCTTGAAGGCCCTGAGCCAAATTAGCCCCTCCGGGCTTGTCATGTTTTCACCGGGCTTCGACGGCCATCCTGACATGTTCAAGCTCACCTACCGGGTTAAATCGATGGCCACAGCACTGCTGCAGCCTGATACTGAAATTGCTTTGCCTTATACCACCGACCAGATTACCCGAGAGCCTCAAGTGCGCAACTGGCTAGCCAATGATCCCGATCGCAAGTTTGTGCTGACAGCCCGAACTTTGCTGGAGTTGCTCAAGCTCACCCAAGAAACCAAGTCTTCTCCCCGCAAAATTCCATGCCCTGTCTATATGTTTACCTCGGGCCAAGAAACCATAGTAAACAACGTTGTCAGCCAAGCGATTTTCGATCGCCTAAACGCCCCAAGCAAGCGGCAACACTCATTCCCCGAAGCATGGCACGATCTTATGTTCGACCCCGTCCTCGATGAACTAGTGGAACTATTGGCCACATGGATGGACGAAGTCTCGAAAGAAAGATTGTCTGTCTCTTAACAAAATTAGCAGCTTATAATCCGGCGGCAGCAATGAAAAAATGCCCAGTTAAGGCCTAAAAGCAGGCTTTGGCAGGCGCAGATAATTTAGGATTCATTTGGCATACTGAAAACCTATTATAATAACGCCTGCTGGAATTCTGAGGTGCTTTACATGCTCGTGGATCGGAAGATATCCGATAGTATTACTGATCGCAATATAGCGGCAGTCTTCTTTGCTCGGGCCAAACAGCTCGACCATCTCAACTGTGTTGAGTACAAAGAAAAGAAAGAGCCCTATCGCAGCATGAACTGGCGCGAGTTCAGCAAACTAGTGCAGCAAATAGCACTTGGCTTGATGACTCTTGGCCTAAAAGCTGGCGAGAAAGCTGCAATTTTCTCCTCGACAACTCACTATTGGGTCGCGGCCGACCTTGCCACCATATCTAATGGCGCAATTTCGGTACCGGTCTATCCAACATCTTCAGCTAACGATATTGATTTTATTATCAATAACTCCCAAGCAAAAGTTCTCTTTGTCCAAAACGAAAGTCTTCTCAAACGGGCTCTAGCAGTAAGAGATTCAATTCCCACTGTACAAAAGATTGTGCTCTTCTTCTTGCCAGCTGATGTCAAATCAGTGGATGAACTAGCAGTTAAGTACAATTTGCCCAACGGTCTGCTCGCTGATATCGAATCTGTACGCAAACTCGGAGCCAGCCTAGACACAGCTCACTTGAAAATTCTGGAAGACAGAATGAAGAGCACTCCTAAAGATGGCATCGCCACTATCATCTACACTTCTGGCACCACTGGAGTACCAAAAGGCGTGCCTTTAACCCATGGCAATATTATGGCCGTGATTGAGGATATGAAGCCTGTACTCTCTGAAGATGAGCGCGCTGTCTATTTATCGTACCTGCCTCTTTCTCATATATTTGAGCGCATCTGCGGTGAATTTTACTGGTTGACCCATGGCGGTGTTTGCGCCTTTGCTGAAAGCATCGAAATGATGGGCCGCAATATGATTGAGGTAGAACCAACCACAATCTTAGTCGTCCCCAGGGTACTCGATCGCATATACGCCAAAGTCAAAAGTGGCATAGATGGCGCAACCGGACGCAAACGCAAACTTATTGACTGGGGCCTCGACGTCGGCGCAGAAGTGGTCGAATGTCATGGAGAAGGTAAAAAAGTAGGGCCATTGCTCTGGGTCAAACACCAAATTGCCGACAAACTGGTCTTAGAAAAATTGCGCCAGCGCATCGGACCGAATTTGAGAATCATCGTCAGTGGTGGCGCACCGGCCACTAAAGAGGTACTAACTTTCTTCAACGCTGTTGGTATCAACACCCTTGAAGGCTACGGCCTAACCGAGACATCGGCACCAACCAATGTCAACCGCATCGGTCAAGTAAAAATTGGCACAGTCGGTCCAGCTGTTGATTCAGTGCATCAGAAACTAGCCGAAGATGGCGAAATTCTGGTTAAGGGTCCAACTATCTTTAAGGGCTATTACAACAACCCTGAGGCCACGGCTGAAGCTTTCGAAGGCGAATGGTTCAAAACTGGTGATATTGGCACTATCGATGCGGATGGCTACCTGAAAATTACCGATCGCAAAAAAGATCTGATTATCAACTCAGCTGGCAAAAACATTGCCCCTCAAAGAGTAGAAGCGGTATTAAAGACGGTACCATTTGTCACCCAAGCAGTGGTATTTGGCGATAAACAAAAGCACTTGGTCGCTCTTATCACTCTTGATGAACAAGCAGCCTGTGACTTTGCCCGAGAAAGAAACTGGGATTTCGATTCTTACTTCGATTTGAGCCGTTCTACCGCCTTGCTAGGCTTCCTCAAGAAAGAATTACAAGCCCGCTCCAGAGACTTAGCTGACTACGAGCAAGTGAAGCGCTTCGCCATTCTCGCTAACGAGCTATCAGTAGAAGCTGGTGAACTGACAGCTACACTGAAGATCAAGCGTAATGTTGTTGGCCGCAACTACAAGTCGCTTATAGATCAAATGTATAGCAGCCACGACCCAGTAGCCGCTGAGCATGAGAACCGCGAATTAGCGGCTTTAGCGAAATAAGTAAATAGAGTTGCTGGCTCGAGTAAAACTGCTCGAATAATTCAAAAATAAAAGTGTCAGATTTTCTTGAGAAAATCTGACACTTTTGTTTTCAGTATTTTGTTTTCAGTATTTTGTTTTCAGTAAATTGAATGGCTCGTATTGAAAGGCCAAGTATCGAATGTTCAAAATGCAAATTTCGTAGACTAAGAAAGAGCCTTAGCCGATTCACTGCGTTCAGTCTTATCGAGAGCAGCAACTTTGAGCACTCTTGAGCGACCAGCTTCGAGCACGAAGAGAGCGCCGTCGTGACCGAAAGCCACACCAGTCGGATTAACTAAACCAGTGAGGAAGGTCTCGGCCCGTCCTTCGCGATTGACACGAATAACGGTACCAGCGCGCCCAGCGGTGATGTAAAGCCGGTCGAGGCTGTCCATCGCCAGGTTGCCGTCATAGCCATCAGCAAAGTTGAAGCTCTCTGACTCAGCTACTTGAATGCGTGTTACTTCGCGACCATCTAGTGAGCGCTTAACAACACAGCCTGAGGCGTGCTCTAAACACCAGAGGAAGCCATCGCGCTCAAGAAGCAGACCTTGGGTGCCGTGGCCGGGGCCACCGAGCAAGACTTCATACTCACCGGTTTTGTCTATTTTGAAGACACCGCCAGTGTTTGAAGGGAAATTGGAGACATAAACTTCTTCGCGGGCACCGATGGCGATATCAGACAAGAAGGTGCCGCCGCCGGTGAGGTTACCATCAAGCTGGGCAAGAATACGACCAGACTTATTAGGATCAATTTTGTAGACAGTGCCTTGAATCGTAGCGACGTAAAGCACACCTTTGCGGTCAAAGCGTAGGCCCGAAATGGTGCTGTTGCCACGAATGCGAGCGTATTCGCTCAATTGGCCATTGCCGTCGATAAACCAAACCGAACCGTCACATGAGAAATAGATTCCGCCAGGACCAGCGGTCATACGGGAGAAACGATTGGAATATTGCGAGTTAAGCTGAGAAAGAATCCGTACAGCGTATCCACGGGGAGCATCGGGAAGGTCAATTACGGAAACTGACGAACCGCTCCCCTTAGACTCCTTTTCGGTTACTAGCGCTCCTTCATCATCTTCACTGACCTCAGCAGAGGTTATGTCGATGTGCAAAATTAAGTGCAAAGGAACGAGTATGCGGCGAATATGAATCTGACCGTCGCTCTCGTGAGAATAAGACTCAACGTCAATGTGGTCATGGTCAACAGAAAGCACTCGTCCGGTGACGGTGTTATGGCAACCCATACCGTACCAGATTTGAATCTTCTGCCGGCTATCGACGAACCCCTGTAGCCTGGTCCTAAAGCTCATAGCAAATGTCCCTCAAAAACGCCTCGATAACTTATCAGAGCAAAAATTACCCTACGCTTATTCTTCTACCCATTCTTGGCGATCAACAATCAATGCATGGTTCCAGAACTGCTCGATTTTATAAAAGCTTCTCTCTTTCTCTTGCAGAACGTGAACTATCACTGAACCATAATCTAGTAAGACCCAGCGGGCTTCACTCATGCCCTCAATCGACTTGCGCTTGAAATCATGGCTTCCAAGAGCCTGATCTACGGCATTTGCAATAGCTTTAACTTGGGCCGCCGATTCTCCACCGGCAAAAACAAAGTATTCAGCTAAAACAGTTACCGAAGCCACATCAAGTACCACTGTCGATTGAGCTAATTTGCTCTCACAGGCATTAGCAGCAAGAAATGCTGCTGTCCTGGCGTCTATTGTTTTACCGTCGACGCTACTTGGTCCCAAAGGAGCCCCACTCAATGGATTTGACACTATCTTTGTTCCCTTAATGACTTCTCTTTACGCACAAGCCGCAGCATATTTCACCTTTCCTATCTAATTTTGAGCTTTAATGACATCTCTGCAAAAACCGCCTGGCAAGCGGCCTCTCTATAAGTATGACGGCAATTATGACGGCAAATGCTTATCAAGAGCGACAATTTATGCCAAGTCTCTTGTGTCAGCCTTACAGGTGCTGTATCTTTGTCCCTCACGTGGTTATTAGACCGCCCAGAATACACTTTATGTTGTACTTTTGAATTTAGGACCGGATACTAGGAGGAATCTCTGTGAACAAAGCAGAACTGGCTGCCGAAATCGCTGCTCGTACAAACACAACCAAGAAGTCCGTCGAAGAAATGCTTGCCGCTTTCACCGATGTCGTGACCGAAGTAGTAGCCAAAGGTGATCGTGTCACCTTGGTAGGTTTCGGAACATTCTTGCGCCGTGACAGACAAGCTCGCGAAACAAACAATCCACAAAAACCTGGCGAGAAAATCAAAGTGCCTGCCAAAAAGGTACCTGCTTTCCAACCTGGCAAAGAATTCAAAGACACCGTCGACAAGAAATAAGTCTACGGCTACTGCGAAGTGGTTTGAAAGAGCTAAAGGGGAGGGTCAAACCTCCCTTTTTCTTTGGTTACTTTGCTTCAGGCATCTCAGGACTAGTTTCTGGATTAGACCCAGAATTAGTTTCTGGAGTAGCCTCTGCACTAGTCTCACTAGGCAAAGTCTCCGGTCCCACAGGTTTGGTCGTCGGCTCAGGGTCGCGCTCAAGAGCGGGCTTATAGCCGCCTACATAGGTGGAAAAAACAGTCGATAAATCATTAAGTCGGGGGTCATGAGGGCATTCTTTTAAGCCTTCCTTGAGCCAATTCATAGCCAACGGCAATTGCCCCTGGGTAGCAAGCAAGCTGACAATGCGCAAATAGCCTTCGACATACTGCGGCTTAGCTCGCAAACAATGAGCATACGAGTCTCTGGCCAGGGTGAAATCGCCATCGGCCTCAGCGGCCTGAGCCAACTCAAAGAAAACCATGGCCTCCAATGTAGAAGCCCCACCATTGCGCTGATTACTGCGCGCCTGGTCAAGTAAATTAACAGACTCGGCCAGCTTGTCAGTAGCAGAGCCATAGTTGCCGCGCAAACGCTCATTAATACCCTGGTCGTAAAGGGCATACGAGCGGGCAATGAGCGAGTAATTGCGCACCCTTGGACCAATACCCATGTCTACTGGTCCGCCATCGCCTTGAGATGCTGTAGCCGGATGGCTCGCGGCAGTAACTCTGGCATGAGTAATTGGGCGAGCATTGGCACGAGCTCTGCCATGAGAGCGGGTACTAAATTTGGAATGAGGACTGGCATGAGCGCTACGGGAAGCTCTGCGACCCACCGAGCGAGAAGAAGAGCGACCAACCGAGCGCGATGCAGAATGGTGAGATCTAGACCTCTTAGAACTAGCTCTCTTAGAACTAACTCGCTTAGAACTTGATGAAGCCGAAGAGGCACGGCTTACGCCATGCCTCTTACCTACGTGAGATCTCGCACTAGCTGCTTTGCCCTTTTTGGACGTGCTCTTGTGAGAACTAGCCTCGACTTGCAGACAAGTCAGTGCCAGCCAGCAAGCCAAGACAAGGGCAAAGTTATTACGGATTCTGTTGCTCACAGAGTGCTTTCTCTTCGTCGCTGACGCCTTTCATGGTCAAGTTGACACGATTGCGTTCGTCAATTTCTTTGACTTTGACGACCACTTTTTGGCCGACTGCCACAACGTCCTCAACTTTCTCCACGCGTCTATTCTCTAGTTGAGAAATGTGCACGAGGCCTTCTTTGCCAGGCAAGACTTCAACGAAGCAACCAACAGGAATGATTCTAGTGACGCGGCCGGAGTAAACCACTCCGACTTCGATGCGCTTTACTAGGTTAACAATCCAATCACGAGCAGCTCTTCCGCCTTCTTGGTCAACAGAACCAATGCGCACAGTACCGTCATCTTCAATATCGATGGTGGCACCGGTCTCTTCGATAATGCGACGAATCATTTTGCCGCCAGGTCCAATTACAGTACCGATATCTTCTTGGTTGATATGAACGGTAATGATGCGAGGAGCCCAAGGTGACATTTCTTCACGAGGAGCAGGCAATACAGCTTCCATCTTATCGATGATATGCACTCGACCGCGCTTGGCTTGGTCTAAAGCAATACGCATGATCTCAAGAGAAATTCCTTCAATCTTGATGTCCATCTGCAAGGCTGTGATGCCGTCTTTTGAACCGGTTACTTTGAAGTCCATGTCGCCAAGGAAATCTTCAAGGCCTTGAATATCAGTAAGAACGGCACAACGGTCGCCTTCAAGAATCAAGCCCATGGCGATTCCGCCAATTGTAGCTTTGAGAGGCACACCGGCATCCATCAATGAAAGCGATGAACCGCAAGTCGAAGCCATAGAGGTTGAACCGTTAGATTCGAGCACTTCAGAGACAACACGAATTACATAAGGAAATTCATCTTGGCTTGGCAGAGCTGGAATCAAAGCGCGCTCGGCAAGAGCACCGTGGCCAATCTCGCGACGACCCGGTCCGCGCATTGGTTTAACTTCGCCAACCGAGAAGCCCGGGAAGTTGTAATGGTGCATGTAGCGTTTTTCAGTTTGGGGATCAACTGAATCTAGTCTTTGAGCGTCCGATCCAATACCCAAAGTAGCCACTGACAGCACTTGAGTTGTGCCTCTGGTGAACAAGCCAGTACCGTGGGTGCGAGGTAAAACGCCACACTCAACAGTGATAGGTCTAACTTCGTCGCAACGACGGCCATCGGCACGAATGCCAGTATCGAGAACTTTGGCTCTCATCAATTCGGCTTCATAGTTTTCTAGGTATTCGGCGATTTTGCCACCGGAAACACCTTTCAACTCATGACCTTCTTCAAGCTCAGCAATGCCGTCATTGATAGCTTTAATTGCAGCATCAATGTGGCCTTGGCGCACCATTTTGTCGGTAACTGCATTCATAGAAGCCTTGAGAGCTTCAGTGGCTTTCTCAGCAACCAACTCTTTCAATGATTCCAAACAAGGTGGAGCAACAAATTCTTTAACAGTGCGGCCAACAGCTTTGACCAATTCTCTTTGAGACTCAACTTGCTTCTTGATAATTTGGTGAGCGTAATCAATGGCAGCCAGAATGTCTTTTTCGGTGACGAAGTTGCAACCAGCTTCGACCATCATGATTGACGATTCGGTACCAGCGACGACTAAATCTAAATCTGAATTGTCGAGTTGGTCGTATGTAGGGTTACCCACGAGTTTGCCGTCAACGCGACCTACCCGAACAGCACCAATTGGGCCGTTAAATGGCAAGCCAGCTAACTCAAGAGCAAAACTGGCACCAAGCATGGCCAGAGTGTCAGCAGGGTTTTCCATATCAGCACTCATAGTGGTAGCCACTATTTGCACATCGTTGCGATAGCCTTCTTTAAATAGAGGGCGAATTGGACGGTCGATCAAGCGGCTTGTCAGGATGCATTTGTCAGGGGCTTTTCCTTCACGACGACCGAACGAACCAGGGATGCGACCAACTGAATAAAGCTTCTCTTCGTAGTCAACAAGTAAAGGGAAGTAGTCGATACCGTCTCTAACTTTCTTACTTTCGGTGGCTGTTACCAAGACCATGGTTTCGCCGCAAGAAATCTCTACAGCACCACCGGCTTGCTTGGCCATACGACCAGTTTTAACAACGATAGTCTTGCCGTCAATGACAATCTCGGTTTGACGAATACCGGCACGTTCTTCTACTTGCACTTCTTCTTTTTCCTCTATCTTCTTTTTCTGCTTATACAGCCAATGCCTCTTCACTTGAAGGGCACACAAAATCTTTCTTCTGGATACCAGTGGATACCAATGAAAGTTCTCTACTCAGAGAACTTCACTAAAGCTTTAACAAAAACGTCAAAATACAAAAAAGGCGAGCCAAAGGCCCGCCTTTTAAAATTAAGCTATTAGCGTCTCAGTCCAAGCTTTTCAATCAGCTTGCGGTAACGCTCATTGTCTTCCTTCATCAAATATTGAAGAAGGCGACGACGCTTACCAACCATCATCAAAAGCCCACGTCTGCTGTGGAAATCTTTAGAGTGAGTTCTCAGGTGGTCAGTCAGTTGGACAATTCGGTCTGTGAGCATGGCGACCTGCACTTCTGGCGAACCAGTATCTTTACCGTGCGTTTGGTGGCCTTGGATGAGCTCTTGCTTACGATCAGCTAAAAGTGGCATTACTTCTTTTCCGTCTTTTTAATAGATGTTCTTACGATTTTTTGGCGTTGGTAGATAATAGCATATACAAACTCGAGCGCTTGCCACCTGCGGGTCTCAGCCCACTTGAATTCTATAAAATTAGCCAATCTTTTTCTCATCTAGACTGAAAACACTAAAAAGGAAACCCTTGAAAAAGTTCCGAATCAAAGACCTGTTCTTGAAATACCCCCTTCTTGACAAATGGCGTGTACTAGGCCTTGCAGGCATCTTTAAATATGGAATTACGGTTTACGACCTGTCATATAGAGTGATGGCGATCATCCCAGAAGCTAGCCAAGCCTATATCAGAGCCAGCTCAGCCAATAGCGCCACAGAAGACGGGCTCGATAGCTTGAAGCCAGCCATATACGCCTACTTCCATGGCCAAATGTATGTCTTACTCGGCCTCAGCCCACGCAACCGCATGTGCCCAATCGCCAGCAACTCGCGGGACGGTGAAATGATCGCCAGGGCGGCAGAATCTATGGGCTATGAAGTGGCTCGTGGCTCGCGCACTCACGGTGGCGTCAAAGGCGCATTCAATTTGATCAATGCCGCAGAGAATAACCGCAGCGTTCTATTTCCGGTGGATGGCCCCAAAGGCCCTTTTGAGGTTGTTAAAGCAGAAGTAATTAGATTGGCCCAAATTACAAAATTGCCAATTATTCCTGTTGTGACGCAAGCAAGAACCCGCGACCTGATGAAATCATGGGACCGCTACAACTGCCCATACCTTAATACAAAGATGGTTTATGTCTTCGGTGAACCCATTGAAGTACCAACAGACGCCGATGAGAACGCTAGAGAAAATCTGCGGGCCGATTTGCAAAACTACATGGTAGAACTGAAATCAAAGACCAGCGAGTTCTTTCATTATGTAGAAGCGAAAAACTAAAGATCTGCAATCGAATGCTATAAATTGAACAACTTGATCGAACAAATTTAATGGCGAAGGAGAAATTTGGAAATGGCTGATGTAAAGGTCAACGTATATACACCGGCTGGCAAGCATGTTGGTTACTTCGTCAATCCTGAAGTAAAAGCATACCCAGCTGGCGACTACGAGATAAACGGCGATTTCTTCGAACCCACGGGCGAAAAGCCATCTCGCATCGACTTCAACCCTGAAGCCATGCCCTATACAGCCGACTTGGGTGATTGCTGCAATAACAACCCCAAAGTTAGCCACAAAAAACTCTCATCAGTTTATGTTCAAAGTGGCCGCCAGCCCATAAGAATGAGCGGCCAAGGCAAATAGAGCTCAAACAAAAGAGCAGCGGTTCGAGGGAAACCTGCTGCTCCTTAGTTTAATTAACTTGTGGGCCTTACTTCGCTATTAGTGCTCTATTGCCTAACGATGCATGGGCTGGGGGGCTTGGTGAGGGTCAGGGTCTAAAACTGTAACTATGCCCACAAGTTTCGTCTCGTCTCTAAGTAGATTGACAACGCTTGGGTTGCCGTCTCATATTGCAGTTATAGCAGCAGCTTGGAGGGTTCACCCTATAGGTGGGAAGATAATTCAATATAGGCTTTCTTATGTTAGGTTGATAACAGGCGCGCCCATGATCTCTAAAGATTGATCTCTATATATTGACTCTAAATAATGGATGACTAACTTGGAAGATGAAAGACCAGTTGCAATAGAGCCCAAGGCGGAAGCGTCCGACGCCGATATTGCTGTGCAAATTCAAAGAGAGCGCCGAGTGCTCTTAATTGAACCAATAGAAAAAGACCTACAACTGGTGCGCAAGGCCATCATTTCGCAGTCACCTTTATATGACGTTGATGCCGTTATCAGTGCCAAAGAAGCTCTAGCCCGCATCAAGACCACTTCGTATGACGTTTTGGTAGTAAACAACGACCTCCCTGATAGCAGCGGCGTCGACTTAGTCACCGCCCTGGTAGCACAGGCGCCCAACTCACCAATCATCGTCATCACCAGCGTTGACTCTCCTGAACTGGCCCTAAAACTGCTTATCGCTGGCGCCAGTGACTATCTGCCGAAAATTGGTGAGTATCAAAAGTTTTTACCGCGCATGATCACGACAAACTTGCAGCGGGCCATCATTATTGAAAACTTGAAAGAAATGTACGACCGCGTAGAAAAGTCTTCGAACGACGAAGCGCTCTTTAATCGTTTCGTTGTCAATGTTCACGGTTCCCTTGATCAAGCAGATATTTTAGAGCGCGCCACCGAAAGCCTACTGAAAGAGTTTGAAGCCTCGCGAGCGCTTATATGTTTGATTGGCGACCCCGATAACACCATGCGCATAGTCAGACAAATGACGACTGACAGCATGACCCCGATATCAGACAAGAGCACGCTGTTTTCCAAATATCACGACCTATTATTAGACGTTGGCGAGCGTCGGCCACTAATGGTGGTGCAGGATGATACTTTTGCCTTCGCTAAAGATGTGCGCTTAGAACTAATCAATTACAAAATTAAATCGATGGTAATGGTGCCCTTGGTTTATCGCGGTAAGTTAATGGGCCTGCTGCACCTTGATGCCCACAGTGATTCGAAAATGTGGACAGTACGTGATATCAACTTGCTCTCACGAATCGCTAATCAACTGTCGATTGCCTTAAGTCAAGCTAAGCTCTATCAAATTGTCGAAGCTCAAAGCACATCAATTAGCAAACTAACAGACTTGTGCAGTCAACTAACCCAAGTTGTACACAGCACCAAAGAACTGACAGAGCGCACCGAGAGCCGCGAGAAAGTGCGAATCAAACTCAGTACCAGAGAAATCGAAGTACTGAAACAAGTAGCTCTTGGTTTATCAAATAGAGAAATCGCCGAAGAGCTACACATTACTGAAGGCACCACAGAAGTGCATGTATCGAGACTGAGAAAGAAACTAAACCTGAGTACTCGGGCGGCTCTTGTGCGCTATGCCTATGAGAACCATTTGAGTTAGACAAGAAATTGAAAACCACGATCCTTCCCCAGTCTCTAATCTCGCTTCTTGTTCTGGCAGCCGCCAGCGCCCAAGCACCCACAGCAGTAGCCCAACAAACCAATGAGAGCAGTGAGCAGAAGGCTCTGAGGCTTCAAACTATTGAGTCACTAGACAAGCAGTTGGCCGAACTTGAAAAAGCAGCGAGGACTACTCCGGCTGCCGGCTCTGCAGCATTGAGTATCAAGGCTGAAGGCCTTGCCCGACAATACTGCAATCACAACGTGCGAGCAGCCAGTGGGCGCGCCTGGGCGCTAGCCTTAAAGACAAGCAGCGACCCATTTAGACAATCTGCCATCTATACTCAATGGTCCGAACAAGAAGTGAATAGTTCGCCAAAGCACGCTGCTGAACTAAAAGAGTCAGCCCTTAAGGCGTTAGACAAAGAAGCAATTACTTTAGCAATGAAGAAGGACGCCTTCCGCAACCTTATCTATTTTTATCGCACCCACAGTGAGCCCAAGAAGGCCGACAAAGTTCAAGCCCAATTTGCAAAGCTCATGGGCACCGACGATCCCAAAATTCTCTTTCGCAAAGAAAAGATTTGCCTAGGTTGCGGTATGGGCTAACCTATGGCTTACATCACAGCGACTCTACGAAATATTTCGGCGAATCAGATCAATCACCATCGGTGCGGCTATGAAACCGATTGTCCCTGCTAGTTTGGCTCTGGCACCACCAAAACGGTAAGCAGCATAGGTCAATCCGCCGGTAATACCAACATCAGAAGCAACTGTTAAGCCATTGAGCAAACTTGGGCGGTGATAGAGATTTGCAACATCTTGGGCTTCGTCTGCTATACCACTGACAAATGGATTCTTGCCCAGCAGTTGCCTTTGTGTTTGAGTGCGATTAATGACTGCTGGATTGCCACTAGGATCGAATTTAAGATCAACGTTAAACTGTCCTGGTGAGAGCAACACTGTGCGCATCCAGCCAGGCAATGGGTTTTCCATAGTAGCGCGATAGATACGACCGTTGGCACCATTTGGACCATCGGGTAGCTCAGTAATACCCTGAATTTTACTGTCAAGATTGTAGCCAGCCACTTGCGCGTGCAATGTGATGCCGCTGATGTTTCTCAGCTCTGGGTAACCGTTCGCCTTGGCCAAATCAAAAGAGGTTTTGCCGATTTCAATTGACTTGAGAGCACCAACTCCAAATTCTACTTCCAGTGGAATGTCAGCCTTCAATTTGCGATCTATAGTGATAGTGTCATTCTTCTTTGAAATCAAAGTGGTGTTTTGGATAAACTTATTTACTGGATCGTTAAAAGCCACATGGGTAGATTTCGTTATCTTATCGAACAGTCGAGAAGGACTAATTGAGCCGTCTGAAATTGTCAGGGCCGCGTCAAAAATGTTATCAACATCTTGCTCAATACCAGCAACACCGCGCTTCTTTACGGCCTCCTGCAATTGCTTAACTGTGGTCAGCTCTTCCACCGGCACGCTAGTTTTTACTGCAATATTGTCACTTGGTTTAGGCGGTGTCAGACGCGGATGCGCTTCAAAGAAATCCCAAACTTGCTGCAATCTATGGGCCGGATTGTCGAGGAAGTGATCTACACCAGCAAGAGTAATATGTTCGACCGCCGCACCGTTTGCAGGATTAGTTGATCGCTCAATAGTTTCAATGCCGTTTTTAACAACTGTCGGTTCAGTGGTGATACCGCCTAGCTTGCGGTAGTAGTCAGTGCCAAAATGCGCTGGTTGAAACAACGGTACGCCAACATCGGTCAAAACCGGCGGTGTATCAGTCATGCCATTGTAAGGAATAATTCTGTCAGCGGTGCCATGAATATTGATCATTGAAAGTGGTTGTTTCGGTGCTGGTTCCTTACCGCTCATTGTCGAACTCAAAATGCCGATACTAGCAAGCGTGCCTGACAGTGCTGCAGCGGTAGAGTATGTGAGCATACCGCCATTAGACATGCCAGCCATGTATATGCGCTGCGGGTCAATATTTGCTTGCTTCTTAACCGCTTCAATAATGTCACCCATAAATTTGACATCACCGGCCTTCTGCCCAGGTAGCACCAGCCCGTTGCCACTCTCCCAGGTGCGCAGGTCTTTTACATCAAACCAGTTAACAGAATTAGGATAGACCGCGATAAATCCTTCTTTGTCCGCCAGCTTGTTAGCCTCAAACATCGCCTCAACATCTTTGCCTGTTTGCGACATGCCAGCCGCCAAAATCATCATGGGCATTGGCTTGTCAGCGTCATAGCTGGGTGGCACGTGCACATTAAAACTGCGCCGACGGCCTTCTATCTGCATGGTCTCGACATAATCGCCGGGTCCTTTTATCTTGAATATTGAAGCATCAGTCGAAGGCAACGCTTCAACTGACCGAGGCTTAACAGTATCGGGAGCAGAATCGGGAATGATGTTTTTTGCAGCTGGCAGCGGCTGGTCTGACTTGCCAGCTTGCGGCGTTCTGTCTGGCGGCAGGGCCTTGTCGGCTGGAACAGTATTGAGCACAACACTAGGATCAAAATCGCTTTTAAGATAAGTGCCGAACCTCGACGTGAAGGGCTCCATGATATTTTTCACCCAAGCCGGATTACTCTCGATAAACTTAGCAACATCGCCAGCATCAGTGAGAGCATCGCGCAACACCAACCCGGGCAAGGTTGTATCGACATTTTGAGAGAGCGAATGCAACACTTCACTATCGCGGGGATAAGCAACTCGCCCTTTGGCGTCAACCGAAAAATTCAGCGGTAAAGTGCTAGGTGAGTTGAAGACCTTTTCCACCTCAGTCGGCAGTGGATTGTCTACCTGTAGTTGATACTGCGTTCTGCCGTCAGGCTCTTTGTTAATGGCAATACTTCTAACGTCAAGCTTTTGATCGCGGCCAAAAGTGTAAAAGCTAAGCTTAATACCGCTAACTTCGGTCAGATTCTGAGTGCCATCGGCAGCAGTAGTCGTTTTGAAAGTCGGGTTCTTCGCTTCCAGCGACTTCAGGACCAGTTCATGGTTTAGATACGAGTGATTGAGTGGAACGGTAAAATTTTCTCGAACTGCCAGCGCCTGATTAGGCTTTGCTCCATCGGCAGCCTGAGCAATTCCTGAGAGAAATCGCTGCATAGTTTGTGTTGGTTGTGCAACGTGCATAGACTTTTGCCCATGCGGGCTCCGACTGGGAGCGTCGGCTTTGACGACATCAGCGTGAGCGGCACTCGCAAGATATAGACCGAAGCTCGAATGAGTTTCCTCAAACGGTCTGGCTGCCGGCTTTTCCAACCGAGAGTGATTCGATAATGATTGACCTTGGTCCAATTTAGCTCACTGGGTGTAGATCTGGGGGTAGGCCTGACTGGCGGTAGCCCTGGAGACATGATTTTGTATCTCTTTGGCTAATTACACACTGTGGTATATACGCACTGGCAGGTTAATTTTGACATTTTTGCGCATGGCGCAGCCTTAGAGACAACATGGGCTAAACTGAACTAACCGTAGGAGAGCCGGAAATCACAAAATCAAGAATTAGCCCCAAGCTCGGTCTATCTTTGATGCTGCAAGAAGATTTCTTAGCGGCCACGTTACCCTTGTTCAGCAACGACGAAGTGGAAATACTAGAGTGGAGCCCCGATATCGGCTGGGCAGCTCCGACTATGCCTGAATGGGCTAACGAACTTCTAGATTTTTACAGCTCCGCCGACAGTTTGTATGGCCATGGCGTGAACTATTCACCAATGAGTGCTGAATGGACAGCCGTTGACACAGAATGGATAAAGAACCTGGAACGTGAGTTAGAGAAGAGAAAGTTCGTTCACTTTTCTGAGCACTTTGGTTACTCACGAATAGGGCCGCTGCAACAAGGCGCACCACTACCGGTACCATTCACAACTGAAGCAATCAGAGCGGGCCAATTTAAATTAGAGAAATTGGCACACACAACAGGTGGAAGAATTGGTTTAGAAAACCTTGCTCTGGCATTCAGCAAACGCGATGTCATGCAGCAAGGTCGCTTCTTAGACGAGCTGCTGCAGCCCTTTGATGGTTTCATCTTGTTAGATCTGCACAACCTTTATTGCCAAATGGAAAACTTCGGCCTATCTGCAGACGAGCTACTGGGCACCTATCCACTAGAGAGAGTTCGCGAAATTCATATCTCAGGCGGTTCGTGGACCGAGTCGCGAGCAGCTCAGACAAAGCGGAAATCCACGCCGCCGATAGCAGCTGCTGCGAACAAAAAAATACGCCGCGACACCCACGACAATGAAGTTCCAGAGGAGGTACTAGCCCTATTGCCTCTGGTATTGGCCAAATGCCCCAACGTTGAAGCAGTAATATTAGAGCGCATCGGCGGAACTATGCCGAATGCTGAGCAGCAAGCTCGATTTAGAGAAGACTACCGAGCACTAGCAAAGCTAATTGAGCAGCACTCTCAGCGGCCAAGTTTCGGTGATGAAGCGGCGCTGGACCAGGCAAATCAGCTTCTTACTCAGGTTGAGTTGTCGGAGCCCTCAGTCAACCAAAACAGCCCAAGCAGCGACCACACTGAAATTCTGTGCTATCAAAAGAAACTGATGGAGCTGCTGCAATCCGAGCAATCGCCAGAAAAGATAATCACAGAGCTTAGTATGGCCTTTGAAGGCGAGTTGGCAGAGTATGCTAATTTGAGCCAGCCACGAATGATGGCAGTGGGCCAAGAGCTAGTGAAGAAATGGACGCGATAAATTAAAGCCTCCAGCCCTCAACGAATGGTACAAAGTGATTCACTGCATACTCGACTTCGGCTTCATCGATTCCATGCTTGGTAATCTCATGATTGAGCGCCTCGTACTCAAGAGACGGCAGGCGAACGTCGCCCTCACTGCTCATTCGCTTCCGTAAGCATGCAGCTCTTAAAACGAGCCGCTGTCGCTCGTTTCCGCCAGTCATAACTCTCAAAGCAATCAGCTCTTCGATTGAGTAACCAATGCGTTTCAGCTCTTCAGAAAGACTCTCAGGAACTTCTTTAGTTGGGTCTAGTAGATGCAACCAACTGCCGTACCGCCCTAATATGTGATCTAGGGCTGGGTCTGTAGCTGCGGATTGACTTAGTGGAAATTGAGGGAACAAACGTTTTATCATGAACAATACCTCTCTCCCATATTATCCTTCAGCTTTGTGAATCGAGGTCCAGAATTGGTGAAATCACCGCGGCCCAATGCTCCTGACGGCTCTGACGAAGACTATCGCTATGTGCAGGCTGGCCGTGATGTTTCTAGCGAGGCAGCCTCCGATTTAGAGGCGCGACTAGTACAAGATCCCAGAGATCTTATAGCTAGGCTAAGCCTGATTGGGTATTACCAGCACTTACCTAAAGAACAAAAAAATCCAGAAAATGCTCTAACTCACTTATTGTGGATGGTTGACAATCGACCCGCCGACTTTGTTTGCTACACCATCGTTCTTGGTGAAGAATATACTGAAGAACAATTCACTGAATTCGAAAAGCGCTGGACTGAGCAAGTTCGGCTACATCCAAATGACGACAGAATCACCGGTAACGCTGGTTCGGCTTTGCCTAACAGAAACCGCCACCTAAGTTGGCAATACTTTAAGCAAGCTCAAGCATTGAACCCACTTGAGCCGCGCTGGACTAGGCGCCTGGCAAAGATAGCTAAATACGAAGCTTTAAATGGAAATTTGGCTGATCGTGCACAATATGCACAAATTGCAATCGATGAAGCCGAAAAGTACTTCAATCTGGAAGACACCAGAGGAGAACAGATTGGCCTGCGAATCGAAATCACTCCTGTTGCCATTGAATTTGGCTACCTCGAACAAGCGCGGCAATGGAGCAATTGGCTATTGAACGGCGGGCAACACAGCGCTTTCAAACTCTGGGCTCAGATGGCCTGGCTCTTTCTAGCGCGAATTGAAATGACCGAAGGTCAGCTGAAAAAATCCAAAACAATGCTAAGAAGAGCGCTGGCCAGCCTGAAAACCGACGAACCGAGTCATGTTGCCAGCGGCCATCAAATTATGGCTGCACTCGATAAACTTCTTGAATCTGGAGAGCGAGAAATGGTGGTGGAAGCTCTCCACGTCTGTATCGAAAAAGGCTCGGACGAGAGAAGAGAACAACTCCAAGAATGGCTAAACTTAGTACAGCAGGGTGAAAAGCCTAGATTAGAATGGAGCGGTCGTCGGTAGCTGTCGCAATTTTGGCATTAGCAGAAACTATTCGGACATAGAAATGCAATGAAGACGGTCAATACATACTTTGCAGCATATCTTACCCTGCTAATCAGTGGGTGCTCGGAGTATGCCGAGTCACTAGGCGGCAAGTATAAAATTTTTCGAACCAACGGCAGCGAAGTTGTGATTGCTCGCAGCAATTCAGTTATTGGCAGAGTCGAAAGTATAGACACAAAACCACCTTACGTCACTGGCTATATGATTTCAATAGAACCACCTGCAAGCCATGCAGACACTGCAATCGGATACTTCGTCATCGACACAGCAAAAGACCAATGCAAGACAGGGTTATCGAAAGATGCGTGGAAAGCCGAACTTAAGAGAATCAATTGGGTAAAGCCGAATCTGCATAGCCCTCGATAAGATTGGAGGTTTCCTTGCCACGACACGTCATCCAAATCAACTTTGCATTTGACAAGCCAATGCAATCGAAAACCGAATATGCGGGTGATTGTGAAGACTGCGCTGATGACTTCATTTCTTCCCTGATAAAAAATGGCAAACTTATTGGCGACGGCACTTCATTCTGGAGCAAGCCAGACGTATATTCTTGGATCGGCTCTTCCTTGCTTTTAAACATTCTTGCCCCAGAGTCCCTCTCCACTTGGAGCAAGAGTAGCCTTGCTCAACTCAACGAACTCGACTGTAAAGTAAGCATCCAGAAACTAGATGTCGACTTTAGTGAAGATACAAAACCAGTCACAAAACCTGAATACTTAGTTCTTTTTGCAAGAACTTCAGATTCTCCCATTAGTGATCAAGATGGTTGTCCGTATGACCCATTCTCTATAACTTTAAGTGATTCACAGAGAGAAGATATACACGCATGGACAGGTCATTACAACGCGGTTGATACAATTTGGTTGGGTCTTCACGAACTAGAGATCGAAGCATACAAGCAACTTGCAGCCGTCCACTCGGAGCTAAGCCGCGAAGGCACAGCCATTTGCAAGGCCATAGAACTAGCATCTGGCATTCCCACCTACTACTACCTTCTTCGTTACACAGAATCATCGCAAAAAGAATCGGAACCAAAATGTCCTCAATGCGGCGAAGACTGGTGCATTTCAGAAAAGTACTTGCCTGGTTTTTGGAATTTTGAATATCGTTGCGACACTTGTAGGTTGGTATCTTCGCAGGGAGATGACGATGAAGACAAAAATCAGCCAGATGCATCTGACCGCGGCTATTGGTACGTCATGGAAGGTGCTGATATGTCACCGGAGCAGACATTGGAGATGGAAGAGCGAGTTGCAAGAGATTCAAACGACTTGCGAGCACGATTGAGCCTTATTGGATATTACCACCATGTGCCTATGGCTCGAAGAACCACGACCAAAGCTCTCCCACATATAATGTGGTTAGTGGAAAACCACCCGGACGCTTTTACATGCCGTTCTCTTGGCCTTGGACTACCCTATACAGAAGAACAAAACCTCGAATTCGAAAAGCTCTGGTTAGAGCAGATTCGCCTACATCCGAATGACGACAAAATCGTAGGCAATGCCGGTTCGAATATCCGCAGCACAAATGAAAAATTGGGTTGGCACTACATAAGACAGGCGGCGTTATTGAATCCTAAAGAGGAATACTGGGCGAGGAAAATAGCGCACCACTTCGCTTACTTAGCAATCAATGGCGACATTGCCAAACGCCCGCATTATGCTGCAATCGCTATCAGGGAAGCCGAACGGTTTTTCAACTTACAGGGAACTAGGGGGGAACGCTTTAGCGTGTGCCATGATGTCACACCGGTGGCGATTGAATATGGATATTTAAACGAAGCGCGTACATGGAACAACTGGGTCTTAGACCACATGAGCTATAGTCCGTTTAATCAATTTGGCCAGTTTGCCTGGCTACTACTGGCACACATTGAATTGGCCGATGGCAAGCCAATAAAATGCAAAATCTTGCTTAGAAAAGCGTTGCATAGCATTCAAACAGGTATGGCAACTTCTACTCCTAGCAGCAGTGTGATGGTGGCACTTCTGGATAAATTGCTGGTGTCTGGACATAGTGAAATAGTGATCGAGGCTCTCCAGGTATGCATTGAGAAAGTTTCTAAAGAGAAACAAGAGCAATTCAAAAAATGGCTAAAGCAAGTTGAAAAGGGTGAAACTCCGAAATTAGAGTGGCCCACACGTCAATAATGGTCATGCCAAGGGCAGTTACCAAAACAGTCGATGAATTCTTCAGCCTCAGTTCGCACAAAGGGAAAAAATATTCAATTCTATGGGCACAACTATGGGTACTGAGTAAATGAAAAAATCCAGCCCAGAACCTGCAACTCAAGCGCTAATTGAGCAAATTGAGAAATTTGAGTCGTGGCTAGAGAGCACACACCAGAGTGTATTTGATCAGAAGGAAGTTTATCCTGAGTGGCTGCAGTTCTCCGCAGCATTCGTCAACTTTCTTGGAAGTAAAAAGCAAGGCAATTGGACCGAAATTGATGAACAAGCAATAGAAACAGCTTGTCATTTTGATCTGGGAGAAAACCTATTTTGCAGTCTCTCTGAGCTTGAAAGAATCGAGCCTATGATTCAACCATATTCAAACGTGGGCGTAAGAATGAGAATGCTGTCGTACGCAAAACGATGCAAGTCAATAAAAATGCAAGTAGCTCTCTTCTATTTTGAAAACGACCATTCTGAAGCTATTCGAGAGGAGGCTCTAATAGCTCTTTCCAAGGAACAATGGCCAGAAGCAGAAGGCCACGCACTGAGACTGTGGAAAACTCGAAAGACTGTAGACCGTATGGTTGCGCTGGACTGTCTCCACGCCCTCAACTCTGATCTTCTAGTCGAATATTTACACAAGGCTGCGAAATCTCGGGATGGAAACGTTCGAAGAGCGGCGCTTGCTATTTCATCGATAAAAAACATCGACAAAATGAACTGGCCAAAGAAAAGTGAATCACTAGCCGAGGTCAAAAGACAAGCTGCAAGTAATCTAGTTCCAACAGAGGAAGACTGGGGAGATTACACAGCCGACGACTACATGATTGATTCTCACGAACACTTCTATGGAAAAACACGGGAGGAAATGAATAGCTTTTTTCTAGAAAACCCAATGGAAGCTGCTGACGAGCTATTCCACATGCCCCCAATTCCTTTTCAATACTATATTGGGGGATTTGAAATCCTACGATGTCCTGACGCAGTGGCTCAGAAGCCGCCAAGTCATTTGGACAATTACTCAGACGTCGCTAGCTGCTTTCTTAGCCTCATAAGACTTCAACTTAAACAGAAGCCTGCAGCCATTATGCCAATTATGAAAGATATCCTGTCTTTAGCTGAATTCACGGCGGCTCACCAAGAAAATTATCAAGCTTCTATCGAAATATACGGTAGCTTTGCAGAGAGACTAGCTGAGATCAAAAGCCTCTATGCCGATCTTCTGAGAGACGCGAAGTAATGAATAAGCAAGAACCAAGCCGCTTCGACGAGCTTACCCCAGACAAACTAATCGAAATCGCACTATCTAACGAATGTGACGAAGATACCTATAACGAAATCTTGTGGAAATTGTGCCTCACGACAACAGCAGACGTATTTGAGAAAGCACAACAACTATGCCTAGACAATGATTCTGCAAGAAGAGAACTTGGCGTATTGATTTTAGGCCAATTCGGCATAGACACTCCAGTTCGCGAGATGCAAGTTGTTAAGACATTCCTGGAGCTACTAGAGCGAGAAAAAAACACCGCAGTATTAGCTTCGATTGGTTGGGGACTAAGTCACCGAAAAGCAGCTGAGGGTGTCGCTCCACTCTCCAAACTAAAATGTCATCCTGATTCAGAAGTAAGGCTTGGAGTAGCCGCAGGTCTTCAGTGTCAGACTTCTGAACTGGCAATCGAAACTCTAATTGAATTGTCTCAAGACGAATCTGTCGATGCAAGAAGTTGGGCCACTTTCGCCCTAGGCACTCAAATAGGCGAAGACAATAGGGCGATACGCGAAGCCCTTTACTCAAGGCTAGCTGACGCCGATTTCGAGACGCGCAGAGAAGCAGTACATGGGCTTGCCAAACGCAAAGACCAAAGAGCAGCGGTCCCACTTTTAGAATTTCTCACACGGTCTCAGTTGATCTTCCAAGACATTGAGGCCGCTCGCAGCCTAGCCAATCCTGTTTTGCTTGAAGCTCTTGTTTCGCTGAAAGGCTGCGGAGAAGTAAGTGATCCTGAAATAGATACGGCCATTGATAGATGCAATAAAGATTTAGATACTTTCAAGCAAACTGTGTCTTACGACGGATACCAGCCTAGTATCAATTTCGAGTTCTTTACTGAGCTGCTAGGAAAGCCTGCAAACGACGAGGCAATAGCCCAGCTGATTGAGAAGCTCGATGAAATGCCGAGGAATTATTTTGCAAATACAGAGGCTGATGGCAACTATTTTTCCGACAACGTTGGTCTTTGGCAAATCTACTTTGCTGAATCGGGGCTATGCGTGGGCATCGAGAAAGGTCGTTTTAACACTGTAGTCTTCTATGTAGACCATAAGATTAGAAGCACAAGCGGCATGAGAACTTACACTGGAACTTTTCCCTACGGTATCACTCGCCACGATTCTTTAGATGCAATATCTAAGAAACTAGGTGTGGAGACATATCCGAACGGAATATTTGAGCTTTCAGACTTCTATCTTAAGTTTGATTTCGATGACGCTTCCGGTAACATGGATGCCTTTTACGTTTCTGCGCCGCTCCCGAAACACAACAGTCAACTTTGCTTCAATGAAATTATTTCAGTGTTAGGGTGTGCTGTATCGGATAGCAACTTTCAAAATTTAATTGGCCAGTTGAATGACACGCCAAAAGTAACGAAACTAAGACACTCGACATTTTATGATTTCAATGAGCATGGCCTTGAATATATCGTGACGTCTGAAAGAATCGATATCGTTGTGTTCATGATAAATACGACCAGCACTAGAGACGCATGGACAAAGCCTTATACGCTTGACTTCCCTGTTGGGATAAAACCTGACGATACCAAGTCACAAGTTCTTGCCAAATTAAATGCCGCAGAAATTGACTGCGTTAGTCGCGAAAGTGACAGTGCCGTATACAGATTTCCTAATTTTCAAATCTCATTTCTGTTCGAGTCCGAAAGTTCTGATTCACTGATCAGCTCAGTTGAAGTTCACCTTCTCACAGAAGGTTCAGGGGCTTAAGTACTATTAACTACCTTTCCTAGCCTTCGGCAAGCGCACATAAAACGATGTACCTTTGCCCACTTCGCTAGCCACAGTTATTGTGCCACCATGCAGTTCAGCCAATGCTTTAGCAATCGATAAGCCTAAGCCGCTCCCTTTTTTCTTGGTGGCATCACTGGTGCGCACCTGGCGATAGCGGTCGAAGATAAAGGGCAAATGATTTTCGGCGATACCGATGCCTTGGTCTTTGACCACAATCTCTATATCATCACCTACTTGTGAAGCGTGCAGATGCACCACTCCACCTGGCTGTGAAAATTTAATTGAATTGGTTATTAGATTTGTCAATATTTGATCAAGACGATCACGATCGGCCATCAGTGTAAGCCCGCTGTTATGATGCTTGATCAGCACTCTTGCCTTCTCAGCAATCGTAGTCATCATGTCGCAAATACTGGCAAACTGCTGATCAAGATTTACTTCGCTATATTCGAGTACAAGCATGCCAGATTCAAGTCTATCAAGTGCTAGCAAATCACCAGTTAAGTTCAATAGCTGAGCACAAGCACGTTCGCCACTCTGGGTTAACTCTATGGCCTTAGGGGTGAGAGGGCCATACACACCAATCTGCAGCGAGGCAAAAATCACGTTGATTGTTGAGAGCGGCGAGCGAATGTCGTGGCTGACCATATTGACGATTTGGCGGCGCATGTTCTCGGCTAACTTACGTTCTGAAATATCCTGAACAACACAAATCCAGAGGTTCTTATCTTTCGACCATTTGATCATCCAAAAGCTATCTATCAAACTGCCGCTCTGAGCTTTCAGTGGTATCTCAAGCACCGATTCAGAGCCGCTGTAACGCACTTGATACAGAGTCTCTAGTAATTGCTCTTGCCCTTCGGCAGTAACCAGACCCAGCAACGAGCTGCCAATCAACTGCTGCGGGGTGTAGCCCAACAATTTTTCAACAGCAGGGTTAATCGTGTCGATCATAAATTCGCCATTGATGGCACAAATAATTGATGCGGCACTTTCAATTAAGTCGCGCTCACGATCAATGGCTTGATTCAATGCTGCGGCCATTTCATGAAACGACTGGTCGAGAACTGCCAGCTCGTCGTCGCCACCTTGAAGATAGTTGAGCTTTTCTTGTCGGCGAAAGCGCTCGACGTTATCGGTGAGAATGGCAAAGCGATCGCTTATGTCTTTGCCCAGTTGCAGGCCGAGAGCCCCGACAAAAGCAAGATTTACGACAAGGCCACCACCAACAAGCAGGGCCAAAACTTCTTTTGAGGTGTGAAATTCGACAATGCTCTCCATCTGCAAGAGCCAGAAGACAACAATGCAGGCAATCACTGCCTGAGTGGCCAGAGGCAAACAGACTAGAATAATAAATCGAGATTTTAGGCTGGTTTTACTTTCCAATTGCTACTAAAACAAAACAGAATCGTGATCAGAATATAACTCTATTTTGCTTCCAAATCCTCACTGTCAGGTTCAACGATAACTTTTCGAGCGGGCTCTGGCGAGGGGTACTTTCCTGTGGCCAAGACTACCCAGGTGGCTCGCTTTAACTCATTGATGCGTCCAGGTTGATTACTTTCTTTCCTCAATGGCTCAGTCATTGTCACAAACGGTTTGGCTTTGCTCTGTTTTTGCTCCACCCAATCTTGATAGCGATACCACTGTTGAGCTTCTTGGCGCCTTAGAGCCATACGATAGAGCAGCGCATAATCAGGATTATCAGGAAATTCTTTGGTGAGTTGGTTCAAGGCGCGTATGGCACCCTGAACATCTTGGCCTTTAAGCTTCTTGAAGGCAATATCAAGAATTTTTTCTTCGCGATTATCGACCGGTAAAACCGCAGCGGCCACTGGTTTTTCTTCAATCAACTTGACGGGAGCGACCGGTTTGCGCACAGGGGCCACAACTGGAGCCGGAACAGGTTCAGGCCCTTCTGTTGGCTCATTCTCTTGATATCTCGGTTTTTGCCGAGGGGAACTTGCCATGCCATCCGGCAGTCCATGAAAATAGGTGACGAAGACAAGTAGAATAGGCGAGAGCCTGAAAATGGTTCTATGAAATCTAGAGAATCTGCTACCTGACACAAATAAGCCCTTTTGAATAGTTAACCTGCAAATTAGCTAACGCTGCGATATTAGACAGCTTACGGCAACATCTGGCAGTTAGCATAGATACCAACAGTTTAGAGCAGGCAGCATGGTCGAAACCAAACAGTTAGAAGAGCGGGTCAAAGCAGAAGCTTTGATGCGGCCGCGTTGGCTAATTGTACGATTTTTGGCCGGTTGGTTATTCTCGGTTTTGGTGCTTTTCATCCTCGCCTTGATGATTAATATTGACTGGGCCAAACCGAAGCTAGAAGCGACCATGGGCGATGCATTGCACCGCAGCGTGCATCTTGGGCACCTCAGATGGCACTTTGGTCTCAATGGCATAACTGTGCTGACACGGTCACTGAAAATTGATGAGCTTGATGGCACTCCTTTCATCATCGCCAAAGGCAGCAATATTGGCGTGGCCTTCACTCCACTTTTGTCGGGCAAGCTTGTTGTCAAGTTTGTGCAAGTTGACCATCCTGAAATTTATGCAGTGAAGCTCAAGCCAGGGGCCTGGAATTTCGAAGATCTCTTCCAGCAAACCATTGACGTGCATTTTATCCAAGCAGACTCAGGCACCATTTATATATCGGATCGCAGCAAAACAGCTATATCGAAAGAAGTAATCACTCTTAGAAATGTTGACTTAAAACTCAACTGGCCGGCCAAGGGCAAGAATATGCCCCTCTATCTATCCTTTAATACCGATGCTGGCGCTGGTAATACCGATGCTGGCGCTGGCCAGAAACCAGGCTACATACGCATAGACGGTTTAGGCAAAGCGATAGACACGAGCTTTGAGCACACAAATTATGCCCTGACTGTCTTTGCCACCAATATTCAGGCACCCGAAATCAAAAAGTTTCTAGCTGTGGTGGCCGATGACCAACGCCTGCGAGACGCACTAGACACTAAGTCGCAAAATGTCATCGTTAAAGGAATATTGGCCCTCAAGGCTGTTGTTCAAGGTAGCGTCACTACCGGCTTTAGTGCCGATTTGAATACACAAGTAGAAGACGTGATCATATCTTCAAACAATATGGGTCAAGTCAAAACCAAACATGCAAGTTCCGGCGGCAGTTTGCAGATGACTGATGCACTGATTGGCTGGAAAGATTTAGATCTCTCCTTCGGCCTACTCAATGTCAAAACTAACGGTGAGCTGCGCAACTGGCAAGACAAAAAAGCAAAATATGATTTCACAGCCAAGAGCAATCTCAGCGACCTAGGTAATATCAGCAAGTCAATTGACGTCTCAAAGCTCGACCTAGGCTCAAAAGAAGCAGATCAGTTGGTACATGTAATTAAGACAGCCACTCTCACTGGTAAAGCATTCTTCGATATAAAAATGACCGGTGTTGAAACCCAGTCCAAGATACTTTCTAAGTTGAAAGCAGAGGGCCTCTCGGTTCAAGAAGTAGTACAAGAAGTGGCCCCCGAGCTTGGCCCCTATCTAGCACTCACTGGTATTGGTGCCCATTCTGTCATTACTGGCAATTTTGAAACCTTGCCAGGCCGTCGACTGCTGATCAAAGACGGACAAATCACTGTGCCAGACTCAGCCATAAAGATATCTGGCGAACTCGATTTGCTCAAAGATGCCTTTGACCTCAATATTGATGTCGACAAACTCTCACTAAAAAAAGCTTGGGCAGCCGCCCTGAAAGATCCTAAAGCACGAGCGGCAATAGCAACTCGTATTCGTCGAGCAGACTTGAACACACTATCGGTCGACGGTTTGGTGCGGGCATCAGGTAACCTCAAAGGCAATAGCCGCACCCAGAGAATGACAGCCGACATTAAGGCCCACCTAGATAATGGTGGCTTCGCCACAGCTGACCATACCCTCAATGCCAATACTATTTCTGGTGATTGTCAGGTCAATGGCGAGACCCTGCAGTTTAATAACGTACAAGGAAAAGTTGGAGCAACAGGCAAGTTCACCCTAGTCGGTGGTGCCACCAAACTTTTCACAGCCAGACCTGATACCAATCTAACTCTACGAGGCACCAACGTAAACTTCGAGAACCTCAGCACAATCATGAATTTGTTTGAGTTGAAGTTCCCGGCTGTTACCGATCAGCATTTGACTGGCAAAGTAAAAGACTTGCTTATCAAACTGACAGGCAACCCGGAGAAGCCTCAGGTATATATGAGTGCCTCGCCCGATGATATTGCCTATAGACCGCCTGGTTTGACCAGACCAATTCGGGCAGTATCAGGAAATATCTTGTATGAGCACGACAACGTCACGTTGACTGATGTCGGCATCATCAGCCGGGGCATGAGGCTGACCACATCAATACGAATCGACGACTTGTCGCATGCTGCGGAACTTCGTAGGGTGCATGTAAAAAGCGATGGTATCGAGATTGGTGACATCGACTATTACTTGAGTTCACCAGTTCTGCCTGCGCCACTGAGAGCAGCCTATAAGAACCTGCTCGATACTTACAAAATCAAAAATCTCCATGGCAAGATTTACGGTGATGTTGTGGTAGTGCCGAAGAACAAGAAAGACTTCAACCTAGAAGGAGTGCTTGGATGCTACAGCGTAGGCGCCACAGTAAGCGCTTTAGAAGTGCCCTTAGAGCGCATCGCTGGTATTCTAGCCGCATCAGGCGATGAACTACTAATTCAAGATATGAGTGGTTATGCTAGGTCTACACACTTTGACCTAGACGGATATGTAAAAAACTACAAGTCAGATAAGCCCAGCTGGAAGACCGAGCTACGCTCGACTATTGCCCCGCAAGAGTTTCTTGATTTGGTGCCAGCCCTGACCGCCAAGCTAATGAACGGTCAAGTAAAAATCAAGTCGGATGGCCCCTTCCAGCTAAGGGCTCAAATAGAAGGCAACAGCAAGAAAAACGAAGTTATCTTTTCAGCCCACGCTGATGCTGACGACCACTTGAAGCTCAGTGTGCCAATTTTGACTATCAATCAACCCGCTGGAGAAGAGCTAAATATTGACGGATCAGTCACAGTTTCCGATCAAGATCTGAAGCTTCACAGTACTAATCTATTGCTAGGCGATGCTTCGATTAAAGCTCAAGGCAACTGGAACTGGAACACACCAGACCAACCGGTTTCACTAACGATGATTTCGCCCAACCCTGTTCCAGCCAAAATTCTGGTTGGCTTGATTGACCCTACATTTGATACTAAGAATCTGACCGGCACCCTCGATGGCTTTATCAACCTTGAAGGCCCGGTGCGGCATCCCAAACTGACCGGTAAAATCTCTCTAGACCGCCTAAGCAACCCCGATTACAATCTCTTCAATCTCAGTGGTGTGATCTCGACTGATAATTTGAGCACTATCAAAAATGACCCTTACTCGCTATCTGTAGCCCGGGTCGACATCAATTATTTGAGATTGCGCAAGCTTTCGGTCAATGACATTGGCGGTGTCATTCAAATGGAAAGCCAAGAAAAAGACGGCAAAACCCTGGCTCCGCGAATAGCGTTAAAAGAAGGCACAGCTCGGGTTGCTGGTGGTTTGCTAAAAATGGACGGCTACGTCGACCTAGAGCGGCGGCAAGTGGTCTTTAACAGCAATATGACCCAAGTGCACATGGAGGAAGTTTCGGACCGTTTGCTTGATACCCCTGGCGAACTCACTGGTGCCATGGACGGTGACATTCACATTACCGGCTCTGGCGGCAACTACAAAGAGTTTTTGAAAAACTTAGAGGGCACCGGAGCTTTCACCATCAAGGATGGCATCGTCGCTCGCTTTGGCCAACTGCAAACCAAACTCACCCAAGCTAATTTATTGCAACAGGGCATTCTCGGATTCAACTTCAACAACCTTATGCAGAGTGTGGTGCCAGTTAGAACCGGTGAGTTCAACGAACTCAATGGTCGCTATTCAATCTACCAAGGCATGCTCAATATCAAAGAGATTCGCTTTAGTGGCGACGACTTGCGTATGTGGGGTGCCGGCACAGCCAACTTGCCCATGAACACAATCAACCTTGAGATTGCCGGCACCATTCCTCGGGTAACTAAGTCTCGGCTTGGTGGCATGCTCGGTGACCTGTCACGGCGTGTCACTATATCTAAGTTTCTCAACAAAGTCACCTTTGGCAAGCTAGAGAACCTGCCGTCGCTGCCTTTGATTGGTGATATTGCTGCTGATAAACCAAGAACTTTCAGCTTCACCTCAAATGCCAATATGGCTGATGCCAAGGCAATAACTAAGTCGATTGAAAAGACATTTAAATGGTTGCCTAACAAGACCGCAGCCAGTGCTCACCCGGTTCCTGGCATTTAGCAATTTAAGGACAGCCTGCTGCTTTAGCCTGTCTTTCGTAGGCCGTTGGTAGGTCTTTGACTGCGCTTAAATACGACCGATAAACAGAAGTTTCAGAAAGCAAATCGACGCCACCACCGGCGAGGCCTAATTTTGCTTGCCTTAACTGTATATATGTGTATGATATATGCAATGACAGGGCAATTGAATAATTATTCCGGGCTGACTCCCATCAGCCCTATATCTATCCCTATGCCTGGGCTTGCCAATAGCAGAGCCAGTCAGAGTCAGGCTGGCAAAGTCGCAGCAGCTAGTGTTAACACACAGGCTAGCACTAACTCAGCTGTATCAAAACCAGCAGCTCCTAATCTAATTTCTTTCTTGCCACCATATTTAGAGCACATAAAAGCAGAGCGCAGCCTTTCGCTCAATACTGTTATTTCCTATCAGCGCGATCTCACCTTCTTCACTAACTGGTTCAAGCTAGAGCAGCAAACTGGCCGCATCAGCTCAGCAGCAGGCACAATGCCCACCAGAGGCGAAGTATTGCGTTACCTCTCATCGCTCAAGGCCAAGGGCCAACAACCAGCTAGTGTGACACGCATGCTAGCCAGTCTGCGAGGTTGGTTCGGTTGGCTTAAAGACATGCACTTGGTAGAAAGAGATCCCCTTGAGCATTTCGAAAATCCACATCGTATCAAAAAACTGCCCCAAGTTCTTACCACAGCAGAAGTGTCTCTACTTTTTGCAGTAAGCAGCACCGCCCGTGAGAAGGCCATTCTAGAGCTGATGTACGGCTGTGGCTTGCGTGTATCTGAACTTGTCGGCCTTAACCTCTCAGACTTAAGTATCGCCCAGGGTTATATCAAATGCTTTGGTAAAGGCTCTAAAGAGCGCATTGTGCCAGTGGGCAAAGAAGCAATTTCTGCTCTAGCTATTTATCGAAGTGAAATAGAAGAGTTGAAAGACGCCAAGCTCAAACAAGCCATAGAAGAAAGGGAAGCGAGCCTAGGCAAGCCAAGAAAACGCGGTCGGCCAAGAAAAGAAATTGTACTTGCCTCAGCAAACACAAAAAAAACCGATTCGCGCTCACGCCGCACCATAAAAGAAGAGCCTCTATTTAAAGATGAGCAGGGCCAGAGGTTGTCGCGCCTAGTGGTCTGGCAAATAGTCAAAAGGCTCAGTCAAAAAGCGGGAATTAAAAAATCGATTTCGCCCCACACCCTAAGGCACAGCTTTGCCACCCATCTACTTGAAAACGGTGCTGATTTAAGAGCAGTGCAAGAGCTACTGGGCCACGCCAATCTAGTAACTACACAGCTCTACACCCATGTATCGCGCGCCCACTTGAAATCAGCATACACCCAAGCCCAGCTAAACTTCGGCGCTGGCTTATAAAGTGCAGAATATAAAGTGCAGAATATAATGCCAGACTAAAATGGCCCGTCTAGAATGCCCGGACTATAATGAAGTCTCCCTTCTAACGTAATGTCATGCCCATTCACTCTAAATTTAGCTCGCAAATAGCACTGCTGCTCTCGCTCAGTATGCCCCTTGGGCTGCTGCTCGCGCTTACTCTAGTCGCACCTGTACTGCCAAATAGCAACGGTGCAGCTCAAGCACAAAAATTTAGCAATAACAGAGAAATTGGCGTGTTCTATGCCACCACCAGACAAAACGAAAGCCCCAGCGGCAGACCTCTCTATGGTGCAGCTCGCCACCTTGACATTGGTCTAGGTCAAGGCTCTACTGAATACGGTGTGGCTTCTTTTCTCAAACCCAATAGCAATATTCCGACCATAGCCAATAGCCCTAACTGGTCGCAACTGCGCGATGAAATGGCTAAGCGTGATACTTATTGGACAGGGGCAAAAGTTGGCCAACTAAATAGATTGTCTGACAATGACTTCTTCAGTCGGGTGAAGAACTTTCATGGCTTGATCTGTATTTATATTCACGGCTATGACATGACCTTTGAAGAATCAGCCAGAGAGTTGGCCGAATTAGCCGATGAATATGAGCGGCGAGCACCAGGGCAAGAGATTCTGCCGATTCTTTTTTCTTGGCCATCCACTGGTAACAAGGCCGACTACACCGGTGACGAAGCCAGCCTAGAATGGTCAGAAGCACCATTTCGCGACCTTATCAATCGTCTGGCCCGAGAGAAAAGCTACGACACATCTATAGATTTAGTTGCTCACTCAATGGGCTCTAGACTAGCTTTTTGGTATGCCATGGCTCAGAGTCAGGTGCCCCCGGGCTCCTATGGCTCGACTCCCTTTCGCAACGTCATTCTCTCTTGCGCTGATATCGACTATCACACTGCCGAACAGCGCAAAGGTGATCTGCAAAAGTGCACTGAGCGCAATGTATTTGTCTTGACCAATGACAATGATGGCCCTCTACTAACATCGCAGGCCTTGCATGCCCAGACGAGATTAGGCAGACCAGCCGATGGTGGCATTGCCATTCGCTCGATTGCCACCACTGGTAATCTCACTGCTTCAAAATCGGCTGACCTGTTGAGCACAGTAAACAGCCTATTCACAGCTAATTCAAACAATGCTGACAACAAAGATACAAAAAGCAGTTTGGCAAAATTTGCCTTAAATACTTTCTTGCAAAAGAAAAACTCAGGAAATAACACTTCTAGTGGGCCGGGCCAACTGACTGAATCAGCAGACATTGCTGCTTGGTTAGCCAGAAACCCCGCCCTCAGCCGCGAGTATGGCCCTAAGGCTCAATTAATTGATGACAGCGGGCTAGTCACAGTTAATATGGGCCACCGCATTGCCTGGCCCTTGCTTGCCGGTTTGATGCTGAGTCAACCAACTCTTTCGCCCTTCGCAACAAGCGTAGTGCACAAGCGCCCCGATGCGCTATTGCTGAGGCAGATGGGAGACACACCAACTTATCTATATCGCTATAACAAGATAAATCTGGACCGTCTGAGCCGATAATTGCGAAGGGCAACAAAACAATTAGTAACAATTAATTGGCCAGCGGGGATGTCATTGCTTGGGATGCGATACCTTATAAGCAGGTTTTTGATATCTATCAGAATTAAATAGTTAGAGCATCCCAAACCCCGGCTGAAAGTATCTAGTCGATCATGAAGCACAGCGATCATGAAGCACAGTAGGAATTGAGTATTGCTGGTCTTAGCAATACTAACCCAAAGCTCAAGTAGAGCTAAGCAATCTAAAAATGACTGTGCAAGTAACTCATACTAGTATGCCAAAAACATTTTCCTTTTATTTAAACAAGGTATTTTGATGAGTCGAAGCAAGGTAGAGGGCACCAAAATTGCCCAGGCTGCAAAAGATCTCAATGTCACTAGTGTCACAATTAGACGCTACATTCAAGAGTTCGAAATCGAAACAGCCACTGATGAAAACGGTATTAAGGTTCTTCCCGCCCAGGCGCTAGAAGAGTTGCAAGAAATTCGCAAGCTCAAAGAAGACGGCCTCACCAATCCTAAGGTGATGGAACAGTTAGAAGAGATGCGCTCAAACAAGACCGAGGAGAAGCCTAGTAAGGCAAAAGCTCGCGGCAAAGCAACTAAAGTAGTTGCTTCCAAGGCAAAAAAAGCAGTTGTCGAAGTTGAAGACGACGAAGCTGAAGCCGAAGAAGAAGAAGTAGAGGTTAAGCCTGAACCAGTACGAAAAGTACGTGCCACAAAAGTGCTCAAGGCTCACCCCAAAGAAGCTGTTGAAGAAAAAGAGAAAGATGAAGATGAGTCTTCTGCCGACGGCGATGCTGGAGAAGAACAGTCTTCAGCTGGCGAAGGCGATGGCGAGAAGTTCATGCATGCTCTCACCTGCCAGACTTGTGCCAAAACATTCGAACACAACAACCCTCGCCTGAGAGATTGTCTCGATTGTTACCGCGCTAAACGCAAAGAAAGAAGACGGGGCGGCGGCGAAAAGCACAAGAAAGTAATAGAGAATCCTCTAGCCACCCAAGTTCTAAGCAAACAATCTCCCCTAGGCACTGCAGCTGGTGTTGAAGCCAAAGATGGCGATAGACTAGAGAGAGCAGATAGATTAGATCGTCCAGATAGACTTGATCGCCCAGATAGATTAGATCGCCCAGATAGATTAGATCGCCCAGATAGACTTGAACGTCCAGACCGCCTGGAAAGACCAGATCGGGCAGAACGCGATCCTGCTGCCAGAGCCGAGCGCGAACCACGTCGCGATCGAGAACCTAGAGAACCAAGAGAAAGACAAGAACGCGTCGCAGTTGCTGCAGCAATGCCAGCCGCTCAACGCAGCGCTGAACCATCGTCTTGGGCTCAAATGCAAAAGCCTGTACGTTCTTATAGAAAGGCCATCGAAGAAACTCGCTTGATCACTGGTTCACTAAAACGCAGACTTGAGCGGCCAGATCTTCCAGAAGGCGAACGTCGGTGGTTAGAGCAAGTCTATGCTTATCAGTTGATCTTGCACCAAGGGTGGAGGCATCTAGCTGAATACAAGTCTGGTAGCCCAACTCAAAAGCCACCACAAGAAGACTAATCGCCACCTGAATCAAGAACTAAAAAGCTATTGCCAGATTTCTAAAAGGGGTCTGGCAATTCTTTTGGCAGTATCGGTATCTGACTATTATTTGGCGTCGGATACATATTTTGCGGAGGCATGCCGGCGCCTGCTCCAGAGAGATTAGGCGGCAAATTATTTCCGTTCGAATTTTGACTTTGAGCAGAAGCATCAAATGGATTAGACAGAGGTTGACTAGGCGGCGCTGTTGGTGGGCTCATCTTAGTCAAATCGATGGTGCGAGTAACACGAACAGGCACCACTTCACCTTCATGCAAGAGTATGTCTTTGCCTCTATTGGTTCTGGCACGCACAGCACCAATCCCTGAAGTGAACGAGCCGAACATTGATCCAACTGAACTTTTGTAATCAGACAGAGAGATACCAGGACCACGGGTAACTGGCGGCTTCTTGGATGTATGAGCCGGATTGCGCTCAATAAAGCCAGTAAATGCAGTTGAACGCCCATCCGGAAAAACTAAAGTGGTCAGACCAATTTCGACATTGCCTGGCATCGCTGTACGCTGACCTGCGGCTGGCGCAGCCATGACCACCTTGCCAATAATGCGCGCGCCACGGGGTATAAGTTCATGGCCATTTTGACTATGGCCATCTCTCAGAACTACCGAAAACAAATCTCCCGCATGACTGTTCTTTGACGAGATGTCATCACCAAGTACGCCAGTCAACATCGATCCCGCGCCGATGCGAGAAACAAGCATTTGCTGAATAATTTCATCAGGTATATGGCGCTTGCCTCCGTAGGCCGGAACACCAGCATCGGAACCCGGATTCCCCATTCCCGTACCGGTTAATCCAGGAGCAAGTAAGCCAGGCGCCATACCTGTGCTTGACTGGCCACTGCCAACAAGACCAGGCACAGAGCCTGGTGCAGACGGAGCAGCTGGTACCCAGCCCTTGCCAACAGGCCCGGTGGGCGGCGGACCTTCAGGGTGCTGCATCTGCCACTGCTCACGAGCAACGGCCTCCGGCAGAGCAATGCCTGTCAATAGAGAAGTGCCGTTAAGCAAGGCGCTGCAAAGACCAGCGCTGAGTATGCAGGTTAGCGAGCTGGTCAGGGAGCGACCTAAATCAGAAGCTGCGAAAGCCTTATATAGTCTCGCTTTCACAGTAATCTGCATGCTGCCTCCAAAGAAATGAGCAAAAAATCATAACCATCTAAACTAAAGGTTATTCTATGTGGATTTTAAGCTAATTAGCAAATTATTGCGTAATACAAGCCCCAGTACCAATTATTGAGAGGTAAGGCCGTGTTACGATCACGGGTTCGTAGCAAGGTAATACTGTACGCAATTACCCAGTAATTTCGAGTACATTCGAATAAGTTCGAGTAATCCTTTGCCTGCCGAGCAGGACGTTTAGACCATAGGGGATAAAGCATTGGCTGAATCTAAAAAACAAAAACAGTACGAATCTGTTTTCATCGTTAGACCAAATCTTGATGAAGACGCTGTAGACCGCACCATCAACGCTGTTGAAGAGTTCATCAAAGCGCAGGGTGGAACGGTTGATGCAGTAGACAAAAAAGGCCGCAAAAGACTGGCCTACGAAGTAGAAAAAATGCGTGATGGATATTATGTCCTCATTACTTTCACAGCTAAGACTGAGTCTATTTCACCGTTGAAGCGAATGATGGTGCTCTCCGAAGACATTATCCGCTCACTAATCGTTGTGTTAGAAGAAGAAGCGAAAGCAGCCCAGTAATCTACATTTACACACAACAGTAAGTAAGCAGGTATGCCATGAGTTTGAGCAAAGTAGTCATTTCAGGGCGGGTAGTGAAAGCACCAGAAAAGCGCTTCACTCCCAACAATAACGTTGCGGTTACTGAATTCACCATTGGGGTTGATTCACCTAATCGTCAAGATGGTGGAGTAGACACCAATTTCGTCAAAGTAATTACCTGGAGAGACCTGGCTGAGCGCTCCGCTCAGGAGATCAAGAAAGGCGATTATGTGGCGGTTGATGGACGTCTGCAAATCAACAATTACACCACAGCCGAAGGCGCTAAGCGCCGCGATGTGGAAATTGATGCAGTGGCAGTAGAAAATCTCTCTCTCTCAGTGGGAGCAGACAATTCTAAAGGTGGAGACGACGAAAGTCGTATGGCTACCGTGGCCAGCCGTCCAGCTGGTAAGGCTAAGAGCATAGTTGAAGGTAAAGAACCGGAAGATCTCGACGCCATCTTCTCTTCAGAAGATGAGATTCCGTTCTAAATTGCATTTTTAAGGAGTTAGTTAAATGGGTAGAATGTCCAACGATTCATCACCACCACGTCGTCGCAAGACCTGCGGCTTCTGTGCTGACAAAGTAGAATTTATTGACTACAAAGATCCAAACCGTTTGAAGAAGTTCGTCACTGAGCGCGGCAAAATTTTGCCACGCAGAATCAGCGGCAACTGCGCCAAACACCAGCGTTCTTTGACAGTCGCCATCAAACGGGCTCGTGACATCGCTCTTATGCCTTACATGGCTGAGGGATAAATCGAGACTCTATTGAACCGATTAACAGTTCATAGTTGATGTGGAGCAAATAGTCTTATTGTTGTAAGATTATTTGCCTACGCCGAAGTGGTGAAATGGCAAACACGCTACGTTCAGGTCGTAGTGAGAGCAATCTCTTGGGGGTTCAAGTCCCCCCTTCGGCAGACTTTATTATTACTTGTCTATTATTTAATCCTTGATAGATACACGAGGTACGCTTGAGCACAATCGATCCCCGTCGTCCGGACGCAAGACGAGACCTTCCCCCTCTAAACGAGCGCATTCGCGATCGTGAAGTCAGGCTCATTGATGAGGATGGTAGTCAGCTGGGAATTGTGCCTACTCGTGAGGCTCTAGCTGCGGCCAAGGAAAAAGGTCTAGATCTTTTACTAGTTCAGCCAGATGCCAATCCGCCTGTGGCACGTATTCTTGACTATGGTCGTCACAAGTTTGAATTAGAAAAACGCGCACGCGAAACGAAGAAGAAGCATCACATCCAAGATGTCAAAGAAATCAAGATGCGCTACAAAATCGAAAACCACGATTTTGATGTGAAGTTACGCAGTGCGCAAAAGTTCTTAATTGAAGGCGACAAGATAAAAGTGCTGATTCTCCTGCGTGGCCGCGAGATGCAGCACGCTAACATGGCTATCGATTTGATGAATCGTTACGCAGAAGCCCTGAAAGATTTATGTTTGATTGACAGAGAGGCCAAACTAGAGGGCAAGAGTGTTATCATGATTCTTTCGCCCCTTCCTTCAAGGGGCAAAACGCCTGCTTAACTGGTTTTCAGCTAGCTGATGCCAGCAAGTAAGCGTTCTAGATAGTATTTTTTCACTAAGAGTAGAACCGAAATGCCTAAGATGAAAACCAACAAGGCTGCCGCTCGCCGTTTCAAGATCACTGGAACCGGTAAAGTAATGCGCACTCAAGCTGGTTCACGCCACTTGAATGAGTGGAAAAGCGCCAAAGTAAAACGCAATCTGCGAGGAACTGCAGCCGTGCATCCCGATATCGAGGAACACGTACTGTCCATGTTCCCTTACAGAAAATATTTGCGTTAACCTAAATAGCCCAACAGTCAGGTCCAAGGGATTACTCCTCTCCGACGACCGGCTGATGTTGATCTCCAAAAGAGAACAGCAGTAAAACTTTCACTTCGAGAGAAGAAGGAGCAAAATGCCAAGAGTAAAAAGAGGCAACGTCCTCCAAAAACGTCACAAGAAGATCCTTAAATACGCTAAGGGTTTCCGCGGTTCCAAATCCAAGATATTCATCGCTGCCAACCAAGCAGTTATGCAAGCCTGGAAAAATGCTTACCGTGACCGTAAGAAAAGAAAAAGAGACTTCAGAAGCCTCTGGATCGCCAGAATCAATGCAGCAGCCAGAATACATGGCTTGAGCTACAGCGTTATGATGAACGGTCTGAAGAGAGCTGAAATTCAAGTTAATCGCAAAATGCTGGCTGAATTGGCTGTGACTAACAAAGAAGCTTTCACTAAGCTAGCTGAATCAGCAAAAAAAGCGGTTGCCGCGAGCAAATAACACATTGGAGTGATCATGAGAATTGTCACTCTCACCTCAAGCTCTAACCCGCTCTTAAAAAGGATTCGCTCACTTCATGAGCGCCAAGCCCGGCATAAAGCCGGGCTTTTCCTTATTGAGGGCGAAAAAGTCTTACTTGAGGCTTTCAACAAAGACATAGAAATTGAAGCTGTCGTGATGGACGCCGCCTACTTTGAAAAAGGCTTCCCCGAAACATTTGACGATAACTTGCTCGAATTGAATGTAGTTGATTCTTCTTTGTTTAAGACATTGAGCACAACTACTTCGCCTTGCAATGTCGTGGCCATTGCTAAGACCAAGACTAGCCGCACGACTAATGAACTAATTACAGCGATAGACCAAAACCAACCACTAACAGTGGTGCTCTGCGAGAATCTGCAAGATCCCGGCAATCTAGGCACTATTATCAGAAGCTCTTTGGCCTTTGGCGCCAACGCTCTAATCTTGAGCAAAGGCTCTGTCGATCTCTACAACCCCAAAGTAGTACGCTCGGCCATGGGTGCCCTATTTGATTTGCCAATATCTAGCGGTGAAAATATCGGAGATATTCTCTCTAGCTTGAAACAAGCCGGTTTTGAAATAATTGCCCTCAACCCAGAAGCGAAACAGTCATTTCTAACCATCGAATACGGCAAGAAGGTGGCCATAGTGCTCGGCAACGAGGGTAATGGACTAACTGCTGAAGCCGATGCTATAACAACAAAAGAAGCGCACATTGAGATCTCGCCCCAAGTAGAATCGCTCAATGTCGCTGTGGCAGCCAGTGTGGTGCTCTTTCACATCCAGAAGACCAAAAGAACAGTTACCAGCAGTTAATTAAATGGCCGACAACGAACAGAATCCTGATACCAATTTCGAGCCTGATCTTTCAGGCAGTAAGTTTCGCGCCATTACATCAGAAACAGATTTAGATGCCGATTTAGATGCAGACTTGCAGCCCAGTCAGTCAACTGAATTAGCTCTAGCCACGGTAGACGCTGCCAAAATAGTTCAGGCTCAAGAGACTCAAGAATCCCACGAAGTAGAACCGGTAGACCCTCACACAATGACGGTGGTAGAGCACCTCGACGAGCTTAGATGGCGCATTATGCGCAGCGTTGGCTATCTAGCGGCAGCATTTATAACCGCTCTTTTTTTGACAAAAGATGTACTGCGCATTCTGCAAAAGCCCGCGGGTAATATGGAATTCCAGGCCCTCTCAATAGAAGAGCCACTGCTCGTATTTTTCAAAATTGCCTCTTATTTGGCTTTGATTATCGCCTCACCTTTTATACTCTTTGAAGTTGGTCGCTTTGTTGCCCCCGGTCTAACCAAACAAGAAAAGCGTATTGTCTCTCCTGTTGTTTTCGGCAGCCCTTTATTATTCTGCTGCGGTGCGGTTTTTGCTTACTATTGCTTACTGCCACCAATGCTTAACTTCTTTGGTAATTTTAGCCAAGGCATATCACCAATCAACCAAAGGCTTGATTATTACATCTCGCTGGTTTGCTCAATTTTGCTCTACATGGGCCTTTGCTTTCAGATACCAATTGTCATTTTCACTCTGGCAATGGCTGGGCTTGTCACATCTCAGCAGCTGCTAAAAGTTTGGCGTTATGCTGTTTTCGGCAGCGGCATGGTGGCATGTGTACTAACGCCAGACCCAACCGCTTTTTCGATGCTGATTGTCACTGCCGCCCTAACTGGTCTCTACTTTGTGTCGATTATTCTGCTCAAACTTTTCGGAAAATAATTTAGAGTATGGACTGGCAGCTGATTTCTCACTACATTTTAGGCATTGTTACTCTGCCAGTTTCAATCTATACGGTTAAGTGCGTCGTAGAAAATTTCGGTACTCTCTTTGATGAAGATCTGACGATCAAAGATCGTAACTTATTAAAGCAGTTTGCCTTCTTCGTACTGCTACCAATGGTGGTGCTCTTTCATGAAATTGGTCATGCTCTAGCAGCGCGCTATTTTGGCGCAACAGTGACAGCCTTTCACTGGAGCATTTTCTGGGGCGAAGTCGTCATAGATGGCAAACTCACGCCTTTTCAGCACTATGTCATTGCCTTGGCTGGCAATCTCTTTCAGTTGGCCACTTGCTTCTTTGCCTTAGGTCTAGCCTTAATTGAAACTTCACCAGCGCTGGTAGCGCTCAGTGTCTATTTCTATATTTTCAACGGTCTAGCCTGCCTAATTGGCTATCCACTGCTCTCATTAACTGCCTGGAATGACGATTTTGCCATGATCTATGGCCAACCAAATCTTCAAATTGCCACCATTACCGGTATCGTGCATCTGCTACTAATTGCTCTCTTTCTCTTCACATTCTTCAGCACCACTGGCCGTCTTTGGTTCGTCAAAAAGACGAGACCAGCTTGGTACAAAGAATTTTCAAAAGTACTAGCACGGGCGCAGCAAGAAAACGACGCTATCAACTATCTCTCAGTAGCCTGGCAGTATTACTTTGTCGGTCTCGACCGCTTGTGCGAAAAGAGCCTCGATAAAGTACAAGAACTGGATAGTCAGTTAATGGATGTCTGGCTACTGCGAGGCTACATTCACCAAAGCAAAGGCCGCTTCGAAAGCGCAATTTTGTGTTTCAAAGAAATCACAGATAGCTCGTGCTCAGACAAAGTCTTAGTAGCCCGAGCTTGGATGGCTTGCGGGCATTGTCAAGTACAGCAAATAGAGAATGCTAGAGCGGCCAAACCCGACTGGCACGAAGTCTTAAAATCGTATAAGCAAGCTTCATTGACCGACAGTAGCCTGGCCGACCCCCACTATTACCTTGGTGTAACACTTATCAAAGCTGAACTTTTAAAAGATGCCGAGGCAGAACTACTGCTTTGCCAAAACAATCAACGAGCCGGTAAAGAGGCACTGACCTGGCTTGACCCAATGCTGGGCTCAATGGTGCAGCAAGAGATTAATGCCATTCGTAACTTAAGCAGGGGCAAGCAATAAATTTCTCTCAGGCTTGTCAGTAGATTACCTCTTATAATCATGCCCATTCTGCAGATTACCAAAAAAGGCATCCATTTTGAATCTCAGCGCAGTCGCCCAACAGCTCCTCTGCCATCCCTTCGCTTCCTGGTGCCTAGTGGCGCTGGCAGTCATGCTAGCAGCCGATACTTCTATCAGGCTATATACAGAACGCCACAGACTGACGAAAGAGACACTGAACGATGATGACAGAGCATTTGCCTGGCGCTTGGTGCTCTTCCTCGTTCTTCCTTTCTTGATATTAATTGACTGGCGCGCTGCAGATATCCCAATACTACAGTCTTACTCTGGTTATGCTGGTGAAATACTACAAATTTTGTTCGCCGTGGTATTGATACCAGCATTGGTGATGCGCCCTCATCCTTTTCTTGCGACTTTCTTGGGCTACACCATTGCTTTCACCCTTGGCTTAAATTTCATTTTGCATCCGGCCCTAGCACTGTCAGGCACTATTGCTAGTATCACTACTACCAATTTGCACGATGATAACTTGCCACCCTATCTGCTGGCACATGCTTGTTTGGCACTAACTTTCATAGCCTGCCTCAGCAATTCACACTTGCGCATGTGGTTTTCAGATCTAAGCCGCCCCCATAGCTCTAAAGAGCTGAAAGAGCTCATGTCTCTCTGGCAAGAACAAAAGAATGACGCCAATGCTACGCTGCATCTTGGTTTGCTTTATACGAAAGCAGGCCTAGGAAGACAATCAAGAAAAATGCTCAAGCACTTGCAACAAAATTTTCCTGACAGCATACAAACTTCTTTCCTCAAGGCATTGCTAGCTTTTCGCCAGAGACAGTATGCCACCAGCAAAGCAGGCTTTATTCAGACTTCTGAGTATGAGGGCGTTGACGGCGAGCTGCGAGCAAGCTTACTGGCAGCTGCCGCTTGTGCTGCATTTGCAGCTGGCGAAACAGTTAAAAGTCTCAACCTATGCGATCGTGCTCTCGAATTTGAAGACGCCTGCCTGACAGCAAGGATGGTAAGAGTTGACGCCTATCTGGCACAGGGCAAGAAAGAACAAGCAGCCCAAGAGATCATGGTAGCCATGCACTTGGGCCTCGATTTCGATCTCAAAGACAATGTGCCCCTAGACATCGAGAAGACTTATGGCGAAATCAAAGAGCTAACAAGGCAACGCCGTTCACAAAAAGCAGATAGCGACCTGATTTTGAAAAGCTGAGTGAAAATATCTTTGCGGGTAATACGAAAAATCTCTTTCCTCTTTTTATATAAAGCCTATAATGCAGTGAGCAGGAATCCCAAAATACTTTGTAGAGGACCTGACAAAAGCGTGCTAAGTAGCGGCAAAGTTAGACTGAATATCCGCACCCGAATGGTAATACTCTGCCTCGGTGTAGCTGCGCCTCTGCTTGCCATCGGAAGTTTTTCACTCTTCAAAGAATATCGCACTCTCAAGCTTGAAGCTGAGCGCGCCACGGCTCTTCAAGCAGCTACTGGTGTGCGCACAGTATCAAGCTGGATAGAATCTCAACTTCATTCACTTTCTGCTCTGGCATCTTTGAGCGCCAAGGGTTCGTTGGCATCCAACCGAGAAACAAACAACACTCTTTCAACTGCTCTTGTGGCCCAACCATCTTGGAGCAAATTGTTTTTGACCTCCCCCAGTGGTGAGCAGATATTGGCTCAAGCCGAGCGGGATAACCATGGAGCGGTGAAGAGCCTAGCTGAAACAAAGGCCCTGCGCACACTTTTGGCCGCTACCAGAGCCGCGGGCAAAGCAGCCATGGGGCCGGCTACTGTTTTTGACAATCATGGCCACTCTTACCTTCTAGCCTCAGCGCCAGTAATACAAAATGGTCAAATCAAGGCCCAGCTGGTAGCTGTGATTGATCCCAAAGCGGTTCTCAATCTATTTAGTGGTCTAACCGGTTTGGCCGATCAATCAAGTGCAGTAATTGCAGTGGTCGACAGTGAGAAGCGAGTAATTGCTCGCACCATAGAAAACGACTTCTGGCAGGGCAAAGATTTCTCCCATGCCAAGACTGTCCAAGCAGCTTCTCACAAACAGAGAGGCACACTAGAAGCAATTGGAATTGCTGATCCAACGCCACGTGCCTATGCCTTTGACCACGTGCCCAATACAAATTGGCAATTAACAGTAGGCTTGCCCACAAGCACTATATATGGAACGGCACACGATTGGCTGATTTTAATGGTTTCTCTAGTAGCCTGTGCTGTAGGCATCTCATTTGTCTTGGCTTATTCCGCCACCTCGCATTTCACAAAAACCATCAATGGCTTAGTGAGAGAAGCACTGTCACTAGGTAAAGGTGACTTCTCCAAAAGAGTAGAAGTAAAATCTAGCGACGAACTCGGCCTATTGGCACGGGCCTTCAACGAGATGGCCAATACACTAGAACTAGACCGCGACCAGAAAAACATGGTCAAACGAATCTCAGATTCAGTCAGACAGTCCCTCGACTTAGATGAAATTCTCAATACTACGGTCAAAGAACTCGGGCAAAACCTCAACGCCAGCCGCTGTTGCCTGGCCCTAATAGACACCCATCAAACCGCTGAAATTGATGATGATGAACTATCTTTTGACTATGTTTGGTGGAACGAAGAGTTTGATGGCAACTCACTAACCAATCGCAAAGTATTGATTTCGGAAAACGATGTATTGCGTCGTATCATCGACCAAGGTTCAATTATCTGGCTTGATGTCTTAGAAAACCAGAATCTCCCGCAAGTACCAGTCATCAGAGAAAATGGCACTGATGCAGCTGATTGGCGCTCAATCAAAACCCTGATTGCCTGCCCAATTCAAGGAGCCAATGGCGCTAAAGATATCCTCGGTTTGATTCTAGTGCACCAGTGCGACGAAGTGAGAGCTTGGTCACCATCTGAGCTAGAACTAGTAGAAGCTGTAGCCAACCAGGTTTCACTAGCCATTGCCCACGGTCGCCTGTACAGCCATGCCAAAACATTGGCAGAGAAAGAGCAACTGATCAATCATATTGTCAGATCGGTGCGCACCTCCCTCGATGTCGATACCATTCTCGATACGGTCACCAGCGAGCTTTCAAAAGCACTCGGCGCCGATCGCGTACAAATTGCCCAACCTCGCGCCGAAGGGCCGCTAATTGTCACCCACGAACATCACCAAGAGAGCCTAGACTGTCACAAAGGTTTGAGCCTCTATGGCAGCAGCATTGATTTTCACCCTAATGCCCGAATCAATAGTATCGTCACCGATGCCGGCAACTCAGTATTGGGCATTGCCTTAGGGCAGACAATTAGTCAGGCCGAAGCTGATATACATGTGGAAGTCGATGCCCTAACCAAACTTACTTTTGAGACTTTGCCAGCCTCACTTTCAGTGATCAATCAAGTGACAGGCGACTTCCGCTGTGCCGCCTTTAGCGAATATCTCAACACAGTTGGCTCCCAATCATTGATTGCCGCTCCGCTATTGAACGAAAATCAACTGATGGGTGTTCTAGTTGTGCACCAATGCGAAAATCAACGGCAATGGTCTGAGCACGAAATTCGCATGGTATCAGCCATTGCCGATCAACTAGCAGTCGCCATCGCCCACGCTCAGCTCTTTGCGCAAGTAAGACACCAAGCCATTACCGACGGCCTAACCGGTCTCTACAATCACGTCTACTTCAAAAATCGCCTGACAGAAGAACTACGCACGGCAGAAAGAAAAGGCACTCCAGTATCTTTGATTATGATCGACTTAGACAAACTCAAAGTCATCAATGATACCCACGGCCACCCAGTTGGCGACGCCGCTATCAGACAAATTGGCGCCATCCTTAAAACACTCCTGCGAAGCGGAGATACAGCTGCTCGATATGGCGGAGAAGAATTTGGCATTATCTTGCCAGAAACATCACTGCTCGAAGCTGCCTTAATTGCCGACCGACTTTGCAGTCAAATTCGCAACACCCATGTTCCGGGGCTTGGCAAAATTACAGCCTCTCTCGGTACAGCCTGCTACCCTAAACAAGCGCGCAGCTCTTCTGAACTAATTGAAAAAGCAGACAAAGCCTTGTACGTAGCCAAAAACAGCGGTAGAGACCAAGTGCGAGTATTCGAAGAAGACTATCAATCGACTTCTGGGCCAACCTTCACCAATGTCACCCGTGAAATGGAAAGAGCGCTTAAGAAAACAGGCTTAGAGTAGAAACGAGATTGTAGATTGAAACGGCTAGTACTTTTTGACATCGACGAGACCATGATTTCTTCAAACGGAGCAGGTCGCAGAGCCATGGCTCGCGCCCTCAAGGAAAGTCATGACATACCAGAAGAAGCAACACGTATTTCAATGTCTGGCAAGACCGATCCACAGATAATGCGAGAGATATTCGCCAGTCAGGGCTTAGATTTAGGTGCCGAAAAAGAAGCAGCAAAAAAGGTCAATGACTTGATTGAATTGTACCTGAGCTATCTTGATCAAGAATTGTCGACTTCTCAAACTATGATTATGCACGAAGGTGTAGTCGAAATTTTAGATCGCCTTCGCGCCGACAATCATTGTTTTCTTGGGCTGCTAACCGGCAATGTTGAAATTGGTGCGCGCAAGAAACTTCATTTCTTCGACCTCAATCATTATTTTGAAATTGGTGCCTACGGCTCAGACTCGGCTAATCGTCTTGATCTTCCTCACTTTGCTGTGAGCAGAGCGCAAGCTCATTTTGCCAGTGAATTCGCCCCAGAAGAAGTAATTATCGTAGGTGATAGTGTCAACGACATTGCTTGCGCTCATGGCTATGGTGCTCAAGTAATTGCTGTAAACACAGGCAAGACACCGTGGCAAGACTTAGCCGAGAGAAAACCCCAGCACTTATTTAAGAACTTAGCTGACACTGACGCTGTCTACAAGGCAATTTTCGACTAATTCTGCTGATTACGACTTTGGATGTAATTCAAAATTGCCTGCCTTTGTTCGCGGTTAAGCGATGCATCCCAGTGCAAGGCCTTATAGCGAATCGGCGGCATACTACCTTCTTCTACCACAGTGGAAATTTTCGCCAAGTCAATGTTCGAAATCAGCTCTGTGCCCGAAATCTGGGCTTTGGTCAAAACAAACTCTTTCTGCCCTTCAAGCATGTCACGAGCGATTGTGTCTTTGGCAATGGGAAATTTAGCGTAAAATGGATAGGCGACAAGATCAGTTGTGGCGCTATGGCAGTCAACGCAACTACTTTGCAAAATTTTCGAGACTGGTGCAAAAGCAGCATTACCACTTTGATCTGGCAGCTTTACCCTGACAATGAAAAAGTTTGAAATGGGAAAAGACAGACCAAAAATAAAGACCCCAGCCAGCACAACGAATGGCATAAGTCTGCCTAAGTGAGGCCAAGCTTGCTTACTAGACGAAGAATTCTTAGAAGTAGAGCTCATGAGATTGCCTGAATACACGGAGTTAACCGAGGGTCATACTATAATTGTTCAAGTCAAATTACAAACCCAGTTTTTAGGGAAGGATTCAAAGTCTGTGGAAAGAAAGTTGCGCGGCAACAAACGAAAAGTCAAAGCCTACATTGGCCTGGGCTCTAACGAAGGCGATCGCCTAGGCTATGTGCAACAGGCCATGCAATTTCTCAAAGACATACACGACATCACAGTTTTAGAGTGCTCTAGCCTCTACGAAACCGAACCAATCGGTGACACCTATACCCAGTGGTTCGTCAACGCCGTCGTTGCTATCGAAACTAGCCTCAGCGCTGAAGATTTACTAGATGTTTGCCAAGACATTGAAAAGCGGCTCACAGAGCTGCATCGCCACAATAGCAACAAAAGAGTAAAAGAGCGCATCATTGATTTAGACATCTTGTTTTACGGCGATAGCGTCATGGAAACACCTACCCTCCACCTTCCTCATCCGAAAATGCACCTACGCTCTTTTGCCTTGGTACCACTGCTAGAAATTGCCCCTGACATTCGTCATCCCGGCCTCGAAAAAAGTGTGGCCCAGCTCCACGAAGAATTGACTGAGCCTGAGCAAGTCGTTCTTTTTGGTACACGCACCGCAGAGTTACCCCCTGATCTTTAAGGCTGAGCTTTAATAAGCAAGAACTCTAAACATGAACTTTAAGATTGGCTCTGACATTTGTTCAATTAAGCGTGTAGAAGACGTCTACCAGCGCTTCGGTAGTCGTTTTCTCGATCGCATTTTGACAGAAGGCGAAAAAGCTTACGTGCTGTCGCGCCCAAAAGACTTTCTCGCCCGAGTGGCGGCGCGCTTTGCCGCAAAAGAAGCTACTTCTAAAGCACTAGGCACTGGCTTCATTGGTGTGGGCTGGAAAGACATTGAAGTTGTGCGCCTAGCAACAGGCGCACCCACCATAAAATTACACGGCAAGGCAAAAGAGCGCGCTCAATCAATTGGCTTGACCAGCTTCGAGCTAACCATGAGCCACGAAAGAGAATATGCCATAGCCTTCGTTCTGGCCTCTGGACCTGATTAAGGGCCTGGTTAAGGTCCTGGCTGAGGTCCAGGTTGACCCACTGGTCTACCGATAGCCATTGCAATCATCAAACACTGGTCTACCTTCTCCATCACTTCTTGAGGGAAAGCACCAATCTTGCTGACCACGAGAGTTTTAGGAATAGTAGCAATAACCGTACAATCAATAACGCTATCAAGCCTCAATCCGGCCGCCTTGCCTTCCGGAGTATTCATCAGCACTTCAACTTGTGTGGGCTCGCGAGCCGCCCGAGATGTATTGCTAGTCAAAGGAACGAGCAGCACGTCATCAAGGCGAGCATTATTGTAATCATTTGAAATCAGTACAGCTGGCCGACGCTTCGTCTGAGTCGATCCGTCGTCGGTGGTGTATGGAAAAGACACCAAGACGACGTCACCTTTGCTGTACGTTGTCGGCTTCGAATTCATTGGTTAAGGAAAAGGATCCTTTGAGTATGCAACCGTGTGAGTATGCAACCGTGTGACTTAGTAAAAGCTGCTAAAAGTAAACAGCCGCCTAGGTTAGACCTAGACGACATAATTGTAGCAAGTTTAGAAGCTTTTGCAGCGAAGAGAAATCAAACAACACAAAAGGGTTCTCTCGAAACCAGTTAGCGAATAGATTTTAGCTCAGCTTGGAATACTTAGCCGTAAACGGCGTCGGTCCTTGCATCTTCTTTCAGCAAAGCTGGCGATGATGCATAAACAATAGCTTTGACAGCAGTGTCGCGGGAAGGCATGTGCGATTCCAGCAGATCTCTACCACCATAAACCATATTCCAGAACGGCTTAGCATTTTCAAAAATGCTTTGGTCGTCGCTGTCTCCGAAGAGATTTACATTCTCTGGCTTATTATTCACTTATTTCCGTCTCCACTTGGAGATGAGTAACTTGACGCTAGTATAACAGGCTTTCAAGAGATAAGTCCAGCAGAATTAATCTGCAAAACTCACAATTTGATTACATCGATTTTTATCGGCTGTTACGTCCACACTTTGATATACCCAGAATGACGTCAGGCAGTAACGCAAATGACGATGTCACCCACGAAATTAATATAGCCGCTACCGACCCAGCTGCCAATGGTGGTTCTACGATGTAAAGCGGGCAGGCTATGGCTTTTCGGCTTTACTCGCGTCCCGGAAATTTAGTGCGCAAAAATTCGATAGTGCGGACAGTCGCTCCACCAGGTACGAAAACTTCAGCAATGCCTTGACTCAAAAGCGAATCGCGGTCTTCATCCGGCATAACGCCACCGCCAAAGACCAAAATATCGTCAACACCTTGCTCCTTGAGGAGCTTAACCACTTTGGGCAACAGAGTTAAATGCGCCCCAGAGAGTATCGAAAGCCCAATAGCATCAACGTCCTCCTGAATGGCAGTCTCGACAATTTCTTCTGGAGAGCGGTGCAAGCCGGTGTAAACGACTTCCATGCCAGCGTCGCGCAGCGCCCTAGCTATCACCTTAGCGCCTCGATCGTGCCCATCGAGCCCTGGTTTGCCGATTAATACCCGAATTTTGCCCTTACTCATCTTGCCCCAAAATCTTTAGCTATATATATAGGTAAATAGTTTAGACCACCGCTTTACCAATCTCCATCATCTAAAGAGCGTCAGAAGGAAGTTTAGGAGCCAGAAGGCTACACAGCTGATCAAGGTTGGCGATGTCGCGCCTGTTAATCAAATAAAAACCTCTTTTCGTCCTCAGAACGGCCCAAACCAAATAATTAGGTACCGTCAAGCTAACGATTTGATCAAACGGAACGGTAACCGGCAAAAGCATAGTCTCTATTTTCAGACCATCTGCTTTGACAATAATGCCGTTGACCTCAAAAAAAGCTGAGGGCAAAATCAAGACATTTATGCCAACTATAAATAGCAACAAAAACAGCTCAGAGCCGAGATCAATATGATGATGCAACTGGGCACGTTCAATCATACTCATCGGCATTGAAACAGACAGGCCAACGAGCATAAGCAGGTAAAAGTAGCGCAGCAAGTGCTTGAAGATTCTGCGCCTGAAAACATGCTCGACCTGGGGGCCAGCAGGCTTGGCTCCAGGAGAGACAGTGGAAGGTTCGCTATTTGGTTCAATTGAGGCCATAAGTGGATATTATACTTCTCCAATATGACAAAAGGCGCAATTGGAGCTAACCTTAAGTGTTTGCAAATTGAGAGTGAATGATGAAGTTAGCCGATTACATCTTTGGGCGCATTGAAAAGACAGGCGTGCAGCATACCTTTGGCATACCTGGTGATTTTGTTCTACCACTTTATGCAGCACAAACGCGATCCAATCTAAAAACTGTTGTGCTCACCCACGAACCATCTGTCGGCTATGCAGCAGATGCTTATGCCCGACTAAGGGGGCTTGGGGTAGCTCTCGTCACCTATGGAGCCGGCGGTCTCAATATGGTAAATCCTGTTGGCTTGGCCTACGCTGAAGAGTCACCCTTATTAGTAATCAGCGGAGCACCCGAAACTCGTTTTCGCAACGACAAACCACAGCTGCACCACTGCGTCAAAAACTTCAACACCCAACACGATGTTTATGTGCAAGTGACCGAAGCCACCAGCATAGTTGACAATATCAAAACAGCTCAAGCCGAGATCGATCGGGTCTTTGATACCACGCTCAATTCGTCGCGCCCAGGCTATATAGAACTGCCGCGCGACATGGTCAATCAAGAACTAGAGCTAAGCGCAGCCAAGCTGCCAGAACTGCCAGCCGTTAATCCAGCTCTCAATGTCGCCGTCAATGAAATTGCCAACCTGCTCAAAGCAGCTAAACAACCAGTTCTTATGGTGGGCGTAGAAGTAAGACGCTTCGGCCTAAAAGACAAAGTAATTGGCTTTGCTGAAGCTCTCAATTTGCCGGTGGTCACATCTATCTTAGGCAAAGCAACATTCCCCGAAACCCATCCAAATTTCATTGGCAATTATTTCGGCCAGTTCGGCAATCCTAAAGTCAAAGAGTATGTTGAAGGCTCTGACTGCGTCATCGCCCTTGGTGCAGTAATGACAGAGATGGAAAGCGGCGGCTACACTGCCAAGTTGAGCCCTGAAAATCTAGTGCAGATCAACAACCACGAAGTTATGGTGGGCTACCACCACTATAACGGGCTAAAACTCGATCAAGTTTTAGACCTCTTGTTAGAGACAACTACAGCCAAGTTAAAACCGACAAGTCGTTTCACTCTACCGTCAATTGCTAAGGAAGTGATAGAAGCACCAGCCGGAAGCAAAAACTTGACTGTAGCTGCCATGATTAGTGCACTCAATGAAGTTTTAGAGAATAGCAATGACTTTTCAGTAGTCACCGATACTGGTGACTGCATGTATGCTGGCATGAGCCTGCAGACCGATATTTTCTTAGCACCAGGCTACTATGTCAGCATGGGCTTTGGAGTGCCGGCCGCCATTGGCGCTCAGCTAGCAATGCCGAGCAGAAGGCCAATAGTACTGGTTGGCGATGGTGCCTTCCAGATGACTGGTATGGAAATAAGCACAGCAGTGAAGATGGGCCTCAACCCCATTGTCATTGTCTTCAACAACGCTAGCTATGCCATGCTACGCTTCATCGATCAGCAACGTGACTATTTTGATCTGCCCCGTTGGGACTACATCGAACTAGCCAAGGCCGTCGGCGGCAATGGCATGCAAGCCACTTCAGCAGCTGATTTCAAGAAAGCCTTGAGTGCCGCTCAGAAAAGCGACAAAATGTTTTTAATTGATGCAGTGATTGAAAGTGATGATATCTCACCCACTCTAAGGCGTCTGACAGACCACTTCAGCAAGAAAGTAAAAGCAGCAATCTCATAGGTTTTGAACCATGAAATATGTCAATCGAACCCTAACTATAAATCTTAGCCTTGCTTTGACGACACTCTTACTCTCAGTGGCTCCAGCTCTAGCCGATCAAAAGTTAGAAGACGAGGTCAACATCAACGACTTTCGCATCCTCACAACTCCAGATCCAGCTCCTGCCGCAATAAAAACGGCTGCAAAAGAAAAAACCAAAGTTAGCGCCACAACAAGCCTTCCGAGCCATAGTGAGGGTCACAAAATTCTTGCTGCTCCCAAGGCCGTTGGTGGGGTCTTGATGGGCATCACTATAGGGGTGCCCGTGCGTATCGCCCGTGATATCTCGCATGAAACCCTACGCATGCGCGATCAAATGACCGATGATGCCTCGGGTGGCGGCAAACCCGATCTCTTTGCTAGAACGTTTGGCTCGTATACCGGAATGGCTTATGGCGTAGTTAGCGGCGTCATCAAAGGCTCAATTAAAGGCACAGAGCGCGCCATTGATTGTGGTTCCCGCAAGCCATTTTCCAAAGAGTCGCTTAGCTTGCAAGACCCTAATTAGAGACAGCGATAAATCAGTCAGATAAAAGGGTATGAAGCTTGGGTGTCTCCGAGGAAGACCCCTTGCCGATTGAACGAAATCAAGAAGCTGCACCTGCCGCTAGCCCTGAGACCCATGGTTTAGTGGGGTCTTTCTTGCAAACAGCAGCATATGAAAGCCTGCAAGCGCCTATTAAAGGGGTAGCCCAAATAGTCGACCAAGCAGCTGCGACTAAGCTCGCCCAGAGTGTTACCTTCATGGACACGCCTGTGGCGGCTGAATTTAACTCTGCAGCCTGGTATGGCCAACAGTTTGGCTCTGCGGGAAAACTAGTACCCTTTATCGCCGCCTACGCTGTCACCCACAAAGCGTTTGGCGCTGCAGGACTTAGAGCAGAAGTAACAGCCGGGGCTGAAGGAGCTAGCAGATTACTAGGCAAAAACAGTTTGTTAGTTGCCGAAACAGCTGTTGCTGGTTTTGGCACTGAAGCAATATTTAAACCATTGCAGCCGAAATTTGGCCAAACAACTGATTTACAGTTGAGCAACAGCGAATTTTTAACTAGCCGGCTCAAGAACGGTGCAGTGGGAGCAATAACCTTTGCCTCCTTGACCACTGGCACCCTCGGCCTGAGACACCTAGGTTTAGCGGCGGAAAACCCCCTTGTCAGTAAATTGCTCACCAACAATGCCTTCGGAGCAGCTGTGGCCGGTGTTCCAACTGGTCTAATTAGTGCTGAAACCCACGCTCGAATCATTGAAGGCCGCACTGCTACCAATCAAGAACGAGCAGAAGCAGCCTACTCTATGTTTCTTGTAGGGGGAGCCCTAGGTGGATTGATGCCCTCCACTAGAGCTGGTGCAAGCAAAGCAGAGGGAGCCAAGGGCGAACTGGCTAAATCAGAAAGTATTAGACCTGGCGAAAACTTGAAGGAAACCCCTACAGAAAATGTGAGCGCTACTAGAGCTGCAAGACCAGCATTTGAAGCCATAAGAGAAAGTATCCAACAGAGAATTGGTACAAGCTACCAGCGTTTTGATAATTTTATGGCCTCAATAAATCCGCTCTTGCAAATGTCAAAACTAGAACCGAGCTATGCCTATGCATCTAGAAATAGTAATGCCGGTAATAATTTAGGTAGTAGAGCGATGCAATCTACACTGGCTGATCTTGGTCGGCCAAGCCACTTAGAAAACCGCAGCCTTAGTGTCAAGAGTAGTGCCATCGAAGGTGGTGCTAATCCACTAGCGAAGGGTGGCAAACAAAAGGGTGACTCATCGTTCTCTGATGAAGCCTACGACCTTGCCACCGCTTCAGTTAGAAGAGAAGCGGGCGACAAAGCCGCTACCAAGCTGTCCGACAAAGTTAAAGCCAAACCGGTATTCGAAAAAGCATCTGCTGTTCTAGAACAAATGGGCTTGAGTGAAGTTGCCGAATTTGTCAAAGGCGATCGCGTCTTAAGAAATCAAACGGTCGTGAAAAGTTTAGGCCACGGCAACGATTCACCAGCAGTACTTGAACTAGCGAAGAGCGCCCAATTTCCCAATGGTGGCGCTCTCAAAGTGACTATAGCAGAAGGGGGCTGGGAGCCTATCTGGGGCAAGCGACCGGGTGACGCCAAAATATACGGCAAGGTGCACGAAGTTGAGCTAGCGGGCTCCGGCTTCTCCGGCAGCGCCAATCTGTTCGTGCAAGAGTTAGCAGTGGTGGGCAAGCGCTACTCCCCCGAACTAGTCGATGCGCTGGCACAAAAGCACGAATCTAAGGGGCTTGAAATTACTGATGTTGGTTCAGGTATTGAAGGTCAAGTAGGCATCAGCGTAGCCACAGGCGAACTAGTTGTCATCGACTATCCATCAGTGACAAGGCGAGGCCAAGGCAATGAAACTTTAGAAGCAATTCGCGGCGGCAAACAGCGCGTAGAGGAAGGTTTTGACGCTGAAAATGATGCCATTCGTCGAGGCAAAAGTAATGCTGAAGAAACGTCATCCCTCGATCGAGAAGTTGATTTGAATTTTGAAATCAAAAGACAAGACGCTATGCGAGGCGATAAGTTTACTCCTAAAGAAAAAGACATTCTTGAGCAATTTACCCAAGGCTTCTCTGCTAAAGAAATTCAGATGATGACGGCCTTGGTCGAAGGTAAATTTGACGCCAAAGGCAATCCTGATCTCAATGCCGTTAAGCCGATTGTTGATGCCGTACTAAAAAAGGCACGGGCACAAGGTTTGATTGAGAAGTCCAAACGTTCTGACAATTCATTCAAAGTAAGCGATGATTACCGTTCCGACCCATTTGACTAAGCCAAAACTAGAAAATGACAAAACATATTGGTATCGCCGCCTGTAGCGCTGAAGGCGCCGCTCTTTGCTACCGCACAATTTGTAGCGAGGCCCAATCAATCATGGGTCGACACTGGCACCCCGAAGTCAGCCTCCATACACATCCGTTGGGACGTTATCTCGAAACGCTAGAAGGCAAGGGCGGTTGGCAAGGTGTAGCCCAACTAATGACCGACTCATCAGTGCGCTTAGCTAGTATGGGCGCTGATTTCATTATTTGCCCAGACAATACTATTCATCAAGCTTTTGATTTAGCCGCAGCTAGTTCACCTGTGCCCTGGCTTCATATTGCCGAAGTGGTGGCGGCCGAGGCTAAACAAAAAGGCATGACCAAGCTTGGCGTTCTCGGCACACGATATTTAATGGAAGGACCGGTTTACCAACTGAAGTTAGAAGCCATCGACATTGCCTCTGAAACACCCTGCGATAGCGACAAAAAAGAGATCAATCGTATTATTTTTGACGAACTGGTCAACGGTAGTTTTAATGACACTTCCCGCCAATTCATGCAAGAAGTAATAGATGTCTTAAAGCGACGTGGTTGCGATGGCGTAATTTTAGGATGTACTGAAATTCCGCTTTTAATTGAGCAGCAAGATTCGGTTCTACCTGTACTTGATTCGACCAGACTACTGGCCCGTGCCGCTCTACTGACAGCGATGAAGAAAGGTTCACTGTCTAAAATCAATAAGAGAAAATAGTGACCACAAAACCTAAAGACATTGATTCACAGACAGAGGAGAAGCAAAAGCAACCGCTAATAACGGGCAATCTTTGGCGCGCCATCTGGATCATGAGTTGGCCACTGCTGCTCACAACTGTTGCCAATTCTTGTGTTGGAATATGCGACGTCTATGTAGCTAGGTTTCTGGGCTCGAATATACAAGCTGCGGTCGGTTTGGCCGAACATGTCCTTTTTCTCTTTCTCCTGTTTATTCTTTCAGTTGGTGTTGGCTCTACAGCCATTGTCTCTAGGGCTTTCGGCGCCAATGATAAAGCAGCCATGCTCCACGCCACAGGACAATCATTTGCCCTCTCAATTATCCTTGGACTTGGCATGACCGCCACTGCAACACTGTTAGGTCACTACGTTCTACACTTCTTCACACCGTCCGATGAAGTTTTGAATCCCGCTAGGCAATACTTAATCGCCTACAGCTTTATGCTCATTCCCTTTAGTTTTACAGCCATCGCCAATGCAGCATTCAGAGCCATCGGCGACAGTAAGACGCCACTGTATATAGTCTCAGTGATGACTGCCATCAATGTCGCTGGCGATTTCCTCACAGTGATCTATGGCTGGCCCATACCCAATTTAGGCGTGCTTGGTATTGCTTATGCTGCATTATTAGCCAGCACAGTCGGAGCAATCTTGGCCATCATCGCCATTTCCCGCTCACCTCTAAAAAATTGCCTAAAAGACATTTACCCAATCGATCGAAACGAAATTATTCGCATTGCCCGCATTGGCATACCATCAGCCTTGCAGAGACTAGCGTGGTCACTCTCGGTCTTCGTCGTCTTTTTCATATTAGCCCGCTGCCCAAATTCAGTCAGTGCCTTAGCATCGTGGACTATTGGCATGCGCGTCGAATCATTTATATTTATGCCACTTATGGCACTTAGCTTGTCTGTTGCCTCGATTGTTGGCCAAAATCTTGGTGCCGGTGAAATAGATAGAGCCTTCGATGCCGGTTGGCGAGTGACCTGGATTGGCATATGGTCTATGGTGGTGCTAGGTATTGTGCTCTATTTCGCCGCCACTCCAATTGCGCAAGCTATGAGTGAAGAACCGGGCACAATCACCTACACGGCCGACTATTTGCGCATAAATTCAGTGGCAGAGCCATTTCTCGCGCTAGGTATGGTATTGACCGGTGCTCTGCAGGGTGCCGGCGACACCAAAACACCGATGTGGTTTACTCTGATTTGCAACTGGTTGATTCGCATTCCTATTGCGTATATTTTAGCCATAGCACTACATCTGGGACCAAACGGTGTCTGGTCGGCCATGGTATTTTCTATCGTTATTCAAGGCTTTCTCGTTGCTTGGCGCTATCAATCGAAGGGCTGGCTTGAGCTTCGAGTTTAGCATCTGGTACGGGCCTCAGCAAAAGGGCCAATAAGAACCACTGGATTAGTTTGACTTGGCCACTGCCGAAGTTATATTCAAAAATACCAGCCACAGCAAGCGAAACCACCGCCCCCAGAAGGCCCAAACCGATTGCGGCGTAAAATGAGTTAGGTCCTTTGGCTTGTCTATAAGCGGCAGTTAGGACTGTTACTAAGAGCCAGAGGAAACTAGCGAAGCCCAAAATACCAGTGGTCGAGAGAATCTGCAGATAGTTGCTATGGGCATGATTTAAGTCTTTAGAATGACCTGGCACAATCGCTTCGGGCAGATCAATGCGGGGAAAATGCAGCGCTCCGACTCCAGTAATTGGATGCTCTTGAAAGAGCTGCCAGGCTTGTGACCAGACACGAATGCGGGCCGTGACACCAACGTCACTTTGAGCGTTTAACAAGGGGCTAAGTCGAACTTGAACTACCGGCACAGTAAACCAGGCTAAAGTAAACAACAACGAAAGAGCAACCAGACCTTCAAAAAATCTTCTAGGTGAAATATAAAAACAGACATACAGCAGGGCACAAATCATACCCAGCCAAGCGCTTCGCTCGCTGGCAAAAATCAAACCAAGAAAGTTAGCCAATACAACCAGAAAAAATACCGACTTTGTAGCCAAGAGCGGCAATTGCCTATAACCGCCCTGCATCAATAGACCAAGAGCCAAAAAGCTTGTGAGTTGCATTAAACCAGCGAACGACATTGGTTCGTTGAGAAAGCCTGTTGCTTGTAAAAACGGATAAGTAAAAGGATGGAAATTGAATACTTGTTGAATCAAGCCAAAAATACCTGAAGCCGCTCCACAAAGAAGCAAACAGCTCAAGGCCGGGGCAGTTAATCTGGCTCCAGCATCGCAAGCAAAGAGCTGATAGGCAACCAAATAGGCCATCAGTATGCCTCGCAGAGATACGAATGACTTCCAGCCTTCAGCCCAACCTTCTGTGAATAGGCCAACCGGAGCAAAGACCCCGGAAACAAACACGGCTAGGGCATATAGTGCCAGAGGCCATAATAGTGGTGCTTTCTTTAAAGCAGTCAAACGCTCGTTTCTTGCAGGACAGGCAAGCGCCACTAGCAATAGGGCAATTAAGCAGATCCAGGTGCCTGTTTGAGTGAAACACAGACAAACAGTCAGTGCCATCACTAAAACGCGCTCAATATTTTTGCTACTTAAATAAGTTGGAATGACTGTTACCAGTAACCAATTACTCGTTAACTTTTACCAGTTAACCATGCCCATGACATCGCGTACTTCAGTGAGAGTTTGACTCGCTACCTTACGAGCCTTCAAATTACCATGCTCAAGAATCTTGCGCACTTTATCTGGATCTTTAGCAAGTTCTATGCGCTTTTCACGAAACGGTCTAAAGAAGTCATTGATGTGGACGGCCAATCTTTTCTTACAATCAACACAACCAATTTGTGCCGTTTCACATTCGTTTTTTACCTGAGCAAGATAGTCAACATCTTTGGCAAATACATTGTAGAGCGGCCATGGCACCTCACAAAGTTCGGTGTGCCCAGGATCACTTTTGGCAATACGGCTGCGATCGGTGATTGCTTGCTTTACTTTCTTTTCAGTATCACTATCGGTATCAGCAATCTTTATATCATTATTGAAAGACTTGCCCATTTTCTGGCCATCGAGGCCCTTGAGCAAAGGCGTCTCAGTAAATTCTGGTTTGGGTTCAGGAAAATAACTGACACCATATAGATGATTGAAGCGACGGGCTACGTCACGGGCAAACTCTAGATGCGACTCTTGATCTTTGCCAACAGGAATAAGTTCGCCCCTGAAAGCCAAAATATCTGCGGTCATCAATACTGGATAGCCAAGCAGTCCATAGGTGATCTTGTCATGAGCGGCATGCTCGTCGGAGTCGAGCATTTTCACCATATCTTTCAAGGTGGGCTCGCGCTCAACCCAATTATGGGGAGTAATCATTGAAAGCAACAGATGCAATTCGGCAATTTCGGGAATAGCGGACTGCACATACATGGTTGAGACGTCAGGGTCTATACCCACGCACAACCAATCTAGAGCAATCTCCCAAATATGACCCTGCACTTCTTTGGTGTTCTGAAACTTAGTGGTCAGAGCGTGCCAATCAACAATTGAGAAATATGATTCATAACGACTCTGAAACTGAATCCAGTTTGAAAGTGCGCCAAAATAGTGTCCCAGGTGAAGACGCCCTGTAGGGCGCATACCCGACATTATTCGCTTTGCTGTCATTTTAAGTTCTTACTATTTACCGGCTTGGGACTTAGCAATGTTCTCTCTAACGATTGCTTTCTTTCTGTTCACTTTTGCCTTGCGACGGGTTTTCTTTTCGCGGCGATTGTACTTATCGGTCATATAACCTCTTCAATAATTTAGTTACCAGAAACTGAGTTTACCTAATAGGCGCTCTAATTTCAGGAAATTTAGCGAGGTGCAAACCTTTCTTTTTCTCGGTTGAGGCGATCCCAGTCAGAATCGGTCATGAAGCCCATTTTAACTAAGAGCTCAACCAGCTTGATGCCTTTCTGTTTAGCCATCTCTATAACATCGCGCAATTCATCACCATTTAAGCGTCGACGCTGCAATAGGTACTGTTCTAACTCTACTCGGCCAAGCAAAAGATCGGCAGTGAGACTAACCACTTGGTCGGGCGGTTCAATATAACCGCGCTCTAAGGCGTACTTGCAAGTATGTAATATTTGCGCCGGGTCATGACCATGACCGCCATCGGTAGCAACATTGATAAATGTTTTACCTGCCTTGAAAGCCGATACTATTTTCGTCATATCGTCGTCAAGAGAATTGTTATTAAGCGCTACCTGGCCGAAAGGAGCTACATGAAAACTGGTTTGGAAGAGTCGCTCGATATCAATTGCCACGAGAGGCAGAGGATCTGTGCGACGAATATCAAATGACTTCTTGTCAGGCTCCGCTTCCGCTTCGGCGACTTCAACCTTAGGCTTGGGTTTTTCCAGAACGCTAGTAGCGGCAACAAGATTATCAGCCTTTTTCACAGCTTGACCTGCTGCCACTTGTTGGGCTTTAGCCATCAATTCCATAAACTCAGGACTGCCCACCGCCGGTAAGCTATCTGATGTAATTACGTCTGCACCAGAATTAGCAGTAGCAGCAGGAGTAGGCGCAAAATCGTGCACCACTTCTGGGGCCGGCATAGAGACAACCAGCTCGGTGTCTTCCTTGACAGCCTCTAGTGCTGGTGCTGGTTCTGGCTCAGGCTTTGGTTCTGCTATTGGCTCTGGTTCCATATCAAAATCAGGTAACAAATCGGGTTCAGGCGCTTTGACTGCTTTGTCTGCTCGATTTGCGATAATTGGTTCACTGATACTACTAGTAGAGTCAGCTTTAGCTTTGGCCTTACCCGACTTTTCCTTTTCCTTTTCCTTTGTAGATTCGGGCTCAGCAAGCTTAGAAGCAGAAGCAGCAATGGGAGCAGCAATCTCTACATCAGCAATCTCTATATCAGCGACCAGCTGCGGCCGAATACAATCAACAGAACCGGTGCTTAGTAAACGAAAAAGCGAGCTAGTCGCTTGTACAACATCAAAATTGAATTCGCGCATGGCTTGGCGCATAGTGCGTCCATCAGTGACCCAACCAAGCACAACATAATCTTCTTTATAAAGAGGCAATTTCTTTAGAGCTTCTTGCCACTCTTGAGTGCCAAATTTAGGCGATGGCACAATTTCGGTGTTTAAACCAACGTTGGTCTTCTGCAAAAAAAGAATCTGATCAGCAAAGCTATTAAGCTGCCTCAACTCAATTGTCAAACTGCGACTAAACGAGGCATCCTCAGCTAGATTGAAGCGTTCAACTCTAAAAGAGCCATCACCCCAAAACAAAAATTCGGTAAGAGCATCATTACCTTCAAGCAGACCAAAATTTGCCGCGAGAATTCGACCTTCAGAGACAATAAGTTCGCCTTTCTGCGGACCACTTACCAGTTGCACCCGGAAGCTCTTGTCGGATTCAGTGGCAAGGCATTGCAGCAAGCCTGGCAGGCTGACATCGGCCAAATCGCCTTCAATCATGAATGAAACCCTTATCTCCGCAGTACCTGTACATAGTTAGTCCCTTATAGTCGTCGGCGGTTCGCACCGCTAAGTACCAAATTTACAAAAGTTAATCAATCCCTTGACTGCTTAGAGTTGACTGAGATTTGGGTAAATAACAGGGAGAGATGAGGCGAAGTTGAAATTAGCCTCGGCACTCTCAAGTGTACCGCTGTTTCTCAGTTCTATTTTCTTTCCTGCGTTATGGAGTTTACTCGCGTTGGCTGCAAAAGTTACCGATGACCTTTCAGAGGATTATGCCGACGTCTTCGGTGCCGGAGATGAGCCGGAGGCGGATGATGAGCCGGAAGAGAAAGAGGTAGAAGCCGCAGGCTTTACTGAAGACTCTGTTCGACTTTATTTACGCGAAATAGGTCGCGTAAAAATGATCAAGCCTGATGAAGAGATCGAGCTGGCCCGCCGCATTGCCAAAGGCGATGGCGAAGCCAAAAAGAAGCTGATTCAAGCCAACCTTCGCCTGGTTATTTCAATCGCAAAAAAATATTTGAACCGTGGACTACCATTCCAAGATTTGATTCAAGAAGGCAATCTCGGCCTAATTCGAGCAGCTGAAAAATTTGATCATACTAAAGGATTCAAATTTTCTACATACGCCACCTGGTGGATACGCCAAGCCATCAGTCGCGGCTTAGCCGACAAGTCTCGCACTATCCGCGTGCCCGTGCACATGGTTGAGTCAATAAATAAGCTCAAGAAAACCAGTTCTAAACTTTCGCAAGAATTAGGCCGCAAGCCGAACGAGCATGAACTTTCTTCGGCCTTAGAAATTCCAGTAGGTAAAGTACAAGAAATCATGGCAGCTGACCGCGAGCCAGTTTCAATGGAGATGCCGCTTAACCGCGATGATGAAACTTATATCGGCGATTTAATTGAAGATAACGAGGCAACCAGGCCTGATGCCACAACAGCCGAAGAGCTTATGCGCCAAGATCTCAGCCGTATGCTCAGTCAGCTCACCCCGCGTGAACGCGACATTATGCATTTGCGCTATGGCCTAGAAGACGGCCGGCAGAGAACTCTTGAAGAAGTTGGAAGACTTTTCAACATTACGCGAGAGCGCGTTAGACAAATCGAACACAAAGCTTTTCGTAAGCTACGCCAGCCAAACTGGTCCTCTCGATTAGCTGGATATCTAGATGACTAGAATTAGCTTGAAATTGCTAATTCGCTCTCATAAATGCCTAGTTCTCAATCTACTGTTAACTAATTAGACAAAAGCCCTTCTGTCAACCTCTCAGGCTTGGTAGGGTTATTGCTATGACAGAAAAACAGCTAATAGCGCCAAATGTTTTAACGGAGTTGGTCGATCTCGGCCAACGCCAGAAACTGCGTTTGCTGTTAAACGATCAACACCCTGCCGATTTGGCTGAGTGTTTTGAAGAACTAGGCCCGAGCTATCGCATCTCTTGCTTTCGCCTGCTAGACCTTGACAATGCCTCAGCCCTTTTAGCCGAGCTTGAACCCGATGGTCAAACTGAATTATTGCGCGACCTTGGCGACATCAGCATTGTTGCTCTAATTAGCAATATGTCGCCAGATGACGCTGTCGACCTCCTTTCTGAATTGCCCCAAGAGAAAGCACGCGATTTGATCAGTCAGGTCTCAGATGTCGAAGCCCAAGAAGATCTAACCCAGCTTATGACCTTTAAAGAAGATACTGCCGGTGGCATCATGTCTACCGACTATCTTGCCCTGCATGCGGGCATGACTGTGGCTGAAGCCTTGGTCTACTTGCGCGAAAAGTACGAAGACTTAGAAGAAGAGATATACGACGTTTATGTTGTCGACGAGGAAGAAGTTCTAGTCGGCGAAGTAACTCTTAAAGAGTTACTGACAGCAGCGCCAGAAATTCTAGTAAAAGACGTTATGGATGAAGACTTAGTCTTCGTGCAAGCCGAAGAGGATCAAGAACAAGCAGCCGAAATATTGAGCCGCTATGACTTGCTCACTCTCCCTGTTATTGACAAGCAAAAAAAATTGCTTGGTATCATCACCGCCGATGATGTCATCGACGTTTTAAAAGAAGAAGCAATTGAAGATATTTTTCAATCTTCTGGTATTACCACCGGTCCAGAGAATCAAGACGTTCTCAACTACAACGTGCGCAGCGCCTTTTCGGCACGACTGCCATGGCTAATTATTACGCTCTTGATTGAAAGTGGATCAGCCTCGGTCATTACTCACTTTGATTCAGTGATTCAGCACATGGTGCAAGCTGCTTCATTTATGCCCCTGCTTTCGGGTGTAACCGGTGGAGTAGCCACCCAGAGTACTTGTATTCAAATTCAAAGCAGTGGAAAAACTGCTCTGAGCCTGAAAGCAGCCATGCGCAATATTTTTCACGAACTGAAAGTAGGTATGCTGCTTGGTCTTTTCTGCGGCTTTGCCACTTATATGATCAGCCGCTTCCTACATCAATCCTCTTACCAACTGGGGGTTGTGGTTGGCGTTTCTCTTTTCATCACCATGACATTTGGCGTAGTAATTGGCACCCTCATGCCCATCCTGTTTAGGCGATTTGGCGTAGAACCTGCTCATGCTAGCGGCCCTTTCATTACCAGCATCCTGGATGTCTGTACAATGTCGATTTACCTTACAATAGTGCACTTCTTCCTAGTCGCCACAAAAGGCATTGCCTTCTAACCTGTTATTTATTTCAATCACTATGGGGCTAATCGATGGAAACACTGAAGTCAGACCCGAACAAGAAGCTGTTAGACATGCGCACAGAAGCCAGCTTTGTTGCCGCTGCGGTCAAAGAAAAACGGCACGAACGCGGCGTGCTAATGGCTCGTGAGCGAATTGAAAAGCTAGTTGATGAAGGCAGTTTTTTAGAAATTGACCGCTACGCCGTGCACCAGTGTCAAGAATTTGGCATGGAAAGCAAAGTAGCACTGGGAGACGGAGTAATCACCGGACAGGCAAAAATTGACGGTCGCCCGGTTTATTTGTTTGCTCACGATGCCACTTTTGTTGGTGGTGCACTCGGACTCGTCTTTGCTCGCAAAGTTTGCAAAATTATGGACTTAGCCAAGCAAGCTGGTTGCCCGGTGATTGGCTTAAACGAAAGTGGCGGTGCCCGCATTCAAGAAGGAGTTCACTCTCTGGCCGGTTACGCCGATATTTTCTATCGCAATGTCAGTTGCTCAGGAGTAATTCCTCAAATTTCTGTTATTTATGGTGCCTGTGCCGGTGGTGCCGTATATAGCCCAGCGGTCACAGACTTTACAATCATGGTCAAAGACAAAAGCTACATGTTTGTCACCGGCCCAGAGATTGTGCGCACTGTCACAGGTGAAAACGTCAGCCTTGAAGAGCTTGGTGGCGCCATGACCCACAATTCGCGCTCAGGAGTAGCGCAACTTCTGGCCGAAGATGAAGAAGATTCTTTCTGGCTGACCCAAAGATTGCTGTCTTATCTCCCCAGCAACAATCTTGATGCCGCTCCTGATAGCCCTTTAGATTCTGACCTAGAACCGGCCGATATGGCAGCACTCAATCAACTGGTGCCGGTAGAATCAAATAAGCCATACGACATGTACGACGTCATTAAACGCATTTTCGACCATGGCGACTTCTTTGAAATCTCGCCCCATTTCGCCACCAATATCATTACAGGTTTCGCTAGACTTGGTGGTCGTTCAGTAGGCATTGTCGCCAATCAGCCAAAGAGCCTAGCCGGTTGCCTTGACATAAATGCTTCAGTCAAAGCCGCTCGCTTCGTGCGTTTTCTTGATGCCTTTAACATTCCTGTAATTACCTTCGTAGACGTACCGGGCTACCTGCCAGGAACATCCCAAGAGTTTGGCGGCATTATCAGACATGGCGCTAAACTTCTCTACGCCTACTGTGAAGCAACAGTGCCAAAACTAACGGTGATTACCCGCAAAGCCTATGGCGGTGCTTTTGATGTAATGGGCTCAAAGAATGTCGGAGGCGATTTCAACTTTGCTTGGCCTACGGCTGAAATAGCAGTCGTGGGAGCAGAGGCTGCCGTTAATTTGCTTTATCGCAAAGAGCTGAAGGCCGATACTGCTGGCACACGCAACGCTGAATTGGTCAGTGAATTTAGAGATCGTTTTGCCAACCCTTATATCGCCGCTCAAGGTGGTTATATAGATGATGTGATTATGCCGGAAGAAACTCGCTCGAAACTAATTGCTGCCCTAGAAGCACAGGCCAACAAAAGAGTAGAGCGACCAAGGCGCAAACACGGAAACATTCCACTTTAAGTTTCTACTGAAAACTAATTTGCACCGCGCTAGGTTGGTCCTCATTTGACGCCTGTGTCTTCTTGGCACGCAGCTGAGGATGAAGCAACTGCAGTTGACCGGTGACAAGACCGCTGTCCGATTCTTGTATGTGTTCAGGTTGTATATTTCCGTGTAGATTAACTACCAAATTAATGTGAACTTGATAGGGTGGCGGCAAAATCGAATCAAATCGAGCTACGGGATCGTCGGCTCCAATGGCCTTTTCCACAAAGCTCAAAATGGCCGGAGGGAACGGTGAATCACAAACGACAAATACACCCCTCACCTGGTTGCCTGACTGAGCCTGCATTTTAGCCACCTTAGCCAAAAAATCTTTCAGTAATTCGAGCTGATTAGAACCAGACGAAGGTTCAAGCACTAAAGCCACAATCGGAATTTTACCGTTCACAGTTTTAAAAAGTAGCTCGTAGACAGGTAGTGCAACTTTCTGAAAGAGGCCCTTGGTGACAGGCTGAACTTCAACTACAGCAATCTTTGAAATGGTCTCCCACAGCCGCAACTGGCGGTTATATAAACCGCTTTGATGAGCCGCAGAGAAGTAAGAGGTCATGACGAACCTGATCGCAGAAAAAACCAGGTCAGGTATTTTGTTGTCAGAAGGTTCAAAAACCAGGTTGTCGCAAGCAGCTTTAAGATCTTGAGCGGCTGCTGAGCGCGGGGCCTGAGTGACAGAGCCAAGATTAAATGCCTCAGAATCGGCATTCTTTATAATCACGGAAAAACTATTTACAACAGACATTGCTGATTTATCAGTCCTGTTAGGGGTTAGCACCATGCAAACGTGGTACATCTAAGTAAGCGAGTTTCATCTTGAGACATGCTAGCACTCAGTCGGTAAGGAGGTGCACAAAAGTTCAAGACTGAAATTGCAATTCAATATAGAAAATATCAGGTAAACTGGTAAATAGGCGTCTTGGCGGTTGCAGCTTAATTTCAGAATAGTGGCAATCTAGAATAGTGGCAATAAAGTGCGCGGGTAAGGGAAGTTAATCAATCTTACTTAGCGGCTACATTCTCAAATCACACTATTTCACAGAGGCAGCCTTCAGGCACCGCGAGGTAACCTGAGCACGCACGTCTATTTAGCTCCTGTGGGATGACCATTAAGTATGCCTCTCCTTCCATCGAAGAATAACACCAAAGAATTTGACCAGTCTGCCGTTGCCGTGCTCACCGATCTCAAGAAAGGTGGCAATGACAAGCGGAATGAATTTATCTGGGTGCACCAAGAGCGTATCTACGCAGTGGCCTTACTCGGCACTGGCGATCACGAACACGCCTCAGAGGTGACCATCTCATCCTTCAATAATGCTTTCAGCGCTCTTAACCAGGGATTACCGAAAAACCCTGATATGTCTATCTGGGATTGGCTTTCTCAATATGTCGTCGAAGCTATGGGTGAATATCATAGTCAGAATAGCGGACCTCCCGATGAAGAAGACGCAGACCCAGCCCAAGATGGTTCAGCTAGCATGGATTGGGAAACCACCGTACTGCTTGGAGTGCAACGAGTTAAACGTTGCATCGGCTCACTGCCGCAAGAGTTGAAACGAATATTTCTTTTGCGACATAGCCTTGATCTCAACTACGAACAAATTTCGATCGTAACCAATCAAAGAGTAGAGAAGTGCATGGCTTTGCTTTATAGAGCAAGGGTGCAAGTAGTCAAATGCCTAGGCCGCGGGTGAAGGTCAGTATGGTAAATATGGCAAATAAGACGAAACTGGCAAATAAAAGGTTGATATCTAATGTCTGACGCCGAGTACAGATTACTGATTCAAAGATCGTTCGATGAAGAACTCTCTAAACAAGAGCATCGCGCCTTCGTCAATCACCTAGAAACTTCTGACTCAGGACAGAAGTTTCATCACCAACTTGACCAAATGATTCAAGCCGCTCAGGACACCCCGCTTCCAGACGACTTGCGTCCCCAGAACCCGGAAGCACTTGCGAGAACGATCATGGAACAACTCCCTCAGAAAAAAGGCTCTATCTTTGCGATGTTCACCAATTTATTTGGTGGCGGGCAACCTAAGGCTAAAGCCAAAGATGCTGGCCGAGGCAAAATAAATAAAGACAAGAGCGACAAGAAGGGCAGCCCGAACAAGGGTGGCAGGGGTGCCAAGAAAAGTAGTAGCCATGACCCAGTCGAAGATGATGAAGTTGAAGCACCAAGCGAACGACGCAAACCTGGAGTCAAGTTCGGCCGTAAAGACAGAGAAGCTGAAATTTCGGCAGAAGACCGCGAAGATCAGATGGGCACGTTCTCTCGTCTCAAATCAATAAGCACCAGGGCAGACGCAGCGGAAAATCGCGATAATCAATCAACCACAAGATCGCTGGGTGAAAAGTTTGGTATGCCCGGCGGTGCTACGTCCAATCCGCTAGACGAAGCACCATTAACCTTAGCTGAGTCGATCAAACGCAAAGTATCTGAATCGCAGAAACTCTCACCTCTAGAGATGGAGCCTGACGATTATTCTAGCCAGGAAATGCCCGCCACCGGTGGTGATTTTGGCCGTCCAAACCAAGCACAAGAGTCAGCTGACGCTGATTCAAGCTGGAGTTCACCGACGCCAATTGGCCTTCCTATTAAGCAGAAGATGGGCGCACCAGTAACCGCTCAAGGACTAGACTGGAGTGGGGCTCCGGCAGGCACTCCTGCCAGTTCATTCGAGCAACATCCCGGCTCTGCCATTGGTCTAGCGCCACCGGGGCAAAAGCCGAACCAAAATTCAGCAGCGGCAGCCCAATCAGCAGCGCCTTCTGGCGGTGGACTCGATTGGAGTTCAGGAACTGCTTCAACAAGCAGTGCCACTAGCACACAGAGTGGCTGGGGCAGCAGCGCACCAGCAATGGAAGCTACTGCACCAGCATTTGCCGCTCCTACATCAACAAATTCAGGCGGATCTACGCCACCAGCTAAAGCTGAAAGCGGCTGGGGGTCTGGCTGGGGCAGTGAGAACCAAGCTCCCAGCGCAGCAGCGCCAAATACTGGTGTTCCTTTAAAGTCATCTGATTCTTGGGCAATGCCAGGTTCCGAGGCAGCTGATGCCTGGGGCCAACCGGGCAGCTCACCCCATATAGCCAATGCCAACTCAGCTCCCGTAGCTAGCGCTCCCGTGGCTCCCGCTCAGAGTAGCCAAGATCCGTGGGGTAGTGCCAGCGTAGCTGGTTCAGGTTCTGGGCCAAGTTCTGCCGAGGCTGACGGCGGCAATTGGGGACAAGCGGCCAGCTGGGGAGCACCCAACCTTGTACCAAATCTTGTACCGAACAATACATCAAACTCTTTACCATCGGCACCCGCACCAGCAGCACCGATGGTCAACGACCCTTGGGCTCAACCGCCAACCATGGCTGCCACAACTCCAACTGCGCCTAGCCCTACAAATGACCCCTGGGCAGCTGCCACCGCAATGCCAGCGGCACCTCCTACGGCTCCTGCAAATGACCAGTGGGCGGCAGCAAACGCAGCACCAGCTCCATCAACACCAGCTCCATCAACACCAGCTCCATCAACAAATGATCCGTGGGGTTCGGCACCTCAGTCAGCACAGCCAGCTCCTATTGCGAACGACCCATGGGCCCAAGCAGCAGCGGTACCGCAGGCCATAGCCTCAGCACCTGAACCAGCTTGGGGCTCAGCCCCTCAGCCCGAAGCGAAGCCAGACCAACAAGCGGCAGCGATGGGTTGGGGACAATCTGCAGCTCCATCTCAATCGACAGAACCAACGGCTTGGGGCGCCCCAGCCCCAACCCCAGCTCCAACTTCAGCTGCAGCCCCAACAGGAGCAGCAGCGAACCAGAGCTGGTCACCCGAAGGTGAGCAAATGGAGACTGGTGTGTGGAAGTCGTTCACACCTAAAACTGGACCACTTGCACCAGCAGCCCAGGCACCAGCAGCTGCTGATCGCTGGGATTCACCAATTCAAGACCGTCCACCAGCAACATCTACTTCTACACCAGCACCATCACCAGTAGCCCCAGCTGCCGATGCCGCAGCTGGTGATCGCTGGGATGTGCCAATACAAGCACGTACTGCCAGCCCCGAGTTAGCAGCTCCAGCGCCAGTAGTGGCCGTGGGTACATCTGGCCTACCGGTCAATCAAATTGTAGAAAAAATGGGCAGCGTTCTTGGTGGAAACGCAGCCACCGACAGTCGTTGGGATGTGCCAATTCAAGCACGCAGTGCCAGTGCCGAAGTATCAGTATCAGTACCAGCACCGGCACCGGCACCAGCAGCGGTGAGTGCGGTTGGGTCATCAGGTATACCAGTCAATCAAATTGTTGAGAAAATGGGTGCTGTCCTAGGTGGTACTGCCGCCGGTGCTGGCACCGACAGCCGTTGGGATCTACCAATCCAAGAACGGAGCAAGGAAAACAACGCAGAGCCGGCTCAAACCCCACCAGCTCAGAACTTCGCTCAGCCTGCTGCCCCTACAGCATGGGGAGAAACTCCGGCCCCAAGCAACACCTGGGGGACACATCCAGAACAACCTACAACGACACCGTGGGGAGCAGTCAGCGCTTCCCCAGATGCACCTCAAGCCAGTAATGCTGCAGCTCCTGCAGCAGCGGGATGGGGCGGTGACCAATTACCGTTCGCAGCAGCTGCACCGTCTGCGGCCCCTGCAGCTTGGTCAGCACCAGCACCGGCCGCCCCATCGCCAACCGCGTGGGGCACAGAAGCACCAGCAGCAGCGAACACCTGGGACGTTGCGGCTCCTGCATCCTCTGGCTGGGGCGATGCTCCGACTACACCAGTTCCGACTGCTCCTGCCGCTACGCCAGCCAATGCCGATGCCGACCAATGGGGCCAGCCACCTTCGTGGGGGCAAGCTCAAGTGCCACAAGCACCATCGCCAGTAGCGGCTCCTGAGGTAACTGACAAAGCAGCCCCTAGCGGGATGTTCAACCTTGGCGATCAAGATATCGACAAGATCTTTGGCGACAATTTAGGAGTTAGTGAATCTGTTGGTCGCACCCTAGTAAACAATGGTGCTGAACCGCCGGCTCAAGCCAATGTGCCAGCTCAGGCTCCAACTCCCGCGCAGCCAGCACAAACTAACAACTTTGCCCCACCACAAGCAGCACCGAACATGGCTGCACCTAGTGCCGCAGCAGATGCAAATGCTGCTAAAAACGGTCTTTTCCAGCTGACTGACAACGATCTCGATAAACTCTTCAGCAGCAATCTTGGAGTAGACGAGCCGTCCACGCAGGTTGGTGTTCAAGCGACCATATCGCCCGTTCAAGCAGCAGCGCCAAACAATTTTGCTCCACCAGCGGCGGCCGCTGCAGCTCCTTCAGCATGGAACACCGGCGCAGAACAACAAGCTGCTCCATCAGGATGGGGTGTTACCGCGCCATCACCGACTCCAGTAGCTGCGGCAAGTACTAGCGGCCCCTCCGGCTGGTCTGCCACACCTCAAGCACCAAGCGGCTGGGGGATGGAGGCTCAACCACAGGCAGGCGGCCCAAGCGGCTGGTCGAGTTCACCCGCCCCATCTGCCGCAGAAACTTCTCAGCCAAGCGGCTGGGGTTCACCAACAGCTCCTACACCACCAGCATGGAATCAGCCAGCAGCGCAATCTGCCCCACCGGCAAACTTGGCCTCCAGCCCTGAGCCGGCCAAAGGTGGTCTGTTCTCGGTTGATGACAATGTTATGAACCGCATCTTCTCCGATAATCTTGGCATACCAGAAGACGCTAGCCCCAAGCCAGACGCCTATGCTATCCCAGATCAGGGTGAGCAGGTTTCACCTCCCAAGATTGCCGGAATTGGTCGTTTAGATGCCTCTGGCGATCAAAATCAAGATGCTGGTTCTGGCAGAATTGCCTCAATTGGTAAGTTCTTACTAGATCAAAAAGATCTAGATAAGATTGGCAAATTGACCAGCTCAGACTTGAACGAAGGCAAAATGAGAATTCTCACGCTAGAAGCATCTCAAGATTTGCAGTCGTTACTCAGTCAGATTGGCACCCAACAGGGTGTAATTGGTTCAGTAATCGTCGGACACGATGGCCTGCTAATTGCCAACACAATGCCTGGTGATATGGACGCTGAATCTGTTGGAGTTTGGGCTCTGGGTGTTTACATGAACACCGAACACGTCACCAAGAAAATGGGTCATGACCGCGTGCACCAGGTAGTTTCAAGAACACCACGGGGCTACGTCGTCATTGCCGATTTTGGCGGAGGCCTTTTGGTCACAGTCACTGATGGCAGAGACACTGACTCATTGATTCCTCTGATGAGAACAATTACTCAACTAGTCAACTAGTCAACTAAGAATTTAAGACGTAGTTGGCTAAAGTTCTAGCACCAAAACCGGTGCCACCTTTACACAGCTCATCCCGTTCACGATCGAGCCAGCCCACGCCAGCAATATCAAGGTGAGCCCATGGTTTGCCTTCAGTGAATTCTTTAAGGAACATAGCCGCAGAGCTAGAGCCAGCTTCACCGCGGGAGCCAGCATTTTTCAAATCGGCAATGTCACTCTTCAGACCCTCTTTATATTCAACAAAAAGAGGAAGCTGCCAGAATTGTTCTCCACAGGTTTTACCGCTAGCAATAACACTATCTACCAGAGCTTGATCACTGCCCATAATGCCAGCAGCTACTCTACCCAAGGCCGAAACCACAGCACCAGTTAATGTTGCTATGTCAATTAATTCATCAACACCTTCGCGGATGGCATAGGTAATAGCATCCGCCAAAATTAAACGGCCCTCAGCGTCAGTGTTGTTTACTTCGATTGTCTTACCATTCATCGACTTAAGCACATCACCAGGATGCAAGGCCGCCGAACCCGGCATATTCTCCGTGGATGCCACCACCGCCAGCACCGACACGTTAGGCTTGAGTTGACCAATAACCTGCATGGCAGCAAGAACTGCAGCAGCTCCAGCCATGTCATACTTCATGTGCTCCATACCCACGGCAGTCTTAAGCGAGAGACCGCCAGAGTCAAATGTAATACCCTTGCCAATTAGACCGATGGTTTTCTTTGACTTTGGCGCAGTATATTTGAGTACGATCAAGCGCAGTGGTTCCTTTGCCCCCTTTGCCACACCGAGAAGAGCACCCATACCAAGTTTTTCTACTTGAGCGGGCTGAAGAATTTTGGCAGAAAGACCATATTCAGCGGCAATGCGTTGAGCTTCAGCAGCCAATTTTGTTGGGGTCATATAAGATGGTGGCTCAGCGATCAAAGTGCGGGCCATGTTAGTAGCAGTGGCCATGGCAATTGCCTTTTCGCTGACTTTCTTCAAACTTGCTTGATCTAGCTCTTTGGCCTGAACATGCAGAGTAAGGTTAGAATTGCCCTTATTTTGATCGTTTCTTTGACTGTTTTTTTGATTAGCTGAACTGTCGTCTTCTTTGACAGATTTGTATTTTAAGAAACTAAACGAACTTAAAATCCAAGCTTCAACCACCGCTGCTAGGGCAGTTGCTTGGCTAAGATTGGCAGCAATTGCATTTTTGCCCTGGCCTTTGCTCTTTGCTTTAGCAGAATTAACTCTCAAAGCTAGACAAACTGTAGCGGAAGACTTGGCCTTACTTATCACAGCCATGCGCTTCGCCCCTTGCACACCAAGCTTTCGAAAGGCAGAGGCATTGAGTTCAGAAGCATTTCCTAAACCAACAAGAAGCAAACGCTTAAATGGTGCTCTCTCATACGTAGGCAAGATTACTTGCTGACCGGCTCGACCAGCAAAACCTTCTTCTACAGCCATTTTAGCCAACGAATCTAAGAGATGCCTATCAAGATTTTTGCCAGCATGAGAGTTCAAGTTGGACTCAGCTAAAACATCAGCTATGTTTTCCTGCGCGAAAACACCGATAATCAGTAGGTCTGCCTTAATAGAGCCAATATTTGTTGCCAATTTTACATGCATGCACTGATTCCTATTTACGTACTGCTGCTAATCACCCGAGAAACTATTTCGTCCACAACCTTTGCGTCTACCTGCCGACGACAATAGGCAAGATACGCTTCCATCCAGCGCCTTAGCTCGAGTAGCACTGCCGACACTGGCACTCCAGCACGCTTCATCTGCGACAAGTTAACTGAGATTCGTCCTTCATGGTCGATATGAAAACGCCCTTTAGCAGGTGAATCACCATGCACATAATGAAGAGAGGCATGCAGCAAAGCTTTATTGTCTTCTCTTCCTATCAGCTCTTGCATCTCCGAGCCTATTTTCTGTAAAACTGTAAGTGGTCTGAATAGACTGGCCTGCTGAATAGTAGCCAGCTTGAGTTCAACTAACATATACAGAGCTTTGACAATTTTATGGGTAGGCCAATTATCAAAAGCTTTAATTACTTCATCTAAGGTCGACAAGCCATCAATCTGAGCAGCCAATTCAGTAATCATGAAGCGTTCATCAGCACTGAGAACAGTCTCATCCATGAGGCGCAAGGGCACTCCGGCCATTTGCTGCAAAAGCATTTCAAAATTCCAGACACGCTCTAAAATTGAGTCGCGCCCCTGAGGCAAACTAGCAAAGATTTGACTGACTTGATCTTGGCACAAAGCTGAATCTAACAACAACCGCTCTAATGTCTGAGTGATGCGGCAAGTATCATCAAACTCTTGCGAAACGCCTTTGTCTCTAAAGACGAAAATGCCTTCGCCCCAGGTTGTCAAAAATTCAACCATGGCATGATAGCCCAATAGCTTGTTCATTTTGGCATGGGTTGGCTTACCATCGACAAAGGCGACGATCAAAATTTTATCGCGATCTTCAACGGTTAGTAGACCAGTTTTCTTTGCCGTCGCTAGAGACTGGAGTAAACCAGCAGTATCAATGGCACCAAGGCTGCCAATCATCGAATCACGCATTGTTTCAATATTAACGGTGCGAGAAACGCCAGGCAGCTCATCTTCGGTGCGGCGATGATAGCCGCCGTAAAGATATTGATCGTCAAGCAAAACTTCGAGCTCACGAGTATTTATATAACCAGCGCGAACAGCCAAGAGCCCCAAGAACGTGCGTTGCGACTTTCCCCAACCCTCTTCTTGCTGTCGCTCTAGAAGCTCTCTCAACTGCGCTTCAGTAACGATTCCGCAGGCGACCATGTAGCGACCAAGGCGAAATGGTTTGCGATTGTGATAACAATTAGAAAGAAACTGAATACGCGAAAAAACAGGAAAAATAAGATGGGCAGCTTCAAGCTCTTGTAAAATACGCAAAGCCTCATCAGACGGCAGCTGGTGATGAGACTCGACATTGCGCACAATTGACTCAACTGAAGCATAGTCTTCGACCATTTGCATTACCCAGTTTTGCGGAGCAGGTAAAGTAAAGTCGCCTTTGATTTGCTTACCATCGCTCGTCAAAACCGGAATTGATGTCGACAAAATATGATTTGCTAGCGTGCTCCCGCCACCCTTCAGCCTTCTTCGATCGATACCACTGACAGTGGCACAAGCGTAGTCAGCAAGCAGTGGATAGCGAGTAAAAATACCAAACGGACTATCATAAATATTGAAAGTCAAACCACCAGCAGGGTCATCCTTTGTCAGTGTAATGGCACCATCACCCTTAACAAAAAGCAGCACCCCTTGTGGATTAAGGAGCTTTTTGGCATACATAGAAAACTTCACAAGAGCATCAAGCGGCAAAGAAAAACCAGTTTGCATCAAATCAATTATCAAGCCATCGAGACACTTACCTTGCTCAACGAGTTTGTCGAGCTGACTGTAGAGATTTTCGCGATAAGAAAAGGTAAGAAAAGAAAGGGATGAATTGAGATAGCTTTCACCAGACTCGCGTTCATTACTGGCGCCAGAAGAGATGCGAGGTAAATCACTAGGTGAAAAGTCAGCCATGTCCTCAATTCTTGCGCATGGCAGGAGGGCTAGTAGAATTTGAAGAAGCTGAAGAAGTAGTAGTCGCAGCGGGAGCAGGAGAGCCCCCAGGCATAACCCCCCCAGGCATAACCATAGTTCCGCTCAAGCGCTGAGCAATAGCATCTGAAGGAGCAACGAATAAGGCTCGTATTGCCAACTGCCCTTTCAATCGACCAGGTTGTAGAATTCTTCCCACTTCAATAATCAAGTCGTCTTTGCTAGAAGTAACCAGGCGATAGCGACTGGCACCAGCAGCACTAGACATGGGCAAAAGGCGCATAGGTGGGCTGACTCGACCAAACAAACCGAGATACTTAGGGATTGAAGCAAGCTTACTATCAACCAACCAAGACTTCGCCAACTCTGGTTTTGCACCAGCCACAGCTTGAGCGAAGCTAAGAGCAATCGAGAACGGAGCATCATCTGGCACATGGCCAGCAATAGTATATTTACTGCCGACAAATTTGAGCACTACTTTATAGCCCGGAGCGCTAGCCGCAACAACGGGTTTGCTGACGGTATCTTTAACGACGCCGGCAGGTTTTTCTTCTTCAACTTTCTCTTTGCGCACAACCGGTGCCTGAATCGTCAATATAATGTCGTTGCCAGAAAAAGCGGCTTTGCCAGTGACATTTTGCGTAAAAAATGCTGGCAAAGAGCTAAACAGCTCAGTTGCCTCTGGCATTCCTTCGACTAGCTGAAAACCTTTAAACCACAAGGTTCCGCTGCTGCGGTCAGCGCCAATCAAGACCAATGACTTGGGACCATTAGCAACCGGGTGGGCAGACGGATGAGCAGCAGAGTGAGTAAGAATATGAGGAGCGACCTTACCCTTCACAGCCTTCACGGTCTTCAGAGTCTTCAGAGTCTTCACAGGCGAGGCAGCAGCAGGAGCTGCGAAACCGCCGACAATTCTCGCTTCACGGAAGGCTACGGCCTGAGGAAGCGGAATAGCTGTTGTGCGAGCCGGAGTCTGAAAAATTACAGCGTGACTTTCAACAATTCGTGGGAAGCTCCAAACTCTGAAATTGCCTATACCTGTCTCGCTCACTTTCACTTTGAATTCAGAAAGTGAAGGGTTAGCAGCAATTACTTGTGCAGGGTCAGCACCAACAAACTGAGGAAGAGCAAGTAAGTCTCGCAGATAGGTGGCATAACGAGCCCAGCTCAGATCATCAGCACTAGCGCGATAATCACTGGCCAACTGCACAAGGTTGGCGGCAGCGAGAGAAACAGTAGGTGCAGCGGCGGCAGGCTTCTCACCGTCGGCTGATTGGGGATGATCTAACCCATAGGCTAGCGGTGCGCAGAGTCCACAGACGGACACAGTCAGCGCCAGGACTACCGAGGGTCTTGCAGAACTGATTGCGGCTCTAGACAAAAATGCCAGCGACAGGTTTTTTCTCATTTTCACGAACATAACCATCCCTACTAAATATTGGGAATTTTAACCGCTTGACCTCAGAAAGAGTAAGCGACAAAACCTAACTAAATTGACTGACTTCAGCTTGCAAAAGATTCCCTGGGGCCGGCAAAGATAAAACTTTTGACTAATATGCAAATTCTCGCTCAAAACCGTGGGAATCCTCCCATGGTCCCCATGGACAAGCGTCGGCCCCGGCTGTAGATTGGAAGAACGGCTTTCAAGGACTCACAGATGTCATCCCTCGAATTCAGATCTTCAGAACCACTCGACCAGGCAGCTAGCCAGGTTAACTCAGGATCAGATTCGATTGCCCGTGAAGTGCAAAACCAGTTTTCATCAGTTGCTTCTGTCGGCAAAGACGCTGCCATGGCAGCCATGCCTGGCACAGACGCCATGGCTGGACTAGGTGCCATCCCCCCAGGTGGAGAGCAAGCGGTTTCTCCGTTAATCAATATGATTACAAAGATGCCAGGTCACATTGGCTTATTTAGCAGCTTCTTCGAAGCCCTCGGTGCCTTCTTTGGGCCACAACTTGAAGCCTTAAGCCAGATTGGCACCCATTTGGGCATGACCTTAGGAATAGATCAATCACTATTAGGCAATTTGGGTGGCAATCATCTAGCGTCAGCCCTTAACGCTTTCAAACCTGAGCACTTTGGTCTAAATCTTTCGCTACTACCTGGCAATGCTCCATTCTTCGGTCAAATTGGCTCGATTGGCGGTCAATTACCGGGCCATTTGAGCGGCAGCTTCAACTCAGATTTACTCTCTAGCAAATTGAACACTTCACTGGGCCAAGGTGGCGAACCTTTCTCACAACAAGCATTTGGTCGCAACGCGCTAAATGTTAGCGGCTCTGGCAACATGGCCAAATTGCAATTTGAAGGTCAAGGTCATCTATCCGGACCAGGCCTATCAGCCAATACGCCGGGCCCTCAAGTGGCAGGCAATAACCGACTATTCAGCGATAGCATCGGCAGTGCGGGCCACAACCTCAATGCCCAAAGCATGGCTCAATCATTACCTATGCAGGCTCCGAGCGCGTCACTAAATGTCGGCAGCTCAACTTTTGGTGAGCCGATAAACAACGACTTGCTGGCCATGGGCAATCAATCAGACTCGTTCCAGTCAACAGTTGGTAGCGCTAAACCAAGTATAGATACTGTTAAAGGCGGTGCTGAAAATCTCGGCGGGCTAAAAGCAAAATCGCTTAGCCTAGATGGCAACAATGGCAATCTTAAGGCCGATGCCCTCGGTGACAAAGTTGCAGCCAAGCATGATGCAGTAGCTCCAAAAGCCGACCATGCAGTCAAACATAATGCCAGCCATAAAATAGATCATGCAAAAGCTGAAGCGAAACCAGAAGCACGCACTCACAAAACCTTTGACCGCACATCTCACTCGGTTAAAGCCAGCAATCATCACGCCAGTCAGAATACTGCTAAGGCTGCGCCGAGCAACAAGCCTCAAGTCGAAGCTCAGCAACAAGAATTGAACCCACAACAACAGTTTGAGCAACAGCAGCTAAGTCAGCAACAACAAATGCAACAGCAACAAGAGGTTGCTCAAAATAACCAACCATTAGAGCAGGGCCAGCAAGCTCAAGCGGCTAACAGCTTAGAGCCTCGCAGCTACACAATTCGCACTGGTGACAATCTTTGGAATATAGCCAAAGATAATCTTGGCGATGCCACAAAATGGGGCGACATCTATAAAATGAACGCAGATGTTCTGGGTGCCAATCCAGAATTGATCAGGCCAGGGACAACCATTCAACTGCCTGGCGCTGAGAATGCCGATATTGCTTCAGCAGCCACACCTGGTGCCGCCGGTCAGTACACTGTGCAATCGGGTGATACCCTTTGGGACATTGCTCATGATCAACTTGGTGATGCCACAAAATGGGGCGACATCTATAAAGCCAATAGTGAATTGATCGGATCTAATCCTGGCATGATTCACCCTGGTCAACAGCTTTCACTTGGTACAGTTGACCCTTCAAATCAGCTTGCCAGCGCCTCAGGCGCCGGACAGAGTCTAGCTTCAGCCGATCCTGGGCAGCTGGCAAGTGCTCCACTGCCACAAACCAATGTCAATGTAAATGTAGATGTTCAGCCAACGGCACAAGCTCCAATCGAGAGCTATGGGGCCGAAGCTGGTATGCCACAAGATATGCAATCACAACCGCTACAGGCACAACCACTGCAATCCCAAACCAGCTCAACCATGAGCAACTACGAAGCCATGCCGGTTCAAAGAATCAACCAATTGCCAGATCCAGCCAGCCTTGGTGAAAAAGTTATTCCGGCAAAAGCCCAGCCTGACGTCTTGATTCAACCTGCCCATGCCGCTGCACCAGGTCAGTTTGAATCGGCAAAACCAGCAGTCAACAGCTCTCTGGCCAATGACATGCTGAGCTTCTTGAAAAAGCGCCGCTAATCAATAGAGCTCTGAAAATCTCTGAGCAGCTTGGCTGACACTTTCCAAAGTGGCTCTATTGTCTTTGCCTGAGGTCACAATCACTGTAGAAAATAACTTTTCTTGCTCGCTGTTTAGTTGCGAGCAAGCTGGCAGTGCGACCACAATTTTGCCAGCAGCTCTTGCCAGTTTCAAAATTTCGCCACTGGCCTTGCCTGAGAGCGACTGGCTGTCAAGGCAACCTTCGGCCACTATCACCAAATCGCACCAGTTTAGCTTTTCAACCAAGTTCGTTTTTTCAGCAAACCAGTGAAAGCCAGAAGTGAATTGCGCGCCTAGTCCTAGAGCCAGACCAAAGCCAGCTCCGCCGGCTGCCCCTGCTCCCGCATACGAACGCCAGGCTTTGTCGCTCTGGCAAGCAGATTCTAAGACAGAAGCAAAATGCTCAAGACTCCTTTCTAGATAGGCGACTTCTTCACAATTGGCCCCTTTCTGCGGCGCAAATATTGCAGCAGCGCCATGAGAACCAAGCAACGGGTTGGTGACATCAGTAGCAATCAAGAACTCTACCCCCGCGACTTGACGGCGAAGCTCTGCAAGATCTATATGCGCAACAGACAACAAAGCACCGCCACCGCATACAGTGCCGTCGGTTAAAATAGCGTTTCCAGCAAAATCATAAAATTTCGCCCCAAGCGCTGCTAGCACGGCACTGCCACCATCAGTAGAGGCGCTACCTCCGAGCATAATTACCACTGAGGTAGCACCATCTTCAATTGCTCTGGCGATAATTTGTCCAGTACCAAACGTATGAGCACGAAGCGCTGCCAGCTGATTTTTCTGCAAATGAGCAATGCCACTTGCCTGAGCTAGTTCGACAACAGCTAGTCTACCTAAACCTAAATACGAGGCCTTAACCGGCTGAGAAACAGGCCCGCAGACCGTGTAATAAACAAAGTCGCCACCTAGGGCTAATTGCAGGCAGGCTATAGTATCATCACCGCCATCTGCAACCGGCGCCAGCACAATTTCTAATTCTCTAGAATTTGACCTAATGCCATGAGCTATAGCCTTGGCCAAATCTGGTGCCTGTAGAGTGCCCTTGTAGGCGCAGGGGGCAACTAGAATTTTCACTTTGACCCTTACCTTAATTTCGCTTTCGCTAGTTTATCCGACAGTGCCCAGTGGAAAAGTATAAATAGAACAATATCAAATTTGTATTTCCCGCCGATAAAGTAGATCAAGCCTATAGAGAGGAATGTATGCCAAGGCAAGAAGAAGTCAAAACCCTTTTGACAAAAATGAATTCAGCAATCAGTCCAGATTCTCTCCAGCGTAGGCTAGACCTTGCACCATACAAGAGCAGTCAAGCATGGCCAGGAAAAACTTTTCTGCTGGTAGGCAATTCTTATAACGCCGAGAAGCGAGTGCGCGGAAGCGCAAAGAAGAGAGCTGCGGCTATTGCTGCGATGCTAGAAGAATCCCACGGCGTATACGGCAAGCGTCATTGTCTCACCTTGCGCGATGCTCTCGCCAACGAGCGCTTTGTCGCTACACTTAGTCGCTTTGAGGCTGATTGGTTAAGGCGTGAGCCAGACACAACATTGATCGGCCCAGCATACGATGAGCAAGGCAATTTGCTCAACGAAAGCTTTGCTGTCTGGCGCCGGTTACAGCCAGCTAGACCGCTTGCAGTATCAGGGTCTAGAGCCTCATCCAAATAAAGTTTCGCCCTGACGAGACGACTCAATTTTGTCAATTCGCCTTTGATGGCGACCACCTTCAAATTCGGTGGTCAGCCAAGCCGTAATTATTTCTTTGGCCCTAGCTTCAGAGGTACTGCGTGCTCCCAAGCAAAGAACATTGGCATCATTGTGTTGTCTCGACAACACCGCAGCTTCGACTTCACTAACTAGAGCGGCTCTAACTTTGCGTACTTTATTGGCAACAATAGATACACCGACCCCTGAACCGCAGACTAAAATGCCCCGGTGACACAGACCTTGCGAAACAGCCTCAGCTACTTTTCTAGCGTAGTCAGGATAGTCGCAAGAATCAAGGGAAAATGTGCCAAAGTCTTGGACGCTTAAACCTTGCGCAGTCAATAAATCTTTGATTGCTTGCTTCAGCTCAAAGCCAGCGTGATCACTACCGAGAGCCATTGCTCCTGAATTTGCTTGATTCGTCACGATAAACCCAGATTTCACGAGTAAACAGGCAGACGCTTATAACTTATCTGACTGACATCTTTTGGCGCTTCAAATGATTGCGCGGTCTCAACAATCTCTTTGATCCGATCAACTCGAAAGAGCAAAATTTCACTAAGCTCGTGGCAGAAGGCAACCATGCGCCAATTGCCTTGCTCTTTAATAATCACCAGAGGATTAAGAGTAATAGTATCAACTGATTCACGAGCGAAACTATAATACTGCGCCCTGACGCTAAGATGATTAATCATGGCATTTTCTAAAACAGGCAATGTCTCACCCGTGGCATACATCGGAAAATCAACTTGTGCATATTGAGCAGAATCGAAAGGTGATTCAGTCTGAAAAAGATTAAGTTGACCAGCTGACCGCTCAAAGGCGAAATCATCGCCGTCTCGACTAGCGTCTTCTGCTATGGAGCGGCGCAAAGATTGAATCTCTTCCTCAGAGTAAGTATCGAGAAAAGAATCGCCCTCAACCAAATTGAAGCCTAGCGCATCTGAAACGTACGAATAATCATCTTCGAACTCATCAGCGCCCATAACCGAATCGACGATAGCGTCAGCCAACTCTCCAGACACCTTAGAAACCTCTGGAGACAAAGCCCCAGCCAATTTTTCGATAATTTCTTTGATTAGCTGATCTCGCTCTTGAGCATGAATTGTCACGCCAGCCACAAGTTTGTCTAGCAGTTTGGCACTAGTGAGGAGGAGCATCCCTTCTTCTTTAGTGAATTCTAGGGTGAACTTCTCTGAAAGCTCGTCCCTGCCGCTGTCACGGTTATTATTCTCTGCCCTGTCGTGCATTTAATCGCCTTTTGCCTGAAACTAATAGATGCTAGAGCCATAGCTCTAGCCTAGCACCGGATGCCAAGACCGTGAAGTCCTGATAAGAATTTTCGGTCCCTATTTTATTTACGACCTATAAACCTACATCCGCTCTGGAGCTGACACGCCTATTATGCCCAGTGCGTTAGATAATACCTGCTTAGTTGCAAAAATTAGTCCTAGTCTTGCTTTCGAGACTGATAAATCATCAGTGAGCACACGAGAGACTTCATAAAATTTCTGCAAATCATTTGCTAAATCGTAGGCGAAACGGGCAATACGACCAGGATTGCGGGCCTGTACGGCTTCTTCGACCTCGGCCGGGAAAGTCTCCAGTCTGGCAATTAGGGCCTTCTGATGACCAGCAATAACAACATCAGTGTCAAATAAAGGAGCGAAAACTTTTCCTTGCTTATCTTCCTTATATTCATGCAAGAACTCTTGCCACTGTTGAGCGGATATAGGCGGCTCTTCAACCTGACCGCTTTCAGTGTTAGTTGATGGTTCTAGGGCTTTGCGCAAAATGGCGCAGCAGCGAGCATGAGCATATTGAATATAAAATGCCGGGTTCTCCCGCCCAGTTTTCTTGGCAAGATCAAGATCAAAATTTATGGTGTTCTGCGGGCTTGACTCAGCCAGGTAATAACGAGTGGCGTCAGCGCCAACTTCATCAACCACTTCGCTCAACATAATGACAGTACCAGCGCGCTTAGACATTTTTACAATCTGACCATCGCGACTGAGATTGACCATCTGAGTCAAGATCACTTCAAGCTTGCTTGGATCTTGACCGAGAGCGCGCACCGCTCCTTTCAGTCCTGGCACTTGACCATGGTGATCAGCACCCCAAATATTGATCATGAGATCATAACCTCGACCATACTTGGTTAAGTGATAAGCAGCATCGTTAGCTAAGTACGTAGTGGCACCACTTGATTTGCGCAAAACGCGATCGCGCTCATCCCCTAGTTCTTGAGCTTTAAGCCAGTAAGCACCATCTTTTTCATAAGTAAAACCATGCTTATCAAATTCTTTTAGCACATCAACAACATTGCCACCACTATGTAGGCTGCGCTCTGAGTACCACAAGTCAAATTCGATGCCTAAGCTCTTCAAAAGAGTTCTTTGATTATCGATGATGAGATCTTTGACCAAATCACCAACAATGCTACAACCCTCTTCATCACTAACTTTTAGATATTTGTCACCAACACTGTCAACAGCAGACTGAACAAAATCGCGCAAAAATTCTTCCGGATATCCTTCGCTAGGATAATCAACTTGTTGACCGAGCAATCGTTGATAGAGAGCCCAAGCACATCTTCCTAATTGCAAAATCTGCTCGCCATAGTCATTGATATAAAATTCTTGATCAACGCTGTATCCGCCAAACTTCATCAAATTAGCTAGGCAGCTACCAAATACAGCATTGCGACCATGACCAATGTGCAGTTCACCAGTAGGATTGGCTGAAACATATTCGACCAATACTTTTTTACCATTACCTTGAGCGCGACCATAATCTGGGCCAAGGTTATGCACTTGATTAATGGTTTCTGTAAGCCAAGCTGTGCCAAGGGTGAAGTTGATAAATCCTGGTGCGGCTACTTCTATCTTAGATAAGTAGGTGCCATAGGCATCACTCTTTGCAATATATTGAGAAAGAGTTTCGGCAATGCGCAGTGGGGCAAACTTAGCCTGCGAGGCCAGCTTGAGAGCCATACCACAGGCGAAATCTCCATGCTCGGGAGATTTCGGCTTCTCAATAACCACAACCACTGAACAATCAGCAGATGACTTGAGGGGACCCATTGCGCCATCGAGGCATGCTGCAGAAAACGCCTGCTGCACAATCTCGGCCAATTTCTCCTTGATCATCTGCCACCTCAAATGTAATTAGGGCTCATAATATTACATTCATGGGCGCCGTCCAGCTTCCGTGTAGGAGCTTGAAGCACTATTATTTCAATATGAAAATGCATAAACTCTCAATTAACCCTAAGTTATTGCTTATACTCAGCCTCTGTGGCCCCTTCGGCCTAGAGATTAGCTTTTATTGCAGCGGGACGGCTTTAGCCCAAACAACTGTTAAAGCCCAAAGTAAAGCCCAAAGCAAAACTAAGACCGAAATTAAGGCCCAAGTCTCACTAATAGACCCATCTGTAGTTGACCCGGTTGGTCAGCTGCAAAAAATCTCAGGTCAAGTTAAGGCAAGTAGTATCGAGCTAGAGAGTATTGCCGCCGAATTAGACAAACTCAACGGCGAACTAGACAAACTAGAAGGTAAGACAGCAAAAGACATTGACCGCAAGCAGTTTGCTGCCCTTGAGAAGCGCTTTGACCTCACCCTTGCTCGCAGCACAGCCGTAGAAAAGAAAGTCGGCCTGAGCCTCAGCAAGAGCCTAAAAGATATCGATAACGTACGCAGTGCATTGAAGAAAGTAGAACGTGATCGCCAACAGGATCGTCTCAAGGGCAAGAAGTTGACGCCAATTCTCAGTGATAAAGATCTGAAAGAATGTTTGAAAGACTTGACCGACCTAGACAAAACAGTGCGCGAATTGCAAGCCAATTTAAAAGACAAATAGTACTCAAATAGGTAAATGATTAAAGTAAGACCGCCGGCTCAATGGCCGGCGGTCACACTTTTATGAAGAGTAGCTACTGATTCTGATTGCCAGTAACCCAGCTAGACCCCTTCGATCTCTTTAAGCAAGCTAAATACCTGACTGAGAGCCAGATCATAGTCGAGGCCATCTAAGCAATAGCCAGTTTTGCCGCAGTTCTCAATCACATCAAAGCGTGCTGTATGTTCCGTTTCATTGATGGTGATAAGCAAACTGGAACCACCAGAGAAGAGACAAGCAATCTCGGTCAACACCGGCACAAACGCTGCAGTAGTCTCCGATTTTTTCGATATGCGACGTACATATAGATTTTTGTTGCGCCAGTAAGACTCAGTCTCAAGACCACGATTAATAGAACCAGGATGAGATTCACTAATTTGGCACCACTTCTCATAACGAGCAGCAATATCGCGACGCTTCAAAGCCAGTAGTCGAGCGCCATACCTCACAGCTAGATCAATTAGTTTTCTATACTTAAGCTCATCTACAGCTGGCTCGCTAACCAAAGCGATTGTACGAGCACTGAATGGGCGAGAAAGATTGGTTGAACTTGAGCCTGCGGTTGCAGTTGCATTTGCAGTTGCATTTGCATTTGAATGAGCGCGGTCAACAAACGACAAAACATTGGCAGGAGCTAGATATTCGGCTTTGGAGTGGATGGCAGGAGCAATACAAATGGACATTCAGTTCTTCCCTATCTTCTTTCGTACTTTCTGGTCTTACTTTTTGGTCTTACTTATGGGTCTTTCCTATGGATCACCGCTGAGTTGGAAAAAAATCCAGGTCAAAGAGGCGCTCAGCACTTCTCGCTTACTAAAGCAGGAGTTGAGAGCGGATATATCTTGCAGAGGAGCGGTTGCCCTAATGTACTAGCGGCACGTCCTATTAACAGAGAATCATTATACGAGATTAGTTGCGTGCTGATCAAAGGGTCAGATCAGTTTTAATAATAGGCACCACTGATGGTGTTGCATCGCCATTAATGCAATTGATCTCTATCGCTAACAACGCCTACGATAGGCATTGAGCATACACTTTCGAAATATATTTGTTCAACGAAAAAAGCCTCAATGCCCAAAAGATCTTCATATTTAAAGCGAAGCAACATCGATCGCAAATCGATCAGATATAGATGTAGGCGAATCTCAAAAGAGCGCATCCCAAATGATGAAAGACAGCTCATGGAACCCCTTCGCAGAGCCAGTTGCTGACAACAAAACCTCGACTTGGTTAATGAGAGAATCCACAAGGCAAGAGGTAAGGCGAAAAATAGCCCCTGCTTCTATATATGTCACAAACAATAAAAAAGTAGTTTCCATGGAAACTACTTTTTTTCTGTTTAGAACAAGACCCTTCGACTAGTTTGCTATTTGGCGTCTACGGGGAAAATATCTCGCACTCTACGCATCAAATTCTGAATTTTATCGGGCATAACTTCAGTCTGCGCGCCTGGATTCATTTGCTGCTTACGACTGATGATCAAGACTCTCATCATTTCTTCCAACTGCTTCTGCTGTTTCTCATCAAGCACTTTGCGCTTGTTCAAATAGTTTTGCATGGCAGCATTGCTAAGTTGTTCCCGGCGTCTAGCAATTGATTGCTGCAGGGCCATCACCTGTATTGGATCAGCATTGTGGTCAGAGAGAAGCTTTTGCAGCTTAGACTGCTCATCGCGAATTTGTGGGCTGAGTTCGTTGAAATCTTTGTACCACTGCTGCTCTAGATTTTGAATCTGACTGCTTTGTATAGGAGTGAGATTGAGTTTTGTCCAATCAACATTACAAGAAGTGGATTGTGCCTCTTGAGCCATGCTCTCAGGCGGAAAGGATACTTCTAGAGCACAGCCAGCTGCAAGCGACAGGGCAGCCGACATCAGCCCATTAGCTGCACTCTTTACCCCATGCGAACTACTCTTCATAAACTACCGCCTCAGCTTTGTCTGCTGGTTGCAACAACGATGAATCAATCAAATAACCTTCGGCCGAAACTTGACGAACATTCGATTGCTCAGGACTATTGAGCCAAAAAGCTCCCAGTCCAAAAACTAATACGAAGACAGCGGCTACGGCTGCCAAAGCATAAACACGCCTATCAATTATGCCCTTTACACCCTTAACCTTGCTGCTAGATGCAGTCTGGGTCTTAGGAGTGAAAGGAACAACTTGTAGTTTGCTCTTAATACCAGGCCAGAGATCAAAATCATCTGGGATATTAGGCTTATAAGAATCGCGAATAATATCGCCAACATTTGTCAGTTTGCCAAACTCCACCTGACAGTTAGAACAATCAGTGAGGTGCTTGGTTATTTCGCGGTGACGTAGAGTGACGACTTCTTGATCTAGATAGGCAGAGAGTTCGTTGTCAATCAAAGCGCAATCAGCAGTGAGCCGCTCTTTAATAGATGACCAGAGATTGACTTCAACACCCTGAGGCAATTCTAAACCTTTAGCCAGCAAGCGATTGGTCTGATTCAAAGCTGTGAATTTAGCAAGACAATCAGCACATTCTTTTAAATGCTGATTTACCCCTTCTTGGGCTGGAGAAGTAAGTTCGCCATCTAAATAGGCCGAAAGGTCGTCCACTATTACATCGCAGACAGATGGCATATCAAGGGCAATCTTCGACCAGATATCGGGAATCTCAGCGTCGGCAGCAAAAGCCTTACCAAGCAAGCTACTGACAGCTTTCAAAGACTCAAACTCAGCTGCGCACTCAGGGCAAGCCTCAAGATGCGATTCAACTTCGCTTTTCAAGCTAGCACCGACCTGATTGTCAAGCAGCGCTGAAAGCTCTTCCTTATAACTATCGCAAGTAGAGTCAACCATCACTAGAGACCTCAGTTATCGACTGTGACTGTTCTATGTATGGCTTAAGCAACTCTTGCAGTTTGGTCCGGGCCCGGGCAATTCTAGATTTCACCGTTCCCATCTCTGTCTGTGTTATCACTGCAATTTCATCGTAGCTCAGGCCCTCCACTTCTCTCAAGACGATGGCTGTACGAAACTGTTCCGGCAAACGCAACATTGCTTGACGTATTACTTCCGAGATCTCTTTGTTGAGTATTTTCTCGTCAGGCAGAATGCCTGTATCGGGAATATCACGGGTCGAGCCGTCAGACTCACCATCTTCCCCTCCATGGGAATCATCCATCGAGATGGTAGGCAGGCGGCGTGGTCGCTTACGCAATTCATCATAAAAAAGGTTGGTAACAATTTGAGTCAACCAGCCGCGAAACGAAGCAGGATTTCTTAAATTGTTAATAGAGCGCCAGACCCGAATGAATACTTCCTGAGCAAGGTCGGAGGTGTCTTCCCAATCGGGAGCTAATTGATAAAGCAACGAATAGACAGTGCGTTGGTGCCGTTTTACGAGCTCTTCAAAAGCCTGTGGCTCACGCTTCTGACAGGCTAAAACTAAATCACGGTCACTTTTCTGAGAATATGCGGTTGGCATCCAATGTCCCGTCCAATAATAAGTTCCTTAATATGGTAACACTTGAGAGATCTATTTCAGTATCATCAAAAAATGGTAGCATAGCAGGTTCAGCTTTCTGAAAGCGGCTTCGCTGCGGCTTTTAAAGCAAAGCATTTTGCATGACTCAAGGAGTTATTCAGTTGACCAACACCTATTTATTTACTTCAGAATCAGTCACTGAAGGTCACCCAGATAAAGTCTGCGACCAGATATCAGATGCCATTCTCGACGCCATGCTCGCACAAGACGTTAAGTCAAGAGTTGCTGCAGAGTGCGCTGTATCTACTGGTCTAGTGTTGGTCACCGGCGAAATCACCAGTAAGGCCAATGTAGATTTTCAAGAGCTAGTGCGCTCAGTAATTGCCGAGATTGGCTACACTGCAGAAAAAGGCGGCGGTTTTGACGCTGCTTCGTGCGCTATTCTCACAGCTCTTAACAAACAATCTCCCGATATTGCTTCTGGTGTTGACCACGCCCTCGAAAGCCGCCCAGGTGCAAGTACTAGCTCTAGTACAAATGCTGGTGACAGCCAACAAAGCGCCGATCTCGGCGACGAAACTGGCGCTGGCGACCAAGGCATGATGTTCGGCTTTGCTTGCAACGAAACCCCTGAAATGATGCCCATGCCAATTTCAGTAGCCCATCGCATTGCCAGGCGCCTGACAGAAGTGAGAAAGAACGGCACTTTAGATTACCTAAGACCTGACGGCAAGACCCAGGTGACCATCGAATATGACGGCAATACGCCTGTCCGAGTAGACTCAATAGTAGTCTCCACCCAACACGATCCAATCGTAGACGGCATTGAAGACAACGCTAAGCTGCAAGAGCGCATAGCTCAAGACTTAAAAGCCTACGTGATCATGCCTGTCTTCCAAGATCTATCGATCAAGCCAGATGAACAAACTAGATATTTGATCAATCCCTCGGGACGATTCGTAGTGGGCGGCCCCCACGGCGATGCTGGCCTCACTGGCCGCAAAATAATCGTTGATACCTATGGCGGCTATTCACGTCATGGTGGTGGTGCATTTTCTGGCAAAGATCCAACAAAAGTAGACCGTTCAGCTGCATACGCCGCTCGTCATGTGGCTAAAAACATTGTTGCTGCTGGCCTAGCTGAGCGCTGTGAAGTACAGATTGCCTATGCAATCGGTGTGGCTAGACCCGTATCAGTTCATGTCACGACTTTCGGCACCGGAACACTGCCTGATCACGAGATTACCGAACTGGTTAAAACCACTTTCGACCTCAGACCTGCAGCCATTATCAAAACCTTTGCTCTGACTGAATTGCCAAAACTCAACAAAGGCCGTTTCTACCGCAACGTAGCAGCCTATGGTCACTTCGGGCGACCAGATCTCAATCTTCCTTGGGAAAAATTAGACAGAGTTGATGAATTAAAAAAGTCTCTAACTAAAGCTAAAACGGCCCGTGCGTGAACTTAACTTTTAGCGGTGTGATTCCATGAGGACAGGCACTCTTACGGTCAATCCGGATACACCGGAATCATATATCGTCGAACTAGCCGAAGGCGAGGTACTACAAATTGGGCGAAAACCGGCCTCTGGCGGCATCAAGAAGCTAGTCCTCCCCTATCCTGAAGTCTCTGGTCAGCATTCTGAAATTCGCTGTAAAACTGAAGGTTGGACAATTATCGACGCTGGTTCGACCAATGGCACCATGCTCAACGGCGGTCGCCTAACGCCGGGTAAAGAATATCATTTGCATTCGGGCGATCGTGTCAAAATCGCCCAATACGAGCTGCTTGTTAATCCACCTGAATTCGATCATCCCAATCAAGATGAAGACAACGACGACTCACAAGATCGCACACAGTTTCGCATTCAGATGATGAATGCCACCATTTTGGTAGGGGACATAAAAGGATTTACGTCTTTGATGGAAGACCATGCCAATCAACCTATGTTGGTAATGGAAGCAGCCCAAAAAGTATTCGATAATCTCAACGATGAGATCAACAAGAACTACGGCCAACTAGAAAAAATTGCTGGTGATGCCATCATGGCTTACTGGCAGGGTAACGACGCTAAGAGCGGCGGTGGACTATCAGCCTGTCAGGCTTGTTTCACTGCACTAAAATTGAAAATTCTTACCTTAAAATTGGCCGCCGACAAGAAAGTCTGGCCTTTTGAAAACCATCCACTGATGCTCGACATGGCTCTAGCAACCGGGCCCGTCGCTTCCGGCAACCTCGGCTCTAATGCTTCCAATCCCGCCCTTTTGGGTGATACTGCCAACTTGGTATTTCGCCTAGAAAAGCTTATAGGCGATGACCGCCCAGGAGACGTAATCGTTGAAGGTGCTACTTACGAACTAGCAAAAGATAACTTCAAATTCGACTTCCTTGGCCAATTCAACGTCAAAGGGCGGCAAAAGCCAGTTGACGTTTATCGCTTAATTGCCCCACTTTCTTAAATAGTGAATTGAAGAACCTAACTACAGAACAATTGGCAGGCCGACTGGTTATTGGTCGTTTGCCTGGTCTTGTACTAGACGATGAGCATAAGCAAGCATTAAACAAAGGCATTCTTGGTGGTATCACCCTCTTTAAGGAAAATGCCCACGACTTAAAACAGCTTTGCACACTGACCAAAGACATTGTTGATGCCTGCCTGCATGCCCCAGTTTTGACCGTCGATCAAGAAGGTGGTGCGGTGCAACGCTTTGATCACGTGCTAACACCGTTGCCTTCTCCCATGGCTCTAGCGGCTATAAACGATAGAGATAGCACAAAAAAGATTACCGAGATTAGCTGCCGCCAACTGAAGACACTCGGATTCAATTTACTACTTGCTCCCACACTCGATCTACTCACCAACCCATTGAACCCGGTGATAGCGACCCGCGCCTTTAGTAGCGAAACCGACCTAACTAGTGCCATGGGCAGTCAAGTAATCGACGAAATCGAAGCATCAGCCTTAGTTGCTTGCCCCAAACACTTCCCTGGCCATGGTTCAACCAGCCAAGATTCGCATCTTGAGCTGGCTATAGTCGATAAAAGCCTAGCTGCACTTGAGGCTTATGATCTAAAACCCTTTGCTACAAATATCAAAGCCATGCGCTCTATTTTAATCGGCCACATCTGGCTGCCTCAATTAGAAAAGCAAAGGCCAGCCACTTTATCACCGCTGGTAGTGACCGAAATTTTGCGACATAAGCTTGGGTTTGACGGCCTCGCCATATCAGATGATATGACCATGCACGCCATTACCAAAGCCTATGGACTAGGAGAAGCCTGCGTCATGGCCATAGAAGCTGGGGTAGATCTTATTTTGGTCTGCGGCACCTATCGCCAATCTCAAGAGGCAGTGCAGGCCATTGCCCAAGCCATAGAGAGCGGTCGCATCTCTAGCGAACGCCTTAATCAATGTTTGTCTAGACTAGACAAGCTCTTTTGCCTAAAACCAGCTTGCCTAGACCCGACGAAGGAAGAGGCACTCTCGGCCTTTGCTCGCACCATCGAAGATGACAATATTACAAGCACCAACTTTAGTACTAGCTCTGCGGCTTTGATCAAGGGCAATATTGACCACTTAAATTTGGAAGAAGAAGAGCTCGCCGTAGTTGTTCCTCAGCATCCCCGCTACAAATTGCCGTTAGCAGCAGCGCTTGGCCTAGAAAACCTAGAGGTTGAAGAACACCGCTATAGCCTCAATCCAAGCAGTGAAGAGATTGCTGCACTTAGCGCCAAGCTTAAGTCAAACAAGAAAAAGATTTTGTACGTGACTTTTCGAGCCTTCATCAATTGCGGTCAAATTGAGCTCGGTGAAAAATTGGCACAAGCCCATAATAATTTTGACCTAATTCATATTGCGGCCGACACACCCTACGATTTTCTCAAGATGCCACAAACAATAGAAAACTCGCTAGCAACCTTTGACCCAAGCGATCAAGCTATGAGCGGATTGGCACAGATAATTGCCGGGAAAACCAGAGCGAAAGGAAAGTGCCCTGTTAATTTAAGCTCTTAAGCCTATAATGGAATTTAAGCTTACAATAGAATGAAAGATTATAAAGTGAATTAAAAGCGAGGCTTAAAATGGAACCTAATTCTGAGCCAGCAAATTCAAATTTGCCAGATCCAAATCTGCCCACTTCCAATCAGACAAATCCTGGTCAGACAAATCCTGGTCAGACAAATCCTGGTCAGACAAATCCAGAGACAGTCCAGCCCATAACCGATCCAAAGGTTCTCTATCCTAATGACGTACTAGCCAACAGTGGGTTGACCGATAAGCTCGGCGGCGTAATGCAGAACCCACAAGTATCTCGCTATTTAGGCAAAGCCACCAAAATCGTGGCAGCTTGTGCTATCTCAGGCTGCATTTTGCTTGTCATAGCCATTTTAGCTGTGGTCAATCTCTTTAACCAGATTACCTCACAGATACCACAATAAGCCTCACTCTATTTTATGTCACGATAAAGAGCGATCGGCATAGCAGCACGCAAAGCAGCTGCTTTTGCCGCTTCTGCTGCAGCCAACAGTACCCCTAGATCAAGACAATCTTCAGGTATACAGGCAACACCAAAGGCCAAGGACAAATTGGAGCTATCCACCCCAGGAGCGAGCGCTGCACTCCAAATTGCTTTCGCTACTCTTTGAGCAAAAGTATTAGCACCGGTAGTTTTGGTGTTAGGTAAGAGCATGGCATAATCGAGTTGGTCGTAGTGAGCCAATAAATCGATATGGCGCTTCAGTCGACTTACACGTCTTACAACCTCAGCTAAAGCCGGAGTATCGAGAGGTTGCCGTTCAAAGTTAGGAGGGCCACTGATAACGCGCATTTCCATCACCATCACCGAAAGAGGACTGCCTGAGCGGTATCCCCGGAAATACTCTTGCTCTAAGAAATAGAGAAAAGCTTCATAGGTGAACATGCCAGTCTCGGGCCTTCTCAAATTCATCATGACGCTATGAATTTTCGATTTATCAATTATCTTCGGGGCAATGCTTGGCTTTTCTTCTTTCACACCAATGTAATCATTGGTGAAAGTAATCAAGTCAGCATTGAGAAGTAGCGTAATCAGTGGCACCCACTGACTGCGAGACAGCCTAGTCTTCTCTACCAAATCTTTGATAGAAGTCTTATCGTCGATTACCGAATAGAGTGCTTTGAGCATATGGGCAGCCACCGTAGGGTCATGAGCTGCTAAATTGTCAAAGTCATATCCGGCCACACTTTCATGCTTACGAATCAATACAGAATCGGTCTGTAGACCAACGTTGCGCAAGAATGTCACTTTGTCGACTAAATGCACACCAAGAATTACCAAACTCTCGATTGGCTGCGCCACATTGCGCTGCGAAACTCTTACCCGCGGTTCAAACTTATACTTTCCTTCGCGCCATGTCAGTAAATCAAGAATTCCCTCATCGCCCAGAATGCCACCGACATCGGCATGAAGAGGTTCGCCATCAACAAAGAATATCTTGCTGTGCAGGCTGCCTTGGTCAACATCAAGACGACCAGTCATCTTGGCTAACAAAATTGATTGCAATAATCTTGAAATTTCAACTAAAGACAAATCACCATTTGGTGGCAATGTAGAACGTGACCAGGCATTATCTTGGGTACCAACCGCTGGATTGCTTTTTGGATCCGTGGCATCCATAGTATTGGCAGTTTGCATAAACAATGTGTCGCGTCTTTTAGAAGAATCTCTAAAAGACTCATTGACAGCCAACACACCATCCGCTTGAACGCTTTGATGCACTTCCCCGCAAGAAGAAATGATCAAATTGTAGACAAGCAAGACATCACAGCTCTTATAGTCCCAGACCACGCGCATATTCTTACCAACAAAGAGCTTCCACTCTGTGTCGCCGCCGCGCCAGGGACAATGAATATTGAGAGTAAAATCAACGGCTCGGTCTGGAGTTGACCAGGTAATCTCGACTTGCCGCCCTCTATGCTCCATAGCCACCGACAGGTAGTGGTGGATTTCAGACAATCCCGGCGCGGCCGGTAACTTCTGAAGTGTTTTAGGGATCGGACCAGATCTCCGCAGCATAATTACCATCCTTTTCCAGCCTGTATCTACAGCAATAGGTTTTGCAACCTAACTCAATACAGTTAACGCCTCACGTGTCGATATATGCCCTGCCGCAGACAAAACTAACCTTCATATTGTTGTACTTCATGCAGGCACACTCAACAGTCTTATAAATCTTTTACTGGAGAGATAGTGACACTATAAGTGGTGCAAAAATTGAGCAACTGGTAACTATTTTAGCGGTTCATCAAATGCTGGCCAGCCAGAGTGATCAAAAGCAAGAACACTGCATTAATGGCTAGAGCCATAGCAAATAAACTTGTTCCTACCATCAGCTGCCAACAGACCAAGGCGTGACGGGGGCTCATCACTCGCAAAATACCAAAGCGACCGACTATATATATGACTAAGGCAATGAGAAAGAACGTATCAGCAGCTGTCAGGCAGATAATTGCATATTTGGATAAGCCCGCCAGGGGCAAGAAAAGAAAGATTAGGGCGACCAGAACAGACCCGCGAAGCAAGCGAACACTTTGCTTATCAGTCTCTCGAATTGATATGGCCTTGTCAGCAGCCGCCTTACGCACATGGGCCAGAGACTCTAGACAGGCAGCGAACTGACCGATGCGCTTGTTATCGCGCTCACTTACGGAGCCATCAGCAGTGGCCTCAAGTGGAGACCCTGAGGGTTGAGAGGGTTGCAGAGGTTCGCTGGCGCTCATAGATACTCCTGGCACTACATGACAAAGTACCGCAATCCAGCACTTTCCAAACCTATTTTAAACTTCTAACAAGTTTCAAGCTCGCTGCCAATCTCAAAGAAGGTCTGAAACATGCGTTTTGCTTCAACAACTAGAGCGTCAATTTCGCTTTGTTCAAAGCCCTGGGCATTCATTGTCGCCTTAAAATTAGTCCAGCGTTCGCGCTGCAAATCGCCATACCGGTCAAAATACTTGGCACCTCGGTCCTCTGGCAGGTTAAGACCCTTTCTCAGAGTCTTAGCCATGAACTTAGCGCCATTGGTTGAGCCTTCTAGAACATAAAGCAGCCCCAAGAGCGATAGGGGTGAGCGCACAGCTAGTTCGTCCATTGTACTCAGCAAGGCCGTTGTGGCAGTCAAAGGCACAACACTGTCAGTCGTGGCATCAAAGTAGCCTAGGTCGCCCACCACAGCACTCAAATCGCTGTGATATGGAGCGAGAACGGCGGCAATGCGAGGGTCAGTAGCAGCAGCTGGGGGCAACAACTCAGCTAGATGTTTGTGCATCAAGTATAGCTGCCCGAGATACTTGACATAGAGATCTTGCCTAACTCTGCCTGAACCTAAGTCTTTCTGAAACTGATGACCTTCAGTATCGGCATGCAGTTCTTTGGTGGATTCGCGCAGGGCATCCATAACCAAGGGCTGAGAACCTTGCATAGTGATCTCCTAAATTCAAATAAGAGATAAGTCTATTACAAATTGACCGCTAATTATCGCTGCTTACTGAACAAGTAATGGGAAACCATCCATTCTTCCACACCCTTATAGCCCCAAAGTTCGGCGCATAACTTGGATAGTACTGCTCGGGACTACAGGTGGACTGACACCTCAGCACTAGCCCGCTCCAGACGATCCCGGACTCCGTCCCAAGCAGAGCCGCTAGGCACAGCTTCAACAAAAATGCGATCGAGCTTGAGGCCATCAAAACGGCGCAGCTGCTCATAGAGTGCGCGGGCATATTGATCAACTTGCCCTGGTGCCACCACCAGGGCATCAAAAGCCATACCAGAAAGATTTGGCTTCAACTTAGCTATTGTGGAGCCAAAGGCAAAAACGGCAGCGGCCTCTTCTCTGGCATTTAGCTCAAGCACCAGCTCAATAAGTTGCTCTGATGTTGCAACAGTCAACTTCGTCTGGGGCGCATAGTGACTAGGAAGGGCACCGGGCACACGAGTTGCAGAATCAGAATCGGACAGCTCGAGAACAAACAATTCAGCACCAATAACCTGAGCCACAGAAGCACCATCAATCATACCGGGACGTAAAATTCTTGCTTGGGGCGAGAGCAATGAAATTATGGTCGACTCAATACCCACGTCGCATGGGCCACCGTCTAGTACCATCGCTAGAACATCAGCCGAATCAGCAAATTCAGCCTCTACTGCCTGAGCTGAAGTGGGAGAAAGACGACCAAAGCGATTTGCCGATGGGGCAGCTAAGCCGCCAGCAAATGCAGTTAGCAACTCAAGAGCTAAGGGGTGTGAAGGAATGCGGATACCAACTGAATTTTGTCCGCCAGTAACTTGACTGAGCACATGATCGGCCTTAGGCAATATCAAAGTCATGGGACCGGGCCAGAAGCGTTCAGCCAGCTGGTATGCGTGGGGAGGAATATCCTTAGCCCAATCAGTCAATTGCTCTATGCTAGCAATATGAACAATTACGGGATGAGAAGTGGGCCGCCCTTTAGCAAGATAGAGACGCTCAAGAGCTACAGCACTTGATGCATCAGCGCCGAGGCCATAGACAGTCTCAGTGGGAAAAGCCACCAATAAGCCAGCCTTGAGATATTCAACAGCTTGTTCAATAGAACGATCAATAGCAGAAGTCATTGTCATTTCCCTTGGTTTAGCTTCTTCTTGCCGCCACGATGCTGCCGTCTAGCTTCAAGGCTGACTGTGGGAAGCACCTGAAACGTTACTCCGAGTGCATGAAGAACCCGCCGCACAGTATCGTAGCGCGCTTTTACCCCAGGTTTTAACGCCTTATAGAGGCTTTCTCGGCTAAGTCCAGTATCCTGAGCAAGTTTAGCCATTCCATGCACTTTGGCTACAGCCAGTAGCGCTCCTAGAAACACATCAGGGTTTGAATGTTCGAGTGCAGCATTTAGATGCTCTGCAACAACTTTTTCGCTATCGGGATAATCTGCTGCATCAAAAGGGACTAAGTCATTCATGAATTTTCCTACACTCCAAACACTAGGGCCATCGGGCCGATGCGCTTGATAATTATGACTCAAGAAAACTGCTTGATACAAGTAATTGTTCTTTATGCCGTGGATTCAAGGCACTAATAAGAAGGTCATCACCGAGAAAATTAGCGCCCGTAATTTTCCACTCAACGCAATCAGCCATCAATTTACTATTGGCTGAGGCCACCACTGGCAATGCCTTTTGATCTACCAGCATTTTCGGAGCAACAAGCCAATAGAGCTCATCGACTAAGCCCTCATCAATCAGACTACCGGCCAATTGACCGCCGCCCTCACACAATATTTTATGACAGCCCTGCTCAAGCAAATATTGAAGAGCAGCCTTGGTATCGAGCCTACCAGCTCTCTCCGGCAGGGCGACCAAAAAAGCAGAAGAAGGATAGTCACTCTGTTTACCCAGCGAATCTTGGCGACAAAAAATTATGGTTTTTCCGTGAGCAGCAAAAATTCGAGCATCAGGCTTCACTGTGCAATTAGGATCCATTACGGCCCGCACGGGATTGCGAACGGGATTACCAGCAGAATTCAGGCTCTGGCTTGAGCTGCCATCTGCTCCATCATCAAGCCGAACATCTAGTTGCGGGTCATCACGCCTAGCTGTATTTGCACCAATTAAAACGGCATCATAGGCCGCCCTCAAGGCCATGACAAACTTTCTTGCCATGGGTCCCGTAACATAGCGACTAGCCGAAGTACGATCGGCAATGCGGCCATCTAGGGTGAGAGCCATCTTGAGCGAGAGCCAAGGCAGATCTTCTTTAATGGCCTTGAAAAAGCCACGATTTAAGTAACCGCATTCAGTCTCAAGCACCCCCACAGTCAGGTCAATACCGGCATCGGTGATCTCTTTCAAGCCACCACCAGCTACTTTTGGATTGGGGTCGCCAATACCAACTACAACTCGGGCCAGACCGTGCTCAATGATTTTCTTAGAACACGGTGGGGTGCGGCCGAAATGACAGCAGGGCTCTAAATTGACGTACAGAGTGGCGCCAGTACTTTGCTCACCAGCTTGATTGAGAGCCTCAACTTCAGCATGGGGCAAACCAGGAGCATGGTGATAACCTTCTCCCACTATTCGACCATCGGCACTAACCACTACTGCCCCTACCATTGGGTTTGGCGCAGTACACCCTTCTGCTTCTCGGGCTAGTTCAAGAGCCCGGCGCATAAAATGCTGATCGGCAGTATCGAAACTATCCAAAGAACACTTCAGCTACGCTATAGAGCTCCATATCGAGAGTCTTTAAGCTTCCTGTCGCTTCCTCTATTGCTACGTCATGCAATTTTGAACCCGCCAGTGCCACCATCCGCCCAAACTTTTTATCGTGCACAAGCTGGGTTGCTTTGACGCCAAAGCGCGTTGCTAAAACCCGATCAAATGCAGTCGGAGCACCGCCTCTCTGAATATGACCAAGAATCGTTGCCCTGGTTTCAAACCCAGTTTCAGCTTCAATTAGTCGAGCCAGTTGATTGCCAATGCTAGAACTATCAGACGGCGAGTCATGTGTAGGTTCAGCATTAAGTTCACTAGCCTGTTCAGCAGCAGCTTCTGGCGATTCAAAACGGGCCCCCTCCGCAACTACCACAATAGAATAGTCACGGCCGCGCGAGTGCCTGGTTTTAATTGCTTGCACCACTTCTTGGGCCTTAATTGGCTTCTCTGGCACTAAAATGAAATCAGCACCACCAGCAATACCACCATAGCAAGCGATCCAGCCAGCTTTGCGGCCCATCACTTCGCAAACAAGCACGCGATTATGCGACTCGGCTGTGGTATGCAAGCGATCTATAGCTTCAGTTACAATGTTTATTGCGGTGTCGAAGCCAAAAGTAAAATCAGTAGCATTGATGTCGTTATCGATAGTCTTAGGAACACAGACAACATTTAAATTATGTTCTTGGTGAAGGCGATTGGCCACACTGCAAGTATCAATATCACCCACAGCAATGAGAGCGTCTAGACGATTTTTGACGATGTTCTCAGCAATGCGCTCGGGGCCGCGGTCCAGCTTAAAAGGATTAGTTCGCGAAGTACGCAAGATTGTTCCGCCGCGGTGAATCAAACCACCGGTAGACTGCATGGTTAATGGCATCACCATGTTTTCAATAGGGCCGCGCCAACCTTCTAAGAAGCCCACTACTTCTGAAGAATACTCTTTGACACTTGTTCTCACCACCGCTCTAATCACGGCGTTCAATCCGGGACAATCCCCGCCACCAGTCAAAATTCCAATACGCATTTTGGTTTCTCTTTTGAATTTCCCATGCCAAGCGGCAACCATAAGACTTAAGTTGTAAGGGCCACCAGTATACTTAGCGGCCAAATCGCCGGGCGGAAGGCTTAAGAATCATAAAGTTCTAAGGGTTTTCGGCCTTAGTGTCATACATTTATAGACTGCCAATAAGAGGACACAATCTTGAATCTCTACGAATACGAAGCCAAGCGAATTTTTGCCGAAGGGGGCATCAATGTACCGCCTTCTCAGCGCATCACTAAGCCAGAAGAATTGGCCAAAATCCATTTCGGTTATCCGCTAACCCTCAAATGCCAGGTCTTGGCAGGCGGCCGCGGAAAAGCCGGCGGCATCAAATTTGCCAAAGACTTAAAAGACGGCATGGCACTTGCCAAGGACATGCTCAAGCTTGCAATCAAAGATTCAAAAACTGAAAGTCTATTGGTTGAACCTAAGATGTCTATCGCCCGCGAGCTCTATCTAGCTGTCACCTTAGACCGCGACCGCGGCTGCCCAATTTTTATTGCCTCAGCTGAAGGCGGAATTGAAATCGAATCGTCATCTAACGTATTGACCGAGCCAATTCCCAACCCATATCACCCCTTTGTCGGCCGCAACCTAGCGCAAAAACTAGGCTTGAAAGGCGCTGTTCTCAACAAAGTCGCTGACATTGCCAACAAGCTCTACAAAATCTTCGAAAGCAAAGATCTCGATCTTGCTGAAATCAATCCGCTAGTGATCACTGAAGGCGACGATGTAGTTGCTCTTGATGGCAAAATCATCATCAACGATGACGCCATTGATAGACAGCCACAATTCAGAGGCTGGGAAGAAGCTCACCTCTGCGACCTCTCGGTACGAGAGCGTAATGCCAAAATGAATGGTCTCAACCTGGTTGAGCTAGATGGCAATATCGGCATTCTCTGCAACGGTGCCGGTCTTACCATGGCTACCATGGACATGGTTAAGGCTTTTGGCGGCCAACCCGGCAACTTCTTAGATGCTGGCGGTGGCTCTGACCAAAAGAAAACTCTAGCCGCGCTAGAACTCGTTAACGACAACCCTAATGTTGACGTCATTCTGCTCAACATCTTGGGCGGTATCACGGCTTGCGACGAAGTTGCCGGTGCCCTAGTCGAGTTCATGAAAAAGTATCCAGAGCGCGCCATGATCGTAAGACTGCGTGGCAACAACCAAGATATCGCCGAGAAAATGCTGGCTCAATCGGGTCTCAAGCTTTATCCAGATTTGGAAGAAGCAGTTAAGGAAGCGGTGAGCCGCTCCAAAACAGGTAGTTCCAAAAAACCAGTTGCCGCCGGCAAAGCCTAAAAGGAGATTCTAAAGTGATTCTTGTCGACAAACATACAAAAGTAATCGTCCAGGGCATAACTGGCAAAATGGGCGCAGCCCACACCAAGCGCATGATCGAATATGGCACCAACATTGTTGGCGGCGTTACCCCTGGTAAGGGCGGCGAGAAAATGCACAGCGCACCAGTATTCGATACTGTCAAACAAGCAGTTGAAGCTACAGAAGCCACTTGCTCAGTGATTTTCGTTCCACCTTACCTGGCTCTTGATGCCGGCTGCGAAGCCCTTGATGCTGGAATCAGCCTCTTGGTTCTCATTACCGAAGGCATTCCACCACTAGACACTGCCAAGTTGGTAGCTCAAGTGAAAGCCAAAGGGGCCAAGCTAATTGGTCCTAATTGCCCCGGTATTATCACTCCTGGTCAATCACTAATCGGCATTCTTCCTGGTTCGATTTTCAAATCTGGACCAGTAGGAATGGTAAGCAAGAGCGGCACTCTCACCTATGAAATCGCTCTAGCTTTAACTGAAAGTGGCCTTGGTCAATCGACTTGTGTAGGCACCGGTGGCGACCCCATTAAAGGTGTTGACTATCAAGAATGTCTGACCATGTTTGAAAACGATCCAGCCACTGAAGTGATTGTTATGATCGGCGAAATCGGCGGTAACGCTGAAGAAGAAGCCGCTGCCTTCATCAAGAAGTCAATCAAGAAGCCAGTAATTGGTTTCATTGCTGGACAAACTGCCCCTCCTGGAAAACGCATGGGCCACGCTGGCGCCATCATTTCTGGTGGCAAAGGCACAGCCGAATCGAAACTTGAAGCTTTCAAAGCTAACGGTGTAAGAGTGGCTATGACCCCAGCAGAAGTAGCTAAGCAAGTAGCAGAAGCTCTTAAGCAACCAGCTAAAGCTTAGGTTCTAAAATCTGAAACGAGAGCGGAGAGATCAATTGGTCTCTCCGCTCTTTTTCAACATGGAATCCAATCAATTCGTTTGCGTGACCTAAATTTGGCAATGCAGAAACAACCTACTCGCCAAGATTAACCTAATCGGGTAATCTAAATCTATGGAGAAGAAAATCGCTCACTATCCTCTAGCTGACGTACGCTCGTTGGTGTCTTTGGGTCATTCAAGGAGTTATAGCGATGAAGTGCGTATCGTGCGGAAAAGCCGAATTGGTGAGCGATACTCGTGACGTGTCGTATACCTACAAAGGCGAAACAACGACAATTCAAGATGTAAGCGGTGACTATTGCCCAGTTTGCAATGAGTCACTTCATAATGCAAAAGAGTCTAAATATCTAAATGCAGCAATGTTGGCTTTTGCAAAACAAGTAAACGGAGCTTCAGTAAAACCAGAGTTCATAAGTGAAACGCGCAAAAGGCTGCAACTGGATCAACGGGAAGACAAAGCCACCACTGGCATTAGTCCGATTATTCAAACTTCTGGATAAACATCCAAGTCTAATCAACAAGCTAAAGCCAACGCAGCGCGGGCCCGTTGCCCCCTTAGTCTCACAAAGAGTTATCACAAGAAGAAAGCAAGTCATCACCTAGCAACGGAACCTTTTACCATTAGAAGTGACAGTGCGGCACAATTCGTCAAATGAATTTCATTGGCTACTTTTTTTGTAAAAGTTACTCTGGCTGCCTCAGCTAGTCTCCTTCACGATCTCCAACTAAAATCCCGAATTCCTTTTTCAAGATAGACCACATGAAGTACACCATTAACGGCAAGATAATTATCCGCGACACGGAAATCAGGTGGTTGTAGAAGAAGTTCAGCAATACCATGCAAACTCTGAAAAAAATGACTTGTCCAGCACAGTATTTTGTTCGCGCTTCGAGCTTGGGCGATCGAAATTTAGACGCTACTACACCGACGCGATCTACCGCAGGAGGCGGGACTCTTACCTTAAAAACTGGTTGACCCATATTTTGGGGAGCTCTCCCTGCTCGATCTCGATCGGCAGCACGAAGAAACCATGACTCAATGTACCAGAGTGAAACTTAGTAAGTCATTACTCCCTACTAACGAGGGCGTTTCCTATAAATGCGCTTTGGTGGAATCCTGGCAGACAGTGTTCCGGTCGAGTCTTTTACTTCTATGTTAGATGGCAGGTGCAGTCGTTCTTCCCAGATGATTAAGTTGGAAAATTCCGCTCCACGCGCAGAGGGATAACGCAGAGCCTCAATAGCACCATGTTGATAAACAGCAGTTGCCAGAACATGTGTAGGGCAAAATAACCCCCTGATCATTTGTTTACGCCAAGGTCCGGTTAGCTCTGCTACTGTTGTCCCGAGAGCAGCTTGAATAGACGGATCTGAAACGTTCAGAACACGTTCTAACTTGACTTGAATCGTCAACGGAACGGTTGGATTTGCAGCTAGGTGATAGGTTGGCTCTGTTGTCAGCACAATCCGATCTACCCGATGATACTCAGCGAGGGCAGTAATGATATCTTCGGCCGCATAAATGGCAGGTGGTCCACCTTTCGGTGTATATCGTTGACCATTTTTGCCGGGACCCAACGTATACAAAGGTATCATCGGGTTGAAACGAGTTAGGACGGCGAAATCTACTAACCGATGGCAAGTTCCAATATATGGTTCTAACGGCAACTCAGCAATGATAGCGGGCAACTTATCTATCGCCAGCACTAGACAGGGTGTCCCAATAACGTATCTTCAACCATTGCTGCTACATCTTCGACATGACCGTCTTTGATGTAATCTATTGGCAGGTCTTGGTCAAGCTCTGGGTTTTGCGCATTCAACCAAATCCTAAGCCCCTTAACAGATCCAGTAAGCTTAAGTAGACCCCAGGCAATGCGCTCAAAGTCTAGGAGTTTCGATTGCACTGACTTTGCATCCGGCGTTTTATAGAGCGCGGGCTCGCCAGCACCAATGATCCGCGCCAGTATCGGTATTGATAGATCAAACATCTCTGCCACTAACTTTGCATCGATGCGGCCACTATCACTCCGCAATTGATCGACTACTAAATTCGGCAGTCGATAACGATGCGGTGTGTCTCCTTGCGACAGACCTTGTACTAGCCGGATAACTCGGTGCAGTACTTCACTGGGATCGCAGGGGCTTCGCACCATTTCTGTTCGCGAGTCGAATTCAAGTGAAGACCAATCTGGATTTGCCGAAAGCAACAAAATAGGTATTCCAGGACTGACCTCACGTAATCGCCTAGTCAAATCCCAGCCAGAGAGTCCAGCCATTTCAAAATCAAGGAGCACCACATCGGGTTCATCGACAACAACCGAATTGATCAATTCTTCTGCTGAGGCTGCTGGCGTCAAGGTTAAGTGGACAGCTCCGGCCACCTGATTGAGCTTGCTCAGGCATGCATCCGGGTCCAATATAGCGGCAGTGTAACGCTCAATCATTTTGAAACTCCGTCATTTATACCAATATTATACCACAATTAGATACAGTAGTAATTTAGTAGAATTTCGCTAGAAGACTGAAGGCCCTTCCTAATTTTCCTTCAAGAGTCCAGCTAAATAGTGCGAGAGCTCTTCCCAACTGGCTGGCTGACTGCGAAAAGCAATGTAGCCATCGGGGCGAATTAGATAGAGACACTCTGAACTAGCACCATAAATATTGTGCAATTCCCGCTCAGAATCGAGTAATAGCGATTTAAACTCTGGAATATCCGAGGGCTTCACGAGAGCTGGCACAATGACATGAACATCGATTAGCCCCTGGTACTGCCGTTCTATCAATTTCTCAATTTCACTGAACTGGTGGTAGCCAGGTTCTGAATTGACAAAGCCATCGAAGAGCAACAACTGAAATTTAGTTGTCGCCATTGCAATTGCCAATCTAGTGGCCTTGCCATCGTCTGTTTGGCAGGGCCGATCCGGTGCTCGATCACCGGCCACTGGGCCGCGAGTAAATTCCATCCATGACCTAAGACCTGGGCGCTCGCCAGCTTCACTGTGACCACTAAAGCGCAAAATACCGCTATCAACAGCCTTGAGGGCACGTTCAAGGGGGCGATGAGCTTCGGCCGAAAGCGAACTTTGACGATAGCTTATACCAGTCAGACTACCGGCTCTAAGTATGCGCTGCTGCACTACTTCTTGAGAAGACAGAAAAGACATCATGCGATCGCGCACATTCTTTGCTAGTGGGTTGCGCAAGGTGACAGCCTTTGTGGCCATATCAGTGCCCTTCAAGACAGCTTGACCGACGGTATGGCGCTCTTCGTGATAGGTATCAAGTAAACGATCACCGTCAGCGGCTAGACCATTTAAAGCCAGATGTAATTTCCACGACAAGTTAATGGCGTCTTGCATACCGGTATTCATGCCCACTCCACCCACTGGACTATGAATATGAGCTGAGTCACCGGCAAGAAATACTCGACCTTGACGATACGAAGTAACGCACCGTCTATTGATCTTGAACCAGCTCATCCAATGCGGGTCAGAGATAGTGAGCGGCTTCTGCTCTGGAGTCTTAATCTCTTGACTGAGGCGGGTCTTAACTAGCTCAACCACTTCTTCAAATTTCAGATCGCTACTAGCATCTAAATTAGAATCTGGCATCATGTCAAAGATGAGACGGTAGCGACCCCCACCAAAAGGAAAGAAGGTAACCATGCCGCTTTCAGAAAAATAAATATAGGCCTCATCTTCAAGCATCGTCAATTGATTGCCTGGGTCAACCGCAACGTCAGCTGCACCAAAAACTTCATCATAAGAAGCCCCATCAAAAGTCAAACCCAGACCATGACGAGCAGCACTGTGAGCACCGTCGCAACCAACTAGATAACGACACTTGATAGTCTCAGGCTCGGCCTGATTCTCACATTTGATAGTGGCCACAACTTGTTCGCCGTCTTGAGAAAGACCAATCAACTCTTTGCTGCGTTCAATTTTTAAACCATGAGCAGTAAGATTATCAGCCAGAATCTCTTCTGTTTTACTTTGAGGAATAGCCAAAACATACTTGTAGAATGACTCAATTTCATCCATGTTGAGATGAACGATACGTTTATTTTGACTATAAATATTGCTGCCCCGAATGGCCATACCATGGGCCAGAAATGGCTCAACCAAAGACATATTTTCAAACATTTCAAGGTTGCGGGCGTGCACCACAATGGCCTTTGAAATTGTGGTGGCGGCAGCAGCTTTGTCGATTATGCGAAAGTTGACACCGCGCCTACGCAAATCGTTGGCCAAAGTAAGCCCTGTCGGGCCAGCCCCAACTATCAAGACATCAACTAAATCTGACACGATCACCCCAAGTAAGAATTGATGTATTTTACAGCAGTTGCCGACACAATTCCTCGTGGCTGATCACAGGAAGGGTTGCCACATGGCAGCAGGTAACATACGATAGATTGGTAAGAGTCAATGTGTAAGGTCTTAACCATGGCATCCGAGCAAAATCAACCTCCTCAACGCCCCATGCGAGCCCTTGTTCTACCCGGCGGCGGCGGCAGAGGGGCTTATCAAGTTGGTGTTACTAAGGCCTTCAAAGAAGCCGGAATAGAATTTGACCTAGCCTTTGGCACAAGCATTGGCGGTATTAATGCCAGCCTTTATGCCCAGGGCAATCAAACGCGCTTAGAAGAGTTGTGGTGTTCAATTCGTAGCAAAGATGTCTTCAGCTTGCCTTCGGCTCACCAGATCGGACGCCTAGTTCTAGGACACAAATTAGGCTTGCTCGACACTTCTCCCCTAGAAGAACTTCTACGCCGCGAACTAAATTTGCAAAAGTTGAAGGCCAGCACGACTAAAGTAGGTTGGTGTACAACCGATTTGTGCAGCCTAGAGACAAGGCTAATTACCATTGATGACATCATGTCTACCAACGAATTAATCGACGTTTTGATGGCAACATCGGCTCTACCCATGGCTTTTCCACCAAGGCATATTCATGGTCAGGGACTCTGGATTGACGGCGGTCTAGTGCGCAATACTCCGATGGAAACAGCCATACATCTAGGCGCTGATGAAGTTTACATGGTACTTTTGCACCCAGAGCGCATTAACGTTTGCCCAGTCAATATGTTTGAAGTACTGGTGCGCTGTCTCGATATTGTGTTGGATGCTTCTGCCCGCAAAGAAGTGCAAGCAGCTGAACTCTTCAACCGCCTGATTGATGCCAATTCGGTAGAATCAAGAGGACGCAAAAAAGTCAAAATTAGAGTGTTCCAGCCCAAGCAAGGCGTCAATGTCACCTTGTTAGAGATTGACCCTGAGCGCTCACGCAAGTTGATACGTCAAGGCTACGACGACGCCCGCGAGCAGCTCGCCCAGATTTTCAGAGAAGAAGCAGAGCTTAAAGCACTTTCAAACTAGGCTCTCTCTAACTAGGTTCTTTCTAACTAGTATTTAAAGCCATCTTTGCGCAAGTGCGTCATGGGTTCATCTTGACCATTGAGCAACTCGCCGTCAATGACTTCACCAACCACAAGAACATGATCGCCAACCTCAGTGACTGATTGCACCTGTAGGTCAATGTAAGAAACGGCCTCAGCGAAAACTGGACCCGATCCTGCTGATCCATCCACTGATTCTTTAAGAGCAAGACCATCAAACTTTTCGTCATTGTGGGGCTTGGCAAAAGCTTTGAAAATATCCATATTGCGGTTAGAGAGAACATTGATGGTAAATCTATCACCAACATTCAATGCCCTCAGAATATCTCTCTGCTTATTGATTGATACCACCAGCGATGGCGGCTCAAAACCAGCTTGGGTAATCCAAGTAGCGAGCATACCGTCTTTCTTGCCCGCCACATCAACAGTGACTATATAAACACCACTAGCTAAGCGACCAATTGCTGGGCCGATTTTTTCTTTCGATGGGGCTACAGAACTCATACAAACCTCTTGAACTGGAAATAGAAATTATAATTTGCGGCCTATCTTGGCCAAAGGCGCTTCCGCTGAGCTAGAGCCAATAGTTGGAGCACCAGCAGTTGGCGGCCCCAAATTACCAGACGGCGGCTTCGGAATTACTATTTTACGCTTAGCTTTGTAGGTGAAGAACTGCATGATCACTTCAGCTAGCTTGGCAGGGTCATGATGGCTAGCAGCCTCTTCGCTCACCAATATCTTACGAAAAGGCATAACACCTAATTCTTTGAGACGCTCGGGGTCGAAGCGCACTGGCTTAGAGCCAGAAGGTAAAACAGGAGCTGCCTTACCATAGTCGTTAACCAGCACCCCTTGCATCAGGCGACCAGCAGCCCCAGCAGGTGTCTTAGAATGACTGAGAAGCACTTCTACATGCTCTCCCACTGAATAATCAGTGGTTTCTCCGGGCTGAGTCATGACGTTGCAGACATAGATTTTTTTAGCACGCGAATTGCGCACGGCCTCAGCGATTCCAGGCACAATCAAATTAGGTACAACTGAGGTATAAAGGCTACCGGGGCCAAGCACGATTAGCTCAGCTTCCATAATCGCCGCCACAGCTTCCGGTACGGCCACCGGTTCAGCTGGCTCGCTAAACAAACGCTTGATGCGCTTATTGGGAGAAGCCGCACCTTCTTCTGTTATGTGTGACTCTCCTCGTACTATGCTGCCATCTTCAAATTCTGCCATCAAAGTCAAACTATCAAGAGTGGAAGGCAAGACCTGACCGCAACTATTCAAAACCCGGCTAGCTGTGCGCACGGCCTGGATCATATCGCCATGAGTGACGGCACATACAGCGGTTATAAACAAATTACCGAAGCTATGCCCTTCAAGGCCTTCGCCAGATTCGAAGCGATATCTAAACAGCTCTGTAACCAGCTTATCTTCGTCAGCTAGTGCAGTAATGCAGTTGCGGATATCTCCTGGAGGCAGCACCCCTAGCTCTTCACGCAAGCGGCCAGAGCTACCGCCATCATCACCAACAGTGACGATGGCGGTTATGTTGTAGGTGTGTTTTTTGAGCCCACGCAGTAAGTTCGACAAGCCAGTGCCGCCGCCAATAACCACGACCTTGGGCCCGCGGCCAAACTTGCGAGCGCGGTAGAGCATGTCTGGTATTGACTCACGCTCGGGCAAATAAGCTCCGAGAACAAGTTGAGTGATGCGAACAATCGAGACGAACACCGCAACAGACCCAGCAGTTATTAAAATTATGGCATTGAGCTGCTTGTGCATTACCGATGCCAATTCAGCGACAACAGCCCGAATATCTTTCAATGCCCAGATGATCAAGCGAAACATCTTGTCAACAGGGTGAACATCGAGCAAAGTCAAAACACCAAATACAATGGCAATGATAGCCAAAACCACAATGCCAAGATAGCGCTTCAAACCTGGCAGCATCCAGCTTTGAAAACGATAGTCTAGCGATTTCTTCGGCTTCTTGGGCATTTAGCCCCCTTCTTGAAGGGCTAGTGACTCTTCGCTCTGACAAGCGCTTGTGATTTGATCAAGTTCGCGGTGCGACAGTGACACTTTATAATCAGGGTAGCTGTCTTTGAGAAACTTAGCCACTTCCTCTGCCACAGCCACCGAGCGGTGCTGGCCACCAGTGCATCCTAGGGCAATAGTAAAGCTATCAACATTAGCTTGATTGAGAAACATCGCCGGTATCACATGTGACACCAACGCTTTGAGGTTAACCATAAATTCTTGGGCCGAACTCTGCTCCATAACATAGTCTCTAACAGGCTGATCTCGACCAGTTAGGGGCCGCAGTTCTTCCACCCAGAAAGGATTCTTCAAAAAGCGCACATCCATAACTACATTGGCTTGGGGTGCCTCACCTTTTTTAAAGCCGAAAGATAAGACGTTAACTTTTTGATTTGCTTGGGTTTTCTTATTGGCGTTCATTTTAGTAGTTTCTTTTGACTGCTCTCTAGCTTCATGCTTTCAAAACTAGGTAAGGTCTGTGTGAATTCGGCTATTTTAGCCTTGCGCAGTATCACATTATCCGCCACTGCCGAGCAAGCGGCAAATTGGTAGGTACCTAGATTAGCGGAAAAAATAGCGAAGCCGCAAAAGCGGCACGTCAAAGGCTGGCCGTGATCATCAAAGGCAGGCTTCAAGTCTAAATCGGGAAATTCTTTGTTTAGGCCTTGGATATATTTTGACTTATTCTGCCGCAAAACTATTCGGGCAGTTAAGGCAGAGAGATGTTTCAAACCGCCGATATTCTCGCGCAGGCTCCAGAACATTACTTAAAGCGCTACTGGCTGATTAACAGTTTGAGTGAGAGAAATGGTGTGTGCTTCATTCTCTAGCTCTACTTCTCTCTCTAACTCTGCCACATCGCCCTCACGGAAACCAGCCTTGGTCATCTCCAGGTCGGCTTTCAATTGCGACACGGCTCGGTCTATGAAGAGTTCACCATCGAGGTGGTCAATTTCATGCTGAATTGCCCGGGAAAGCAAATTGCCGTCGGCAGTTAACTTAAGAGTCTGCCCCTTAAGATTCTGGAATTTGACCACAACTTTAGAAGCTCTCTTAACCTCAAAAAAGACATCGGGGAAACTTAGACAGCCTTCCTGGCCAGTCATTTCACCATCTTTTTCAATGATTTCAGGATTGATAAAAACGATAGGCCTTGGGGTCTCTTCTTCGCCGCTGACGTCGATCACCATCATGCGCTTAGAAACGCCAACCTGTGGAGCTGCCAGGCCCACTCCATCGTTCTCGTACATAGTATCGAGCATATCTTGAGCTAATTTGCGCACCGAAGAATCAAAAATTGTGATCTTTTTGGCCTTAGCCTTGAGCACTGCATCAGGGTAGTATCTAATCTTCAGTAATGACATGATTGCTGCCTCTTATGAAAACCGGCCTCCATTGCCGAATTTCTAATATGTACTAAATCTCTCACACCCGATTGCACGGGGCTCTTAGCCGATATTATCACACCACAGCTTAGTTTTTGTAGACTAATTAGATGCCGCTAACACCACTCTACACATATTTCACCCAAATAGTCGCCACTAGAAAGCCAGCCAGAGTGGGCGCAAAACCCCAACGGTTGATGCTTCTGCTGTTTTTTTGCCCATTCTTTGCCGCCCCAGCTCAGGCCCAAGGAGATTGGGGTTATGAGGAAAAAAGTACAATGACCCCTGCCACTACGGCAGTTCCGGCCGCGAGCAAGCCAGCCTCGAGCGCCAAAGCGAAAACTGAACCAAAGACAAAAGTGCCAGCCAACCCTGCAGTCTTAAAAAAAGCTCAGATTGAACCAAGTGAAGCAATAGTCACCCTCGATGACACCCGCTGCTGGCTTGAGCTCTTTGCCCTCTGCGCTTCTAGCAACATTGATGACGACCGCAAAGAAGTGCTCAACATAGCTACGCTTTCGTCAGATCAAAAGAAACAGTTAACAAAGTTAGTGGCAAGCAAGTTGGCTACGCCAAACAACAACTTTGTTGGCGTAGCCCCGCTGTGGAAAGCTCTGAGACCAAGAATATTGCAAGAACTTGACGTCAAAGAAAGCTATCGCTTGCTCTTTCGCGCCTTAATTAGGCACTATTTGAGCAAGAACAAAGAAACTTCGAGCGACATTGAGCTATTACAAGACCTGCTCGGTGCAGTGCGCATTGCCGATTCTGGACCACCGGTACTGACCGAAGATGCCGTCAACGCCTACTCAGACATGACCTGCTTTCTTTATCAGAAACGTAAGCCAGACCGCTCGGTAGACGGTGACGACAATCGCCAGACCTTTGCCCTAGTGGTGAAAGATCGATTTGTGCGAGCTCCTAACCTAGCCGCCAAAACCGCCATGACTAACTTTGACTTGACCTGGGCCTGCTTCCGCTGCCGCTTCCTTGACGTCAGTTCTGAACAACAAGAAAAGCTCAGCGCCCTGATGGCCTCGGGTGACAGCAAAAGTAGCGCGCAGTTAAAGGCAGAGTTAATCAGCCCCACCATGCTCAAGCTCTTTGCCCTTGGCCCTTGGAGCGAAAAAGCAAAAGAAGTAAAGGAAATAAAAGAAGAACAAGCAAAGGCTGAAAAGTTGGAGATCAAATAGGCAGTCGCCAAGAATCAATGGTATGAACCAAGGAAGCAGCCAGCTTGGGTAACCAACCGTAGACAACTGAAATACACGCCAGAAGCCAGAGAATAATTGTATTTTGAATCGGTCGATCTTTGAGCAAGACCTCTTCTGGGCTACCTGTATTGTTGTCTCGCACTGATAGTACTTGATAGCGCAAAATGCCATAAAGCACCATCGGTAATGTCACCATCATCCACTGGCCATACTGAGATTGAAAACTGTAGAAAGCATAAGCTGTAATAAGACTAGGCACAATAGCCGCTTCCATACGGTCTAGAAGCTCAACAGAGTATTTACCAAGCACTTGGCGATGACTGCTGGCTTGATCACCCAAGCTTCTAATTTCCTGGCGCCTTTTTTCTAAGGCAAGAAAGAGCGCACCCAGAGAAGTACAAAGCAAGAACCAGGCAGAGAGAGGCACATGGGCAGCCGCACCACCGGCCAGGGCGCGCAAAACGAAACCAGCAGCAATGCAAAAGACATCAAGTATGATGCGCTGCTTTAGCTTTAAAATATAGACAGTTTGCAGCAGTAAATAAGCTAGCAAGACTAAACCAAGTGCGGGCCTGGTCAAATAAGCAATGACAAAGCTCGCGAGCATGGCAAAAGTAGCCACTATAGAAGCCGTTTTAACACTGACTAAATTAGCTGCGATAGGTCGTTTACACTTAGTAGGGTGCTTACGATCTGCTTCTACGTCAATAATGTCATTAAAGACATAAACAGAGCCTGATATTAAACACAGCGCCACGACGCACGTTGAGGCATGTAAAAGAGCATCACCATCGAGCATGCGTCCGGCAAACAGAATAGGGGCAAAAGCAATTAAATTCTTTGTCCACTGCCTAGGCCTCAGCAGCTTTATCAATATCGCTAAATTAAGAGGAGCAGCCCCAGTGGCCTGACTTGAATTCATAGTTATATTATGCCCTAACGCCCTATAACCAGTTTACTTCTTCACTTCTTCACTTCAGTTGCAAGCCTAAGCCCGAAATTGCAATAAATACCTGGTCTGCACGCTCGGCGAACTTTTGGTTAGCCACCCCAAGCAGGTCGCGGTAACTGCGGGCCAAATTGTTATCAGGCACAATACCAGAACCCACTTCATTTGTTACAACGACGAATACGAGATCTTCACGCCCAGACATAGCAGTCAAAAGCTCTTCCACTTCGCTCAAGATATTTTCTTCTAGCTCTTTGCGCACCCCACTACTTTCAATTGTGTAGGGAATGGAAAGCAAAAGATTAGAGACAAAAAGTGATAGACAATCGATCAAGCAAAGTGTCTTAGGGGCTCTGACTTCTAGCTTCTCAATAGCTTTAGCCAAAAGTAATGGTTCTTCAACAGTCTGCCAATCGGGCGAGCGCCTCTCAACGTGCATCTCAATTCTTTCAACAACTTCGCCATCAGATGCTACCTTGCCCATGGTTGCAAAGTAGATCACCGGTAATTCACTTTTTTTCGCCATAGTCTCAGCGAGAAAAGATTTCCCAGATCGGGCACCGCCAGTGATGAGAGTTAGTTTGGCTAGATTTTGCATTGCTACGTACCTTTCAAGCAGTTGCCATAAGCGGCTAAAACCCTTAAGCTATCACAATCGATAAATAATTTTGCCACTACTTGCAATACCTGTATAAAAGTGACAGTAGACAACAGATTTCACGATTTTACTAGACGCACAGCCAATCTGGAGAAATCAAAGGCCAAAGCCGATGATCAAACCGGTGAGAGCGCAGACGGTATATCGAAAGCCACACTCAATCTATATAAATCGTTCATGCAATCCTACGTCAAGCGCATAAACGACGCCACCTTCAATGTCACCATTGGAGGTGTGCGAATTGGCTCAGCCAAGTACACGAGGCTGGCTCAAATTAACCTTAAAACTAAAGTAATTACATTTTCACGTTTTGCCATCGAAAACGTCCCAGAACGTGGCCGTCGTTACTTGGTTCTACATGAGCTGGCGCATGTTCATGAAGCCAGTCATAACCAGCATTTCTGGAACCTAGTGGGCCGCCACGAGCCTGATTACAAAGATATCGGTATCGATTTAGACAGTGCTTTCAAAAAAAATGTACTTTCTCACGAACGCTTGATTCGCCGCCGCAAGAAAAACGGAGAGCAACGCGACGAGACTTATGGAGAAGGCAATGTCATTTATCAAAATGAAAATTTGATCTGGACACCGGATCATGGTTACGTAGCAACAGGCAGTCAACAATACGGCCTTCACAAAGACCCGGTTGAAAACTTCCTCAAAGGTGTGGATAACCGCTTTGCCGATGAAGCTTTTAGGGCCTACGTTGATCTAAAATTTGAAGAGGACGGCGCTCATTATCTAGACCAAGAGCCAGCCCTAGACCTAGATACCGATCTAGATACAGAGCTAGACGAGACAGAGGCAGATAGCTCAGAAGCTGAAAGCAATGAAGATCAGCAGTGTCACTTCTTTGAAGAAGACGATTACGACAGCAATTACGGCACCATTAGTGGTGGCGAGTGTTTAATTTAAGAGCTTAGCCATTGCGCTACTTTCCGTCATGATATTCATGTTTCAAAGAGGATAATTAATTATCAGCTAGGGACTGCAAACCTAGCATTAATGGCAAGCGCGCTAAAATATTCAGGTTACTACTTATATACAAGAAAAGTGAATCAATGAGCGAGCGCAGGGTAGTTATTACTGGGCTGGGGATGGTAACTCCAGTTGGAATCGGCAAGGACAAATGCTGGGAAGCTCTACTCGCGGGCAAATCTGGCGTTGCACCGCTTACATTGTTCGACCCCAGTACAGTGGCCTTGGAAATTAAGATCGCTGCAGAAGTAAAAGACTTCAATATCCAAGACTTTTTTCCAGATAAGCGTAAGGTCGGCTCTATGCTCAAAGAGATGGACCGCGTCACCTTATTCGCCATGGCTGCAGCAAAATTAGCTCTTGAAGACGCCAGCTTTGATGTCCGAGCCAATCGGCCAGAACGTGTGGCAACTTTCTTAGGAACCGGCGTAGGTGGTTTGATAACCACAACAGCAGACCACATCAAGTTACTTGAAGGTGGTGCAAGAAAGCTAGGTTTACGCTCTGTCATACGTCTTATGCCCAACGCTCCCTCAGGACAAGTTGCCATTGAATATGGTGCCAAAGGGCGAGCTAAAGCAGATTCAACAGCCTGTGCAAGTGGCCTAGATTCACTATTTGACGCCTTTATGTACATCAAAGACAACCGTGCTGACGCTGTAATTTCAGGCGGTTGTGAAGCTGCCATAAATGCCTTCAGTATGGCTTCTTTTGGCAATATGATGGCTTTGTCGAAACGAAATGACGACCCTGAAGGTGCTAGCCGGCCATTTTCCAAAGACCGCGATGGCTTTGTCATTGGCGAAGGCGCTATTGTACTGATATTAGAAGAGCTAGAACACGCAACCAAGCGCGGGGCTAGAATCTACGCTGAAATAGTTGGTGGCGGGGCCACCTGCGATGCCTACCATATCGTCGCCCCTCACGAGAGCGGAGAAGGAGCGGCAGCCGCCATGCGAGAAGCAATGCGCGACGCCAATATTGAACCAACCGATATTGACTATATCAACGCCCACGGCACATCAACCCCGCTCAACGATGAGCGTGAAACAATGGCAATCAAGCAAGTACTGGGCGAACATGCTTACAAAATTCCGATTTCGAGCACAAAATCAATGGTCGGGCACTTGCTCGGCGGCGCTGGCGCCATCGGCACTGCAGTGGCAGCACTAAGCATCTATAACCAGAAAGTTCATCCGACCATCAATCTCGATGTCCCGGATCCAATGTGCGATCTAGATTATGTGCCACATAAGTGCCGCGATGCCAAAATAAAATATGCCATGGTCGAGGCACTCGGCTTTGGCGGCCACAATACTGTTCTTATTCTAAAAGCCTACACCGCCTGATTGATTGGTGCCTGCCGCTTCTTAGGTGGGCCAGGCAGAGCAGTTCGGGGCTGTGCTAACTGCGGATCAACATTTGGTTGAGCAGTGCTAGACTGAGCTACAACAGTCTGTGATGCAATATTATTACTACCGTTGCCAGCTTCTCCATCAAAATCATCATCGTCGTTATTAGCTAAATTGGCGCCATTGTTATTGGTCGAACTACCTGTGCTGCCTTGCTCTAATACATCAGCTTCAGTTCTTTCCTCACCTTCTGTCACCTTACCACGACCACTGCCGCCCTCACTAGCGGTAGCAGCCAGAGAGGAGAACAATTGTTTAGTATCAGAAGAAGACCTCGCGCCAGCGACAGTCTGATTCACACCAAGAGTACCAGCAGTAGTATTGCCGTAAGGGCTTAAACCGTTGCTTCGACCACTAGCACCAGAATTCAAAAGCGACATTGGGCTGCTTAAGGACATAGCTGGCGCAATGACGAAGGCGTCTCTAGCGGGCTTCTCAAAGCGATTGCCATCTGTGCGCACCACCCCTGAGGTCTTCAAATTGAGCTGTTGTGAGCTCAGGAAGACCAAGTTGTTCAGCTCGACAGGCGTGGGCTCAGCGCCTTTGCCAATGAAGTGATCAGCGCCGTAGGCTGCCATTAAGAACTTCTTGTGCTCATAGTCAGGATCGCTAAGCTTTAGACCAAAGGCACCAATTTCTGGTTTCGGGGCGCCTTCCTTATTAAGAGCAACTGAGCGAATGATTGGCGAAAGCGAAAGATTAGAGGCACTGCTTGAGGTGGCACGATTGCGCAATTCGGAAGAATAGGCAGTGCGTACTATCGCTTGGCCAGTGGAACTAAACGTAACATCGGGCCTGCTGGCAACAGCCTGGGCACTGACAGCAATAACATCGTTAGATTCGCGCGGATCTTTGGTATCAACTTTAGCTTCGTCGCCAGGTTTAACAATTGCTTGTGGTTTATCCACTGTATCTTGTTCAGCTTTGTTATCAGGGGAGAAATTATGCAGTTCTGCTTCTCTGTTAGCATCACGCACATCAAGCACGTCACGCATAGAACCGCTCACCGCCATAGCGCCAAGACCTAGAGTCATGGTGGCACCACTGAGGGCACGAACAACATTAGGATTGAAAATAGCAGCTCTGTTTAAGGCGAAAATGTCATCACCAGCAGACAATGTGCGCATCATACGGCCAGCGTCACCGCCCCCGCCAATCAACGGCACCATGTGACCGCGAACAGTAAAGAAGTCTTGGAATGTAGTTCTAAATCCGTCTGATGTCAGTCCGGCAAAGAGAAGCTTACCGGCTGCAACAGCATCACCGTTAGCGGCCAACTTAATAAGCGATTTGCTATAAGCCGCAACTTCTAGCTGATTGGCAGCCACCACTAAGTTAGCTTGAGCTTTCTCAAGCTGAAGTGCAATTGGTGCTGTCGTGTCGCTACCCAAATAACGCAGAGTTTGAATTTCTGCAGCAGTTTGTCGAATTAACTCTCTTTGCACAGTGGAGCTAGTAGAAACTCCAACTTGGCTCAACAAATTTTCAACATGGGGCAAGCGTTTCTCAATAACGCTCTGGGCCAGCACACTGGCATCGCTAACAGAGTCAGCAACAACTTTATGACTCTGTTTAAGAGCATTCAACTCAGTAGTGACTTGACCACTAGGTACCTTAATTGCTTGCATCTCGCGCTCAATCACGGCCAAATGCTGATCCATTTGCTTGAGCGCAGCAGACCTTTCAGAACGCACAGTCAGATTTTCAGCAGCTTTTGTATAATCTGCTACGGCTTGCTTGAGCTGTACATTATTGCTCAATGTAGCTTCTTTACTCACAGCTTGCTCAAGGCCCTGGGCCGCTTTCACAGCTACTGGTGCTTGGGCTTCAATCTTGACTGTGGCCTGTTCGAGAGCACGTACTTCCAAATTCTGCTTGAGGTTATTGACACCGACCTTAAGTTCTTCAAGAACCTGACGGCCTTCAATCGATTTGCCCAAAGAACTCTGCAAGCGCGGATCATCAATTTCACGGCTGAGGCTTTTCAGAGCACTTGATTGTTGCTCAAAAGTAGTAGCAGCCTTAACTTCAGCAGCAGCTCTTTCAACATTGGCCAAACGCTCTGTAACAACAGCGTCACCGCGTAAAGCTGAATTCTCACTGATGCGAGCGGTGACCCCGACCATCTTGTCGGCTTCCCGAACTATAGCTTGGGTACTGTTTTCGAAAGCCCTCAATCCTTGGGCTTCAACAGCAGCACGATCAAGAGCGGCAACTGACTGCTTCAATTCACGGTAAGCAATGGCTTTCTCGCCGGTAAAGAGCGCCTGCCCTCCCATTTCATCGATTTTAGCTAGCGACTCTTTGATGCGAGTAACAGCCTGAACATCATCAACAGCGTTGGTTAGATTTTTCGACTGTCTAGAAATAAAATCTAGATTTTCGGCAACTTTAGCTTCAACAGTGGCCACGGGCTTTGCACCAACATTTACACTAGCGTTTTCTGCTACGCGCAAATCATCTGCCAAACCACTAGAAAGCTTCTCAGCCTGAGTGCCAATTTTGCCAGCCTCACGCTCAATGGCGCCGACCGAGGCCTCCATTCTTTGCACACGGCTAACGGCAGCAGAACCTTTCTCGAGCTCTGACACAGTAGTTTTTAGTTCTCGAGCGAGATTGCGTGCACCACTAGCTTCAATTACTTCAATACGGTTGCGCACGGAACTCATGGCTAAATCAGGATTAGCGCCAGTCTTAATGGCTTTGAGGTCGTCGGCTATCTGCTTCAACTCAGTGGCAACATTAGGAAGTTTAACTTCGGCCGTAAACGATGAAGCTAGCTTTTCTACTTGCGAAGCCACTACAGTAGTCTGCTCACCAAATTTGGCAACAGTTTCAATACGTTCTAAGGCCAAGGCAGAAGACTCTACCTTTATAGCTGAATTGCCAATAGTTGTAGTCGAACCTTTCATATCCTCGAGCAAACGAGCAGCTCTAGGATTTTCTACAAAGAATTGATGATATTCGGGGCGCTCAAATTGTTTAACGAGTTGTTGTATTTCTCTTGCCTTAGCAACAGGCTGCGCTGAAGACTCAAGAACTTCGTCAATTTGGCGCACCGTACCATTCAATCGTTCAACAACTGCACTATTTTTGGCACTCGGTGCTGTCTCTTTCAATAGCTGGGCAAAGTCACCATTCTGACGACGGAGGTTGATACCAGAATCTTCCATAACCTTCAGGCTGCGTTCAATTTGACTGATACCACTGCGCTCAGCTTGAGCAGTAACAATTGAATTAACGGCCTGCCTGGTTTCGAGTAAACTCTTGCCAGCTGGGGATTCTAAGACTTCTCTGCCGAGACTTTGCTCAACTGAACGCATGGCTCTCGTGAGGTCTTCAACAACTTGAGGAGTGACGCCTTTTTCAGCGATGGTCTTAAGGCTACGTTCAACGGTCTGTAGTGAACTTGCGACTTCATCGCTAATCTTCACTCCGCTTTCTGTCAGCTTGGCGCCTAAACCTTCGACTTTAATCAAGCCTTGCTCAGCGGCAACTCGGGATACTGGGCCTTTACTGGCCAAATTATCGCTCAAATTGGCAGTAATTTCTTGCACACGGAAAGGCGTAGTTGCATTCGGTAGAGATACTCTTTCTAGTGAAGTAGCGGCCTCTGTTAACGAAGTGCTAGTTGCCTTTATGTCTTGCAAAAGCTGAGCGGCCTTTGGATTCTCAGCAAAGAATTTAGCAAATTCAGGGCGCTCTAGCTGTTTAATGACAGCTTCTACTTCTCTTACGGTGGTTTGGCTAGATAGCTTAGGACCGTCTAGAATGTCATCTAGCTTTCTAACTGTGGCAGTAAGCGTTTCGCTAACACTTGTTGGCCCATTAACAAGGCCACTTTGCTCAACCACTTCAGTTAAATTGCGCGACTGGCTGCGCAACGCCAGACTTTCACGCTCGACTACTTGAGCAGCGATTCCAGAGTCTAATTTGGATACAGGGATATCGGCTACTGGGTTAGCTAATGGGTTAACTGCGGGAGCCTCAGCCTTAATCGGACCTATGCCACGGCGCTCAGCTTGCGCACTAGCAATAGAGTTAACTGACTGTCTTGCTTCCAATAAATTTCTGCCAGCTGGCGATTCGAGAACTTCTTTGCCTAGATTTTGCTCAACTGAGCGCATGGCCCTAGTTAAATCATCAACAACTTGAGGAGTTGCACCTTTTTCAACAATAGTTTTGAGGCTGCGTTCAACGGTTTGTAACGAGATTGCTACTTCATCGCTGACCTTGACACCGCTTTCAGTGAGCTTGGCTCCTAGGCCTTCGACCTTAACTAGGCCTTGCTCAGCTGCGCCTTGAATCACTGGACTTTTAATAGCCAAGTTATCGCTCAAATTGGCAGTAACTTCTTGCACCCACAAAGGCGTAGTGGCATTCGGCAGAGCTACTTTTTCAAGTGAAGTCGCTGCCTCTGTCAAAGAAGTGCTTGTTCCTTTTATATCCTGCAAAACCTGGGCGGCCTTAGGATTCTCAGCAAAGAATTTTGCAAACTCTGGGCGCTCAAGCTGTTTAACCACAGCTTCCAGTTCTCTTGCCGTTTGGCTAGAAAGCCTGGGACCATTTTCAAGAATGTCATCGAGCTTTTTAACTGTGGCAGTGAGAGTTTCGCTCACGCTCGTAGGCCCTTTAACAAGGCCACTTTGCTCAACCAATTCTGTTAAATTGCGCGACTGGCTGCGCAACGCCAGAGTGTCACGCTCGACCACTTGTGTTAAAGCTCCAGCGTCTAGTTTGATAGCAGGAGTCTCAACTATTACTGGTTTTGCAACTGGGGTCTCGACTTTTACTACTGGAGTCTCAGCTCTTACGACTGGAGTCTCAGCTACTACTGGTTTTGCAACTGGAGTCTCAGCTACTACTGGTTTTGCAACTGGAGTCTCGACTTTTACTACTGGGGTCTCAGCTCTTACGACTGGCGTCTCAGCTACTACTGGTTTTGCAACTGGAGTCTCGACTTTTACTACTGGAGTCTCAGCTCTTACGACTGGAGTCTCAGCTACTACTGGTTTTGCAACTGGAGTCTCGACTTTTACTACTGGCGTCTCGACTTTTACGACTGGGGTCTCGACTCTTGCTACTGGGGTCTCAACTACTGGTTTAGGGGTAGTGTGTGGCAGTTCGCCTACTGGTTTAAGAGCAGGTGCAGCTTCAATAGGGTTAACTGCCGCTTTAGCTGCAGTAGCTCTTTCAGTACTAGCAAAAGCACGGCCGTTGCCAAAATTATGCTCTAAGCGTGCAGCCAGTGACTCGCTAGCAGGGCTAAAAATCGATCTAAGTGTTTCGCTAAAAGGCTTTACTGTAGATAGAATCGTGCCTGGCTTGACAGTAGTTTCGGCCACTTTGGGCACTAAGCCTTCTGGAAGACGCTTAGTTCCGGCCAAGGCAAGATCATCTATAGATTCTTTGCCGACAGTTTTCAAAACAGCACCGGCATCCCGGACCAGGGTTTGAGCTACTGCTGTGCGACTAAATGCCTGTTCAGCCCCCAATAAAGCTTCGGTGCGCGCCCCGACTCGACCCACAGTGTTGGCGCCGCCCAATCCAGCAGTACCTACGGTGAAAGCCAGAGCGCCACTGAGGTGGGCAATACCTAAGACATCACCGCTTTTAACTGTCTGATAGGCCTTTACGGTCTGATCTTTAAGACCAGTGGCAGTGCGCACAGGGTCTTTGACCACATCATATAGATTGAGAACGATATTTGAAGCCGCCCCACCTTTTTTAGCATCGGGCCGCAGGACAATAGCAGCGGTACTAATACCAGCATCTATAGCTCCAGATGAGAACGCTCCGGCAGTTTCTAAAAGACTAGGGGTCTTAGCTTTAACCTCAGCACGCTTAGTCGGATTGGCCATGATTGAGTCGAGCAATGGATTGGCAGCAGCAGTCGCGGGCTTCTTTGAGTCCTCGGGCTTATCACTGCTAGCTGGTGAAATTTGGGGCATCGACCTGACTTAAAAACCTATAATCAACTTGCGCCTATGGTTCTATACGGGTTGCCAAGAATCTAGACAAATTTCTCATCTTTATGGTCGCTATTCGATGGGGGAACCACGATAAAGGCCAAAAAAGTCGGCAATAGTGGTAATTTGTTTCTGATTTCAGCAATTAGTTTGATCAGCAATCAAACTAATTACAACTTATATATCCCCTCTACGTAGGCGTTCTAAACGCTCTTAAGCCCTAAGAGCCGGTTGCCAAGAGGACTTCGAGGATTCCCGTTCAAAAATGTATCTAAGAGAAAGCCTGGACAACATACTAGCCAAAGATCCGGCAGCCAGAAGCCGCCTAGAGGTGATTTTGTGCTACCCCGGCTTCCATGCTCTCTTCTTTCATAAAATTGCCAATACCCTCTGGAAAAGTGGTTTCCGCACTCCAGGGCGCCTCATTTCACATATCGGCAGGGTATTCACTGGAATTGAGATTCACCCCGGCGCCACCATTGGCAGAAAAGTCTTCATTGACCACGGCATGGGTGTTGTCATCGGGGAGACCGCAGAAGTAGGCGATGATTGTGTAATTTATCAAGGAGTCACCTTGGGCGCTGGGGCGGCCGCCCGCCAGGGTGCAATTTCTCGCGACACCAAGCGCCATCCCACCCTGGGCAAAGGAGTGATTGTCGGCAGCGGTGCAGAAATTCAAGGTGCAATCACTGTCGGTGACAATGTCAGGGTAGCTTCGCGCTCGATTGTACTCAAAGATGTGCCTGATAATTCTGTGGTGGTTGGGGTTCCTGGTCGGGTTATATACCGCAATGGTGAACGTGTAGCACCAGAAAAGCCCCAAGAGGACGTACCTGACATCGAAGCTCAGGCAATCAAGTCGCTACATAGCAAGCTTTCAGAACTTGAGGGTACTGTCAGAGATCTCAAAGGCAAGCTCAAACAGCAGAGTAAAGAGTTAGAAGTATTCAAAGATAAAGTTTGCCCAGAACTTGCCCTTGACACAAGCGACCCCGCTAATTCGGGTATTAATTCAAGTGTCGACCTGAAGTCAGTGGACCAAGACCCAGTCGATGTATTTTTACAAGGAGCAGGTATCTGAGAATATGAGTTAGAGACTGGGATAACGGGTAGAATAACTTTGGTTCTGAGATAAAGACGGAGAAAGGATTCGCATGGCGGTTAGCGAGCTTGAGAGAGCATTCGGTACTCTTTCCGAAGCACTGAATTTGACTGAATCGGAAATTTCCGAGGAGATCAAAATTATTGAGCAACAAATTGAAGAGTTAAAAGCGAGAACCATTGAACTTGTGGGCAAACAAGAAACACTGGCACACGATAGATCATCTATATCAGAAATGGTCAATCGATATTGTGACACCGAGGGCGGTGCATCTTAAGCCTTGGCCTAAGAGCAATGCCCAAACTAGAATAAGCTAGGAAGTACTTTCACAATGTCAGGTTCCTGTCCCTACTGCGGCGCGAAACTCAATTACGGGATTAAGTTCTGCGTCGTCTGTGGCCGGCCAATAACCGGCCAAGACAGCGGCAAGACCAGTAAAATGGGAAGCGGCATGCGATCGGGTATACGCCCGGCTGATGTCACTCGCCGCCTTGACGACCTGATGACGGTAGCAAGATTTAAGCATTCCAAGCGCACCACGACTCTAGACAGCAACATGCGCTGGGTGTCGCTAAATTTTGTCTCTGTCGCTCTAGGTATAGCCTTATTTTTCTGCGCCGTCAAAATCAGCCTTGATGGTGGCTTAGTTAAGAAAAGCGATAGGGCCATCAGTCCACTGGCAGCAATTCTAACCAAACTTGGCCTAGATGGCATCGGCAAAAAATCTACTGCCGACGTGGTCAAGCCGACCCCTGCCAAAGCGGCCAATAAGAAGTCAAAATCGAAAAAATCAACGAACAAAAAATCGCACTAAGCTCGAACTAGACTCGAACTTAAGTTATTAGTCTAATAATTTCGTGCTCCAGCAGCAATGCAAATTGCTCATGAGTCCACTGCTTCTTTACTTTCGGTGAATTACGCAGACTGGCGCGAATCACTTTGTCACCCGCCCCAGTTATCTCATAGATATACTCTTTTTCAAAAAGTGGGGGCGCTTTGACACCAAGAAGTTGGCCCTTTACAAAATTGAAATCATCCATAGCTAGACTGCTGTGACTAAATGACGGCCCATTTCCACTTTTAGACCTTCTGCAGTGTGCTCAAAGAGCTGATAGACCTTGGCATCACGCATGAGTTTCTCAACCGGATACTCGCGGGAGAAGCCATAGCCACCAAATACTTGTACTGCATCTGTAGTGACGCGCATCACCATTTCTTGAGCAAAAGCTTTAGCACAAACAGCTTCGGTGGTCGAAACAACACCTTGATCCGCTAGTTGTGCTGCCTGATAAACAAGGAGTCTTGCCGCTTCGATGTCTTTCGCCATATCAGCCAACATAAAGCTAATAGCTTGGTGCTGAGCTATAGCCACACCAAAAGTCATTCTCTCTTTGGCATATTTTAGAGCATGGTCGAGAGCACTACGTGCGACACCGACCATTCCCGCTGCGATGAGAGCATAGTTTCGAGTCAATGCCAGACGATACATATGCTCGCCCTCGCCTTCAGCCCCCAAGAGAGCAGAAGCAGGCAAATAAACTTCGTCAAGGCGAGCCGAACTTATAACTTGAGCTCTACGCCCAATCGATGGCGCTCGTTCACCAAAATCAATTTCATCGTCTGCTCCCACCACGAAATAGCTAAATCGCTCTTTGCTAACTAGTTCGCTGCCACGGCTAGTGACCTCACGACGGTCCTCACTGGCTGCCACAAGATACCACTGAGCAATGCCAGCGTTAACGAAAGCAGGGTGCTTGCCACTCAATACAAATCGTTCGCCTTCCTTGCGGTAAAATACCCTGGCGCTTTTGATCCCCCCCGCCATGCCAAATCCGGCCAGACAGGCTTCGTCTATCAAGGGCGATAGAAACTTTGATTTTTGCTCGTCACTACCAAAATCAATGACAAATTGCTGGGCTATCGAAGACGCCTCAACACTACCAGCGATACCACTACAACCATAGGCCAATTCTTCAGCAATTAGACAATTATCAAAGCAGCTCAGACCAAGACCGTTGAGAGACTCTGGTACAGCAGCGTTGGCAAGCCCAGTTTGCCAAAGTTTAGCGAAAATATCACCGGCGAAATCAGCCGATTGATCGTATTTTGGTGCTTGGGTAGCAATTTCACGGGCGGCGAAATCGCGAGCCAACTTTTGGTACTCTTGCTGTTCGGTAGTCAATTTATGGCTGATCATGGTTTACCTAGCTAGACTGATGCTTAAAGTGCTCGAAGTAGTTATTGATTTAGACATATATTGTATGCGCTAACAATTAGCATCTTATTATCGAATTTAGACGCCCCTTCTTGGCAAGCGCAGAATGGACGGGAACCAAGCTACCTGGTGCTTTGCGCACTCGGCTAAAAAAAACTTCATACCAGAGATAGAGAGAGAGCCTTAAAGGGTCGACTTGCCGCTTGACCATTGCCTTCGAGAAGGGCATCATTACACTGTCAAGTGAAAAGCAAAAGTGCAAATTATGAACGTAATCGTAGCTCCTTCAATTTTATCCGCCGACTTCTCCCGCCTAGGAGAAGAAGTTCGTCGTGCTGAAGCTGGGGGAGCCGATTGGATACACGTAGATGTTATGGATGGCCACTTTGTACCGAACTTGACGATTGGCGCCCCCGTAGTCAAATGCCTTAAGGGTGTGACCAAATTACCGCTCGATGTCCATTTGATGATTAGTGATCCAGATAAATATCTCTCTGATTTTGCCGAAGCTGGCGCTGACTACATCACGGTGCACCAAGAAGCTTGCCACCATTTGCAGCGTACCCTGTCGCATATTCGCTCGCTTGGCAAAAAAGCAGGAGTGGCGCTTAATCCAGCCACACCAGAAGAGACACTTAAATATGTCTTACAAGACCTCGATTTAGTTTTGATTATGTCTGTAAACCCTGGCTTTGGCGGTCAAAAATTTATCGCCGAAGTCTTACCCAAGATTGCCAATCTAAGAAGAATGTTTGAAGAGGCAGGGCGCCCAGATGTTCACATTTCAGTCGATGGTGGTATCAATGCCGATACTGCCAGACAAGTTGTGGCCAATGGCGCGACAGCTATGGTAGCTGGTAACTTTGTTTATGGTGCCTCTGATTTAGGCAAAGCAATACAAGATTTAAAAGCTGCGGGAAAGAGTGCCCCCGCTAAAGAAAAAGCAGCCCTCAAGTAGTAAGGAGAAAACAATGACCGAGTCGTTGAAAATGACTAAGCGTATCCCGGGTGCACTGGCACTGACATTAGCAGTGTCAACAGTGATCTCGACTCAATTCGTTTTTCCGAACAAGGCAATGGCAGCCTACGATGATCTCTTCGTAGACACATCAGAAATCGGGCAAGACCACCACGGAGTAGTCACCTCAGACCAGTTTCTAGAACTGGGTGTACCTTCGGCCAATGGCCTTCGCATCGAAGGCGAACAAGCAATGCGCCTTGGCAAGCTCGATCGCGCCATTATGGTTTTGCAGCGGTCCGTGGAGTTATCGCCGGCTGATATGGATGGTCGACTGCTCTACGCTGAAGCCCTTGAGAAAAAGTTGATCAAACAAAAAGATCGCGATCCAGCTTTGTACAACTTCGTCGTTAAGCAATGGCTTTTTGTAGCTAAGAACGCAGAATTTGCCGATCAGAGCATGCAGGGCTTCAATCACCTGATAAAAATCTGTGGCACCGTGCCTAAAAAATGGGAAAAAGAAAAGAAATTTCTCGCCCGTGTGCTTATTCCAGAAGACGGAACAGCTCCAGTAAAACTTGGACGCAGAAACCAAACATCAATGTAAGTGGCGTCTAATCAATTTGACAATATCAATGGTGCTAGCCATGGCACCCCAGATCGCAGTGAGCAGCCCGATGGTGAGCCAAGCCCATGGCGAATGCATGGTTACTAAGTGCTGCTTCATCAGCAGTACTTCACCGACAAATTTGTCGCTTTCTAAATGCACTAAAACCAGAAGAAAGAAGCCAATAAAAGCATTAGATAAGCCAAATAGGAGCACCAGCCAAGATTGCTTGGACAGCACAAGCAAGGGCACAAAGCCAAGCAAAAGCAGAGAGTCTGGCAGCCATATAAGGCGACTAGTGGCAGGTATTTGGAAAGCAAGAATTATGCTCAAAATCCAGAGAGCAGTGGACAGCAATGTGGCAATTAATGACGTCTTTTTCTGACTCTGATTTTGGTTCTTCGTTTTAGTCTTCGGGTCAGCCATTTAAACTGTGACCCGTCGATAGTGCTCCCCGCACGGCATCAACTACCTTGGTCATCTCAAGGGGAACATCGCTGCTCTTCTTACACGACTGAACAACTTCTTGGGCAAAGCCGATTTTATCGAAATCTCCTAGGCCGCGATCGCGATAAATTTTGTTCAGGGCATCTTTACGCCGACCGCTTTCAGGCAGGGCAAAGTCACATTGGGCGAGAGTTTGGCCAAATCTTGCTAAATGCTCCTCGAGCAAATAGAGCAGCTGCTCATATGAGTAGCAATCTTCTAGCTCTACCACCGCCAGCGATACCAGTCGATCACAATCGCGCAGCGAATCTTCGATTAGTTCAGCTGACTGTTCTGCGTCGCCATCCAGCACACAAACAATTGGCAGGCGCACTGTATCTTTGATAGTGAGATAGCGACGAGCAACTTGCTTAGCCCCACCACTGGCAATAACTTCTACGCCAAATTGGCTAAACGACAAACCAGATAAGCGTGCAAAGTGAGGCAAAACAATGGCTTCAGTCTGCCCTTCCACAAGCAGTAAAAGATTAGGTCGCAATTTTCCAGCCAATTTCTTGGCACATTGATAAACTTTGTCGGCTAAGCCTTCAACACTTAAGAGAGGCAAAGCGGCATGGCCAGCAGCTAGGCCTTCGGCCTTCAATTCGTGAAAAATCTCTTGGACCAAAAGAACTCGTTCCAAATCTTCCTTTTTTTCATTCTTGTTGAGCTCTGCCCATTCACCAAAGCGCCAATCAATGGTCGCAAGGAAACAAGCATGCAACCAAGCCTGAGCAGCCGGAGAACGGTTACGACCAAGCAGGGCAAGCAAGCCGTGCATTTTTTCACTAAGCTGAGCTTCAGCGCCAATTGGTTGATGTTGTTGAAACTGTTGATACCAAATGGTCAAGGCCGTTTCGCTGAAGACTCGCAAGTCATCAAGAGCTATAGCCAAGCTGAGAATTTGAGAAAGGCTTGGTTCCTCAACATTTTGCGGGCCGAATATTTGTCCAAAAGCTTTTGCCAGACTTAAATAATTACTTTCTATCGAACGTAACAACGGCTTACTATCCGGATTCTTTGCACATTGCTTTGCAACAGTTTTACGCATTCTGGCAAAGCGACTGACCGGCTCCTCAAAGGCAAGTTGTCTCAAGGCAGCAACGAAAAGTTCGTTGACATCCGGTTTGCGAAAAACAATCTCTTCACACGTCAAACTTCGTAATTAACCCTTTCTAAACCGCTAACCAACCTATAGTCTAGTAAGTTCGCTCTTAGCAAGCAAGCAAAAGTGAAAGCGATGTAAAAAGAGAGTTGTCGATGTCCTCTCCTTTAGAAGAGCCCGAAATCTCGCCTCAATCTAAGTCTGAATCAGATTCTAGCGAGACTCAAACCACTGACCTATTGGTCAGTGGTTCAACTTGGGCTGCCATTTGGCATATGAGCTGGCCAATGATGGTGCAAATGCTGGTAATTTCATCGGCTAGCTTCGTCGACATTTGGGTGGCCGGCAAGCTCGGTTCTGAGGTACAGGCAGCTCTCGGAATATGTAATCAAATTTGGTTTCTCATGCTACTTATGACTGTAGCTTTATCGTCAGGAACCATGGCGTTAATCAGTCGGTTCTGGGGAGCGCGTGACTACAAGCAAGCTGTAGAAGCCGGCAGGCAGTCGCTGATTTTTTGCATAATATTTGGTGTGCTCTCTACTTTGGCTGGTTGGGCCATGGCCAAGCCATTGCTTGCCATGGCCGGGGCAAACTCCCATGTGCAAGATCTCGGCTGGCAATATCTTTCTATCGATCTCCTTTCACAGCTTCCATTCACTGTGGTCTGGACAGCCCACTCAATGTTTCGTGCCATCGGCAATTCACGAGTACCACTGCTCAACTGGTTTTTCATGGCCGTTGTCATCATTGGCCTTGACTTCTTCCTTTGTTTAGGTTGGCCTCAGTTAGGTGTCTCTGGCATTGGCTGGGCCTGGCTTGCTGGCGGCTTAGTGGGCATGTCGCTCAATCTCTATCTCTTATCAAAGTCTGACCTGGCCGGCTCGCTCAGCCTCTGGCCAGCCATCAAAGCGGGTTTGACAAAAGAAACCAAAGAATGGATCTGGCGCATACTAAAAATTGGTCTACCTACATGCATTCAAGATCTAGCTTGGGTAATGGGTAACTTTGCTCTTTTTCTCATTTTTGCCATGACTAAAGATCCCACCGCCTGTCAGGCCGCTTGGACCATCGGCTTTAGAGTTGAAGAGATGCTTTGCACCCTGCCCCTTCACGCACTTGCCACCTCAATTGGCACAATAGTTGGTCAAAATCTTGGTGCAAAAAAGCCAGAGCGGGCCGAGGCTACAGGCTGGCAAGCAATGAAGATTGGCTTGGCCATTGAGTTTCCTACAGCCCTAATTATGTTTACTTTCGCCACGCCCATTGCCAGCATGATGAGTAGTGAGCCCAGTGTTGTTAGCTGCACAGCAGATTACTTCCGCATTGTTGGGCTTTCAGAGCCGCTGACAGCTTGCTGGATCATTTTATTTGGTGCACTGACTGGTGCCGGGTATACAAAATGGCCCATGTGGATTGGCATAGTTTGTTTGACAGTAGTGCGATTGCCCTTGGCCTTTCTGCTCACCACTCAATATGGCCTGGCCTTAGGTCCACCAGGCATCTGGCTAGGCATTGCAGCATCTTCGTCGATCATCGGACTACTGGCTGTCTGGCGCTTTAAATCAGGCGTATGGAAAACACAGCAAGTCTAAAGAGCAAAATTTAGAAATCAATTTTCCAATCTATTGAACTTTCGAAAGCCTGGCAACGTCTTAACAAGAACACTGGCAGATTGCGCTGAGGAAGATTCAATGAACACAGAAGTGAAAGCAAGAAAGAAAAAAGCTGTACAGCTAAGTACATTGCTCGAATATCAAATTCCGAAGCTTAAGCTCTGCTTAGTGAAAGAAGAGATCAATCTAAAACCAACCTTTCCTGCCATAAAATCGGCAGAAGATGCAGCATCGCTTCTACGCCCTCTGCACTTTGCTTCAGAAGAACATTTTGTCAGCTTACACCTCAATACTAAATTTGAAGTGATTGGTCTACACGAAGTTTCGCACGGCACACTCTCAGCTTCACTGGTGCATCCAAGAGAAGTCTTCAAGGCCGCGCTGGTTGCCAATAGCTATGCAATTTTGGTTTGTCACAATCATCCCTCTGGGGCCAAACTAACACCCTCAAAAGAAGACTTCGAAACCACCAAGCAGCTCATAGCAGCAGGCAAGGTACTGGGGGTGAGCGTTCTTGACCACTTAATACTTGGCCTCAAAAGCAAGACAAACAAAGCGACTGAGAGCGACCATGACCATTTTGAAATATTTAGTTTCCGCGAAAATTATCCAGATATCTGGGACTGTTAGCAACTTTCAAGTATGATCTCGGCTATGACATTTACTGAAAAAAGAAATACGGCCGTGGTTAAAGTCGGCAATAAAGAACTGGGTGGTGCAAGCCCTGTATTGGTTCAATCTATGACCAATACACCAACTGAAGACCCTCAGGCAACCGCCAATCAAGTAATTGAGTTAGCTGACGCTGGCTCAGAGATTGTGCGCATTACAGTCAACACAAAAGAAGCAGCTAAGGCAGTGCCTAAGATTGTTAGTCTGCTAGAGAAACGAGGCTACGACACTCCGCTAGTGGGCGATTTTCACTATAACGGCCACTTGTTACTGTCTGAGTACCATGATTGCGCCAAACTACTAGCGAAATATCGCATTAATCCTGGCAATGTCGGCCGCGGCGAGAAACATGATGGCAACTTTAGGGCCATGGTCGAAGCTGCTCTCAAATGGCAGAAGCCAGTACGTATTGGCGTCAACTGGGGCTCTTTAGACCAAGAGCTGTTGGCGAAAATGATGGATGAAAATGCCTTACTGCCTGAGCCGAAAGATGGTCACGAAGTATTGATCGACGCCATTATCGAAAGTGCCCTGTCATCGGCAGCGGTGGCAGAAAAATATGGCCTAAGCAAAAACCAAATTGTCCTCTCTGCTAAAGTTTCAGAAGTAAGAGATCTTGTCAGCGTTTACACAAGACTGGCCGCCTCTTGCGACTACGCCCTGCACCTCGGTCTCACCGAAGCCGGCATGGGCATGAAAGGCATTGTCGCCTCCACGGCAGCCCTCTCAGTATTGCTTGCTCAAGGCATTGGCGACACTATTCGAGTCAGCCTGACACCGGCCCCGGGTGCTGCTCGCGAACAAGAAGTGCAGGTGTGTCAGCAGATTCTGCAGTCCCTGGGCATCCGCTCCTTCAACCCGCAAGTAACAGCCTGCCCTGGGTGCGGTAGAACGACCAGCACTGTATTCCAAGAGCTGGCCCAAGATATTCAACAACACCTAATGGCCGAGCGCGTCCGCTGGCAGCAGCATTATCCAGGTGTCGAAGAATTGAAAGTAGCGGTGATGGGCTGCATCGTCAACGGCCCTGGCGAATCGAAACACGCCGACATTGGGATTTCTCTGCCTGGTACTGGAGAAGAGCCGCGTGCACCGGTCTATATCGATGGTAAACATTTCACCACCTTAGGCGGACCTAACTTGGCCCAAGACTTTATCAAGCTAGTTAACGACTACGTTGAAAACCGCTACGCCGTCAAAATCTAAGTAAAAAACAGAGCTAACAAAATAGTTGTCAGCTCTGTTTTGCTTAATCTAACTGCTAGTTATTAGTTATGCTCGTGCAACTTACGCACTTCGTTAGTGAGCTTAGGAACTATCTCTAAGACATCGCCGACGATTCCGTAATTGGCAAATTTAAAGATCGGAGCATCGGGATCTTTGTTTATTGCCACGATTACCTTAGACGACGACATGCCTGCCAAATGCTGAATCGCTCCTGATATTCCGCAAGCGAAATAAAGTTGTGGGCTGACAGTTTTACCAGTCTGGCCCACCTGGAACTGGTGATCAATCCAGCCAGCGTCGACAACTGCGCGTGAAGCTCCTAGAGCAGCTCCAAGGGCATCACAAAGGGACTGCAAGACAGGCCAATTTTCTGGCCCCTTAATGCCGCGCCCACCAGCAACAATTATTGCTGCTTCAGAAAGCTCAACCTTGGCTCCCTCAGAAGCATGAACAGCGACAACTTTAGCGCTAACTTTATCGCTAGCAACTGCCAAATCTTCAACAGCACCACTTGAACCACTTGGAGAATTGACGGCAAAGACATTGGGTCTAAGGGTTATGAATGAAAGTGGTGCATCAATCTCATAGACGCCCCAACACTTACCCGAATACATCGGCCGCACAGGCAAAAGGTTAGAACCTTCTTGTTGCAAGGCCATAACATCAGCGATACAAGGTGCATCAAGACGAGCGGCAACGCGAGGAATGAAGTCTTTGGCCATGGCAGTGTGAGCTGCAAACACATAGCGCGGATCGCTCTTTTTCACTGCTTCTGCAGCAGCCGCTGTAAATGCTTCAGTTGAATAGCTAGCGAATTGCTCACCATCAGCAACCAAAATAGAACTTGGCTCGTACTTTGCCACTTCAGCAGCAAGTGCTTTTACACCACTGCCGACCAAAAAAGCAGTAACACTCTCACCACTTTGGGCCCGGCGCTTTGCTTCAGAAAGAGCCTCAACAGAAGCTTTTCTCAATTGGCCATTGCGCTGTTCGACAAAAACCAGATAGCCTTGCGACATTTTTTTCATTCTCCTAGGAAATTATCTTGCAGTTTCTAAAGCACGTGAGCTTCACTGTGCAACAAACTGACCAGCTCTTTAACTTGACTATCAACGTCGCCTTCGATTTTGCGACCTTGCGGACGATCTGGTGGCAACATCATTTCTTTGATGCGCACTTTGACGTTTGCAGCACCGACAGTGCCTTTCACTCCCAGAGCCGTAGCATCTTTGACAGCGATTTCTTTGCGACGAGCAGCCATTACACCTTTGATGCCAGGGTAGCGTGGCTCATTCAAACCTTTCTGGCAGCTAATGACAGCAGGTAAAGTGCCTTCGACTGATTCGTGCGCACCTTCGATTTCGCGTTCAGCCTTAAAAGTAGTACCGTCTACTTCAAGCTTGAGCACCATAGTGGTTTGAGCGCAACTTAGAAGTTCAGCCAACATCGAAGGTACTTGGCTGTTATCGCCACCGGCACCCTGATGACCGCACAAAACCAGATCGTAACCACCATCTTTAATTGCAGCAGCCAACACTTTAGCTGTAGACAAAGTATCAAGATTGGCAAAATCGGCATCATTTAAGTGCACAGCACTATCTATTCCACGAGCGAGACTATCCCTCAGTACATCGGTACATTCAGCACCACCTAGGGCTATGACGGTCGTCTCGCCACCATGCTTCTCTTTTTGTTTGAGAGCTTCTTCTATGGCAAATTCATCATAGGGGCTGGTAATAAAGCGAACACCTGTGTAGTCGATGTTCTTTTTGTCCGCAGCTATGGCAATTTTAGTTTCCGTGTCTGGCACGGCTTTAACGCAAACAGCAATCTTCAAGGCCATGTCTCCTTAAGAGCGGCAAATAAATTCAAGTGTAATTAAGCACCAAATTATAGGCCTGCTCTGGCCAATACCAAGGATTATTACCACATTCCTTAATGAGGGAATGCCCTGCAAAAAATTCAGCTATGTTTCTATTCCAGGCTGATCTATCAGGTTGTCGACAGTGCCTGCCGAATTTACTTCGGTTTTGCTATCAGCCTTGTTATCAGATAAATTATCAGTTAAAACTACCCGGCCTCGCAGCCCTTCAGGGGTGAGGTAGCACTTCTCATCGTTGCACCAGACAATGTGGTCGACTAATTCATCAGGATCATCGACCACTATCAACAAGTCAAGTTCATCTTCAGTCAAAAAACCACGAGTAATCACTTCTGCTCTGAGCCAGTCTAACAGTGGGTTCCAAAACTTTGAACCGACCAAAAACATAGGAAAACGCTTAATCTTCTTGGTCTGAATCAAGGTGACAGTTTCAAAAAGCTCATCAAGACTGCCAAAGCCACCGGGCAAAATAACAAAGGCCACAGCATACTTGACAAACATAAGCTTGCGCACAAAAAAGTAGCGGAAATCAAGCGACTTAGTTTGATAACTATTCGGTCTCTGCTCGTGAGAGAGGGTTATATTCAGGCCAATTGATGAACCACCAGCAGAGAGCGCCCCTTTGTTGCCAGCTTCCATTACCCCGGGCCCACCGCCAGTAATGACAGCAAATCCCTTATCAGCCAGCTTCTTGGCAATGGTCTCAGCCAAGATATAAACAGGATCGTGTGGCTTACAACGGGCAGTGCCAAAAATCGAAACCGCTGGCCCGATCTGCGACAGCTCGTCGAAACCTTCTACAAGTTCTGCCATCATGCGAAATACACGCCAAGTATCTTTAGCGCCCATGTCTTCTAAAACGTATTGAGAGTCAGCCAATTATTACCTTCTGTGCTTATGACTTAGCTGCCTGGGGGAACGCAAGAAAAACAGCTCAAGGGCATGACTATCAGGCATTTGTCCAGTTTTTACAAGCTGCTCTAACTTGGTCAACTCTATGCGACTATCAACCAAAAACTCTACTGATGCATGAGAAAGCCTTCTTACATCCTTTTCTAAAACAAAGGAATTACCGCCCTTTATGTCACCAGCTAAGATCTTGGCAAGTTCTTGCGGCGGCAATTCCCTACGTTTGATACCAGGCCCAAATTTAGACTCTTTATTATATGTTTCACATAAGAGCTTGATTTGCACCCACTTACTAATAAGGGTTTGCATCGTGGCCAAAATTTGCATGGCATTTTGATGACTCAATAGTTCGCGCAAGGTCAAAAGAGTTTTTTGGGTGTCACCGGCCAACCAGTGCTCAGCGACGCTAAAGACACTTGAGTGATGGGGACTAAGTTGGCGAATAATATCGAGAGAAACAAATGACTTGGGCAAGACATAAATTGCCGCTCTTTCAATCTCTGAAGAAATCTGGCGCAAATTAGCCTCCAGTCCCTCGATCAAATAATCGGCAGCTTCCAGCTCAATGGTGGCATTAAAGCGCTTTGCTTCATCCTGGCACCACTTCTGCAGCTTCGGGCTCGTCGAACCTGCCCAGATTTTCTCCCGGGGAAAAGATTCAAGTTTGGCATATTTAGCCACCAACTTAGATAGCCTAAGAGTGGTATCAAAATTACTTGTGCTGACAAAAATTATATAGGTGTTCGGATGCACCGACGACAGAGCTGAGTCTAGAGTGTCTTCATTAACCGAGTCTTTGCTCTTTGCTGTCTTTTTACTAGTACTTTCATCCTTAGAGGCACTACTAGAGCTAGAGCGTTTCTTGGCAAACCAATCGCAACGGTCAATAATTATCAGCTTATTTCCTGGTCCAAAGGGCAGAGATGCAGCTTGCTCAGTTACTTCTTGAGCACTAGGATTATCAAGGCGACTGTAATTAAAACTAGCCCAAGCCGGATCAAGCAACTCCGCTTTGAGCGCGTCTAAGCGACGATAAAGTTGAAAGTCTTCTTCTCCGGCTAAAACTATTACGGGCATCAGTTAAAGATTCGCTCGCCTGTTGAAAGGAAATAAACCCGCTTAGCTATTGATGTACAAGCGTCACCCATGCGCTCAAGGAAGCGTGAGCAGAATAAAAACTGAGCACGCATTTGGGCATGAGCGCTTTCTTGCTCACCTAAATTAGACAGCAGTTTCTTCGACAGCACATCATGCAAATAATCGACAGTATTATCACTAGCAAGAATTTCTTTGGCTTTACTGGCTGAATCAGTGAGAAAACAAAGCAACAACTCTTGCACCATGTGATAAACAGTAGCAGCCATTTTTGGCAACTCTTCAGGAATTTCAATTTCGTCTTCTATAGCCCAATTGGCAAAACGTGCTACGCGATTGGCATGATCGGCCAATCTCTCAAACTTAGCTGCAATTAGAGGAATACTGACAAGGGCGCGAATTTCTTTGGCTCCAAATGAGTCTCTCTCCATCAGCAGATCAACACACTTTTCTTCAATCTCCTGACAGAGCTTATTGATTTCTTCTTCTTGACGCTCAACCATGGCCAAGTCAGCTTTTTTATCACCCTTGAGCAGCCTGGTTACTTCATAAACAGTAGTTTCAACCATCCGACCAAGGGTCAGCACTTCTTCTTTGATTAGTGTAATCGATTCAGTCTTCACTAACTTTCCCCTATTTCAGTCGTTGGGCATGTTCAAACGATAGCCAGAGCGGTGAACGGTTTCGAGTAAGGTCGGCACCTTTGGGTCAAGTTCAAGCTTTTGCCTTAACCATCTAACGTGCACGGCTACAGTCTTTACGTCACCGTCAAAATCAGTACCCCAAACTCTATCTAGCAGCGCCTCAGTAGAAAGCGCTCGACCGACATTCTGCATCAACACCTTAAGCAACTTGAACTCACGAGGCGAGAGTTCAATATTTTTACTGCGGTAGACAACTCGTCTAGCATCTTCATCAAGCAAAAGCGAACCCAGTTCAATGCGGCCTTTAGCCGAACGAGCCTTGTCTTTGAGAGTGCGCCTAATTAGCGCTTCCAACCGGGCCAAAAGTTCGACCATGCTGAAGGGCTTAACCAAATAGTCATCAGCACCACGAGAGAGACCATGAGCAATGTCTGCTGGAGTCGACCGTCCGGTCAGCATTAAAATGGGAATATCAGGTGATTGCTCTCTAATCAAAGCGCAAATATCTGGACCCTTCATGTCAGGCAGCATCCAATCAAGTATGACCAAGTCAGGCAACGCCTCAGCAAAACGAGCGAGACCAGATGCTCCATTGTTGCAAGCATGAACTTCAAAACCATGGCGAGTAAGGTTATAAGTGAGAGTTTCAACGATGGTCTCATCGTCGTCTACGATTTGAATTTTAATTTTGCTAGACATACTTGCTCTTTAGGGAAACTCAATTCTGAACTTCGAACCTGAACCCTCTTTAGATGTCACGGCGATTTTAGCACCGTGCAAATCAACGATGTGTTTAACAATTGAGAGACCGAGCCCCGTGCTACCTCTAGTACGACCACGATCAACCCGGTAAAAGCGCTGAAATATTTTGGGAATCTCAGCTTCAGCCATGCCTATGCCACTATCTTCAACTTCCAGGAAGGGCGGAGGGCCGCCGGCTCGAACGACGACAAAACCACCAGCGGGAGTAAACTTAATAGCATTTTCCACCAAGTTGATGAGTACTTGGTCGATTTGTTCTTCATTTGCAAGAAGTTCGAAGCCGCTCTCCACCGCCGACTTCAAAATCACGCCCTTTTCTTCCGCCAACTCGCGAGTGGTCTCTAAGCACGATTCGGTGCGGCGCTGAATATTGACTCGGGAGAATCTCATATCGTCCCCAGCTCTGCCATTTTGCAGTTTCTCATGAGAGAGCAGGTCATTGACTAGATTCTGCAATCGAGTCACCTCTTCTTTAGTACGGCTGAGCATACGCATCGCCGTAATCGGCTCTTCTACAGCACCATCTATTAATGTTTCGACCAGCAATTTGATATTGGCAAGTGGCAGTCTCAATTCATGAGAGACTTCGGCAATCCAATTATCATGCTCTTCTTGAGTAACCAATCCAGAACCGTCAGGAGCCAGAGCTGGTGAAGCAATCACTTTTTCGGGTTCGTCCATTGCTGATTAGGCACCGTATGTGGTTCTAAGAAAAGAGCGAGCAAATTTATCTATGGTTCTAGTAAGTGAAAATGCACTAGAATCTTACTCAATTCAAGACAGTAATAGGGTTTTTTAAAATTATGGGACCGGTTGTTTTAGCAATATTAGATGGTTGGGGTATTACTAGCGAAACGAAAGGTAACGCCATTCTGGCGGCTAAGACACCGAACTATGACCTGTTGAAATCTAAATATCTCTTCACCCAAGTTCAAGCTTCTGGTCAGTATGTGGGCCTGCCACCAGGTCTCATGGGCAATTCAGAAGTTGGTCACCTGACCATTGGCTCCGGGCGCATTGTCACGCAAAAACTAACATTGATCTCCAATACCGTTGCCGACGGCACCTTCTTTCATAATCCGGCCCTAGTGGCGGCAGCTGAAAATGTTAAGCGCAGCGGCGGAGTTCTTCACATTTTAGGCTTGGTTTCAGACGGTTGCGTTCATTCCAGCCCAGATCACCTTGATGCTCTTTTAGAATTTGCTCGCCGGCATCAAATCAAAGAACTTGTAGTTCATCCGATCTTAGATGGGCGCGACACACCGCCCCGTTCAGCCAAGCGCTTTATGCGCGAATTAGAAGAGAAGTTAGCTGGTTTGGGCAAAATTGGCGTAGTTTGTGGCCGTTACTATGCCATGGATCGAGACCAACGCTGGGAGAGAGTTGAAATTTACTGGAAAGCACTGGTGTTGTCAGAAGGCACCAAAGCAGATAGCGCCCAGGAGGCCGTTGAAAACTCTTACACTAATAATGTTGGTGATGAATTTGTCACACCGCAAATTATCAACGCTATACCTATAAAGGATGGTGATAGTGTAATTTGCTTCAATTTCAGACCAGATAGAGTTCGTGAAATATCACGGGTGCTAACTCAGAGCGACTTCAACGAATTTGCTAGGCCAATTACTCCGTCTATCTACTACGTCTGCATGACTGAATATGATTCAACTCTCAACTTACCCATAGCTTTCAGCCCAGAAGTTTTGCCTTCTCAAGATTTGCACAATACACTGCCAGAAGTGATCTCTTGCCACCATATCGGCCAATTTCACACTGCTGAAACAGAGAAGTATGCCCATGTCACCTATTTCTTCAATGGCGGCAAAGAAATACAGCTTCCCGGTGAAGAGAGACAATTAATTCCCTCTTTAAAAGTAGCAACCTACGATTTGGCCCCAGCAATGCGCACGCCGCAGGTTTGCGAGTTGGCCTGTCAAGCAATAAAAAGCGGCAAGCATCCTTTTATCGTGCTCAATTTTGCCAACCCTGATATGGTGGGCCACACAGGAATTATGGACGCCGCCGTGCCAGCCGTAGAGTCAGTAGATTTAGCATTTGCCGCTCTGCTTGCAGCTGTTCAAGAAGCCAACGGCACCCTCGTGGTAACAGCCGATCACGGCAACATTGAGCAATTACTTGACTACAAAACCGGCGAACCCCATACAGCCCACACTACAAACCCAGTACCGCTAGTGGTGGCAAGCTTCCAGACCCCTGTATGTGATCCACTTAAGCTAGTGAACAACTCTATGAGAAAACTCACACCAGGCGGTCTCGCCGACGTGGCACCGACACTTCTTGCCATCATGGGAATCGATAAGCCCATTGAAATGACAGGTAAGAGCCTTATATCTAATTGACCGCCTTTTGGCGCAGTAATTGGCCTTTTGTTATAGCGGTGCAAAGAGATTGCAGTAAAAATCAGCACTGATATTTACAATACCCCTTTCCAAGAGGCGGAAATGCAATTAGTAGGCTGTATAATTCAAACGATTTCAGGTGGGCGAAATTTACTAGCTTTGCCACCATTGTCACTCTGAGAGAGCTGTCGTTGACAATAACTCATCAGGATTAGAAGGAGACGAATCGACCGCATGATTACTTTGAGAAACCTAGCCCTTGCAGGCGCAAGCTTGGCCCTCGTAACTTCCCTCGCTGCTTGCAGTGGCGGTGGTTCCGAAACAACCAGCACCACAACCAGTACCACTGGTACTGCTACTGATGCTGCTTCAACAGCTGCAACCACCACTACCACCACAACTGGTACTGATGCTGCTACTACTAGCACTACAACTGCTACACCATCAGCCGAAACTTCCACAACAACGGCTACTACAACCGAATCTCACTAGATTTTCGTTAGTAGAAAAAATTGAAAAGCCCTTTCAGGAAACTGAGAGGGCTTTTTGATCACCGAGACTGATACGGAACATTTTGCCGACCAACGTGGTCTTTAGAATTTTGAACTAATTAGGTATTGCCATGCACAAGCTCAAAAGAACACTGGCTCTTTCAATTTGCCTCTCAACACTGGGCTTCTCAACACAGGCCGGCCTGCAATCTGTTAGCGCCCAAGATGCACAAATGCAAATGCCACAAATGCAAATACAGCAGATGCAAATGCCGCAACAAGCTATGCCTCAGGCGCTGAGCGCTCCAACCTTATCGTTTGTCGATATCAACTCGGGGAGCTTTGGCAAACTAGAAATCGATATGCAAGATGGCCAGTTCGCAAGAGGGGCTTGTGACAATATTCATCTCATAGCCCGCAACATGGATCTCAATCTGGGTGAATTGAAATCTCTAGACGTTGAGGTCAAAGGCGGCAATATAGAAGACTTCATTGTCGATAAGCTCACCCTCACCACTCAAGGGGCGCTCAAGTTTGACACCGGTCTACTTCTCAATCAAAGAATGCTGCAATTTACGAGCCCCGCAACGGCTCAAGTCACGGCCCTGGTGAGCCAAGATAGTTTGAACAAATATTTGAAAGCTCCCAGTACTCTTGAAAAACTTTCTTACACAGTCACCAAAAAAGGCGGCATGCTGGCCGGATTACTCGGGGCTGCTGGCGGCAATTTTGGCCTGACCATGACTGGTGCGACAATTGTTCTCGGTCGCAACAACAAAGTCAGCATGACCGCAGAAGGTAAGGCCGGCATCGGTCAACTAGCGGTACCACTGGCAGCACAATTAGAGAGTCAACTTTCTATTCAAGACGGCTGGGTGCAGCTAGGTGATACCAAACTAATGACAGCAGGCCAGGAAATCTCGCCGCAACTCTCTGAAATTCTAGTTAAGAAGATCAATGGTCTCTCTAACCTGGGCACCAAATCAGATGACATCCATTTCAGCTTTACCGATCTCAAAGTCACTTCTGGCAAACAATTGGTCGTAACCGGAACAGCCCAAGTTAACAGACTGCGTTTCGGTCGAAACTAATTGCCTAACAAGGGGCTCGACGTTATATACTTAGATCTTGCTTCGACTAGAAAGCGAGAATTTGATGTATAAGCGGCGCGATAGCCGACAGTGGGACCAGCTAAGACCGGTCAAATTTACAAGAAATTTCACCAAAAACGCAGACGGGTCAGTACTTGTCGAGATTGGTGATACCAAAGTATTTTGCACAGCCAAAATTGAAGAAAGAGTGCCTGCATTCTTAATCGGTAAAGGCGAAGGCTGGGTTACGGCTGAATATTCAATGCTGCCTGGTTCAACTTTGCAGCGTTCCCAACGGGAAGTGACTAGAGGTCAGGCCTCTGGCCGCACCAATGAAATTCAACGACTGATTGGCCGCTGCTTGAGAGCGGTGATCGATCGTCGCGCTCTAGGTGAGCGCACTATCACAATTGACTGCGACGTTTTGCAGGCTGATGCTGGCACCCGCGTCTCTTCAATTTGCGGTGGCTTCTTAGCACTGTATGATGCCTTAGCCAAACTGCGCAAAGCGGGCGTCTTCGATGAGCTACCTATCACTGAGCACATGGCGGCGGTATCAGTTGTGCAGCTAAACGGCCAGCTATTGCTTGACCCCAATTACAGTGAAGATTCGCAGGCCGAGATGGATAGCAATATCGTCTTGACCGAGTCTGGAAAGATTCTTGAGCTGCAGATGACTTCTGAGAATAAACCCTATGACGCCGCCAAGTTGGGCGATTTGATGCTGCTTGCCAATAAAGGGGTGAAAGAAATCATCCAAATGCAGCAATTGATCATCAATAAACGTCACTGATGGTCACTGGTTATCTTCGAAATTTAAGCAATGTCACATGAATCTTAAATTTCTACTCTTTCCTGCTGACAACGTACAATATAGCTATACACTTATGTAGGTCCAATAGCACATGGCAATGGCATGCAGATTTAGTGACAATTCCAAACAACAGCAGTATTGACTTCAATCCCAGTGAGTTCAACCCAATCCGGGAGAGCTTTCGAGATGTTAGCGCCCTTCGGCTTTTGATCTCCACAATCAAAGTTTTCCACCGTATTGCTAAATTGCAGGGCTGGAAAGCCGCCTATCGCGTTGTACCAATTGTCTGGACAATCATCTGGTCGGTCAAAGGCTTCTCAAAGTTTCACGCAGAAGAATTCGAGCGCGCAGTTCAGGGTGACGTCGTTGACGACATCGAAGAGGCCGCCCTCTCAAACCAAGACTATGAAGAGTATCGCGAACTAGGTCGCTGGCTTTGTCGGCGCTTAAATGGCTTAGGCCCAACTTTTGTCAAAATTGGTCAGACACTCTCTACCAGAGCAGACCTACTGCCCCTTCCAGCCATGCTGGAGCTGACCAAGCTCCAAGAGAACGTTGACCAATTTCCTACCGAAATCGCTCGGGCTACGATTGTGCGCGAACTTGGTGGTCAACCTGAAGACCTATACAAAGAGTTTGATAATGTACCGATTGCTGCCGCCAGCCTCTCTCAAGCCTATAAAGCCAAGCTGGCAGACGGCCGGGATGTAGTCGTTAAAGTACAAAGGCCCAATCTCAGCTCCATTATTGTCATGGACGTGCAGATTTTGGCTGCCGTCGCCGACGAAGTAATGAATTACCCAAGTCTTTGCCGCCATACCGATTGGCCAGGGATTGTTGACGAATTTGCCAAAACTATATTTGAAGAAATTGACTACATTCGCGAAGGCCGAAACGCAGATGTGTTCAGAAGCTCATACCGCAATTTCGACAGCATCTACATTCCTCGCATAATCTGGAAACTGACTGGTCGGCGAGTTCTCACTATTGAGTATGTAGCAGGTATCCCTATCAACGATGCCGCTGGCATTGCCGCTATGGGTCTAGATGCAGAAGAAATCACCAAGACTGGTGCCAATTTTTACTTGCGTCAACTCTTAGAAGAAGGCTTCTTCCACGCTGACCCTCACCCTGGCAATATGCGCATCATGGAAGATGGCCGAGTGGGAATTTTCGATTTTGGCATGGTGGGCCGCATCAGCCCTGAGCTAAAGCAACACATGATCAATGCCTTCATGCACACCATACAACGAGAATATCGCGACCTCGTAGATGACTTTGTCGGCATGGGCTTCCTCAAGCCAGAAGCTGATAGGGACGCGCTCTGCCGCGACCTGACACCAATTATTGATGCCCGATTTGCTGAAGGCATGAACAAAGTGCGCTTCCGTAAAATGCTCTTTGATTTCTCTGAAGTCTGCTTTGCCTATCCCTTTAGCTTGCCCTCTGAGTTCACTTATGTCATGAGAGCACTGCTCACCCTAGAAGGCATTGCCCTAGCAATCAATCCTAAATTCAACTTTGTTGATGCAGCCATGCCCTTTGCCCATCGTCTTCTGATGAAAAACAATCAGTTCCTTGGTCAAGCCATATTTAGAGAAGTGTTTACCGATGGTAAATTCAACCGCAGTGCCGCTATCAAACTAATCAAATCAGCGGCCTCGCTAACCAACTCGCTTCGCTAGAAGCAAGTACTTTACAAACTCGGCAAAAGCAAGGCCCTTTTTGACGGTTTTGCCCACTGACAGCCCCCTACTTTCTTAAGAATTTTCTAGGCACACGCAAAAATGGCCGAGATAGCCTCAAAATATAATTTCGAGAGCTTGCCACCGCGAACTAGATGAGGTTTTGACTTGGCCACAACGATGCTTTCAGTTGCTCCTACTAGTCTCTCTTGCATGCATTGCTCAGCGGCAATTGACTCTAGTTCTAAGTTCTGCGGCAATTGTGGGGCTCCTCGAATGCAATCGCATTTCGGCCACGCTGGCTTCGACCCAGTTATAAGCAAAACAGCCATTCAAGCCTCGAATGCCATTAACAATCAAGTAGCTCGATCTATTAACAAGTCCACACCAGCTTTTGCCAAGAACAAACGGCAGAGCCGGTCAATACCACCTGAGATGAGAGCCGAAATGGCCTCACTTATGGCTGCGGAGCTAAGAGAGCGCATCTTTCTCTTTATGCACTACTGCATTTTTCTTGTCACCAACATGATTGGTCTGTTTATTTCAGTCAAATGCTACGTAGAGTTCGCAGGCGATGAATTAGCCAAGATGATGATAGCGACTACTCCACTGATGTTTATCAACCTGATAGCACTTTGTGGCCTTGTACCAATTAAAGGTACAAAGAAAGAAATCGCTCGCATCAAAGAGCGCATGACTTATCTTAAATTGGCCATGGAATTTGACAGCATTGTCTAATTTTAGTTAGGGCCTATTTTAGTTAGGGCCTATTTTAGTTAGGCCCTATTTTAGTTAGGACTCCAGCGCAGATTCGGTTTGCGAGCAGCTGTAGCTTCATCAAGCTTGCCCACTGGAGTGTTTGTCGGGGCATTGCGCACGATATCGGGCGACTCAATTGTTTCTCTATCAATTTGCAACATAATGTCGGCAAAACGATCGAGCATTTCTTTTGCTTCTGTTTCAGTGGGCTCAATCATCATCGCTTCAGGCACAACCAAGGGGAAGTAGACCGTTGGCGCGTGCACACCGAAGTCAAGCAAACGCTTGGCCATTTGAGCGGTAGAAACACCGCGCTCTTTTTGCTTCACTCCTGACAATACAAATTCGTGCATGCAAGGCTGCTCGTGGGCAACGGTAAAGGAGCGGCTGAGCTTCACCTTGAGATAGTTGGCGTTGAGAATAGCGTCTTTAGAAACCTGACAGAGGCCACCTTTGCCGTGGGCCAAAATATAAGCATATGCGCGCACTAGAATGCCGAAATTGCCGTAGAAGCCCTTAATTTTGCCCATCGACTGTGGTCTATCCCACTCAAGTGAGTAGGCATCGCCTGTTTTCTTCACCACCGGCTTTGGTAGAAACGGCTCTAGAATATCGCGGCAAGCCACAGCACAAGCACCAGGGCCGCCACCGCCATGGGGAGTAGACATGGTCTTGTGCAAATTGAGGTGACAGACGTCAAAGCCCATATCACCAGGTCTAACTAGTCCCATAATGGCATTCAAGTTTGCTCCATCGTAATAGAGCAGTCCACCAGCTTCGTGTACTAGCTTTTGCACGGTCATAATTTCTTCTTCGAACAAACCTAGAGTATTAGGATTCGTCAGCATGATGGCCGCAGTGTCTGGACCAAGAACAGCCTTGAGAGCCTCAATATCCACTAAACCACGATCGTTGCTCTTAATTTCGACAACATCAAAACCAGCCAATGCTGCTGTTGCAGGGTTAGTACCATGGGCAGTATCAGGTACGATTACGGTGCGGCGCTTGTGATCGCCCTTAGATTCAAAATAAGCACGAATTAGAAGCAAGCCAGTCATCTCGCCATGGGCACCAGCAGCCGGTTGCAGCGTGACAGCTGGCAACCCAACGATACTTGAAATTGACTTTTCGAGCAGATAAAGCAACTCAAGGGCACCTTGCACTTGATCTTCAGGCTGATTAGGATGCAGTTCTCTGAAGCCCTCAAGAGCGGCCATGGCATCATTGATTTTTGGATTGTATTTCATCGTGCACGAGCCCAGAGGATAGAACCCAGTGTCGATGCAATGGTTGAGATGGGAAAGCTTGACGAAGTGTCGCACAGCCTCTAATTCACTAACCTCTGGCAGAGCTGCAGCCGTTTCACGAACATAACCTTTAGGAATGAGCGTCTCTAGAGCCTTGTGAGGCACTCCAGTTTTGGGAAGAATTTCAGTTCTTCTGCCCGCTTGTGACTTCTCGTAGATTAGCTTTTCCATTGCGCTTTACGTTCCTATTGGCTGCTACTAACAAAATACTTCAATCAATTTGTCAAGAAAAAGAGAGCTAGTGCTCAAAAATACCTGTCCACCCCAAGATATCAAGCTCACAAATTGTGGGCAAAGCTATATAAAGATTCTGAGCTAACTCTAGGCGCTTCTCGCGCTCAAGCATGGCCAAAACTTTTGAATAGAGCGGAAGCAGCATGCGCACATCATTGGCGGCGTACTCAATTTGATCATCGGTTAAGTCTGGTTGGGCCCAGTCGCTGGTTTGATTAGACTTATCAAGTTCAATACCCAAAAGTTCTTTAACCAGGTCTTTGAGGCCATGCTTGTCGGTATAGGTGCGCACAAGCTTAGAGCCAATCTTTGTACAAAAGAGAGGAGCCACCTGAATGTCTAAATAATATTTGAGCACAGCCACATCAAAACGAGCAAAGTGGAAAAGCTTGAGGACATTCTGCGCTTGGCAGAGCTTCTTCACGTTCGAATCTATCTTAGGATCAAGATCTTCTGCGGTTTTGTAGCGAACAAAACTAACCACACCTTCGTCGTCGCAAATTTGAATCAAGCAAAGCCTGTCCCGTCTATAGATAAGACCACGAGTCTCAGTGTCAATGGCCACTACTGACTTGCTCAGATAATGCTTAAGACGCTCGTCACTTATATCGTTCTCGAAAAGCTCTACTTTGCGGTGCGGAACAAGGGTAGTCACTAATCTGACCTTTCATTTAGCTGCCAATGAAAAATTATAGTCTTATCGGCGAGCGAAAAGCCCAAGATATTGAGCTTCTAATGAATGTTTACGGGCCCGTCAATTGCTAAAGGCATCATCTAGAGCTTCGGCCAAATGTTTGACCTTAACATTGAGCCCACGGGCCTTCACCCCAGCTTCAAGCTGCAGAAGACAGCCAGGATTGCTAGTGACAACCACATCAGCACCGGATTCTTCTATAAAGTTCATCTTACGATCTAACACTTTCAAACTAAGAGGCGTGTTGAGCAAGTTATAAATGCCTGCACTACCACAACAATGCTCTGCCTCGGGTAGATCGTACAAATGAGCCCCAGTACTAGCCGCCGCCGAACTGAGCAACTCTTGCGGCTGCAGGCGCACGCCCTGAGCATGGGCTAAGTGGCATGCGGCATGATAAACAATATTACAAGCTTGGCTAGCACTCGTCATAGCCGGGAATTCGCCTAAGGCCAGGTTTTCAGAAAGATCTTGCACTCTCTGCGAAAACAAATGAGCTCGTTCCTTGTAAATTGCATCACCCTCGAGCAAACTACCATAATGTTTGAGCATGGCGCCGCAACCAGCAGAGGTGACAACAATTTTGTCTTCTGATGCAGCGAATAAATCTATATTTTTCTTGGCCAAATCAGTGGCTATGTCTAACTCGCCGGCATGAAACGCCAGAGCACCACAGCAAGTTTGCGCCGGCACTTCAACCACAGTTCCTTGCCTGACCATAAGGCGCAGAGCGGCATGGTTAACATGGTTATAAAAGACATCCATGACGCAACCGCTAAACAATTTGGCGTTGCCAATTTTGGCACCAGCCTTCCACGATTTCTTCGGCAAGGGCAAATGTTTAGCCACAGTTGGGGTAAACATATGAAAATCAGCGATCTTACGCAGGATAGGTGGGCCGTTAGCAACAAAGGGCAGCTTTGCCACAAAGCTATCGAGCTTTAAGGTTTGTATCAGTAGCAGAAGTGAACCCAATATTTTCAAGCGACCATAATGCGGCAATATTTGACTGAAAGAAAGACGCATAACCTGCCTTGTCAGCCAATTGCGGCGCGCCGCTAAATGTGGTCGCGCTTGGTCAAGAATGGCCTCATACTTAACCCCAGAAGGACAGGCAGTCTGACAGCCAAGACAGCCAAGACATGACTCTAAATGCTCAATCGCTCGTGGTGCCAGCTCTCCACCTTCTTCTTGCCACTTCGAAAGTAAATAAATCCGCCCGCGAGGGGATTCCATTTCTCGACCAGTGGCTAAATAAGTAGGGCAAGCTGGTAAGCAAAGACCACAATGGATGCAACTATCCAACAGGTCTCTACTGAGCTTTGCCGAACCGTTGCTGATTTCAATCACAGAGTCAGAGTTTGAAATTTTAGTGTCAGTCATATTGCTAGCCTGTAAAATTTGCTTGCGGATTCAAACACAAACTCGGGTCGAACTTTTCTTTTATACGTTTATACAACGCTATAGCCGCTGGTTCTGAGGCAGTTAGACGTTGAGAGCTACTAGTAAAAAGGCCGTACCGAGCGGCCACTGTCAAGGCTTCCCAGCCCGCTAGGGCGCTGCCATCAGCCCTCTGCCTGCAAGTGCGAAGAATACTGCTGAGCAATTCTAAATCACTGTCTACTTGTTCTTTACTAGCACTGTGTAAGTAGAGCCGTCCACAAGCTGGTCTAATGCGCAATTTACCACGCAATTTACCACTCTGCTTGTTACTCAAATTTTCAAGCAAGGCCTGCAAAAGCGAAAGCGATGCAGCCGCTTCTACACAGTAATCAGCAGCCGATGCCAGAGCATAGGTCAATATTTTTCGAGCTACAAGATTATCTATTTTCTCGAATTTAAAAGCAGCTAGTGTGTCTTCGATCTGAGCACTCAAATCAGCAACTAACTGAGATGGCCCCTCAACCTGCACTATCAACTGATACTCAGTACTCTCGTTTCCGTTTTCTTTAGATTCTACTTCAACGATCTCGAGAGCACAAAGGGGCAGACCAGAAGAGAGCAAACGAGCTGACACCGCCAGCAGTTCACTTGAATCATTCGTCTTTGACTTTGCTGAAAAACTTGAAACGGCCTCAGGTATGGCAGCCAGACGTAAATAGGCTAAATAAGGAAAAGCAAAAGCACCTCGTGAACCAATCACTAATTTAGTGACATCAAAACCAGTGACATTCTTCACAACACGGCCGCCACTTTTTAGTACCAGACCACCAGCATAAACTGATTCAAGACCAAGTACTTGACTGCGCAAATAACCAAACCCAGTCTCTAAATAGCCGCCATCTCCGGTCAAAAGCAAATCGACTAAAGCTACCTGATTGGCATTGTCTCCCAGATCGACAGGAAAACGCTGTCCGAGCGCGCTCAAATACTTGTTCAGTTGGCCAATAGTTATGCCGGTTTCACAGGCAATAACAAGATCGCTCGGCACATGCTCGCGCACATGAGCCAATGCCGAAAAGTCGATAAAAACATTTTGCCTGTTTTCTTTCAAGGCACCAGCGTCAAGCAAACCCGGGAAAAAAGCATATTCCTGAGAATTAGGCTGGGAAGACAGGCGCAGAGCAGCACTCAGGTCATCAACACTGCTCGGTTTAACTTCAAGCCAACTGACCGCAGCGCTGCCAAGTGCCTGAACACCATTTCTTGTGATCAAGCTTTCAGCCAAATCAATACCGACGAAATCTGCTGCCATTAATAGATCATATGGCAAAAGCAGCACGCAGCACAATATAGCCAAGGCATATACCGAACAAAAAGCGCCAACCACAAGTGCTAAAATCCGGAACAGACAAGGCTTCCAGAGAAAGATATTTTATGGCGCGTTCACTGGTTTTGATATCCGGCTACTACGGCTTCGACAATCTCGGCGACGAAGCCATACTAGAGCAACTTATCACAGAGATAAAAGCAGCCAATATAAGTCCAAGCGACATCGTCGTGCTATCTAATAACCCGCTGGCGACAAGAACACAATTTGCGGTGCAAACTGTCAACCGCTGGAAATTAAAAGAAATTATCGCTCTACTGCCGCGCACAAAACTCTTTATCAGTGGCGGCGGGGGCCTATTTCAAGACACTGACTCGCTCAAGTCAATTGTTTATTATGGCAGCCTTATAACCATTGCCCGCATCTTCGCAAGCAAGATACTGATCTATGCCCAAGGCCTTGGCCCGCTAAAAAAGGCCCTTAGCCAAAACCTGACGAAGCAATTTTTGCAGTTAGCTGAGATCATTTCTGTCCGCGACGATAACTCTTACAAACAGCTTGAGCAGTGGGGCTTGAAGGCAAAGAGCATAAAGACAGCAGACCCGGTCTGGGCCCTTCAACCCTCAGCCATACCTGAAGTGGTGAGCGATTTGTTGGCTAGATATCGCTCTAGCTCTAGTTCTAGTTCTAGCTCTAGCTCTAGCTCTAGGTCCGGGCCTACTCTAATTGGTATTTCACTTCGAAGCGGCGCAGGTTTCACCCAAGGCCATTTGAAAAAATTAGTCGAAACCCTAGAAGCCACGCTTGATACTTCAGCAATACTAGTTATGCTCCCACTGCAAGACGAGCAAGATCGACCAATTTTGCAATCTTTTGTTGACCTCTGGCAGAGCAAAGATCGCACCATCTGGCTACCTCCAGACACCAGCCTCTTGCCCAGTCAGTGGCTATCGTTGATAGCGTCTCTAGACATGGTGATTGGTATGCGCTTACACTCACTGATTATGTCTCTTGCTAGTGGCAAACCAGTGATTGGTATATCGTATGATCCAAAAGTAGAAATTGTCCTAAATCAATTCAAACAACCCAATCTTACTTTCACAAGAAACGAAGACAACCAAGACAGTGATACTTGGCCAAAGATAATAAAAGACACCCTGAACAACTACAAAGAACTTGCTGCAAACGCCAGAGATCAAGCCAAAGATTGCCGACAACTAGCTTGCCAGAACAGTACTCTTATAGCTAAAATTCTGGCATTCTAGCTACAGATTTTATACTACCTTCTTATACTACAGACGATACCACTTAAAAACATGCCACTACCAAGCGTAAAAAGCAGAGACCACGTACTCGGTTACCCCGTTGACCTCGTCAGTGAAAGCGCGGCCATTGAAGTGATCGAAGATGCCTGGCAAAAAAATCAAGCGCTGCATGTAGTGACAATTAACGCCGAGATGGTCGTGGCCTCTCAAAAAGATCCCGAACTTGACCGCATCATTCGCAATGCCAATTTAGTCGTGCCGGACGGGGCCGGTGTGGTCTGGGCCCTACGCTTAGCTGAAGCAAAGAACTCTAACGTACAGAGGCTTCCAGGCATCGAACTAGCTGCCAGTGCCCTTGCCAGCGCAGCCAAGTCAGGGCAAGAAGTTGCCTTAATTGGCGGCAGACCAGAAGTAATGAATAAACTAGTAGAAGATCTGCCGAAACTACATCCTGGTATCAGAATAGTGGCTTATCAAAATGGATTTTACGACAAGGACGAAGAGCGAACCATTCTCGAAAGAATGGCAGAGACGAGACCTAAACTAATTCTAGTTGCACTAGGCGTACCGAAACAAGAGTTTTTCATCGACCGCTACAAGCACTTATTCCCGCAGGCAGTGATGATTGGCGTCGGTGGCAGCTTTGATGTCTGGACAGGTTTTGTCAAACGCGCCCCTGAAACTTTTCAAAAATTTCACTGTGAATGGCTCTATCGCTTACTGAAGGAGCCATGGCGCCTAAGTCGCATGGCTCAATCTCTGCCCAACTTTGCTTGGCAAGCACTGGCAGAAGTATTAGCCAAACGCACTGGCCGAAAATAGCGCTATCTAAGCGAGAATAAGCGAGAATAAAATGCTATTCGGCAAATCCTTTAATAAAGCCCTCAGCGAGCAAGAGCGACTAAAGCAAGTCAAAGAGATTCCTTTGCGTAGCTTGGCCCATCTTGGTGATGCCGTATTTGAACTATTTGAACGAGAGCGAGAGCTCTTGGCCTCGGTCACAGTAAAAAACATGCACGATCAAGTTGTTTCTCGCGTAAATTCAAAAGAACAAGCGCGACTAATAGCATTACTTAAACCGAATCTCACAGAAGATGAGCTAGATATCGTCAGACGTGCCCGCAATCTCAAGCCAGCGGGCTTCAGACGCAATGTCGAGCAAGCTACTCTCAGGCAAGCCACAGCCTTTGAAGCCTTAATCGGTTATCGTTTTCTGACAGACGAGAACCGCCTTAAGGAACTGCTTGATTTGACCGATCTGGCATAGATATCTAGGGCAAAATGTTCAATTAATGCGCTAAACCTTAAGGATAGGTTGTAATGCGAATCTGCCCCTTTATCTAATGCTAAGTTAGATTTCAGGAACTCGCAATTGCAGTGAAACAAATACCGTGTCAATTAAGTCAGAAGAAATCTATCGCACCCTTCTGCTAAATTCCGCTGATGCTGTTGTAGTGACAGACTTAGCGGGACTAATCACTACGACCAATCCATCTTTCGCCAAGCTTATTGGCGCAGAGATAGAAGAAATTGTCGGCCATCAAATCGCCACAATGGTTGACTGGCATAGCCATGAAGAGTCAGACAATCACAAAGAATCTGGTAAAGAATCTAGTAAAGACTCTAGCGAAGATGAGAGCGATCCTAAACCGGTAACGGTGCTGACCCGGGCTGGCGTCGAGTTCGTCATGCCAGCTTCACGCTTTCCGCTCACAGACTCATCTGCTACCAAAACCAAAGATGCGCCATGGGGTTTCTTGACGATCATTTATGTCATCCAAGCTAACTCATTGCAGCAAGCCCAAACCGAATTTGTCAGTACTGTCTCACACGAACTACGCACCCCCCTTACTAGTATCAAAGGCTTTGCCGACACCATTCTAAGAGCCGGAGACAGGCTAGATGTTTCGCAACAAAGACGCTATGTTGGCATCATCAAAGATCAAGCAGATCGCCTAACCAGACTGGTAGAAGATATTCTTGCCGTCTCTAGGCTCGAATCAAAGAAACTGCAACTGACAATTCGTGCCATCGACCCCCGCGATGCCATAGAAAGAGTGCAGCAAAATCTTACAGACAAAGCCAAGAATCACAAAATAATAGTCAGTGTGCCTGCCGGTCTTACGCCAGTTTGGGCTGATGCAGACAGGCTAGAGCAGATTCTCACAAATCTAATTGATAACGCTATCAAATATTCACCAGCCGGCACCACCGTTACGATTTCGGCCAGAGGGCTGGAAAAAGAAAAAGAGAAGAACAATTCTAATGATGTTGAGATGGTTGAGTTCTCAATTAGTGACGAAGGCGTAGGTATTCCTGAAGAACACTTGCCTCAAGTTTTTTCAAAATTCGGACGCCTTGACAATCCCCTAGTTAGACAAACAGAAGGCACCGGCCTCGGCCTCTATATCACCCGCTCGCTCTGCCTTGCTCTCGGCGGCCAAATCAGCGTTGCCAGCCAACCGGGCAATACTACTTTCACGGTTAAGCTACCAGCCGCTACACTAGAGCAACAAGCTGCCAGGGGGAGGGATTAAGTGCTCCTCCCCACCCCGGTCATTCTCATAATTAATCAAGCCAGACTGGCTGCAGAGTTTTCATCGGTGCTAGAAAAAACCGGTAGCAAAGTTCATGCAGTAACCTCCTTTGAAGAAGCAAATGAATTGCTTTCCTTCCTCCATCCTGACATCATTATTCTTCCCAATCAGCTTGATGGCGTTAGCTCTGGTGACGGTAGACTTTATTGCCAACAGATTCGCGCCACACTTGCGCCACCACGGCCAGTGCTCGTACTACTTCATCCGTCTACCGATGTAACCGAAAGAATCAATGCCTTTCGTTATGGCGCAGATGATGTGCTCGGTGATCCAATAGACAAAAACGAGCTTGCCATAAGGGTTCTTGCCCACTTAAGACGCAGGCAAGAAGAATTTTCTAACCCCCTGACACAATTACCAGGGCCCAATCTAATTCGCCGCATGCTTGAGCAATGTCTCTATTCAGATAAAGCCTGGTCAGTTATGTCTCTCGACCTAAATAAGATCAGGGTTTACAACGAAACCTACGGTGACTTAGCCGGAGACCAGCTCATTAAGGCACTAGCTGCAATCTTGCTTGATTGTGCCGACGAAACCGAATTTGTCGGTCACCTTGAAGCCGATGACTTTATCATGGTCACTAGACCAGAAGTGGCCGAAAGAAAAGCCGAGCTAATCTGCCAGCAATTTGATAATGTCAGTTCACGGTTTTACCCCAAAGGCGACATCGCCAGGGGCTATCTAATCTCCACCGGCCGTGGCGGCATTCGTCGAAGAGTGCCTTTGATTTCAATTGCCATTGGTATCGTCAGCAATACCGTCAAAAAATTCCAGTCTTACATTGATGTCTTAACTACAGCACGCGATCATCGCAATGTAGCAAAGCAAAGACAAGGCTCTTTCTGGGTTTCAGATAGCAATCTAGAAGAAGAACTGCAAGCGGCAAGCTCAGGCCAGAGTCAGGGTCACAATCTGGCTGGTATGCTGCAAAACAATTCAGACCCGGCCACATTAATCAAACACATTTCGCGCATCTTAGTAGTTGAGCCAGACGGCGCTATGGCCTGCTTGCTACAAGAAACCCTGGCCCTTGAAGGCTATATGGTGCAGGTGACCAGCTCGGCGGATGATGCCCTTGAACTGGCGCGCTTCGAGCCACCAGATTTGATTTTACTTGAATCAAATCTAATAGATAGAAAAATGGACGGCTGGAATCTCTGCCGCGCCTTAAAAGCAGACGATGTATTGTCAAAAATCTGGATAGTGATGGCCACCTCTCACCCAGACCAGTCACTAGCTCTGGAAGCCGGAGCCGACCTCTATTTGCCCAAGCCCTTCGATATTCCAAATTTGCTAAGCGAAGTCAGCCTACTGCTGCGCTCTCGAGTCTAATTTAGTTTAGTTTAGAAATTGACGAGAGAATCCACTGAGCCGCCTCGACAATCGAGCTGGCCTGAAAATCTGGCTTAACTGGCCACTGATAGGCACCAGATTGCACATCTTTGCCAAAGCCAGTTTCGACCAGCACACCCTTGACATGACAATTAACGGCGAGCTCAACGTCAGTAGCTTTATCACCAACAACAAAAGCTAATTGGCGACTCAACTGCGGATGCTCAAGATAGGCCTGCTCAACCAAACCCGTCCCCGGCTTACGACAATTGCAGGCAATGTCATAAGGCGCCACAGCGCCGCCTTCCTCACGAGAAAGATGGGGGCAATAATAGATAGCATCAAGATGGGCGCCAGAAAGTGATAGAAGCGATACTAGACGGTCATGCAAAGCGTTTATATGACTCTCCGGATAGTATCCCCGTGCGGCCCCAGTCTGATTGGTGACAAGCACACAGGCCACATCTGCTCGATTCAACCTGGCAATAGCCTCCCCAGCGCCCTCAATCAAATTGAGATTGTCCACTTCTTTGATATAACCAGCCTCAACATTGAGAGTGCCATCCCTATCAAGAAAGACCACCGGGCGAGAGGCAAGTGGCTTGGTAGAAGAAATGAGATTGTTTGAAGGAGTTGACATTCGGGGTTCTCGATGAGGAAAGAAATATTACTATTGTAAGTCGGTTGTCCACCTACAGACTATGTTACGATAGCTAGTAGTGTTTACCAATTGAAAAAATATGCGATTAAACGACGAAAACGCCTCTTTTCGATTTAACCAGAAAGGTCTGCGAAAATTCTTAGGCGATCTGGAATGCGAAATTATGGAGCTAGTCTGGAAACTAGCCAATCCTACTGTGACTGTCAGAGATGTATTTGACGCACTGCGGCAAGATCGCGACATTGCCTACACAACAGTAATGACCACCATGGTAAGGCTATCCGAAAAAGGTCTGCTTAGAATCGTAGACAAGATTGGTCTAGCCAATTGCTACATGCCCGAATACGAGCGCGAAGAATTTCTTTCAACCGCAGTCAAATTAGTGCTAGATATTTTCACTAGCCAGTTTCCTCGCGAATCTAGTGATTTTATGGAACAGTATCAAGCGAAACTGGCTAAAAAAGCCCAACGCAAGAAATAGAACTAAGCAAAAAAACAGTTATAGCGATTTTTTGTAAATCAGCATTTCCATCATTTTTGCTTTGTTGCCAACTAAAGGCAATGAATCTGAGCGAAATGGCGATACTGGCATACCGGTCTTACTAAACAACGCAGCCACACTGTTGTCGGCCCAGGCGTAGCGACAATGTTCAGGCTCATGCACTAGAGCGCTAGATAGATATAGCGCATCGCCCTCAAGCCGAACTTTGGCTGGCTTAAAGACACCATCAGCGCCAGCAATCTCAAAAGCAGAGAACTTCTTGCCTCTCAGCTCAAGGCCGCTATCGAGATACGAAAAAGTAACTTTCAGCTCAGGCCCTACCCGCTCAACAGTGGCATAACGAGGCGTAAGAGCATGATCAATTTTATAAATCTGTCCTGCCACCATTTGAGCAGCGTTGTTCCCTACAGTAAGTTTATTACTACTGTGCAGCTCTGCATAATCGGTGATTTCAGAATTGATAGTGGGCACCAAAAAGCAATTTGGCACCATACTTGCCTTTTGCTGAGCTTCTCTAAAATAGGCCGTTAAACTCGGGGCAATAGTGCTTTTAGCGCCCCAGTTAGGCAATTGAATGATAAAAAATGCCATATCTGGCGAAAAGCGCTTTCGCAACTGCTGAGTCATAATGGCAAATAGTCTAGGGTAGAAGGTAAAGCGTTCAACATCAGACTCACCCTGATACCAAAGCACAGCCTTAAAGTTTAGCCCCGCCATAGGTGCCAAGAACTTGTCGTAGACATAACCGACAGGAGTAGAAGTCTTGGTATCGACATATTTTTCGGGAACCTCAGAAGTTGGAATCCAACTCTGAATGTTAGTACCACCAATAGTGCACTGCACTATGCCAATCGGAATATCATCGCTCACAAGCTGCCTAAGCCGATAAGCAAAAGCGACAGCTACGGCCGAACGATTCTCAATTTCTGGATCATCAGCATTGATCCATTTGAAACCTTCGCCATCAAAATAATCGTCTTTCTCAGTACGGCCCTCTAGATTAGCCTCTTTGGCAGCATTAAAAAATAGGTCAATGCGATCGCCCTTACTGAGGTTAAAAAATCGCGTCGTAGCGTGCTTCAGAGTGTTGAGATGGCGACAGTCATTGGTGACAACAGCTGGCAACAACATATTAGACTGACCAGCACAAAGGTAAACGTCACCGGCCAGTACGTCGCGGATGGCAACGCTTTCACCAGTAGAAGATACAGTAATTGTGAACGGAGCCCCAAGTGGACGAGCAGGGGCAACCACGCGCCACTTACCTTTAGCATCAGCGATGGTGGCGGTAGTTGTGCCAGCAACGTCAACCTGCACCGCAGCACCAGCGACAGCCTTGCCAGAGACCACAATAGGCTTATCTCGCTGCAGCACCATATGATCGCCAAAAACTGGCGGCAACATAAGCTTCTTGGCGGCATAAGCAGGTGAAACCAGTTGCCGTGGTTGCCAGACATAGATGACAAACACGCCAATTAAAAAGAGAACTAAATGGCAGGCCCTCGTGGCCCTAAAAGTTAGCTGCATATCTAGAGTTTAACAGCTTCATCAAAAAAAAGGAGCCGCATATCGCGGCCCCTTCTCGTTATCATGCAATCGGAATGAACTCGGTCTTATTCGTTATCAGGAATTGGAGCACCTTCAGGCAAGGTTGGCGAAGTCTTTTGGTGACGTTCTGCCCGACCCGATGAGTAGTGACGTTCATCAACTACAGTCGGTTCAACTTGGAAGAGGTTAGTATCGCGAGGACCTTCTACCCGACCGATATCTTCAGGAAGCTTGAGCTGACCTGGAGTACCTGGAAGGATAATTTCTGGTCTTACGCAGATAACTAACTCGCTCTCGTTCTTATTGAACGCTTTCGAGCGGTAGAGAGCACCGAGAACAGGCACTTCACCAAGAAGTGGTGTCTTGGTCAATTCACGAGCGCTGTTGGAAGTAACCAAACCAGAGAGATAAAGCTCTTGGCCAGGCTTCAGTTCAACAATACTCTGCGTCTTCCTAGTAGTGAAACCAGGAATAGTGTTGTTTGCATTACCAACGCTGAACGCTAAGTTGGGTGCAATGATTCGTTCTTCCGGAGATATTTGCAAATTGATAGTGCCGTTCTCTTGAAGCACGGGAATCATGTTGAGTCTCATGCCAAATGGCTCGAAGGTCACAGAAGCCAAGCTAGCTCCAGCCGTTGCAATTTGCTGAACGATTGGAATTTCACCACCAGCTAAGAACGATGCTCTTTCGCCAGAGATAGTCACCAGAGTTGGCTCGGCCAATACTCTCGCCCTGCTATTGGCAATAATACCTTGGATAGTCGGGTTAAGAGAAATGGAACCGAAGTTTGAGACACCAGTGAAGAGGTTGAACAAATTACCTAAACTGACACCTGCACCACCAGGAGCACCAAGAAGAACTGCCTGGGATAGCAAGGCGTTAGCAGGGCCAACAAGCTGACCTTGACCAATAGCAGAGACAGAGGTAGGGGTTAAGAAGGCGACTGGTTGGACTGACCCATAAGTACCGTAGACTTGGCCACCTGGGAATGTGTTTCCGTTGGAAGGCTGCATCGTCACGACGGTAGTGTTGATCGGACCTGGCGCATTAGGATTTCCAAGGCCCTGCATACTCTGTCTGTAACGAACACCACCAGCTGAAGACATCACGCTACCTGGACCAGGAGTACCACCAACACCGAAGCTGAAGTACTTACCTGCGTAGCCAACACCTAACTGCAAAGCTAAACTGCGAGCAGCGCCAGTGTTCATTTCCATGAAACTGCAGTGCAAAGCAATCAGCGGCACCTTGCGCACTTTAACTAAGCTAGTGACACGGCCTCCATCAGAAGCCATTACTTGGGCCTTGCCAATGTTGTTAGCAAGGTTGCCAAAGTATGTGTACTTGTCGACAGAGTTAAGCTGGGCTAGTTGGCCAGACTGGCCACCACCACCGGTAGCTATACCACCCGCTTCACCAATTCTACCGGCGATAATGCGGCTGTTAACAACCTGAATGTTCATTCCGCGATCGTCCATGAAGACGTTCGAAGCAGCAAAGGCTTTTACAATTGATTCAGTGTGATCAACGTCACCAGTTAAGAGCACTCGGTCAGAACCACCAACAGAGAAGGCCTTAACGATAATGCGTGGATCAATCTCACGAAGTGTGGTTTGCAACTGGGTGTAATCACGACTGACCCGCAGGTCTACGCTAATTGAATTTCCAGCATCGTCCCAAAGAAGCATGGTGCATGTGCCGGGTGCTTTACCAAGCAGTACCATCTGATTCTCAGAAACTACAACTGGCTCAGCAATACCTGGGTCAGAAATAGATGTACGTACAATTTTGTTCTTAAACTTGAATGTTCTCGACTGAGAAACTTTCAAATCAATTGCATTTGTTGTCTTGAACTCTTCTAGCTCAACAGTGCCGGTCACCACTGGCGGTATCGGCTGAGCAGTGACGTAAGTGCTTTGGTCAGCAGCTTGGGCCACGACTTGGTCTGGAGCGTACTGGGCAGCAGCTGGTCTGGAAGCGCCGCTTACAGCGCCAGAAGCTACAGGAGCAGCTACGGCAGTAGTGGCAGAATCAATCGGACTAGCCGAGTGAATCGCCATTGCGGTGCTTGGACTTGCAGCATTGCTGCCTGCTGGAAGGAACAACATGGCGTGACTGCCACTTACGGAGTCACTCTTGGTTACTGGTGCAGCTTTTTTGACCGAGCTGACTTTCTGAGCTGGCTTAGACACTTTAGAAGCGCCTGCAGCTTGCGAGCTGGCCATTCTCTGCCAAATCGCTCCCTGCGGCTCTGCGTGTGCCGACAGCAAATTAGCTTGAAGTAGGACCAACGATAGACTAAAAGCTAAGCTCAACTGGGGCTTATTCATTCCACTCTCCCTCTATGAACTCCCGACCTGATTTCCGATTGCATTCGAATACTGGGAGCATTCATGGTAAAGCCGGTACAAGACCGACCAGTACAGAAGCTTAACACGACTGCTCAAGCAATGCACTAATCTTTTCGCACCAGGCACCATACATTCAACACTGACTTAACACTTCTCTCTTTACAAGCGCTCAAACCAAGAAATATCAGGCTTCTATCAAGCTCGCTTAGTTAAACAAAAGATTCCAATGACAACCACTGATGGTGCACTATCGGCAATAGCAAGCATGTATGTCAAGTGAGTGCATATAGACTGAGTCTTGAAAGATGAGTAAATTTCAAGACTACTGAACAAAAAAAAGAGCAGCTAGTCGCTGCTCTTTTTCTTTATTACTCGAACCATCAAACCCAGTTAGCGATCTTACTCGTTGTCTGGAATTGGAGCTCCGTCAGGCAAGGTCGGCGAAGTCTTCTGGTGACGCTCTGAACGACCACTGGTGAAGTGGCGCTCGTCAAGCACGGTAGGCTCAACTGCGAACATATTCATGTCACGAGGACCTTCTGTACGACCAATTTCTTCAGGAAGTTTCAACTGGCCAGGTGTACCAGGCAAGATGATCTCTGGTCTAACCGATACAACAAGTTCACTTTCGTTCTTGTTGAATGCTTTCGACCGGTATAGAGCACCAAGCACAGGAATCTCACCAAAGATGGGCAACTTAGATACTTCGCGACCAACGTTGGTTGATACCAAACCAGCTATATAAAGTTCCTGACCAGGCTTAAGTTCAACAATAGTCTGCGTCTTGCGAGTTGTGAATCCAGGAATCCTACTCAAGTCGTTACCAGACAAGGAGAACGAAAGGTTAGGAGCAAGAATTCGCTCTTCAGGAGAGACTTCTAAATTGATGATGCCGTTCTCCTGCAAGACAGGAATCATATTGATTCTCATGCCAAATGGTTCGAAGACAACGGATTGTTGAGCCGTACCACCAGCAGCAACAGCTTGCAAAATTGGAATTTCGCCACCAGCCAAGAACGAAGCACGCTCACCAGACAAGGTAACGAGCGTTGGCTCGGCCAAGACCCTAGCTCTTCTCGATGAAATCACACCTTGAACTGTAGGATTAAGAGAGAAGAGAGTGCCATTACCAAAGCTCGAGTTGGCTGTGAAGATGTTTGCAGCGTTACCGGCACTAAAGGAGACACCACCGGGTGCACCAAGCAATACCGAATCTGAAAGCAAACCGGCAGCTGTAATGACCTGACCCTGACCAATGTTGTTTACAGCCGAACCACCTCCTGTAGTACTGAAGAAGCTCACTGGCTGGACAACATAACCACTACTGTTATTAGCTATGTTGGTGTTGAAAGTGACTGGAGCAACTGGAGGCTGGATGAATTGGTTAAGAACCGTAGTTCTTGTACCGGCACTGGTCAAAGTTGTTACAACCGGAATAACTGCGGCGTTAGTACCTGTACCGGCACTAGCAAGCGAGGAGAAACCACGTAAACCAGGAACTGAAGTAAGCGGAAGAGCGGTTGATGTGCTAGCCGAACCACCAATACCGAACGAGAAGGTCTTGTTCGTCATACCGAAGCCCATCGATACAGCTAATTCTCTTGCAGCAGTGGTATTCATTTCCATGAATGTCACGTGCAAAACAATCAGAGGCACTTTGCGAACTTTAACTAAACTAGTTACGCGGCCACCATCAGAAACCATTACTTGGGCTTTACCAATGTTGTTGGCGTTGTTGCCGAAGAATGTATAGCGATCGACTGAACCGATAGAAGCTAACTGACCAGATTGACCGCCACCAGCTCCAGCAACGCCACCGGTCTCACCGATACGTCCGGACACTAGGCGACTGTTTGCCACTTGGATGTTCATACCGCGATCATCCATAAATACGTTCGATGCGGCGAACGCTTTAATGATTGATTCAGGGTGGTCAACATCACCAGTTAGAAGCACGCGGTCCGAGCCACCAACTGAGAAAGCTTTGACGATGATGCGAGGGTCGATTTCGCGCAATGTTGCTTGCAGCTGCGAGTAATCACGGCTGACACGCAAGTCGATTGAAACTGAGTTACCAGCGTCATCCCACAAAACTAGGGTAGAGGTACCAGGGGCCTTACCAAGAAGAACCAATTGGTTCTCAGCCACCACTACTGGTTCGGCAACGCCGGGATCAGAAATGGAGGTTCTGACAATCTTGTTCTTCAATTTGAAGGTACGCGACTGAGAAACTTTCAAGTCAATAACGTTGGTTACTTTGTACTCTTCAAAATCAAGAGTGCCTGTCACCACCGGCGGTATTGGCTGTGGGGTGAGATTTGTGTGGTCAGCTTGAGCGAGCAGATGATCTGGTGCAAGCTGAGCCAACATCTGCTTCGAAGAGGCAGTGGTGGCAGCGCTCGATGGCAGAGATGCTATGCGAGGGGCTGGCTGAGTAATCTCAGGTTGACTGGCCATATCCGGGGCAGTAGCCGGAGAAAGGTCCGCAGCTTCTACCGGAGCAGCACTAATGCTCTCTAGCGGCAAGCTGGGGTGAATCGTCAGGGCTGCTGCAGGGGCTGCACCGCCTGCACCGATGTCCTTACCTTTAGATAAGAACAACATTGCATGACTTGCATCAACTACATCAGCCTTAGCTACTGGCGCTTTCTTCGCAGCATTAGCTAGTTTGATATTTGTGGCAACTCTCTGAGTTGACCGGGACACACCTGCTCCTGCCGAGTTGGCAGAACTGGCCATTCTCTGCCAGATAGCGCCTTGCGGCTCAGATTGTGCCTGCAGCCAATTAGCTTGGAGCAGCACTATTGATAGGCTCAAAGCTAAGCTCAACTGGGGCTTATTCATTCCACTCTCCCTCTATGAACTCCCGACCTGTTTTCCGATTGCTTTCGAATACTGGGAGCATTCATGGTAAAGCCGGCACAAGACCGACCAGTACAGAAGCTTAACACGACTGCTTGGGAGTTGCACTAATCTTTTTGCCAGGGCACCATACATTCAACATTGGCTTAACACTAAGCTGTTTACAACCCGCAAGAAGCTAGCTATTGCATAGGCTGGGGCAATTACAAAAAAGATACTCACCAGCAACTGACAACCAAATGTGGTGCACGATCGGCCATAGTAAATATGTATGTCAAGGGAGTCGATATGCCAGAACCATATGCAGGTGGCACCACCTGTGGAGACATGATTTTCTACTTATTTTTCAATCAATTGTCAAGAACTCATTATTGACCGCGCCACAAATAGCGGTCAATAAAAATTGTCTACATAATAAAAAGGAAGCTAATATAGGTTGGCCTTCTGGAGAACACCTGTCAAGAACAAGCGGGTCCGAAGTGCCAGTTCTGAATGGTCATATATAGTGGTATATTCTTCAAAATAACTTACTAAAGAACTTAGTCAGGCAAAATTAGGCTAGATAAGGATAAAGCAGTGGATAACACTTCCGAACAAGAAAAGGTTCTGGTTGTAGACGATGAAGCTTCAATTAGGCGCATCCTCGAAACCCGCCTGAAGCTTGCCGGATACAACGTGGCAACGGCAGCCGACGGACAAGAAGCGCTGGAGCAGTTCAACTCATTTCAGCCAGACCTGGTCATCCTCGACGTCATGCTTCCAAAAATGGACGGCTATGAAGTCTGTCGCGAAATTCGCAAGACTTCTGACACCCCTATTATTATGTTGACGGCAGTCGCTGATGTTTCCAATCGCATTCAAGGTTTGGAAATTGGTGCAGACGATTATGTAGTTAAACCATTCAGCCCAAGCGAGCTAGAAGCCCGCATTAAGGCTGTTCTACGTCGTACTGTTGAACGTCATCAAGAAGTCGGCCAGAGCAAGAGCTCTAATGTCATCACCATCGGCAACCTCAAGATTGACTTGAACAAGCGTCAGGTAACTCGCAAGAACGAAAGAATTCGCCTTACCGGCATGGAATTCAGCTTGCTTGAGCTCCTGGTGACGAACTCAGGCAAGCCCTATTCTCGCGGCGAAATTCTACAACAGGTATGGGCTTATCCACCTGACCATAGAATTGACACCAGAGTGGTTGACGTTCACATCAGTCGCTTAAGGTCAAAACTGGAAGAAGACTCTTCCAACCCTGATTTGATTTTGACAGCTCGTGGCATCGGCTACATGTTCCAGAAAATAAACTAAATCAGTTTTTTATTCCGATTTATTTGTTTTATTGATTTAAACGAAAAGGCCCAGACTATGTGTCTGGGCCTTTCTTTCTAGCTCTATTAGCCGCCTTAACTCTCTAGAATTAAGTACCAGACTTCCAAGAATTCATATACTCAGTCATTTCTGGCGTCAATTTATCAATTGTCATGCCCAACGATTTGAGCTTCAGTGCTGCGATTTCTTGATCAATCTCAAGAGGCAAAGTATGTACACCAGCGCTGAGCTTGCCCTTGTTCTTGGCTAGGTATTCAAGAGCTAGCGCCTGATTGGCAAAACTCATATCCATAACCGAAGCTGGGTGACCTTCGGCACAGGACAGGTTGACTAGGCGACCTTCGGCCAAAACGTAGACTTTGTTACCACTAGGCAAAACAAATTCTTCCATTAAAGGACGAACTTCACGGCGTGATTTCGCCATCTTTCTTAGAGCGTCTAGATTGAGCTCAAGGTCAAAGTGGCCAGAGTTACAAACGATGGCGCCTTCTTTCATCACTTCAAAATGAGGCTTATCGATAACGTGGCGGTTGCCAGTTACAGTAATGAACAAATCACCAATTGCTGCAGCTTCAGCCACAGGCATAACGCGGAAACCGTCCATCACTGCTTCAATCGCTCTAATAGGATCGACTTCAGTAACGATGACATTGGCTCCCAAGCCACGAGCACGCATGGCGCAGCCCTTACCACACCAGCCATAGCCTAAAACTACAACATTGCGCCCAGCGACCAAGCGGTTGGTAGCGCGGATGATACCATCTAAAGTTGATTGCCCAGTACCATAACGATTGTCAAACATGTGCTTAGTCTGAGCATCGTTCACGGCAATGGCAGGAAACTTCAAAGCACCATCCCGCTGCATTGAGTGCAAGCGAGTGATACCAGTAGTGGTTTCTTCTGTAGAACCGATTACTTCAGCTACTTGATCTGGACGCTCTTGCAAAAGAGTAGCAACCAGGTCAGAGCCATCATCAATAATGAAGTGCGGTCTGTGATCAAGAGCGACATTGATATGGCGATGATAGGTAGGAATGTCTTCACCCTTGATGGCGAAAACAGACATGTTCCAATCTTTGACCAAAGAAGCCGCAACATCATCTTGTGTTGAAAGTGGATTTGAGGCAATGACAACACAGTCAGCACCACCGGCTACAAGCGCCTTTGCCAAATTAGCAGTTTCGCTAGTAACGTGAGCACAAACTGAAACTCGTAAGCCCTTGAAAGGCTTTTCTTTTTCGAATCGTTCGCGAATCAGCTTGAGCACAGGCATATCGCCTTCTGCCCACTCTATTCTTTGCTTGCCAAGTGCAGCAAGGCCAATGTCTTTGATTTCTGTAGCCACGACTGTTTTATTACTCACCTAATCCCCTCCTAGAACGCAGCCAAGATCGTAGCAGCACTTTACAAACATCGGCCCATCCATAGCCTTTCTTGAACGATCGGGTCAGATTAATAAAACTGCAGCCTCAGCCTGAGCGAATAATTGGTCGTTTTCAAGGGAACATATAAGGAGAGAAAGAAGCCACGGAGGCCTAGCCAGAGGCAATTTACAGGTCTCAATTTCTCAAGATGGAGCAAGTATGGAAACCCGGGTAGCAGCGAAACTAAAACTAAGGGCGAAACTAAAACTAAGCCTGCCAGTCATACTGCTCGCCCTAGCAGTCAACTGTCAGCCGACTCAGGCAATGCTGCTCTCTGGTCAAGTGGAAGAACGGGCCGAGGCCCTAGAGCCTAACCAGACTCCAACCCAAATCCCAAGCCAGACTCCAAATCAGAACCCAAACCAAAACCAGGCTCCGCTACAGAGCCAGCAAGGCAGACCAGACTTAAGTGGAGCAAACCTAAATAGACCGAATCAGGCCACTCATCAGCCCAGCCCTACTAAGCCCACGACAAACTCATTTCCGGCCACCTACCAAGGTGCCTGGTATTGCCAGACCACTGTCGTCGACTCCACCCTACCAGCTGTGCTCCAGGGGCAAGTGATTGGCTCTGAAGTAGTCTTCTTCCTCAGCAAAGACGGCGGCATTCACGCTCGCTGGAACCAACCAGGCTGGGTTGAAACACAATCTCAGGCCATTTCCTTCAACGGCACTGAGGCCAAGGCCGACCGCACAACCTATTATTTTGGCGATAACATGCAGGGCTCGTGGGCGGCCCGTGCCCGTGACCAATTTGCCCAAACCGGCCCCGACATGATTTCAGCCAAGAGCTACGTCGACCAATACCTTGACGGCCAATACCTTGGGCGCTATCGCACGGTATCGGTTCTCAAGAGAAGCGGGAGCTCACAAAGTATGGCCAGCATGAATTAGGACAAAGCTCAAAGCCGATTGCAAAAAAAGATGCACTCCTTTTTAAGGAAGTGCATCTCAATCTATATCTATATATAGAAGTTATTTGGCAGCAGCAGCTAGATGCTTAGCACCGGGACGATTTTGTCTAAACGACAGTGGGCCACGGAATATTGCTTGAGCACCAAGATCATGCTCAATGCGCAGCAACTGATTGTACTTAGCAGTGCGTTCTGCACGGCATGGTGCACCAGTTTTGATCTGACAAGTACCTAGTGCCACTGCCAGGTCGGCAATGGTGGCATCTTCAGTTTCACCGGAGCGATGTGAAAGAACGCTGCCATAGCCACTTTCACGAGCCATATTGACGGCATCAATTGTCTCGGTCAAAGTACCGATTTGGTTAGGCTTAATCAATATAGAATTGGCGACACCAAGTTCGATACCACGCTGAAGTCTGGTGACATTGGTGACAAAAAGATCGTCACCAACAAGTTGTATACGATCTCCCAGAGCTACTGTCATTTCCTTCCAACCTTCCCAGTCTTCTTCGGCCAAGCCGTCTTCGATACTGATAATTGGATAGGCATTGACCAATTGCTCATAAACTTTAACCATCTCTTTGCTAGTTAAAGATCTATTCTCTGTAGCTAAAACATATTTACCAGACGAATAGAACTCAGTTGAAGCAGGATCTAGAGCGATAGCGACATCAGAACCAGGCTTGAAACCAGACTTTTCGATAGCTTCAATAATTAGTTCAAGGGCAGCCTCATTGGTTTTAAGCGATGGTGCAAAACCACCTTCGTCACCAACCCCGGTGCTAAGACCTTTTTTGTGTAGCACCGCTTTTAGTGCCTGATAAATCTCAGCACCCCAACGGAGACACTCAGAGAAACTATTTGCACCAAGCGGAACGATCATAAATTCTTGGAAGTCGACACCTTCTTGGGCATGCTTGCCACCATTGATGATATTCATCATTGGTACAGGAAGTATATTGGCTGAAACACCGCCTACATAGCGAAATAGCGGCAACCCTAGGGCATCTGCAGCCGCCTTTGCAACTGCAAGGCTGACACCAAGGGTGGCATTAGCCCCGAGCAGGGATTTATTATCAGTACCGTCGAGCTTGAGCAATACACTGTCTATTGCTGGTTGATCTACAGCATCCATACCAACGAGATTCTCTGCGATCAATTCGTGTATATTGTGGATAGCTTTGAGTACGCCTTTGCCGCCATAGCGGGCCTTATCATTATCTCTAAGCTCAACAGCTTCGAAACTACCGGTAGAGGCACCAGATGGCACCGCGGCTCTGCCAATGGCACCACCGGCGAGGACAACTACAACTTCAACAGTGGGATTTCCACGTGAGTCTAAAATCTCCATTGCCGATATTTCTTCAATATGCGTCATAACTTCAATACTCCTAAATCTCAAGACTGAGAGTGCAAGCGTCCGCTTTTATCAGAAAATGTTGATCTGATTTGCGAAGTTTTTTGCTGCGATTTACAAAGGTTCAAGTATAATCCTTTTCACGGGATTTAAATTTGGATAGAGAACTAATCGAAACAGCACGAAATCTTTCTCAATTTGTATCTGCTTCTTTTCAATGTAATTACTGCTTAAAATGTTCTCTTAAGAGAACCTAGAATTGACGGACAAGTATGGGCAACTTGCATGGCGGAAGTTTCCAGGCAATCCAGGAATACTTCCAACAGAAAGAATGCCGTTTCTGTTCTCACGCTTTCAAATCTGACGGAATTCAATTACTCAGGGAAGAACCCGGAGTTCTTGTAGTCCGTGTAACTTGCAGCACCTGTGGTCATCCCCTGGGCGTAGCCATCGTAGGCACGACTCCCAAACCACAGAAGCCTGTATCACTACATCCCCGCGATTGGACGAAGCGTGACAAGGATAGGCTTGTAGGCATGCCGCCTATAACCTACGACGATGTGCTCAATGCTCACCAATTCTTCAAGGGGTTGGATACTGACTGGCACAAACTTCTACCAAAAGCCGGTAAGGCCAGCTAGAATCCACAAAGACCCAAAGTTTTCTCCACCTAATCGTTGTTGATAAAGAAATAGGTCAGGTTATCCTGGCCTATTTCTTTGTTTTGGCCTAAAAGACCCAGAATCTGGCACAATCAGAATATTATGCTAAAAAAGTCAGAGCAGGCTAATAAGGGCGGCGCAACCAACATGTTTGCCACCGAAACTCGCCTGGCGCCAATAATCGCCAAGAGCAACCCTGATATCGAAGTAGCTTGGTATTACCCCAACACCTACGAAATAGGCATGTCAGGGCTCGGCTATCAACTTGTATGGTGGCTTTTCGAACAACATACAAATGTATTGATACGTCGTGGTTTCACTGACACAGAAGAAGCCAATATAGAGCAATGCCAATTACTTGGCTTCACGGTCTCTTGGGAATTGGACTTTATCAATATTCTCAAAATCATGAGCGACAAGGGTATCGCTCACACGTCTGAAGGTCGACAAGCAGAGCAGTCAACCCCCATAGTCTTTGGTGGGGGCCCAGTTCTCACTGCCAACCCTGAACCATTCGCTGA
>JBAYTY010000007.1:0-206862 GCA_041675385.1 Candidatus Obscuribacterales bacterium
GACGGTCTGACTAATTCGGAACCGGGCTGAACCGATGACGGTCTGACTAATTCGGAAGAGAGCTGAACCGATGACGGTCTGACTAATTCGGAACCGGGCTGAACCGATGACGGTCTGACTAATTCGGAAGAGAGCTGAACCGATGACGGTCTGACTAGTTCGGAACCGAGCTGAACCGATGACGGTCTGACTAATTCGGATCCGAGCTGAACCGATGGGGAGTGTGTTAACTCTTTACACGAGCTTAAGGCATTAGTTAAAAAGCCATTTATATACATAATGCTGCGGATCTGGCCTGAAAAGACCCGCTCCTTGACAAATGTAGTAACATTAGGCTGTTCAGAAAATGTCGAGCAGCTTCCTTCGAGTAACTGAGATTTTGGTCGAGCAAGAGATTAGTCGTCGCCTAATTAGCTCAGCGTGTCTGGCGGCCGTACTTGTGGCGGCCATTGATTTGACCTTTGCTTTCACCCATCCACTGGCTTCAATTAATACGGTAAATACAGATAAAGCTGAGCCCTTCAATGCTGTGACTGCTGTTAAGCGGGCCATGAAGCAAGACATAGATGAGCAAGAGCAAAGAGGAAAATCTAGCAACGCCACTGCTGGTGGTGCTGGCCGCCCAGTTCTCCTGCTTGGCTCATCGCTGGTGGTGGCACCAGCTTTGCAATGCGAAGCAATTTATTCTGGTAAGGAGTTCAAGCGCTTTCATCAGAGGCGACTGACCAGTTTCGAAAATTATTTAGAGAGTTCGCTTGTAAAAGAAACGGGTGGCTCTCAATCTCAATTTAAGTCTAGTTCTAGTAGGGTGCGGAGCTATTGTCTGGCTATGGGTGGGCAAATGGCTTCTGACGCTCTTCTGGTGGCAAAAGAAGTATTGCCTGCTTCGTCTGCTGCCACTGCTGGAACATCAATTGTTTATGGTATCGCCCCGCGCGATTTTCAAGATAACCTCTTTCCGCGTATTGACGCTAGCCCAATTTTTAAGATATTTGCTCAGGCTAGTGATCTGCCCCAACTCTTTGATAGCGAGCCGACCATGACTGCGGTGGACCGTACCTCAGCCTGTGGTGAGCGAATTTCGAGCCTCTATCGCTACCGCTCCGATTGGCAGAATCTCTTTGCTATTAGAGCTAAGCGTGCAATAGAGAAATGTTTGCCCTTTGTGGTTTTTGATAAGTACTACGATACTCTCGCTCTAAAGCCGCAGAAGAAGGGCTTGCTGCCTGGTGAAGCGATTGGCACACCAATGGTGGTGCCCAATAGCGCCGTTGATCATGCCGACTGGCACACCACGGCTGAAGAGTATAAGAGGCGCTATAACCCTGTGAAAGTGGCCAGGGTTGAAGCTCAGTTCGATTATTTTGAGGAGCTTTTGCATCTCTGCCAAGAGCGCAAGGTCAACTTGATGGTAGTTAACATGCCTTTGTCGCAAGACAATATGAAGGCTTTACCGAATGGTTTTTACAAGCAATATCTTTCGCGGGCCGACCAGCTTTGCGCCCAGTATGGTGTGGAGTTTGTCGACCTCAATCAGGGGTCATGGACAAGCAATAGCAACTATGTTGATTCTGTTCACTTGAAGCCCGAAAACAGCAAAGCTTTTATGCAAAGGCTGGCACAATTGACCGCTGCATCGAATCTTTCATTGGCCCTTAAACGCAACCCGGGCCCTCTCTAATTACCGTTGGTCGCGGCTGCCCTACTTCTCAATTGATTCATGAGCCCTAGTCTGGCAGCTGTTTGCGCTTTTCCATTAGTAAACTGTTGAGTAAACTGCGTACCGAGTTGTTTGTCGGATCTAGCTGTAGGGCTCTGGCGGCAGCATCAATTTCACCGTCAAGGTCATTGTGCATCATGGCATCGTGGATCATAATCATCCAAGCTTGAAGAAAATTCGGGTTGATTGACAGGGCCCGTCGAGCACATTGAGCGGCTGATTCAGTGTCATTCAAGCGCATGTAGAGGGCTGCCATAGCGGTTTGTGCCCATTCAAATTTAGGATAGCGATTGGCTAGGTCGGTAAAAACAGTTAGGGCATCATGGGGGTTCTTGGCGCGCGTAAGCACATCGCCTTGTTTGTACAAGTCGTTGCACTGCTGTGATACTGGATGTAGTGGCAAGTAGCTTTTTAGCATGATTCTTGCCTTCTTGCCTTTGCCTTGTTTGTCGCTACTCGCCGAGCCGCTTAGCTTATCTATCTCTTGATAAAGTTTGCGCGCTTTCTCTATGTTTAAGCGGCTCATTTCTAGCTCAGCATTGCGGTAGAGTTGATCGAAGTTTTGCTCGTTTGAAGCTGGCTTAGGTGTGCTCGAATTGGCATGGCTTGGCAGAGCCAATAACAATAGACTGACTAACAGAATGGTGAACCGCGCAATTATTGCCATTGTTTTTGTGTTGTTGCACTGACTGCTGGCTGATTCTCTTTAGGTTGATTGCCTAAGACTGCTGTGATGTCGCTGTTCTTTGCTAACTCTTGAGCCAGCACTGAAATTAGCCTGCCACCACCCCAGCGGTTTAAGTGTACAGTGTCAAGAAAATCATGGCTACCGAAGCGCTGATCGCCGAATAGATCGACAAAAGAACCACCACAGGCCACTGTTTCTGTTTGCAGATAGTTCTTGAACTGCGACCAGAATGAAGGAGGTAAAATGTCACGGTTGCTTTGCAAGCTCGGCATGCCGACAACCACGACTTTGATATCTTCTTCTTTCAAGAAAGTCAGCAGGGCATGGAAGTAGGCTTTCTGTCCAGCTAAACAGGGTGGGTTAGGGTTCTTGTAGCGACGCAAATACTCTTTGGTGTTGTCGATAAAAAGATATGGTGGCTCTGCTGGTATGCGCCATTGACCTTGGCGCACATCGCCAGCAGAGCCAGAGATTGCTTGCAAGACTTTAGTATTGACCGCTGTGCCATCTTTTGTGGAATTAGAATGGGGGTCTAGAACACCTTTTGCTTCAGGGTTGGTGAAAGTAGCAACATTGGCCAAACTAGGTGGCTCGCTGCCTTTGAGAATGGTGGTTACTTGTTTTAGTGGCAGCCATTCTTTTAAGCGATAGTCAAGCAAATTGAAGGGGCCGGCAAACGAAACTGCTGCCAGTTTGCTGACATTGACGTAGGGGCTGAGAAAATAGAAGGCATCAGTAGAGCTGGCGGATGGCAAAGTATTGTCGAGAAAATCGCGAGGATTAACACCAATAATTACTGCTTTTGGTTTCTGCGCCCCTTTGAAAAGGGTGCGGGCCAGTAGATAATGATCTGATACCATGGCTCCGCCCATGGCCAAGTTGAATACTTCAGGTTGCTTGCCGGTGAGGTTCTCTAAAGCATCGCTTAGACGAGTTACTTCTCGTTGATCGGTTGTATCGAGAGCTTCTTTGCGGTGTTCTGCTTCGGCTGAAAAAATAGCCGAACCCATTTGTGAGCTACCAAAAATAACCAGATCTGGGCTTGGTTTCTTGGCTAGAAAACTTCTGGTAACCCACCAGATCCAGGGGCCTTCTTGGCGGGCTTCATAGTTGGCTTGGCGCACCGACTGATTGTCTAGAATTTTTTCGGCGTTCAGGTCATTGGCCTGGAAAAGACCGTAGAGAGCTACGTTAACCAGGGCGAATAGTGTCAGAGCTAGAGGGAATGCTTTCTTACTCATATTACATCTCTGCGCCCCTGGTTTTGGCGCCGATTTTAGTTGAGTTTGAGTTTGGGCTTGAATAAGGGTTTGAATGTTGATTTAAGTCTGAGGGCACATACTGAAGAGCCGGATCGACTGAATCGCCTAGTTTGCCGAAGGTGTTTTTCAATTTCTCTTGCAGAGCATTGGGCTGAATTGTATTGCTGTTATCGCTATAGTGGCTCTGGTTGGCCTCTTGTCTCACCAACTCTTGGCCCGCCATGCGCATGGCGAGGTTGGTGTGGGGAGCATTCTTGAGGGTGTTGACGAGATTGTCAAAGAGCTTCTTCGCTCCAAAAGCATTGAGGTGCACATAGTCGTGGTAATCACTTTTGTCGAAGTGATTGAAGTCATTTAGGTCATAGGTGGCAACTTTGTGGTCAAGAGCAAATTGCTGCAGACCGAAAACAAATTTGAGGTAGGCTTCTGGCTTTAGCACTGCAATGTTTTCTTTGGCAATCGGCATGTTCACTAGAATTAGCTCGATTTTCTCTTGCTTGCAAAGTTGGGCCAGCTTACGCAAGAAATAGAATTGAGTTTTATAGGTATGTCTATCTGGATGACGATAGCGCTCAATATACTCCACAGTGTTATCGCGCCATTCAGCTGTTGCTTGAGCGCGTGAAGTTGGCTGGGTAATAATTGCTTGGCTGTGAATTTCGCCCGGTTTATAGAGCGGCATGAGCTTGGTTCTATCCCAGTATGTATAAGCTTTGACACCGGCTGGAACTGGTGCTGCTTTGTCAAGGATAGCATTGACTTGATCGCCGCTGAGCATCTGAAAATCGACAGCATGGTGCGAAACATAGAGGTTGCGATTAATTAGCCATTCAAGGCGGCCTAGGGGGTCGCGAAATAGACCAGAAACACAGTCGTCGGTGTTAACTAGGCGATTGAGAAAGCGAAATGGTTCAGTATCAGTTGGGCTAGACATTCTACTGTCGATGAAGTCGCGCGGTGCCACTCCATATATAACTACTTCAGGCCGATGAGCTGTGGTCAGCATACCTTTTAACGTAAGGTAGGCATCTGAAGGCATTTGGCCCGGAGCCGAAAGATTGTAAGTGTTGAATTTGCCAGCAAAAGTGCTGGTCAATTTATCATCTAAGTAGCTAGCCTTGTGATAACTGGTGAGATCGAGTTGCTTGTTAAGGTGGTTGGCATCACAACAAGAAACCGCGCTGACCATGAGCGATGAGCCGAGTAGAGCGACGTTGTGTAATTCTTTGCTGGCTTTGAGATCGTTAAACGTCCACCAGGCCCAGCCTTGATAAGGAAAGCGATAAGGATCGAAATCAATGGGCGTGTAGAATGACATGCCGAAGTTGACTGCAAAAAAAAGTGCTATGGCTACAGCAAATGAACTGAAGTGGCCACGCTTGCGCCTATCAGGAAAGGGCAAGTTCAACGGCTTTGAATCAGGATTGACGCGACGATCTTTCGATTCGCTAGTGAATTGGCCCGGCTCATTTGCCGTTTCTGGGCTTACAGGACTTAGAAGAGTTTCAAGAGTCATAGGGGGGATGACTCCTTCTGCTCGACCATTGCTTCTTGTCTGGTTGTCTGACGGAAGCGATCGAATGCTTGGCTATCAGCAATGTCGCCCTTAGTTGGAGCAAGAGCGGCCATGCTGGCTTTGTCTTGAGCCATGATCTTAGCAATCATGTCAAGCAATTTGGCACCACCACCTGAGTGCAGATGGACTGTGTCTTGAAAGTCAGATATGTTGAAAGCTTTGGTTTCTTGCATATCGAAGAATGTAGTAGTTTCTTGATGGCGTGCCGCTAAATCGCGCAAGCGGCTTCTGTATAGATTCCATGATTGGTCTGAAAGCAGGTTGCGGTTGATGTCGGTAATGGGCATTGCCACCAAGACAACATGAACCTGGCGCTCTTTTGCCGTATCGAGAATATCGGCGAGAAACTGCATCTGTCCGTTGAAGGTTTCCATCTTCAAGTTTTTGTAGCGCTTGCGATATTCGCTAATATTGTCTTCAAACTTTGGTCTAGCCGACTGGCTTTCCGGGCGGAAGAAACATTCGTTGCGGTTGATTTCAAAAGGATGATAATCAGGCAGCAGTAAGCGACGTGTAGCCACAAGCTCGGCTTGACTCTTATCAGTTTTCGGCGTCGGTGCTACTTGATTGAGAACGCTGGTGATAGCGCGGTCGCTGTTTTGAGCCAATTGGTTTTTTGCACCATAGGTATAGAATGCCCGGCCCAGCTCATAGTTGAGGCGCTCTTGCCATTGAGGCACAATTAAATCAACGCGGTTGCTCCAATCGCCAAAGCGCGATAGATACTGAAAGGGATCTGTCGCAGCTGGGCTGGGCAAGAGATTGTCCATGAAGTCGCGGGGGCCGACTCCGTATACCAAAACTTTTGGTGCTTTCTCGCCTTTGAGCAAGAAGCGTGTAATCAAAGCGGCATCAGACGGCATTTCGCCAGGTAGGGCAAAATTGTAGCTGGCTATTTTTTGCCCTGAATATTGTTTGAACTTGTCTTCGAAATAGACGCTCTTATGATGCGCTGAGCCATCGATGCGACGATTGAGGTGATCGGCGTCGGTGCCATCGAGGGGCACTAACATCAAAGATGAGCCCATAAAGACGACATCAGGTTTTTTCTGATCAGCGAGGAAGTCTTTGATCGCCCAAGTAGTCCAGGTATTGACCGGGAAGTCTGTCGGTTTGGTCTGACCAAAAGAAAGATGAGCCAGGCCGGCTGAGAGCATAACAAAGCTAGCCAGAGCCACTAAAAAGCGACTTCTGGCTGGCTTCACTGCACTTATCTTAGTTTTGGTTGCGGATTCCACAGTAACCCTTTACTTCTTAGAACTGGAAGTAGATGAACCGTGGCGAGCTGTCTGGGGAGAAGATTGTCAGCAAGCACATCAATGCCACCATTAAGCTTACCTGCACTGCCCATGGTGGGCTTTGATAGAACTTCTTGTCATTGAGCCAAGTGATGATTGGTTGGGAGATCATCAAACCAGGTAAGAGCAGAAGTAATGCTGGGAAGATAATTGGATCGCGAATCTGGAGGATGGCTAGTTGCGAAGCGCTGAAGTGCAGAAGCTCAACAGGGGCCATTACCAATTTGTAGATGATTGTGCCAGCGGTTTTCATATCATCGGCGCGGAAGAGTACCCAACCGATACAGACAATATGGAAGGTGGCGACAATGGAGAACCAGTGGTAGAGCTTGTGAGCTATGGTGCCTGATTCTTTAGAGGCAGCCAAGAATTTGTTGACACCAATAGCGTCAAGCAAACGTAAGTATTCTTTGTGCATAATCAACACTGCACCTTGGAAGGCGCCCCAGGCGAGGAAGTGCATGGCTGCGCCGTGCCAGAGACCACCTAAGGCCATGGTGATGAAGAGGTTTCTGTAGTTGAGAATACGACCACAACGCGAGCCACCCAATGGAATGAAGAGATAGTCTCTCAACCAGGTCGACAAGCTGATGTGCCAGCGGTTCCAGAAATCGGCAACGTTGGCCGCCATGTAAGGCAAATTGAAGTTGATTGGCACTTTGTAGCCAAACAAGAGAGCTGAACCTCTGGCTACATCTGTGTAACCAGCGAAGTCGAAGAAAATCTGGAAAGCAAATGCGTAGGTAATGAGCCAGAGGTCAACTGATGAAAAGTTTTCGGGATGAGCAAAACCGGCCTGCACAACTAAAGCGAGGTTATCGGCCAGCAGTACTTTTTTAGCTAGTCCCATGAGAATCATCTGCATGCCTTCGTCGACATACTCCCATTTGAACTTCAGTTTTTCGGTTAACTGCGGCACAAAGTCTTGATAGCGCTTAATTGGTCCAGCAATTTGGGTGGGGAAAAATCCAGCAAAAAGGGCTAGGGCGGAGAAGCTCTTAACCACTGGTTTGCCGCGATAGACTTCAACAGCGTAGTGAATGAATTCGAAAACGAAGAAGGAAATACCCAACGGCAAAATGATATGCAGGTGGGGTTCTTTCCAATCAATGCCAGCCAGCGAGAGACCTTGCTTCACCGTGCCAACGGTGAAATAGGCGTATTTGAAAATTGCCAAACAAATCAAGTTGACGGCCACGGTAACACCGAGCCAGCCTTTAGCGGTGAAGATGTGCTTACCGTTTTCAGCCTTGGCTGCTTTCTCTATATAAGGAACCAAGAGGAAGGTGACCAAGGTCAGGCCAAAAATCAATAGACCATAGATTGGGCGCCATGAGCAGTAGAAGACATAGCTCGCCACTAAAAGTAGTGGCACTCGCAAACGCTGTGGCAACACCCAGTAAAGCAGAAACACCACGGGCAGAAAGACCAGATACTGCAGACTGTTGAATAACAAGCTAGGTTCTCCTTGCTCAATTGTGTTGCCTAGAAGGCTTCACTTTAATGCGCTTGCTCTATTGATTCTAGAAAGAATTCGCGAAAGCGCCATTATGACGACCATTGATGACGTTATCAATGGCTCGCAGTATATGATAAAGGTTAGGTTTCCAGTATGTCTAGCGACTGCCCGTTCTCTTAACCTAAAAGCTTTATAGTATGGTTTTGCTCAACGCTGCAGTATAAGTCAGGCTCGCGATCGCTGGCTCTTGACTGCTTTTTGGCTATTTATCTCATAAAAGAGAAAAGTGAGAACTTACTCACCATTCTTGTCTTTGGTAAAGCCTTCGGCCACCAGTTGATACCCACCGCCGTATACAGTCTTTATATACTTGCGCTCGCCTTTTTCTAGACGTGTTCTCAAGTGACGAATGTGCACGCGAATCGTATCGACATCATCATCTGGTGAATAGCCCCAGACTTCTTCAAGTAATTTACCAGTCGAAACTGTTTGACCATGGTGCTGCATCAAGCAGTGCAAAATTTCAAACTCGGTCGGGGTGAGCTTTTCTATGCGCGGGCCGACTTTAGCTTGTAAGTTCTCAGGAATGAGCGTGATCTCACCGGCGGTGAGAATTTCAGGCAGCGATGATGAGTGCGGCAGGGTGCCGGCTCTGCGCAGTAGGGCACGGACGCGCACCTGCAGTTCAGGAATATCAAAAGGTTTTGCTAGATAGTCGTCGGCACCTGCATCAAAGCCAGCGACTTTGTCTTTTGTGGTTGATAGAGCTGTCAGCATCAAGACTGGAATGGGATTAGTCTCACGATTCTGGCGCAAACGCTGACAGACGGTGAAGCCATCGAGGTCAGGCATCATCACATCTAGCACAATTAAGTCTGGACGGTTCTGAGTGGCCATGGCCAAACCTTTGATTCCATCTGGTGCTGTGATCACCTGGTGACCAAGTAATTCTAGATTTATTTTTACTAATTCAGAGATTGAAAGGTCATCTTCGATGACTAGAATTCTTGACAATTTTCTGCTTTCTCTCCGTACTTGTGGTCCCTGATAACAAACTTGTTGATAGATGAGTGCTCTAGTCTGACACACCGCCAATTAATTTTACTGGAATTTTTATCGCACGTCCGGTGCGGATCACTGTCAGTGTAACCACTTGGTTAGGCTTCTTGCTCTCAATGTAAGACATTAGGCCGTCTACGGTGTTTGTCGCTACTCCATCAGCTTCCAAAATAATATCGGCTACAGTCAAATCTGGCTTTTGCAGAACCAAGCCACCGCCAATATCGTAAACCACAATTTTTGCGCCCGAGAGCCCCGCTTTATCAGCCGGACTGCCTTTGGCAACTTTCAAAACGCGCAGTCCGACTTCGCCTGCGGGGGTGACTTCAACTCCCAATTCAGGCCGTAAGACACGATGATAATCTAAAATTTGGGGGATGACGTTCTTGGCAATGTTAATAGGAATGGCAAAGCCGACGCCTGAACTCAGTCCATTATTTGTATAGATAGCAGTAGTAATTCCCACCACCCGACCGAGGCTGTCGAGCAGTGGCCCGCCTGAATTGCCTGGATTTATGGCGGCATCGGTTTGGATAATGCCTTTGATTAGACGTCCTTTAGCTACTGGTATGGTGCGACCCAAGGAAGAAACTATGCCAACGGTCATAGTGCGGTCTAGGCCAAAAGGATTGCCAATGGCAAAGACATGTCGACCTACTTCTAGTTGAGATGAATCTCCTAGCGGAATTATGGTCAGTTTCAAAGTTTCGGATGGCTTGATTTTGACTACGGCCAAGTCTGTTTGCTTGTCCACGCCAACTACAACACCGTGGTAGCTACTGCCATCCCAGAGGGTGACACGCACGTGTTCTGAATCTTCAACTACGTGATAGTTGGTTAGTATGCTGCCGTCGCGCGAAATAATTACACCAGAGCCGCAGCCCTCTGCTGTGTGGTTGAGAATGTAGTCTTCTGCCGATGCCACTGGGGCAATGTTAACAACACCGCGGTTGGCTGCTTTGTAAACAGCGATGTTGATTGCTTCATCACTAGATAGAGTGGCCGGTCTCTGATCGCTGACAAATGATTTTTCTTTGGCTTTCTCTTTTAGTGCTACGGCTGTCATTTTGGAGCTTGTCGGCACTTTCGGGCTAATAGCTTGAGCCACTAGATTTGCCGATGCTAGAAGAGTAAAAAGAGAACTAGCTAGGAATTTATTTTTCAATGTTCACACTTTCACTCGTGATCAATTCTTTCGGTTTGTCACCCAGTTTAGGCTCGGTGCCTGCTAGTAAGCGCTTGATATTAGAGATGTGGCGCAGCCAGACATAAAGACAACCAATTACAGCGTACAGCACGTAGGCTTCTGGGTTCTTTAGCCACCACATAAATATGACATTGACAAATGCAGCGCTGAGCGAAGCCAATGATACCAGTCTGGTGCTGAATACCAAAGCTAAGAAAGTGCCGAAGGTGTATATGCCCAGCATCGGGCAAAAAGCAATCATAGTGCCCATGCCGGTGGCAGCACTCTTGCCACCTTTGAAGCCGAGAAAGATTGATTTGCTGTGCCCGACTATGGCGACAGTTGCCACTACAACTGGTATCAGGTGCGGCATGCCGAAGAAAGTCCACTCTAGGGCCTGAGCTCCCTTGTCTAGTTGAATGGTGGCAAAGACTGGAAGGTAGCCTTTGAGCACGTCAAGAATCATCACTAGAACGCCTTCTTTTTTGCCAACACAGCGCCAGACATTGGTAGCGCCGGTAGAACCAGAGCCTAGTTTGGTAATGTCTATGCCCCTAGCTTTAGCCAGCCAATATCCGGTAGGAATTGAACCCACCACATATGTGACTAGAATGAGAGCTAGGGCTAACATAAATCACGACTCTTTCTTGGCGCGCGTGAATATTCGAATGGGTGCGCCGTGGAAGCCAAAGGCTTCGCGCAACTTTCGCTCTAAGTAAGTCTCGTAGTTTTTGGACATCAACTTGCCGTCGCTAACAAACAAGAGGAAAGTCGGTGGTGCCACTGAGACCTGGGTGGTGTAATAGACCTTGAGCCTTTTGCCACGCTTGGAAGCTGGTGGCGGCACAAGGGCAACACTTTCATTGACAATTTGATTGACCAGTCCGGTGGTTATGCGCTTGTGTGCTTCAGCGTAGGCCCGGGCCGAAGCTTCAAGAATCTTTGGTACCCGCAGTTTACTTGTGGCACTCGTGAAGACTACTTCTGCATACGAAAGTGCGCGCAGTTGGCGTTTTACTTCTTCGGTAAAATTAGTCATAGAGCGCGATGAGCGGTCTTCAATCAGATCCCATTTGTTGATGACAATGACGGCAGCTTTTCCGGCTTCTTCGATTTTGCCAGCAATTTTTTGATCTTGATCTGAAATCTCGATACTGGCGTCTAATACCAAAACACAGACATCAGCGCGGTCTATGGCTTTGAGTGAGCGCACCACTGAGAAGGCTTCGATGCCATAGTCGACTCTTGATTTACGGCGAATGCCAGCCGTATCAATTAAGGTAATTTCGCGACCGTGTACTTTAATTGGAGTATCTACAGCATCGCGGGTAGTGCCTGGCACTTCTGATACGATTGCTCGTTTAGTACCGCAGAGTACGTTTGTCAGTGAAGACTTGCCAACGTTTGGGCGACCAACTACGGCAATGGCGTAAGGTGAAGTATTGGGATCTTTTTCTTCTTCGCCTTCTTCTGGATAAACAATTTTGCCTGCGCCTTCTGGAAACTTCTCGACAATGGCGTCAAGCAAGTCGCCTACACCACCGCTGCCCTGCATAGCAGATAGCCCCATGGGCTCGCCTAGTCCGAGCTTGTAGAATTCCATGACATTGTTATTGTCTTTCATGCTGTCAATTTTGTTTACGGCAAGCAGAATCGGTTTTTTCACTTTGCGAATAATATTCGCTACTTCTTCATCGGCTCCGGTCAGGCCTTGTCTGCCGTCAACGAGAAAAACAATAACGTCAGCTTGCACTAGTGCTTCTTGTACTTGGTCGAGCACTGCTCCGGCCATCACTGCATCCGTGTTGCCATCTTCACCTTGGATGCCGCCTGTATCGACGAGTAGAAACTCACGACCATTCCAGTCGCAGTCACGATAAATTCGATCTCTAGTGACACCGGGAGAATCGTCAACGATGGCATATTTTGCCCCGATGCAACGATTGAAGAATGTTGATTTGCCAACGTTTGGACGTCCGACGATTGCTACAACTGGTTTAGACATGCTGCTCTATTTTTTGTCCGTATCTTTATCCGGACCCTGGCGCATGGTGAACGGTTTGCTTTGTGAATCCCTAGCTTGGCTTGGTTGGCCGAACTTCTTACCCAGCTTAGGCGCCTGGGCTTCTATGTATTTGATCAGAGAGTCTTTGGCGAGATTGAGATAAACCGCTGTTTCGGTATCGCCTCCCTGGTCAGGGTGTACGCCTGGTGCAGTGATCTGCGCTTTCCAAGCCTCAATAACGATTTTTACTGTCAACTCATCGGCGCGAACTCCGAGCATCATACAATGCTTACGAATGTCGGCTGGTATTGGCGCTACTCTTGGTGTCGGAGCCCCGGCAGCTGCTGGACCTGGACTGGGCACTGCCGTCTCGCCGGTGGGAGAAGCTGAAGCATTAGGAGGCGTAGAAGTAGATGGTGACTTGCCCCCAACAAATTTGTTGCGCGCGCCATGTCGCAGAGCTTCTAGATCAATAGCCCCAGTGCTAGGTATTTCTTCTGCTGTGCCCGGGGCTGCCGACTTGACTGACTCTGGGTTTGAAGTTTCACTGCTAGCCTCGTGTACCCCGGAAGCATTGGCCGCGTCTAATAGTTGATCTAGAGAATGTTGTTGGTGTGGATCATGATCTTGGGCTTGTTTGATTCTGGTTTTGATCAAGTCGCGCAGGTCTTCACCTGAAACCTTAGGCATTGCCGCAGTCTCGCTCTGGCTAATAATGTTGGCATTTGGAGCGGCTAGAATAACATCCTCTATCACTTCGATTTTGCTCAACTCATCTATATCTTCCATGCCTTCGAATATATCTAGTTGATCGAGATCAAGAATGTCTGGAACTTCGCCGTCTTTGGCCGGTAAGGCATCGAGTTTGTCATAAGTGGAATTGTCTTTTCTTGCTGCAGCTGCTGCTTGCAACGAATCTAGGCCAGGGAAATTTTCGCCAGTTAAGCCGCCATCATATTGGTTGATAAAGTCTGGTTCGCCCATGTCTGAAGATCTGACGATAGGCTTACTTTGGGTGGCTCCCACGATTGGCTCCTCAGGTGGATCGAATGAAATGTGGGGAAGTTTTGAGGCCGCTTTCGTCTGGGCGCTTCTGCTGTTGACTGCGCTGTTTTCATCGCTCTTGGCCGGAGCGCTTGCTTGCTCTTTAGCTGCCACTGGTTGCTCTGGGGCTGCTACTGGTTTTTCTGGGGCCGCTACGGGTTGCTCTGGGGTTGCTACTGGTTTTTCTGGAGCTGCGACTGGTTGCTCTGGGGTTGCTGCTGCTTGCTCCGGCTCACTGCTCAGTGGTTCAAAATAGAGATTTGTATTGGGCCGGCCTGCCACTGTGCTGTACTGGTAAACCGTTTCAATCTGCTTCCAGCTCAGCGCGCCATAAATTTCTGAAACCGAGATGGGTGAACGATGGTCAGTTACTGCGTTGTAGACCCTGTCGTTATAACCGGCCGTGTCAACAATGGCGAGGGCTGGCTCGGCTGCAGGTTCTTGTACTGGAGCTGTTTTTGCCGGAACTGGATCGGCTGGCGTCGACAAGCCGGGCTGAGCTTCTTCAGCCAATGGTTGCTGATTGAGCGAGCTTTTTAATTGGCTTTCTGTTGGCAAGTCTTCATCTGTAATTGTTGCTGCTGAATCAGATTTACTTGCTTCTGAAGCAGATTTACTTGCTACTGCTTCGACCACTGGGTGTTCGCCAGTTTTAGAGGCAGGCTTCTGCTGGGGCTTCTGCTGGCTTTCAAGGCGCTGTTCTGGTGGTAGCAATGCTTGCTCGCGCCCTTCAGTAAGACCTTTTTGATAGCCAAGAGACCAAGAGTTTTGCAATTGTAGGGCTAGGGTTTCTGCCTCTTGCTCAAGTTCGGCCACACTGGCTTCGAGTTCTAAGACTCTTTCGGCAAGTTCAGAACCGCGGTCGTATAAATCTTGGTTGATTGAGGCGGCATTATCTAGCTCTGCTTCGAGTTCTTTGCACCGGCCTGCCAGAACGGCGTCATGGCTGTATGTGCTGCCATCGCCCCGAGCCGCCATAATTTTGTCCATGGCTGCTTTGCTGTTGAAAACATCCTCTGGTTCAAGCTCCGCTGCTGCTGCCACCGAATAAGGGTTGAGATCCCAGTCTTGGGTGCGCAGAGAAGCTATAGCCGTATCAATGGCTTGTAGAGACTTTTCTTGATTTTTCTCAGTTTCCTTGGCCATCTGGTCGTTCTATCGTCTCTTGCTAATGTCGTGCTAAAAGCTCTTGTCAAAACATTCTGTCTTGCATAGGCTTCCGCACCTTTTGTTAGACTAGTCCCTACATTTTAGCCTGTTAAACAGTCCACTAAAAGGGAGAATCTGCTTTTTATATGCAGCACTGTGTTTGCTTGAAAATAACTGGTCGTGTCCAGGGCGTGTTTTATCGTCACAGTACTAAGCTAGAAGCTCAACAATTGGGCCTTTGTGGCTGGGTGCGAAATCAAGCTGACGGCACTGTTGAGGTGCTGGCAGCTGGCCCTGAGCCCACTCTCAATCGCTTGATCGCCTGGTGTAAGCAAGGACCGCCATCGGCAATCGTTGATAGCGTCGAGGTCAAGTGGCTTGAGCCAGAGCTTTTGAGCGCGGCCGAATTTACCGAAGATGAAGTTAAATTCAGTGACAAGTTTGAGATTCGTTAACTATATTGACAAGCTTCTTAGCTTTGGCTTCTTCGACTGCTAGTACCACTACTAATTTTTTAGCCGATAAATCTCGAGCCTGGGCCTTCAAATAGTTTGTAGGCTTCTTTAACCATCAAAATCTCATCGCTGCCCCGGGCGTTTGATCCACTTCCGGCAAAATCGGGCGTTGGCTTGGCTGGTCCGCCTGACTGCCAAGCCCCCTCTTTACCCTTGTCTCTTGGCACCCAGGGCTTTTTCTCGCCCTTAGCTTCTGGTTTTGAGGAAGATTTAGTGGATGGCTTGGACTCTTTGCTCTCAGGCTTGGGTTCAGGTCTAGGTTCTTGTCTTGGCTCTGGCGTAGGCTCTGGTCTAGATTTGGGCGGTGCTTCTGCTACGTAAGGTCTGAAGGGTGCCGGGTCACTTGGTTCGTCGGCTGCGCGAGGACTGCCAGCGCTGCGGCCGGCCGTCTCGCTCTCTCGCCCACTGGCAGCGCCGGCTGCCTGCGGGGCACGGGCGCCTACTTCTTCGCCCATGACTTTGATTTTTACAAACATTTCTTTGCCGGTCAAAGTTTTGATAGCTATTTTGATTTGGTCAAGTTTGCGCTCTAACATGCTGACAAAGTGTTCTTTGCGCACGCCAATGACAAACTCGTCTTCTTTTAGTGAGAGGGCAAAGCCGTGTTGATTGAAGATGCTAAAAGTAGGAATGCTCTTTTGTTGCAGGTAATCCATAAGGTTTGACCAGAACTCGTCAATAGCCTCCGAGCGAACTTGTACAGGTACAGGTACAGGTACAGATGCAGCTGCAGCTACAGGGGCAGCCGTCACGAAGCTGGGGAAGGGTGATTGAGGCCTGCCTGGGCTCTCAATGTTCTGATTGTCAATTGCTTGGCTGGCAACGCTGTTGTCCTCATCGCTTAAGTTGGATGCTGATGCGGTCGGTGGAGCCTCGGTTTTGGCAGCATCTGCAGACTGATCTGTCGGGCTGCTCGCTGGGATTTGTTCTACTCGATTAGCTTCTACGCGCGGAGCTTCTACTGGTCTGGCTGGCTGAGCCGGTGGGGCTACTGGTTGGTAAGTTTGTGCCGCTGCTGGCGCTTGCGCTGGAAAAGAAGTTGATATTGGCCGTGGTGCTGCACTATTAGTGGTGGCAGTATTGTGCCCTGCTGGAGAATAACTGCCACCAGCTAGAGCACTCTCTAGCTGCTGTACACGTGCTGATAGCTCCCTGACCATGAGAATGTCGTGGCGGTGGCATAGTGCCAGCAAGCCAACTTCAAGGGTGAGAGCCGGTTGCGTGGAACGGCGCAAATTTTGTTCGAGGCGGTCCAGCTGTTCGACCATCTGTGTTAGTTCGGCCCCTTCGAATGCAGGGGCTAACTTGATCACTTGATCTATATAATTTTGCGTGCCAGTAATAAGCTGATTGATCAGCGGTATGCCATCTGTTTCAGTATTTCCTTGTCCATCAGTGGAGCTTTTCTTTCCGCCCAAGTGAAGGGCCTTTGCCATATTGAGGAAGTGCTTAGATAATTCAAGTGCCACCAGGGACGGTTCTCTGCCTTGGCTCAGTAAGCTGTGTAGAGCACTTAAAACACTTGAGCCATCTCGATCGCGAATACCTTCGCTTATTTTGATTAAGACATCCTCGTCTATGGCTCCCAGTAAAGTGAGCAAGTCAACTATTGAAACCGGTTTCTCGGGAGATGAGAGCAGGCTGGCCTGGTCAAGTAGACCAAGAGCGTCACGCAAGCCGCCGCCAGAGCGCCTGGCAATCAGGTCGATGGCTTCATCAAGAATTGAAATGTTTTCAACATCAGCAATTTTTCGCAAATGCTGGGAAAGTTCCTTGTGGTTGGCCAGGCGAAACATCAAACGTTGACAGCGGCTAATGATAGTGGGCGGAACTTTGTGCTCTTCTGTTGTGGCCAATATAAAGATTACGTTGGGTGGCGGTTCTTCAATGGTTTTAAGTAAGGCATTGAAGGCTTCTTTTGTCAGCATGTGACATTCGTCTATGATGTACAGTTTGAAACGACCACCCTGGGCCACCAGGGGTGCTCTTTCGATGAGCACGCGGGCGTCGTCTACTGAATTGTTTGAGGCCGCGTCTATTTCTAATACTGCCGGTGAATTACCGGCTTTGATCTCAATGCACATAGTGCAGGTCATACAAGGCTCAGCCGTAGGGCCGTTCTCGCAGTTCAGTGATTTCGCCAAAATGCGGGCGCTGGACGTTTTGCCGCAGCCTCTAGGGCCGGTGAATAGATAGGCATGGGCAATGCGATCGTTGTCGATAGCATTGGTTAGGGTCTTGACCACTGACTGCTGACCCACGAGGTCGCCGAGTGCCTGTGGGCGGTGTTTGAGATAAAGAGGGAGATAAGACTTCATGTCACTTTCACTGGAGAATCTTCATTCTAGCGTTATATTACTTTTTTAGACTGCGCTTTTTTCTAGTTGGCTTAAATACTGGGCCTTTTCACTGGCATCGATGAAGGCCGCATTAATAGAGTTGCGGCAGAGTTGAATTTCTTCTGCTTTGCTTAAATTTAGTGCGGCTCTCATCGCGGCAAAATTATCGTCGACATAGCCGCCAAAATAAGCAGGATCGTCTGAATTTACTGTGGCATTGAGCCCTAGGTCGAGCATCTTTTTGATGTTATGTTCTGCCATGCTTGAAAAGACTTTCAATTTGACATTTGAGAGAGGGCAGACTGTCAGGGGAATGGCCTGATCGCGCAGAGTTTCTACTAACTTGCTGTCTTCTAGACTGCGTACTCCATGGTCTATACGTGAGACTTTGAGCAAATTGATTGCTTGCCAAACATATTCGGGTGGGCCCTCTTCGCCAGCGTGGGCGACGGTGACAAAGCCTTCAGCGCGAGCCTTGTCAAATACAGTTTGAAATTTTGATGGTGGATTGCCGACTTCAGCTGAATCAAGGCCGACGGCGACAAACTTATCGCCGTGAGCTAGAGAAAGGTCAAAGACTGCCATGGCCGATTCAGCACTGAGATCACGTAAAAAACACATAATTAGTGAGCTTGAGAGCCCGTGAGTTTGCTTCGATTGCCTTACGGCCTGGTCTAGTCCGTTGATTACTACTTCAAAGGGGATGCCTCTGGCCAAATGCGCTTGCGGATCAAAGAATAATTCAGAGTGAACTACTCCTTGGGCACTGGCTTTAGCGAAATACGCCATGGCCAGGTCAAAAAAGTCTTGCTCAGTTTTGAGAACGTTCATACCAGCGTAATAAAGATTGAGAAAAGACTGCAAGTCTTTGAATTGGTAGGCGCTTCTCAGTGCTTCTACGCTGGGGTAGGGCACAGTTACTTTGTTGCGTTCAGCAATTGCAAAAATTAACTCTGGCTCGAATGTGCCCTCAATGTGCACGTGTAATTCAGCTTTTGGCAGCATTTTTTAGTTTTTGGGCCCTTTGGGGAATTTAAGATTTGGTATTAGATATCGGTTCTATGGTTCTTTCTGGAGTCTTCTTTTGCTCAGGGCGATTAAGCAATTCCTTTACTTGTTCTAGTGGCACATTCATCTGGATGGCCATGCTTTCTATTTGCATCTGCTTGGCGCCGTTTTTGTCTCCACCTTCATCAAGAACCTCTGCATAAATCATACGCGAAACAACCCGATCTTCCTCGGCTTGCTTAACTGAGGCCTCTAGTTTTCCTCGCCCCGCTTGACATTGCTCAGGCTAACATGAGCTTATTTACTTGTCAGCGGGTGAAACTACGAAATTCCAACAGGAGCTAGCAAAAACTAGTAAGTGGGCTAGAGATAGCGAAAAAGCAGAAGACTGTGAATCTGCGGGGAGTTTGGGCCTGAGCGCACCAGCTGGAAGCTCACTTGTGAAACAGGATAGACATAGTTTTTTGCCACCATGGCAGACTGTTGGGAGGCTTGTAGGGGCTTTATTCCAGGCTCCTCTAGTATAAAAGCAGGTTCGCCAAATTTACCTTTCATTGAGGGCAGTTCATCATTAATAGCGACACCCAGTCCGCCTGGAACGTAGCTTTGGTTGAAAATGCGAAAGGCTTCGGTGCGTCCGTTGCGCAAATAGACCTGGAGTATAGGATTTTGTTGTTGGTCGAGGAGGGTCCAGACTTTCCATCCTGAAATAAACGAGCGGCTGAGATTGCCTCGATTTTTGAAGAATTTTGCAGTATCTGTTTCAGTTGCTCCGAGCGGTAAGCCATTTATGCCGTGCACCGTGCTTGGTGGCAAGAAGGCTATTTGCAAAGGCGCCCCTTCTTGCTGGGCCTCTAGTGTTACTTCGTTGTCCGAGACAATTGAAGGTGGTGAGCTGTTTTGCAACTTAGCGCTTTTGAGCTTCTGTCTGTAGGTGGCTTTGCCTTCGCTGAGCTGATCTAGTAAAGCTCCGCTTTGGCCGGACGAGGCGAAGTCTTTGTTGCTCTCTTTAAGGTTGTCTTTTGGGCTGTCTTTTGGTGTCTCTTTCATATGCTCGCGCACGTATTTGAAAAGACCCGGTTGCTCTGTTGGCCGAATGATACCATTGGCTGTTTCTTCGGCCTTTATCGGGCTCTGCTTTTTGCTTGCACTAGTAGGCTCTTCTATTAGGTTGATGCCCCGTTCTAAGCTTCTGCTATTGGCTGCCACTGTCGGAGCCGGTGCGTTGGCTGTTTTGCCAAACTCTCGAATGTAGGTTTTTTCGCCAACGCCCGTTGGTAAAGCGCTACTGGTGCTTGATGGACCGGCAAATATCTTGACCCCTGAATCATCTCGACTTCTTAAGCTGTTGGATGAATCAGCTTCGCTTTTTTTCTCATGCTCGCTCCTGCTGCTCTCGGCTTGTGGCGACGCTCCTCCGAGCCCTGCTGCTGTACCTCTCTCTTCGCGCTTTTCGTCACGACTTTCGCCTTTGTAAAATGATTTCTTCTGGGGTGCCATAGCAATGGTGACACCTTGTATGGGTATGAATTTGTCGGCTGCGCTTTTGCGACTAACAGTTCTTGGTCTTATCGCGAGGGCTGGATCTGTATATTGATTGTTTATGGAATTGCCAAACTGGTTGTTGCGGCTTTGAAAAGTGCCAGCATTGTTTTGCCCTGCAGCAAGCAGTTGTGATTGGCTGTCACGGTCAAAGCCTGACTTGTTTTTGTTTGCAGCCAGCAAGCGACTGTCGTTCTTCAAGGCCAGTTGCGGTTCGTTGCCGAGTCTGGCAAAAATGCCCACCAGCAATTTGACTCCAGATTCGGCCCGAGAGAATTCTCCTAATGGCGAACTTGACGAATTTGATGAACTAGATGAACTTGACTGCAATACTTCCCTAGTCTTTGCAGTTGATTTCATTGATCTTGAACTATCGTCTTTGCATTGACCTGGTGCTACCAGTGCCGTCAGATATATGGCCGCACAGGCAAGGGCGACCGTCAGAGCTAGTCTGGCGTGACAATTTTTTTTTGTTTCTCGATTGCCCATTGCTCTGTCCATCTTGTCTTAGGTTGGTGCGCCTTCTGATAGTTTGGCTTCCCAATCGTCAAGCTCTGATTGATTGATCAAACCGCGACGATTAGAGAGGTAGACAGCACGGCAGCGCTGATTGAACTCAGTTTCATGACCCTCGCTGCGTCCGGGGATACCGAGCTTGGCATAGAGCGACTTTAGTCTTGATTGTACGGCTTTCTCGGTCAAGTAAAGCTTTCTGGCGATGGCATGGTCTGTCATACCTAGGGCAATACAAATGAGGGCCTCATATTCGGCTGGTGTCAAAGAAGTGGCCCGGTTTTGTGTGCGTTGAATGACGCGGGCGATACCTGGGTGTACCCAGCAATCACCAGAGAGAACAGCCTTAGCCGCTTCTACTACTTGTTCGTCAGAGGCGCTTTTCAGAACGTAGCCGAAAGCACCGTTTGGAGGTACCACTTTCCAGAGCTGACGAACATAGACTTCATCAGAAAAGTTAGAGAGGATAATTACGCCGGTTTCGGGTAGTTGTTTGAGAATTTGTTCGGCCGCTTTTATGCCTGAAAGTTGTGGCATTTTGATGTCGAGAAATACAAGCTGGGGCTTGTATTTCTGGCTCAGTTCGACCGCTTCTAGACCATCGTGGCCTTCGTAGATTGCGCCAGCGTATGGCGCTCCTAGATGTTGCGTGAGCAAATTCTTGAGCCAAATTCTGTCGCGTTCTTCATCATCAACAATCAATATACTCATATTAGGTACTATTTTTATCCTCTTTTGAAATTGGAATGGACAAACTGACCTGGGTGCCTGTGTCAAAACTCTCGGGTTTCTTCCATTCTACTTGGGCGCCGATGAGCTGTGCTCGTTGTCTTATATTGACTAGACCATGAGCATCTTTGCGGATGCTGCTGAAGTCTATTCCTTTACCGTTATCAGTAATTGTGATGCGGAGATTGTCGCCGTCTGCGCCAATTGAGAGTTTGACTAGATTGGCGTGGGCATGCTTTTGCACGTTGTTTAATGATTCTTGGACGATGCGATAAAGCTGCAAGCGTGTGAATTTATTAAAGCCATAGTCGTCTTCGGTGTCACCATCGACAAAATCTACGTGAATCAGTTTTTCTCTTGAGAGAATTGCAAGTAAGTTCTCTAGTGCTGGCTTGAATCCCATGGTTTCGAGTACAGAAGGGTGCAGGTCGTTAATTACCCGGCGCATTTCTGAAATCGCACCATCAAGTTTTTCTCTCATTTCTACCGGTACTGAACTCTCAGACATTTCTGGCGCATGGGCTAGGCGATCGGCCATTCTCGCTACGGCTGAAAGGGCCGGTAGAGTTTCATCGTGCAAATCTTCGGCTATGCGCTGGCGCTCTTCTTCGGCGCGAACTTGCATGTTTTCGCGGGCCAGTGCTAGCTCTTTGTTGCGCAAACGTAAGTCTGTATCAAGGTAAATTAAGGTGCCAAAGATATAGGTGAGCATTAGCACTGCTAGTAGTGGCAATACTGGGAATTGCAGGTTGAACCACTGGAAAGCAATTTGTGTCATTAGCATTAGTACCATTGCGGTGCAGAGGAAAGCGGCTGTGCGTCTGCCCATTGGTAGAACAGATGCCACCGTGCCTAACGCCGCTCCGAGCAATAGCAAAATATGATGCAAAATCGAACGAGGAAAGGAGACGATTGCTTCGTTATTATGCAGAGTACTAATTGCTTCTGCTTGAATGAGAACGTTCGGTGCCTTAGCCTGTAAAGGCGTGCGCACTGGCGGCGTGTTGTCTACTTTTTGACTGAAATTGGTGCCAATCATAACAACTTTTCCGGCAAAAACACTGGGGTCAATGGCATCGCGAATGATCTGAGAGATTTTGTAAGTAGGATATTTGGTGCCAGAGAACTTGATATAAATTGGCAGCTCTTCTTTTGTAAACGAAGAAATCTGTGCTTTTGACGGACCTACACCTACCCTCGATGACATGAGTGGTGCCAAAACTTCTGGCAGCGATTCGAAAGCTTCGCCAGAGGCGGATAGACCGCGAGTATATTCGGCTAAGCCTTGGGGCAGTATATCTAAGGCTGGCGACATTTCAGTAGAGCGGTCGGAAGGCATGAAAATATTTGCTGAAATAGGCATGCGGCAAACCAAGCCGCTCGATTCTTTTATAAGATGATCGTAAGCACAAGTTAATACACTCTTGCGTAATTCGCTTGCAGGAAAATCATTGGGATTGTCTAAGTTGCCAGAAAGTGCAAGGACAATATTATTGCGATATTGCTTTAGAGCCTTTACCAGGGATGGGTCAGCTTTGCCGCTCAAATCTATATCTAGCACTACCAGTAGTGGATTGCCCGATTCAACTATCGGAATAAGCTTGGCCAATACGGCCTGCACAGGCTGTGGCCCCCCTTCGATTGCTTCTCCTTCGAGATCGAATTGGTCGTCATCGTCATAAGTAAGGATGGCTATGTCTTGTGCTCTAGTCTCAGAGTCGGCTGCCCCGCCCAAAGCTGGCGCCACTAGTTTCAGGGTGCGAGCAAGCTCGTAACCTGTTTTGTAGCGCCATTCAAGTAGGTTCATTTCCATTGTGTCGAGCACAGGAGACTCCGCTAGTAGGATGGTTGCAAGGCCACCGGCCGCAGCGCCCCATGTCAGGCGCTGAAAGAGCAAGCCATCTCTTCGCAGTGCTGATGGTCCTGGAGCTCTAATTAGGCGAAGCCGCATTGCTTTCCTCGAAACAAAACTAATACTTATAGCTTTGCTTCAAGAGTAGTCTAGCCTGACTGGCTTGGCAAATATCTAGGAAAAAGCCTGAGATTAGTCTGTACTTCCGGGCCACAGTATTTACCCTGGGTCTATTGATGGCTATACCCCAGGTGACGATGGTGGCTTGCCCGGCCGAAATTTGGCTGGCCAAAGGCTACATTTAGTTTAGGCCATGGAATCGTATTTAGGTGGACCCCTATTTAGGGATATCCATATTTAGGTAGACCAGAAACTTAGCGGCCTTGCATAGCGAGAAAATTGTATGAGTTTGAAATTTGCAGCTATTCTTAGTCTGTCGGCTTCCCTGTTGCTTTCGCCGCAGGCCTTTGCCGCCGGTTTCTTGATTGCTGACCCGGCATTTCATCCCGGTTTTAACCCGGTAGCGACAATGCCAATCGGTCGGCCTATCAGCCCTGGCGGGGTGACGCCTATTGTACGTCCAGGCTCCAGACCCGGAACTAGGCCAGGAGGCGGACGGATCGTGCCTATTTTCGACCCTGGTCCTACCCCTACACCTGCTCCTAATACTCCTACTATTCTAAAAGGCGGGGTTTCTCATGGCCTGCGCATGCAGTCGCAAGATATCAAGGTAGATATTACTGACCAAGTAGCTAAGACATACATTACTCAGACTTTTATCAACGAAACCGATCAGAACTTAGCTGGCACTTATCTCTTTCCTTTGCCAGAGGACACAACTTTTTCTAGCTTTTCCCTTCATATAGATGGCAAGCCTGTGGAAGGCAAGATTTTGGCCGCTGATGAGGCTCGCCAGCAATACGAAGCGATTGTCAGGCAAATGGTGGACCCTGGCTTGCTTGAATATGCTGACTATAAGACTGTTCGTGCTCGCATTTTCCCGATTCCGGCCCATGGCACGAAAAAAGTCGAGCTGGAATATACACAGTTATTGAAAGCAGAAAGCGGGTTGATCAAGTATCGCTTCCCTCTTAAGAGCGATAGCGAGGCAGCAGGTTCGATAGACGATACAAAAATTTCTGTACGTATGAGCGGCAAAGTTAAGGTTGGCGATAGTCGAGAAAGCCTGAGAACAATCTGGTCGCCGTCCCACACTGTGGTGGTAGATCGGCTGGAGAATAGCAAGGCTAAGATCAGTTATTCTGCCAAAGACTCTGTGCCGGACAAAGATTTTCTGCTCTATTACAGCGTCTCTGATAAGGATATGGCTGCTAGTGTGCTTACTCACAAGCTAGAAGGCGAAGATGGATATTTTCTTTTGACTTTGTCTCCACCGCTTAAGTCTAACCAAATTGTTGGCAAAGATATTGTGCTGGTGGCTGATACATCGGGCTCGATGCAGGGCGAAAAGATGGAGCAGTGTAAGAAAGCCCTGAAGTATGTGGTTAATTCGCTATCTTCTACCGATCGCTTTGGTCTCGTTAACTTTAGCACCGATGCCGAGTCATTTAGAAGTTCGCTTGCCGCCGCTACACCCGAGAATAAGAAGGCAGCAGCAGCCTTCATAGACGATCTTGAGGCACGGGGTGGTACCAATATTGGTGACGCCTTGCACACTGGCATTAGCTTGCTCAAAGAAGAAACGACTCGTCCAGCCTATCTTGTGATGATGACTGATGGTGAACCAACTGTAGGTGAAACTGCCACTGCCAACATTTTGAAATTGGCCGCTAGTAAAAAAGACATTCGCCTTTTCGATTTTGGCGTTGGCTATGACGTTAATACTCGACTACTCAACAAGCTTTCCGAATCACATCATGGTACTTCTCAATATCTAGAACCAGGCGAGAATTTAGAGACAGCTTTGTCATCGTTCTACGATAAAATCAAATCGCCGGTACTTTCCGACGTCAATATTGCCTACAATGGCATTACTGTGAAAGACACTTATCCCCGTCAAGTCAAAGACGTCTTCGCTGGCTCTCAGGTTCTATTGTTGGGGCGCTACAAAGGCTCAGGTCAGGCCAATGTTGTGGTTAGTGGCAAAATCAACGGTGTGGCCAAAGCTTTTACTTTCCCCCTCGGTTTTGAAGCTAGTCAAACTGGTCATAGCTTCTTACCTAAGCTCTGGGCCATGCGTAGAATTGCCTACCTGACTGACGTGGCTCAAGAAAATGGTAATACCAAAGAGGTTGTTGATGAAATCGTTGCCTTGTCGAAGAAGCATGGAATCATCTCAGCCTTTACTTCGTTTTTGGCCACTGATCCTAATGAAAATCATCGTCTAGCTAATAACGGTCCTGTTGGTCGGCCGATGCCAATGTCAGTGCCAATGGCAGAACGTGGTCGGGGATTTTCGAATCTAGCTGGTGGTGCTGGTGGAAGCGTGATGCTGAAAGAGAGTGCCAGACGGATGTCTATAGTTGACGATTCGCCCAGAGTTTCTCGCTCTGCTTCAATGCATGCGGCACATTCTGCCCCGGCACAGAAAGCCGGCGACAAGGATCGTGGCGGTATGTGGGTTCGAGAAAGTATTGAGGAGAGTCGTGATTCGCTCAGTGCAAAAATCGCGGCTGCTCCAATTTCTGGTCGGCAAGCTGTGGAGCGCGAAAAGAAAATGGCGGCAATGAAGAGCTTGGCCTTTGATCAAAGAGGTAGTGAGGTTGGAGTAAAAACGGTTGAAGAAAAAACCTTCTATCTTAGAAACGGTTACTGGACTGATAGTGAATACAAGAATGAGAAGGTCGATGAAGTGCAATTTGGTAGTGAGCGCTATTTTTCCTTAACTCGCACCGTGCCTAACATGTCTCGCTATCTCGCTCTTGGTAAACAGGTGATAGTAGTGATCAAGGGGCATGCCTACAAAATTGTGGTAGCTCAGACCACGTAGTTGCTGCGGCCAAGGTAGTGAAAAAGGGGGCGCGGAATCAAATCTGCGCTCTTCTTGCTTGTAAAAAAAGAAACGAGTAGAGCTTTCCGAGAATGTAAGATCTTGGATAAGAACGGGTTAATCGATGTTGGCTCGACGTTGGATCGAAGTTGGCTAGATTAGTAATTGTTGATTTGAATGTCCGTTTATGAATATCTGAAAACCCTTTATTGTTCAGCTTTTGGCCGCTGAAAGTTAAACTCTGGCCGGTTCTTAGGCTTATGTCGCAGTTCTTCTCGAAAATGGCTGAAAATATTATGCGCTAGTGTTGTAATGGGTTGCTATGATTTACCCAGAACAGCCCATTGCACGGGGAATTCGAGGCTACAAGTCTTAAACAAATGTATACGCTAGCAAAGCCGACTACTACTTTCCTTGACGCACTTGTCACTCCTTCTGAGCTGAAGAAGCTCACTAGCGAAGAGCTCAACAGCCTTGCTTGTGAAATTAGGCAAGAGATAATCACTGGTTTGGCCAAGACCGGCGGTCACCTGGCTTCAAATTTAGGCGTTGTTGAAATCACAATCGCCATGCATAAAGTATTTAATTCGCCTGAAGATCTTTTCCTTTGGGATGTTGGACACCAGGCCTATGTGCATAAAATGCTTACTGGTCGGCGTGATCAATTCGATACGCTGCGTCAGTTCAAAGGACTGAGCGGATTTATCAATCCTTTAGAGAGCGAGCACGATGCCTTCGTCGCCGGTCACAGCTCTACTTCAATTTCATTGGCTGTGGGAATGGCCCTGGCTAAGTCACATTTGAAGCAGAGTGGCAAAGTCGTTGCCGTCATTGGTGATGGCGGTTTGACTGGGGGAATGGCACTTGAGGCTATTAATCACCTTGGTCACATTCAAAAAGATGTGATCATCATTCTCAATGACAATGAAATGTCGATTTCAGAGAATGTCGGCGGTCTGACCAAGTACATGAAGCGCATCAAAGAGACTTTCTTCTACAAAGACATTAAAAAGCAGATTGATTTTATTGAGAATAAACTGGACCAAGCTAAGCTCAATCCAGCTGTTTGGGAACTGATCGAAATGGTGAAGAAGCAGGCTAAAGACCGCTTTGACACACCTGGGATCGTATTTGAGAAGCTGGGAATAAACTATTCTGGGCCTGTAGATGGCCACGATGTATCTGCTGTAATTGGCGCCCTTACAAACGCTAAATCGAAATCAACTCCTCAAATTATTCATTTCATTACTCAAAAGGGCAAAGGCTATGGTCCTGCTGAGGCTGATTCTATTAAGTATCACGGTGTTCCTGCCTTCGCTCTTGAGCCCGCTCTGACCGAATGCGTTGAGCCTCTTGCGGCTGTGGCTAGGCCAAAAGCCAAGACATATTCTGACATTTTTACCCAGGCATTGATTGATGTAGCTGCCATTGAGCCTAACTTGGTGGCAATTACTCCTGCTACAGCCGAGGGCAGCGGACTTGTAAAATTCGGCAAAGCTTATCCTGATCGTTTCTTTGATGTCGCTATTTGTGAGCAGCATGCTGTCACCATGGCTGGTGGCATGGCCAAGGTTGGTCTGAAGCCAGTAGTCTCTATTTATTCGACTTTCTTGCAGCGGGCAATGGATCAGGTAGTGCATGACGTGGCAATTATGAACTTGCCCGTTTTATTTGGTATTGACCGCGGTGGCTTGGTTGAAGATGGAGAAACTCACCAAGGTGTTTTCGATATCGCTTGGCTCCGTACTGTTCCGAATTTTCGTGTCTGGGCGCCGAAAGATGCCCTTGAATTGCGCAATATGGTTTACACAGCTATTAAGCAGGCTTCTGGGCCTGTAGCGATTCGTTTCCCTCGTGAAAAGGCAATTGATGCTGCGTTGTTAGAAGGAGATGGTCAGCCGTTTTCAGAAATAGACCCGGCGACATGGGAAGTGGTTGTCGAAGGCAACAAAGCCGCCGGGCATTATGTGCTCGCCTCTGGTGCTATGGTCGAAACAGCCAAGCAGGCACTTGTTGTGCTTTCTGAAGCAGGTATCCAACCGACGCTGATCAATGCTCGCAGCATCAAACCCCTTGATGAAAAGTTACTGGCCTCACTTTTGAGTCAGCCAGGCGCCAGGATAGTTACCGTAGAAGAAGGCGTGCTTACTGGTGGATTTGGCTCTGCCGTGCTTGAGTATGGTGCCAAGTTGAGATTCAGCAAGCCTGGGGCAAAGTTAGCCGAAGTTGCTTGTATCGCTCTGCCTGATCAATTTGTTGAGCACGGTGCTCGACCAATATTGCTAGATATGGTTGGGCTGTCTGTAGCCAAAGTCGCACAAACAATGACAGAGTTCTTCAGCGCTTAGCTGCTTCTCTCTTCGGCTGCTTCTCTCTTCGGCTGCTTCTCTCTTCGGCTGCTTCTCTCTTCGGCTAAATCTCTCTTCGGCCTTCCATCGCTCTGGTGAGTGTGATTTCGTCGGCGTACTCTAGGTCAGAGCCCATGGGAAGACCAAAAGCAATGCGAGTTACTTTGATTGAAAGTGGTTTAAGAAAACTGCTGATATAGAGCACTGTGGCATCGCCTTCAATGGTGGGATTGATTGCCAGAATCACTTCTTTCGCACCTTCACTATGGGCCCGATTGATTAGTTCGCGAATGCGCAGCTGCTCTGGGCCTCGCCCTTCAAGTGGTGAAATTAGTCCGCTCAAAACGTGATAATAGCCACGATATTCGCGAGTTTTTTCTAGGGCAATTACATCGCGACTATCGGCTACAACACAAATTGTTCCGCTATCTCGTTTTTCATTTGTGCAAATCTCACAAGGGTCGTTAGCCGATAAGTGAAAACATTTGCTGCAATGTTTGACTTTGTTCTTGGCGTCGACCACTACTTCAGCAAACTTTCCCACATCATCAGTGCTCATATTGAGCACGAAAAAAGCCATGCGCTGGGCCGATTTTGGCCCAACGCCGGGAAACTTCTGAAATTCTTCAATCAACCGCGCCAGTGGCGGGGTAAAGTACATTAATTGGACCTGATTAGAAGCCTAGACCTGGTGGAAGGCTGACACCCTTCATTGAATTCGCCATTTTCTTTTCGCCCATTTCTTGAGCTTTCTTCGTGGCATCGTTAATTGCGGTGAGAATCAAGTCCTCGAGCATTCCCATGTCGTTTACATCGACAGCTTCAGCTTGAATTTTAATTGCTTGAAACTGGAAGTTGCCGGCGCATACCACTTTGACGGCTCCGCCGCCAGCTGAGCCTTCTACTGTGGCTTTGGCTAGTTCGTCTTGAGCTTTCAAGAGCTCTTGCTGAGCCTTTTGCACAGAGCGCATCATTTGATTGATATCGGGTTGCATCGTATTTCTCCGGTTTGGACATTGAGGAATTAAGTGAATTATCTCACCGAAGAGCGAAACGCACTGGCTTAGGCCAGTAAAGGCTGCGGTAAATGTTTCTTAAGGCTTATGTGCGTACCGCTTTGGATCCGCTTCTCAGTATCTATACTTAATCCTTATATGGAAAGTTCCTATTCGGGGAAGCATGCGGGCTGTCAAGACTCGGTGCCTCTGCCCCAGTAATCAGTTGGGAGTAGATTGATGCAAGACTTTGAAACTCAAGCGGATGACTCTGAGGCTACCAGCAGCGAGGAAGCTGTTCAACGCTCTAAAGATGCGTTTCGCGATTTATTGAAGCGTTTTATTTTGGTTATTTCCTTTGGTCCTGGAGTTCTAGGATTTCTCTGGTTGGTTGGACGTATCGTTAGACGCTAGTGAGACAAGTGAAAGAGCTAACTTGGAAATCTCTTGAGAAGTTGAAAGACCCTGTTAAGGCTTTCTCTAATCGTTGTCCCCTTTATTACGAGCGCTATGCTGGTAAAGAGGATGAGTTTGGCTATTCGCTTGATACTTTTGCCAAGTGGGAGCCGCTATTTCGTTTCCTCTATGAAGAATATTTCCAGGTGGAAATTCGCGGCATCGAAAATATTCCTGGTGACGGCCGGGCTATTCTGGTCGGCAATCATTCTGGTTTGTTGCCCCTAGACGGTGCCATGATCTCTATGGCCATGTGCAATCTGCATCAGAATCCCAGGCGCATTCGCTACCTCAGTACAGATTGGTTTTTCCATTTACCTGGGCTTTCTAATTGGGTTAAAGAAACTGGACAGGTGCGGGCGACCAAGGACAATGCGCAAAAACTGCTCGATGTTGAAGAGTTAGTGGGCATTTATCCAGAAGGAATAAGAGGCGTTGGCAAGCCGTTTAATGAGCGTTATCGAGTTCTTGATTTCCATCCAGGATTTGTTCAGTTGGCAATAGCTACTCAGAGTCCGTTGATTCCAGTTGCCACCGTGGGTGGTGATGAGATTTTTCCTGAATTTGTCAATCTGCATAAAGTAGCGCGATTTTTGCAGATGCCATTCTTCCCTGTAACTCTGGGCTTCCCTTGGCTTCCTGCGCCGCTAATGTTTATGCCTCTGCCTGTGCGTTGGATGATCAATATTCATAAACCTATTAACCTTGGTTACCCTGCTGAGAAAGCCAATGATCGCAAACTCGTAATGAAGCTTACACGTGAAGTTCAATACGAGATTCAGCGCGATCTCAATAAACTACTAAGAGAGCGGCGCTCAACTTTAACTGGTTGGGACGAAGCCGAACTGGACGGTGAATTGCCCTAATCGTAATTTTGCAACTTCTTTTGTTTGTATTTCAGTCGAGGATTTTATTGTGAGCCAGTTTCTATCAAACTACCGCGATTTTCTTAAGCAAGCTGCCAAGAGCGATAAGTATCACGGTTTTGACGTGAGAGCCCTTGTTCGAGTGGAGCCGATGCTGAGCTTCCTCTTTCACGATTGGTGGAGAGTAGAATTTAATGGCTTGGAGAAGTTGCCTAAAGAAGGTCCAGCTCTAATTGTTGGCAATTCAGGAAGCTTCTTGCCATGGCCAGCAACAATGTTGCTCTATGCTTTGATGTCATCTCGAGTCAATCCTCGCCGCGTTCATATCGTCGCCGATATGGATTGGATCAAAGACGAGAGATTGTTTGCTTCTTTCTTAGAACTAGGGTTTGTGCCATTTTCGTCAGCTAATATGAAGCGTCTTTTTGCTAAGGGCGAGCTGGTTGCCATATTCCCTGAGGGAGCTGCCGGTCTGGCTCGACCTTTCTCTGCACGTGAGCGTTTGATTGAGTTTGACTGGGTCAAGCTTTTGCCCGCCGTTGAAGAAGGGGTGCCAATTTTCCCCATCGCTACTCTCGGCTGCGATGAGGCAATTCCCGTGCTGACTAACTTGGATTCAATTGCGAAGATGCTCAATCTGCCTTCGTTTCCGATTACTCCATTCTTTCCTTGGCTGCCATTCCCTTTTAATCTAGCTTCACTTCCGACTAAGTGGAATATGAGTATTCTCAAGCCCCTTTCGTATGAGAAGGCAGAGGACCGGGATTTGATAGAAGAGACCTCCATGAAGCAGTCGCAATTCGCAGAAGGCGAGATTCAAGCAGAATTGAATCGTCTTCTGCGCCAAAGATGGCGTGCTAAATAAGGTTTAGAAGTCAGACCGATATTGATGTGGCTTTTGTTGTAACCAGTTTAACTGGCATCGGTTTAGTTCGGAGCCGAACTAGTCAGACCGACATCGGTTTACGCTAGTCAGACCGACATCGGTTCAGCTCGGATCCGAACTAGTCAGACCGACATCGGCTCAGCTTGGATCCGAACTAGTCAGACCGACATCGGCTCAGCTTGGATCCGAACTAGTCAGACCGACATCGGTTCAGCTCGGATCCGAACTAGTCAGACCGACCGACATCGGTTCAGCTCGGATCCGAACTAGTCAGACCGACATCGGTTCAGCTTGGATCCGGATTAGTCAGACCGACATCGGTTCAGCTTGGATCCGAACTAGTCAGATAAGACTGACATCGCTCCAACAACCCCCTCCATTGAACTAATTCTCCGTTTTTGACGTCTATACATGTGGGCTTGGAGGATTTGCTATGACAAATATAGTAGTTGATTCACGATTTGAAGAAGTTTGGAGCGCATTTCAGCGTGACGTAAAAAGTGACGATGACGCTGCCGATGCACTCTATCAATCAATGTTTGAGTCTAGTCAAACGATGTGTGGTTGTTCTGTTTCTAATACTACTCATAAGCGAGGGGCGCGTTTTTATACGTGTCACTTATGTCGAGCAGATTTTTGGTTTACGTCGGGCACTGCTTTGGATGGTGTTGTTCGCCTTCGAGCCTGGTTCGCTGCAATCTTTATTAAAGATCACGGTTTTGCTATTAGTGCGGCGCGTTTGTCACGTCTCGTAGGTGTTGCTCCAAGCACAGCCCAGAATATTCACAAGACATTGGCGCTGGTTATTTGCGATGAAATGCCTGAGGCCGAGACTGTGTCAGCTAGTTGGTTTAGTCAGGTAATTTTCAAAAGGAGTAGGCAAACACCAGCTGAATGTCATCCTAGAGTAGAGTTACTTGAGCAAGATACTGTGACTACATCAGCTCTTTCGGCGGAACTCTCATTAGACCAAATAGAAGACAAACCAATTGAACCCAATAGTCGTGCAACTGTGCGAGATTTTAACTTGGCGCCACCAAAGCTCAAACTAGCTGTTTCGCAGTTTCTTGGCCTTATTTCTAACGAGTTTCATGGCATCAGTAAGAAGTGTTTACAGCTTTATCTTGCTTCGTTTTGGTGCAGCCTTGATCGCTCTCGATGGGCACCGGGAGTTTTGCTTAGGGCTTGCCTGAGCCATGCTCCGATTCGCTATCAGCAGATTTTGAACTTTGTTTCACCGTCTCGGGTAATGATTGTGTTACCACCACCTTAGATGTATTTGTCGCCGCGGCCGCAGTCTTTTGCATCCTTCATAGATTCTAAACGCTTTGTCAATGCACAGTCAGCCGTCTAATTTGTCCTGCCTGTCCGTAGTGCTTTCAGTTAATGTACAGTGCTTTAGAGCTACTGTTGGATGGAGCGAGGGGGAATGGTGCTTCTTTTGAAAACAGGACTATGGAGTCGCCTCTCGCCAATGCTTTTGCTTGCTGTGCTTCTCGTGGCTGTCGGGGGGCAGCCATCCTTCGCCTACTATCAAGATTACTTGCCAGCAAAAATGCTGTCAGCTAAACCAATTGCGCAGAAAGTTATTGCCCTAGATTTTGATCACGACTGGAAGGCTGAAGTACTCCCCGGTATTGTGGCGTCCAATTGTCAGGGTCAATTCAGTGTTAGCGGCTGCGATGGAAAAGGTAGCCCTTGGAAAGTTTCTGAATCGGAGCCCCGAGATTTTGGAGGCTCGTGTTACATTGCAGACGTTGATGGTAACGGCAAGCTAGATATTTTGCTTCATTTTCCCAATGCCTCATGTGGATATCCTTTCTCTAGTCTTGTTGTTTTTTTTATCGACCAAAGCGGCCTCCCGCATAGAGAAGAAGTCATCAGTCGCTTCTCAGCGGGCAAGAGTGGAGTTTCTGATATTGTAAGAGGGACCAGTGGCACGGGGGCCTTGATATTGCAGCAGGATCTCGCTTACGGTACTTTCAATAATCGTGATTGTGGCTATTGGCGCTGGTCCGCATGGCTTGCTGAGAACTGTAAGCTCACAGAGGTGAAATCAGTATTTGATACAGAGTTGCCATGTTTCGTCTTCTTCACGACCAAGCCGAATCATCTTCTCTCGCGGCATGGCGCAGTCTTAGAGCGCCAGTTTCGAAAACATTAGTAGTGTTCGTGATTTATCGTAGCGCCACCGAATAGGGTGGCGCTGCCTGGGTGTCATCCCTTCCTTAAAATTGAATTCAAACTTTCTCTTGCCGTTAGTATTTTTATTTCGTTGGGCATGATATCGAGAGTAACTCTAAAATGGTATTGACCTAAAAACCCTGCCCAGGCTCAGCCTCGGTGGGGTTTTTCTCTTTCGCAGTTTGTTTCACTTCTTGCTAAACAAAGAGAAACAGCCTCTAAGTAAGGCTGTTTCTTGTTTGATTTTTTATCTGCATATTTCAGCATCTGTGTTGAAAGAATTAGGCCGTCCTAAGTTGAGATACTTCTCTAAGAATGCGGAACAATGTCACCTGTGCCCGGTGCGCGACATATGGATTTTCATCTTCTGCCAAGACTCTCAGCACCGCTATTGGTATCGTGTAGCTTTCGGCAATTCGATGTCGCACATCAGGGTTCGGATCCCTTGCTAGTTTCCAGATGGTTTTGATTGATGTGTTGATGTTCTCACCAACTGCGGCGCGAACTTGAGAGTCCTCATGGGTGGCGAGTCGCGCCAAGGTTGTGCTGTGAGTTCTCGGATTTTCGGCAATACGTTCGAGCAATAGGAGATTCGCATTGCGTGTGAGGTGTTCCAGCACTGGTGGTGGCGTGTTTGGATTGATGGCCAGTAGCCAACGAATCTTAGCTGCTTCTAGGGCTGCCTGAGTATTTAACTGTCTTTCGCCAGTCTTTTTCTTCGTTTTCGACACGCCTTGTTCCGGTTGATAATCGCTTTCGCGGTTGCACAGTAACACTTTGAGCGCCTCCTTGATCTGCTTATCTGGTTGGTCCCAATGAAAGGAGTAGAGAAATGAAAGGTCGTACTCTTCATTAGACTTGCTCTCTCCTCGTTTGACCGTTTTGAATAGATCGGAGAGAGCGGCGCCAGCGAGCTGGCTGGTAAGGTTTGGAAGCGATTTAATTCCCTGGACATCAGGGTGCTTTTTCTTCATCCTGATTAAGTTCCTGTAGTAGCACGGGAGAGGTGCCTACCTCTATTATTCACGGCACATCGATCTTGCGTTTGCGGGATTCCCTATATATCAGTATAGGTTTTGCTAGGTTTCCCCTAAATTTTCAGTAAAAAGCGAACTAGGCAGTGCCATTCGTCCGCTTTGTGAGGCGTTTCGAGCCTTTTACAGTTGTTATTTTCTAATCGTGTTAACAGACTTTGGCGATGCGAGTCAGGGTTTGAATGAAGCGCCTGAAACCTCGATGTGCTGCTCCGTGCGCAGCACTCGTGATAGAAATAACGTTTGTTTCAGATGTACTGCGTCCTTGGCGAATTGAGCAGAGAGTGCGATGTGCTCGGCAGGAGATATATGGATTTTCGTCTTCGCTCAATATAGTCAGCACAGCGATTGGGAGATTGGCATTTTCGGCCATAGTAAAGCGTAAGTCGGCATCATGGTCTCGAGCCATTTCTAGCAGTGTGCAGAGTGAAGTGCTGCGGTTTTCGGCCACAGCCAATTTGATTTCTAGATTAGAACTCTTGCTCAAGATGGCTAGTGTCGCAACTGGAGTGAGACTGTTGGCCGCAATATATTCTTCGCTGAACTGCCTTTTGTAGATAGACTTTTCGTTAGTGGTAATGAGACATGAATTCATTGTGAGACCCTCACTTAGTGTTGACAGGTTTAAGGGGGATGATTTGCAATGGTATTAGTGCCAAGCACTTTACGGATTGCCACAAGCTATCTATACACAAAGGCTAATTTTTCGACAGAAAGCATCGACTCTCAACTTGATTGTTGTGTCGCTGCCAATTAGTTATTTTCGATTTTCAGGAGGCTTGACTTAAAATGAGTGTCAGTCTGTCTATCCCAGATATCTACATAGACATGGCTGGGCGCTGCAGTTTCCCGCTCAATTGCAAACCAAAGGCTTTTCAGCTGTTCTCTATTATTGATTGTGCCAAATGTCTGCAGTGGCTTGCCATCTTGGTCCTTGACGTACACCCAGGCGCGTGAAGAATTGAGATGCTCTGCTAGCGGTTTGAGGTAGGTCGCTGGCTGAAAAAGGCTATTAGCAAATGCTTTATAGTTTTCAACTGAAATCATATAGCGCATCATCGCATCGCCTTCGAGATTAATTGGTGTGGGCTTTGCCAGGCTTATTTGGGGAACTAGTTTTGCTAGATTGAGTTCAGGTGGGGCGACTGAGTCGGTGCTACTACCTGAATCGCCTGCTAGCGCTGGTGTTACAAGTAAGTGAGGCAGCGCAAATATAGTGGAAATTAGTGCGGCAATTCCTAAAATTCGTACTCTAGAGCCTTTATTCACGAAGGTTTCCTTTTTGTATTCTGGGGTTTACAGAGGATAATTATTGGTAAACCCGTCTAGGCAAGAGGCTTGCTTGGATCTACTGTAGAGATATCGATACAAGCAAAAGCTAGGCTGGCTCAGATCGTGCTCATTTCTCGCATCATTATAGGTGCAGTTTTGGGTGAGATTCAAATCGTTTAAGGCGTTGTCGGGCTATGAACTGTTACTGGTCCGTCTTTCTGGGCATTGATTAGGAAGTCTTGGGTAACCCGTTGTAACCGCTCCAATGAGGCCCAGATGTCCCCAAAAGATAGTTCAGCATCCAACTGTGATAAAGAATTGAAAGGGCGGCAGTGGATGGCCGTCAATAACCCAGATACTCCAACTCACGATCTCGAAATAATTGTCAGTACTGGTTGTCGCGGCCTAGTAAGGCGTGCGGCCGAGCATCCTCGTGTGTCAGTCGAGCTCTTGACTGTACTTTCTACCCATGCAGATCCGGAGATTCGGGCTGCTGTCGTGGACAATCATCAAACATCAACTGATTTGCACTGGAAGCTCGCTCAAGACAGCTGCGATGACGTGCGTTACGCCGTGGCCGAGAGCTATATAGTCAATACGGAAGTGTTGAGTTCGCTGCTTGAAGATTCAAATCCTTATATTTGCCACAGAGCCCGTGCCACCTTGAAGAAGCGCAATGTTCAATTCTGCCTTTCAACAGACTTTGTCGAGGGCGGATCGGGAAGTCCTAGCGATAGCCATCCGAGTAGTCAAGCTAGCGCTTGAGCCAGTCAGAAGTTCAGTCAGAAGTCTATAATGGTACCTGCTAGCTTGGGCACGCAACGGTTTGAGTGCTTAATGATTGGGCATGAGAAGTCTAGCGGGTACCGCTGTATTGGTGAGTGGCTGGAGTTATGGCCGAACCTGAATCTGGTAAGCAATCACTTAGTTTTAGTTTTGATTCTTTAGCTGACGAACTGGAAGGCAAAGAGGCTTCTGGCGGTGCGGTTAAGAATCTAGCCGATAATTTGTTTGATGTTGTCTACGGCAATCATTCTGCTTCTGTGCAAAGTGAGGGGCAATCCGACTTTTCTTTATTTGGTCGCCGGCTGGCTCAAGATGTTCGGGTCGACTTTGGTGATGGTGCCGGAAAAATTCATCACCTCAACGGTGATTTAACAATTTTTGGTGCCGATAGCTCGTTTACGCAAACGACTGACCAGGGTGGATTTTTTAGAGTTGGTTCCAGCGAGGACAGTCAAGTGATTTTCCATTTTCGCCTTGATGGTGAAATTGACATTATTGGCCCAGATTTTGATGACACCTTGCACCTAAGCTCGATCGATCAGTCTACGAAAATATGGCGCAATCAGGCTGGAACTATAGAAATAGCTCTTGATTTAAGCACTGGTAAGACTAAGGTCGAAGTTACCCAAGCCTTAGTTCCCTGACGACTTTGGTAGGTGAAGTGGCAACGATGATAGGTACATGGGTAGCTACGTCTGGCCGCTGGTCTCGGCTTGAAATGATTCAATGGCGCCATCTTCCACATCGTAGTAAATACTAATTGGATTGCAACAGACCTCGCAATCTTCAACATATGTTTGCCCACCACCTGTGAGATCAAGCAACATGGAGATCTTCTCCCAACAGTATGGACAGGTAAAAAAATGCTCTTCAAGCATGCCTAACTAAGGGTTCAAATGAAGGAAGCATTTTTTACTTACAGGCGTACGCAGCCTTGTGCACTCTTTCTCTGTGCAATCTTCCGGCCCAGATTCTGGACCAAGGGCACGCCAGAGCAATTGTCTATGTTTAGTGATTTGTTGTCGTGATGTTTCGGCAATTGAAGAGGCGGCCTCGCTTTTGAGAAAAGCAGCAAGTATCTTTTGACCGCGAGCAATGATAAAGACACCGTCTCCGCGCTTGCCTGAAGCATACGAGAGATAGAGATATGGATTAATCTGTTCGATTTTCTTTTCAAATAACTCGAAGTTGAGATTGCTTGTAGGTTGGCCGTAGTGGTCTTTAAATCCCAGCAAAAGCGGCTCAAGCTCGGTCCTGTTTTTTTGCTTGTCGACTATCATTAGGGCGTAATCTGCACCATCATGAATGTTTGGCAGCTTGCTCAGCTGTGGGCTGAGGCAAGCATTGCCGCAAACCATCCAGCCCGGCAGAGAACCATACATGTAACTGGCGTTATCACCGTCATATTGAGTCATAAGTAGGCAAAATTCAGCAGGCAGTTCAATCGAGTCAAGCACACTTATGGCGGCTAGTTCGGGAGAAAATACCCAGTGGTGCTTGTGGCTGTCGCCTTCTTCTAGATGCAATTCGAATTGCCAATCTTTAAGAGTAAGCCAGTCGTCTATTGAAGGTAAGCTCATGAGCCCTCGAGGCAAGAGTTTTGTACTGACAGCAATGCAGATAACTTTCTTGAGTCCAGTTTCTGGAGAGACATTCTAGCTAGCCAATGCTAGCTAGCCAACACTAGAAGGATGCTCTGGCTGATAGCCTTCAGCAGTCTCTTTGCCATGAGTGGTAACGTAAAGTAGATCTTGGTCGTATGCAGTGGCTCCGAGCAAAGTCTGCTCTACAAGCCAGCCTAAGGCTTTGTCAACTGCGTGTTTTACATCGTGTTGAAAATCTGGATGATAGTGTGATGCCAGATGCTCTGCTACGTCTTGTCTCTTGTTTGGTTCGTTTGTCAGGTGCAAAACATGCAAGATATGATGGCCGAGGGTTTCGGGCTTGAGAGCAATCACTTTTTCAGGATCTGGATAAGATTTCGTGAGAGATTCTTGGAGCGATTTTTTTAGGTTTTTTTTGTCTGAATCCATGATTATTGCCTCCTGAGCTAGTCTGCTTTTACCATTTTAGTTGGGGTTATGCCCAGTAAAGCCAGTTTGCGCTTAAGCTCGGGCATTGCTTGGTGGGCTGCTTCTATTCCACTAGCCAAGCCGCGGTTACCGTCTTTACTGTTGCGCGAAATAAGTGAAATGCCGTCAGTATTGGGGTGAATTGTTATGTCTGCTGTTTCATTGGCTTTTTTATCAATGTTATAGAGCTGAATTTTTAGAGCTTGTTTGCTGACGGAACCAGCTTTCCTGAAGGTTTTTAGTGGTACTTCACGTAAATGTTCGTCAATGTTGACGGCGATGATGAAATCAGCACCCATTTCTCTTACGTGATTGACGGGCAAGTTGTTGATCAGGCCACCATCACAGTAAAGATGATCGCCAATTTCTACAGGCTTTCTCAAGCCAGGAACTGCTGTACTGGCCTGTAGTGCTGTACCTAGATCCCCGGATGTGAGGCGATGACTGTTACCATCGACTAGGTCAGTTACCACAGCGGCAAAAGGAATAGATAGTTTGCTGATCTCGGTGTTTTCACCAGCTAATTTATTGGCATAGTTGCGGAATTTGACGCCTCTATATAGGCCATCGTATGGGTGGTAGCCAACCAGTCTAGGCATAAACATAATTGGCGCCACCGCTATTCTGAGGCCTATACCAACGGTCATAAAGTTCTTCATTAATTCAGAATCGTCAAATTTGACAGCGAGATCGTCGATTGAATAACCGGCTGCGTATAGGCCGCCGACCACAGAACCAATACTGGTTCCGGCAATCATATCGATAGGAATGCCTTCTTCCAGCAACACTTTCATGACGCCTACATGGGCTGCACCACGGGCACCACCACCACCAAGAGCTAATCCCACACGCGGACGGCTTTTCTTCGTTGTTACTACTTCTTTGTCGGTGTGTGTCGAATTTAGGGTCGTTGCTGTAGTAGTTCTGACTTCAGTTGTTTCTACAACTGAGTTTTTGTCGTTAGTCGAGTCCGAGGCCGTTGAAGCTGCAGGCCCACTACTCTTGTCAGGAAGAGCTAGGGCAATCTGAGTAGAGCTTAAGGAAAATGTGAGTGCGCAGATACCTGCAAATAATGACGCTGCCTTCATGACTCGGAAGTCCCCCGGAAACACTTATACAAGACCGAGCTATTCTAGCAGTCGCAGCTGTTTCAAACCCTTGGCAAAAATTACTCTTTGAAACCAATTTACTTTTCGAATTGGTCGATGATGGCACCCGTAAGTCGTTACATGGATTCATCAATAGATCTCAACCCAAATTTGTCGTAGACTTGGGTACAGGGAAAATACCCAAGTTTCAATACGAAAGCAGCCCATGATTTCATTTAAGCTCAATGGAGTGCCAACTCTTTTCATCAAGGGTTTCACTTCTGGCGATATAGAGACAATGTTGAACTTCGCCAGAGAGGCGAATGCTCACAATCTTACTGCCAACACTACAATTCTTTTTATCGATACACCAATTACAGCTCCTACGGTGGAGGCTGTGCACAAGCTCAAAGATGAGGGCTTTCGCGTTGTTTTTCGCGATCATCATGGTATTGATGGCGAGCCAACCAATGACCGTGATCGGCAAGTCTTTATGGCTAGCGCTAAGCTAGAGCAGCTCCTTGGTGATGATTGCACAATTACTGTTCGCAGAGAACACCCAGCGTGTTCTACCTTGGTTTCTGTCGGTGAGTTTTCCGATGCCCTAGCGGTGATTGCAGATCCCGATCCAGATGGCTTGACCGCGGCCATGAAGGCCGTAGGAATTTATTATCCTGAGCTAGATCAAGATGCTGCTTTGCTCGATGGAGAGCCGTCGATGCAGGTAACGGGCTCGCCCCTCTCTGCCTTGCTGGCAAAGGGCGTGGCCACTTTGCCGCCATACGATCCCTCTCGCCCCCGCGAAAGAGAAAAGGCCCTTGAGCAATTGTTCATTCGTTGGGTTGCCGCCGTTAAGGGTGACGCTCGTGCAGCCGCTAGCCTTGAGGCTGGGGTGGAAGCGTATGATCAAGCTGTCAGCGTTGCCCATGAACTAGCGCCGACAGCGAGGGAAGTAGCACCAGGTGTGATGCTGGTTGATACCATTGAGTCTGATTTGTATGATCCCGGTACTTTGATGTCATTGCTGGAAAAGCGCACGGGCTGTAGGGTTACTGTCTTTCGTAAAGACAAAGGTCCAATCGCAGCACTACATGGCATTCAGTACAGTCTTGCTGTCTCAAAAGCGTTTCAATCTCAGGTCAATTTGCAAAATGTTTTGCCTTCCCATACCAAATCTGATCCAAAGCTTGGCGTGATCAGCAACGTATCTTTTTTATTGCATGTCTCTGATTTGGTCTGGCATGAGCAGGTTCTGCCTGCCTTGCAGAGTCTTTGAAGGCGAACACAAATGACTGCCTGGTTTTAGTTGGTTTAGAGTTCTTGTCCTATGGTGGGGTGCATAAATGAAGATTTCTAGATTGTCACAATCGGTACTAAGTTCTGTTTTCATTGTTTCTGTTTCAGGGAATGCTGCTCTGGCTCAGAATCAGCCTCAATCGTCGGGGGGATATCCGGTTGGGCAGAACCAGCCTGTTTATGGTCAGCCTGCTATGCAACCAGTGGTTCCGCCTTATGGGGCTGAGAGGGCTATGGTAGCGCCTCAAAGCTCTCTGCCGATTCCTGCCGGAATTGTTGTTACTACAACACTCAATGTCGATGGCTATCGCATTCGCGAGTATAAAGGTATCGTTCGTGGTGCCATGGTGCGAGAGCCCACGATTGGTCAAAATTTCAAAGCTGGTTTTCAGGGAATGTTTGGCGGCAAGATTGGTGCCTACGTGACTATGTGTGAGCAGGGACGGCAGCAGTCGTATGACACTATGGTCGCTAAAGCTCAGGCTCTTGGAGCCAATGCTATAGTTGGTGTGCAATACGATAGTAATTCGTTTAGCACTGATTCTAATCAGTTTGCTACTGAAGTCGTTTGCTATGGAACGGCAGTGGTGATCGAGCCAGCCCGCTAAATCTTCATGCCTGAGGTTATCGTGGAATCAGCCCGCCGCCAGGTGTTTCTTTATCAGGTGGTATTTTTTCGAGAAAGGCAACAATGCCTTTGTGGTCTGCATCTGGATGATTAAACTGCGCGGCGTCACGGGCTATTTCTAGGGCGTCTGCTGTTTTCGCTCCCCGAGAAACAATTAGTTTGACCATTTGTAAGTCACCGATGACGGTGGCATTGTCTAAAATTGTCAAATAGTTATCGTCCATATGATCTAGGTCGTATCCAGACATCAGTAGGTCTTTTAGTGCTTTTATGTCACGGGTGCGCATGATTCTTTCAACTTCTGTTTCGTCAGCCCCTCCGGTCTCCAGCGGTTCTGGGGCTGGGTCTTTGAGGTTGAACAAAAACTGGTCAAAGCTATCGGCCACGGGCAATATTTTGTCTGCCATATCTTGGTTGTCGGCGGCGCTTGAAGTATTGGCAAGAGAATGGTCCCAGAAGTATACGTGACCATGATCTTGCTGGCGAATAGAGATGCAGATTAGATTGCCGACTGAATCGTAGGCAATAGGCAGTAAGCCCTGAGGCAATCTTAGTTTGTGAGTCTCTAGGTAGTGGCGCAGATCGTGGTCTGTGCCATTTAAACCAAGAATATAGCGGCAATCAGAACCTTTTTCTGAATCTTTGAAGTTAAACAAATTGGGCTCGGGGCAGGCCCCGTTGAACTGCAGCAGAAATTCTCGATATGGCGCTGGCACTGGTGCGCCTAGTTCACGTTCAAAGTCGACAAGGTTGTCCTCTGTCGCCGGTTCGCAGGTGTCGTATAAAGTCGGGCCTAGCATCTCTCTCGTTTATTGCTTATGGGTACAGTTTTAATTATGCAATGTGGCTGGTCTAGTTGAAGGATCATTTGCTCATAATCGAGTTGTAAATATAGTAAAGTCTTTTGCGAAATCAAGGTTAAACGAGGTTTGATTGTATGACTGTCCAGAAGATTTCTGCAACTTTAGTAGCCGCTCTTTCGCTCAGTATAGCTGCAACTAATGTCTGTTCTCCGGCTTTGGCAAAGTCGACTGAGAGCGGGGCAGCGACAAAGACTAAGGACGGTCTTGGCAAGTCTGGCAAAAGGGCTGCTCAGCCTCAGAAAATCAACGGCTCCGTTGCCAGTGGGGGTTGTGAGACGGCAATTAAGGCTCGATTACAGGAGCTGACCGTCGCCCTCGCCAACAGCGACGTCAAGACTTTGTCAGCAATTTGGCTGGAAGATGGTACCTACAGCAATGAGATCGGCCAAGAGTGGAGAGGTCGTGCTGCCTTAGAGAAGCGCTTTACTGCTGTTTTTGCCAGTGAGGGTCGTCTTTTACTTGATTTCATTCCTGTTACAGTTCGGCAGTTGGCTGACAATGTGGCTACTGTTGACGGTTTCGTCAAGTTTAAGGACGAAGTTGGCGGTTCTCCTGATACGCGTTTTTCTATGGTGTTTCAAAAACAAGGCAATGGCTCTTGGTTAATTGTTTCGGCTAACGAAACGACCTTTGTTGATCGAGAGCGTTTCGATCATCTCAAACCGCTAGCCTGGCTGATTGGTGAGTGGGCGGTAGAGAAAGATGGTTCGTCCATGATGGTGAAGAGCGAGTGGGCTGCCAATAAGAAATTTATACATTTGCGCTATATAGTCAAGAAAGCTGGCAGCGAAGAGCTCGATAGTCAGCAGATTATTGGTTGGGATCCTCGTCGCGAGCAGATAGTTTCATGGACCTTTGATTCGCGCGGTGGTTTTGGCTCTGGCATTTGGTCGCGGCGCGACAATCAATGGCTCGTTGACTCTGAGGGAGTCGATCCTGAAGGTCGATCAACATCGGCTACCAATATCATCGCCAATCAGACGGCTAAGAGTTTTTCTTGGCAGTCTGTCAATCGCAGCGTTGAGGGAGAGCCGTTCTCTGACACCGCCCCACTCACAATTAGCAGAAGGTAGAATTAAATGAAGATTAAAGCGACGTTTCTTTTAACTCTCACTTTCAATGCAATTTTGATTGCTCCTGTCAGTGCCCGCGGTTTCGGTGGCGGCTTCGGTGGTGGCTACCGCGGCGGTGGCGGTGGTTTTGATCGAGGCTTCAGTGGCGGCGGCGTTAATCGCGGTGGTTTTGATCGAGGCTTCAGTGGCGGCGGGTTTGATCGCGGTGGTTTTGACCGAGGCTTCAGTGGCGGCGGATTTGATCGTGGTTTCGCCAATCATGGCACCGGGCCGGTAATTAGTGGGCGCCCCGCCGGTGGTGCTGGTCACTTGCCCACCGATGGCGGGCTCTCTGGCTTCGCCGGCAACCGTGCTAATTTGCCCCATAATCCACAGAATATCGGTTCTGGTAATTTGAATGATCAGGGCAGAAATATCCGCAATTCTTTCGACAATAACACCATCAACCACAACAACGTCAACGTTAACCGCTATGGTGGCGGCTACCATAATTACAACGGCTATCATGGCTATGGCTATGGCGGCTATCATGGCTATGGCGCCTATGGCTATCACGGCTGGGGCGGCTACCCTGGCGCTTGGTGCGCTCCCGGTTGGTCAGAAGCTTCAGCTTGGACTTTTATGGGAGTCTCTACACTGACATCGTTCTTAGGTATGGGTATGATGGGTGCAGCGTTGTCGGGCGGTGGCAGCAAGAACAGTGGTAATACCACTAACAACATTACCTATGAAGGCGATAACGTTTACATGAATGGTCAGCCTGTTGGTACTGCCCAGCAGTATTATCAACAGGCTCAGCAGCTCGCTTCTGCTGCTACTGCTCCACAAGATTACTCATCCCAGTATGCTCAGCAATTTAGCAATCCTGACTCAGCTCAAGGGGATACGGCGGCAGCTGATCCCAACGAACAGTGGCAAGCTTTAGGAGTATTTGCTTTAGCAGAGCCAGGGCAGAAGGATTCCAATATGCTGCTGCAATTGGCCATCAATCAAAAAGGTATACTGCGTGGCAATTATACAAACCAGTTAACCAATGAGAATTCCCAGATTTATGGAGCTCTCGATAAGAAAACCCAGCGTATCTCGTGGACAATTGGCACTAACAACAGCACTGTATTCGATACTAGCTTAGCCGATTTAGTTAATGATAATAGTCAGGTTCTAGTTCACTACGGTCCAAGCAATACTAGAACAATGGCTTTGATACGCCTGCCTGCGCCGTCCTCATCAGATACAGGGGCTGATCAAACTTAGCTTCAATTTTTAGCGCTGCCAGCGTTTTTGTTGGGCTTTGCGTCTATGCTTGGCAGCTCTTCGTCGTTCGTGCGCAGCGTGCCGAGAATGGAGGCGGGCTGTCAAACCATGGCCATTTCTGCTGCTCTGGTTGGCGCGATGCTGTGCTTGATTTGCGTCGCGTGAGTCTTCTGCGGCTCGATTGCTTTCACGTTGAGCATCGCGCCAATCTGCATACGATGGCAAGCTGCTAAGTGAGATACCACAAGCCAGTACTATGGCTAAGCTAAGTAGAGAGAGCGATTTCATAGTTTTCCCTTCTAGAGTCATTACTAGTACACGATACTCAAAGGACCGGTCAGTGATAAGAAAGTTCCACTTCGCTGTCAAAAACTTTCGATTCATCTATAATTAGATGACGAATGAGGGGGATCCTGATGCGCAGTATTTGGCGACTTGCAGTGTGTTCACTGCTTACCGTTGGTTCATTACTTACCGTTGCCACAATGTCGGCTTGTAATAAGCCAGCAGCGGGTCCCGTAGGTAAGTGGGGCTTCATTAACAAGGCTGGCATTTTTATCATTAAACCTCAGTTTGACGAGGCTTCTGAATTCACCAAAGACGGGGCTATTGTCAAACAAGAAAAGCGTATGATGCGCTTGCAGGCTGAGCCACCAGGTGAGTCGAGTGCTCCGGTTGGTCCGAGTGACAAACCAGAACTAGCTCCATTGCCTACTTTTCAGTGTGCCGAAGCCGGTGAGAAGAAGTACAAAATTATGGATGGCACAGCTGTAGTGTTTGATCCTACTTCGAAGGATGAACCTCCTCAAGTGTTGGCTGACGGTGGTTTGATGTGTGCCCGCTTTGACAATCAATATGCCTATATTGATAAAACTGGCGGCCTTGGTATTCCTAGGCTGTTTGCTGAAGCCAAGCCCTTTGTTAGTGGTCGCGCTGCTGTCAAAGAAAATGGCAAGTGGGGTTTCATAAACAAAAAAGGTGTTTTTGTTGTTCCACCAAAATATTTAGATGCCGGCTCCTTTTTCGAAGGATTGGCGCCTGTAAAGGCTATTGTTGATGAGGCTGCCAAGTAAATCATCTTAAAGGCTGCTGCTTTGTCGAAGCTTCTAATTTATGCCGCCTTAGTCTTCTTCTTGCTCAGTTTGACTGCCTGTAGTCAGACGGCTGTGACGCAACGGCATACTATAAGTGCTTCTGTTGCAGTCCCCGTAACAGATTCGGTTATTCGTCGTCTGACTGAGATTACATCTAGCATCGATATTATTGCTGCGGGTGAGTTTAATCCTGGCAACTATCAAATTAATAACATGCTGGTTGCCATTAAGCCCAATACAAGCTTTCATTTAAAACTTTCTTTGCCAATCAAAGATCCGGCATCGATTTCTACAAATTTTGCTACCGGCTCATTTGAGAGCACTCAGCCGATTACTGTTAACAGTATTCCAGTGCCCAAAGCAATTGAATTGACTGAGGGAAAAGTTAGTGCCGAGATAGATTTCGTGCGCACAATTTCTGCCTTTCTTGTGGGCCTGCTACAGGCTAGTGGAGAAAGTGGAGACCTACGAGCGATGATAGAGTCTATGCAAATAGAGAAGGCTGTCCTTTCGCTGCGTCCTGGTTCTGTTCTGAAAATGGCTGAGCGCGAAATTTGTATCGGTCCTAAATCTAGTTTCAATTTTGAGAATGTTTTAGTGGATCGCGATCTTAATTATCGAGGGCAATGCACAATCAATTTGAATTTTGCTAAGGGATGTCGCTGGATCGGTAAGAAAGTAAACTGCGAGTTTGACGGTGGTGTCGTAAACTTGCATATGGTGGCTGCCAAGGAAAATGATCAGTTGGTCTTGTCGCTCGATAAGGAACGGCCTAGTCTGCAAGAGCTGACGTTACTGCCTTGTACTTTTAGATTTGGTAAGAATAAGCGCTCAGTTGCGGTTAGTCGTTCAGTTAGAATCAACGTGCGTGACTTGAGCTGGCGTCACGGGCAAGGTGATGACTATTCGAATTTGCATATGCTTGGCTTGATGGATCTGAAAAACACAAATCTGGATTTGAAGACCGATCGGCACGAAACTGTTGCAGTGTTTCCTGATTCTGTTCACGCCAATCTGGAAATCACAGAAGATGAGAAAGGCAAAGCGACACACTTTGCCACCACTGGCTTAGCCCGGGCCGCAGAAGGTAAGATCACGATTGCGAAGAAAGCAACCAAGCTAATTTTGTATTTAGCCGAAGCAGTAATTGGTCCAGTTTCATTTGATAAATCAGGATCGCTGCAGTTTATTCTTGAGAATGGTTCGGCACGGTTGAAGAGGCTGGAATGGCAGGGTAACAAGAGTAGATTTTCTCTTGTCACTGCCGGTAGTTCTACGTTGTCGGTGCCCGATGGCATGTTACTTGAGACTGCCGATGGTACTGGCACGCGCCTTGCTATGCCGATTTCCATTCGCCTCGGAGAGGCAACACTCAAGGGAGCCGGTGGCAACATTAAGCTTACTAATTTAACTGGTGAGCTAAATGTCGAGGTCGACCGCGAAGTGCAAATTGGCAGCAAGCTTGATTTTTCTATTCCTGACTCAAAGCTCTTTTTAAATCAACAGGCAGATGTGAAAGTGCGAGGGCTTGACCTGCTTTCATCACAAGGTAAGACTGTTTTGAACCTGCGCAACTGCTCAGTGGTGGTGCCCGAGCAGGCCATTATTGACGCTGTCCTCAAGCAGCTTCCCACTCATTTCGACTTTGAGCTAAACAAGCAACTGACAGAGAATAAGAGATGGCGTTACAAAAACGCCATTGCTCGCCGAGTCGTGGTTGACAATTTCAAAGTTACCGAAATTAGTGCGGCACCACCTGATTTGTTTAATTTTGAGGCCGAGGCTGATGCTAAGCTCGATGGCACTGTTGAAAAAACAGCTTTGATTGGTGGCGGTTCGTCCCAGAGCAAAGACTCTGAGTCAGAGCTTGCCTATCCGTCTGACCAAGATACTAAACCTTCTCAATGGGAGACTAAGCCCTGGAGTTTGAGCGGCCATGTCGAAGGTTCAGGCAAAGTAAAGTATCACTTTAGGCCTAGCGGTAAGGGCTTGAAGAGCCAACTGGTTTACTCTCTCAATCTTGATGTGCCACTTTCTGGCGATATTAACCTCGACTGGAGCAAGGTCGCTGGTGGCATTCTTAAATTTGCTGAACGCCGTGTAATTGTCGGTCATTTGCGCAAAGTAACTGTGCCCATTAAGTATCAAGGGCAAATAGAATTGTTTGCTAAAGGCGACTCGCTCTCTCGTAATTTTAATATAGTGAAGCTTGCTGTAAAGCCTGTTAACAGCGATATGCAGGTTGATTTTTCTGCTCAAGGAAATTTCTAAGAGCTTAGACAGCCGGTCAAAATTTCTAAATTATGGCTGCTTTGATCAGTCTCTTGTTTGCTACTAGAGACCCAATTGCTTCGCCTAAGATTGGCATACGGGGCGAGTCTTCATGTTCCTTTACGGCCTCTGCGCCTTCATATAATTCAGTCAACCAGATGCAGTCTGCAATAAGTAGGCCGTTGCTATCAATTGGTTGAAGAACATCAAAGCGCAAGCAGCCCTTTTCTTCATTCAAGCTGCGCGCAGCGTGGGCACGAATCAGTTTTTCAAATTCAGCTTGCTTGCCTGGTTTTAGCTGAAATTCTACGATAATGGCAATCTGCGACATGGTCACTCCTAATTAGAAAGTGTCTGAATCGTCTATGTCGTCAAATTATAGTAGCTATAGTGCTCAGCTAGTGGTCTTTCGCTTCTTTGCGGAAGCGTTTTAGAAATTTCCAAGCTTCTTCTGTGGCATTGATTGGTGAGTCTTCAGCTCCTTTGCCGCCGAACCATAGATGTCTTTGATTGTTTAAGAATAGGGTTTTGACTTCGGCCCCATTATTTGGATTTGTCCAAACCATGTCCTTTACTTCACTGCCATCCTTGCCTGCGTATGTAGTGATCGTCGGTTCACCAGTTAAACCATGGGCCTTTTTGTAAAAGTCTTGGGTGTAGGCTTCTGGCTTCATGGTTATGTTGTACCAAGGGCTTCCTTCTGCCCTAGCAACGTTGTCGGTGAGCGATTGTATGGCCATAATCGGAAATGGGCTTTTGGCTTGAGTTTCTTTTCCGGTCATCCAGCCGCCGTTCTCTACTACTGCTGCCACCCTATCGGAGAGCTGGTTAGCGACTTTGTGCGTGAAACTGCCACCCTGTGAGTAGCCGATAATGTAGACACGCTCTTGGTCAACATTCAAGTTTTTGCCCACTGTGTCCATCATGCCTTTTGTGAAAGCTGTATCGTCGCGTCCAGAGAAGAACCATTGGCCGTTGTTCCACGAGTAAGAGCGGTCAGGGTTGCCATTTGGATAGACAGCTATAAAACCTTCTTTGTCTGCTAATTTACTTAAGGCACTTACTTCTTCCATGCCCTCAGCACCTTTCTCTGTGTCTCCTTGACCCCGGCGGATGCCATACCCGTGGAACATAATGACCATGGGGAGAGGTTTTTGCCCGTCATAGTCTTTGGGCACATGCAGTCTATAGTCTGCCGTATCGCCATTCGGTAGGGTAATTTTTTCTAGGGATGTCTCGCCCGGCTTGACCGGGCCAATTTTATTGTCGCCCGGCTCTTTTACCGCTTTGACCTCTTTTGGCGAGGATAGCTCGCGCCTAATATCGGCCATGGGGTCGTCGGTGCTGGTTGCCGCATTCTCTGCGCTGCGATCATAAGCCTGGACAAGCTCGGCAGTGTTCATATATGAGTCTTCTTCTGCGATTGTAGAGGTAGTAAGTTGGGGCGGAATCGCCTCTTGGTCAACAGAAAAAGCTTCTGCTAACTATGATATTAGGGCGCAATTGTGAAAATTTATGGGCATGCAGGAATATCTTTAGCGGGTGACAGCTTTTAGGCCAGGCTCCGCTGGCTCAGCCGCTCGGCCTGGACCAGCAGGGCTAGCTGTGCTGCCAGTTGCTCGTCGGCTTGTAAGGCTTCATCTAGGCTTTGACTTTCTTTTTTCAGTGCCCGTTCGGCTGTAGATGTAATTTCGCTTAGCGAAAGATTGACCTGAGCTTTGAATTTGACTAAGAACTCACGGGTGGTTTTTGTAATTCGCTCTTGAAAGTCTGCTCTTAGTCGCCCTGAATTGCGGCTAAGCTCTGAGCTGGCAGCCGTTAAGAAACGACTGTGAATAATGGGTTTTGCTAAGAGCGAAGGTAGCATTAGCGGGAGAGATTCAACTGCTAATGTAAATGGGTCATCTACTGCATAGCGATGCCGGCTATCGGTGGTTAGGGCTTCAACTTCAAAGTGTGCTGCTGCTGTGACACCAAGATGTTCTTTGCTAGCTAGACTAATTTGCTCGACAATTAAATTGGCTCGCTCGGCAAATCTTGCTGTGATCTTTTGGAAATTTGCTCTCACTATCGCTTCTTCAACTGCTCGCCATTGATCAAAGATGCTTTGCATTTGTTCAAATAGATGATCTCGCAGAGCTTTTATCAGAGAGGCTTTATCGAGATCTTTATTGCTAAGATATGCTTTCTCAATTTCGGCCACAAGAGCGTTTTTATGCTCCTCTACAAATTCTTTCAGATCGTTTTCGATCTCACGCACTAACTTAGCCGTTTCGCCGTTGACTATATATTCGGCGTCAGATTGTTCTTGCTTGATTTTGTCGGCGGCTAACTCAAAGTTTATTATCGATTTTCTCAATTGCTCAAGCGGTTGCTTTCTGCTGTGTTGCTCTAGCTGCAGCAACTGTTTTGTGCTGGCAATTTCTTTAGTGAGGCGCAAAGCAGACGAGGCAATTAGAGTTTGAGCCTTACCGACGATGAGAAAATTGAGTATGTCTTGTTCTAGTAAATCAAAGCCGTCGTTACTTTCGTCTGTGTCATCAATTAGACGTCGATTTAGAGCCGATTTAGCTGAAATTGGATAAATTGCTAGCTCTTTTTCTCCTTGTCCGCTAATGGTTTGTTTGAGAAAATTGAGAGATTGCACCAGCTCATCTGGGCTTAAATGATCGATTTTATTTTGCACTAAAAAAGTTTTTGGCGCACATTGCTGCACATCCTTAAGAAAGGCCAGTTCAAGATGGCTAGCTGGTTGATCGGCGCTGAATAAAAATATTGCGGCGTCAATTTCTGGTAGGTAGTCATAGGTTGTCGTGGTGTTGTGCTGAAAGGCCGAGCCTACTCCCGGAGTATCAATTAAACGCACACCGTCTTTGAGTATAGAAGCTGTGTGCTTTATTTCCACAGTTGAGACTAATTTGCTGTTGTTAGGATTGCCACTTTCAGTGACATAGTTGATCAGTTCTTCTTTTCTGATTTCAATTGACTGGTTGCTTTGAAACTTGACCTCTATGCGGGTTTCATTGCCATAGGCGATTATGGTGGCAATTGAAGTGAGTGGAATTACAGCCATCGGCAATAGCTTGTCGCCAAGCAGTGCATTTACGAGAGTTGACTTGCCTCGCTTAAATTCACCGACGACAGCTAGGTTGAATGTGGCGTTCTCAACCTTCTGGCAGAATGAGTTGATACGCGATGCCAGGCCTTGATCTTTTCGCTTGGCCGCGAGCTGGCTTAAGATGGCCGCAGCTTCTAGTAGCTGGTATTTTGATTGCTTGAAGTCTTCTAGTGAATTAAGCATAACTAGGCCTATTAGTTGTCGTTTAAAAGGGCAACCAGCTTTGCTACTGCTTCGCTTGCTGCTACTTCTTCGATTGTGCGCCCTTTGCGTGTAAGCAGTTCGACTTTGCCATCGACTAATTTTTTACCTACTGTCAGTCTGTAAGGAATGCCAATTAGCTCACTTTCGGCAAATTTGATACCAGCTCTTTCACTGCGATCGTCAAGCAGCACATCAATCTTGTGAGCTATTAGCTCTTTGTAAACACCTTCAGCGTATTCTAAAATGGCACTGTCGCTGGTATCAGTGGGCGTTACAACTACCTGAAAAGGTGCAATGGCAGGGTGCCAAACAATGCCTTTTTCGTCATGGGAAGATTCAACACAGGCTGCCATCAAGCGCTCGACACCAATACCATAACTGCCCATCACGAGCGGGCAACGCTCACCTTTGCTATCGAGAACTTCTGCCCCCATACTCTGTGAGTATCTCAAGCCAAGTTTAAATATATGGCCAATTTCTAGCCCTTTGCTGTATTTGAGATGTCCGGCGCAATTGGGGCAGCCTTCTCCTTCTTTGACTACTCGTAGATCAGCGAATTGACCAACTTGAATATCTCTTGCCACTGAAACATTGCGGTAATGGAAATCATCGGTGTTGGCCCCTGTTACCATTGCACTGGTCGCTTGCAGCGCTAAGTCTGCTATCACTTCGCTGATTAGGGGGTGGCTTTCATGATTGACTGATACTGCGCCAAGGGAGCCGGGATGAGCACCTAGAGCCGCAAATATCTCTTCTTCGCTGGCAGCTCTGAGATCTGCGGTGTGGCAGATTTCGGCTAATTTGCTCAAGTTAAGTTCGTGGTCGCCTCTAAGCAAGAATAATTTGAGGCTACCAGCAGCGCTATTTACAAGGGTTTTGATTTGTTTGTCAGCAGCAGCACCGCCCTTGAACTGGGTCAAGTCATCGATGGTACGAACGCCTGGAGTGGCAAACTTTTCTAGGACACTATCTTCGCTAGGCTGTGAAGCTGCCGGGGACCTGGCTACTGCCTTTTCTAGATTGGCTGCATAGTTACATTCTGAGCAGGTAACCACCAAGTCTTCACCACTATCGGTCAGCAGCATAAACTCTATCGATTGACTGCCACCCATTGCTCCAGAGCTGGCTTCTACCATGAGGTAGGGCAGGCCCACGGCGCTGAAAGTATTGCAATAGGCTTGTCTATGAGCCTCAAATGATTGGTCGAGGCCCTCAAAGTTGAGATCGAAAGAGTATGAGTCTTTCATTGTAAATTCACGCACACGCAGCAAACCAGCCTTAGGTCGTAGCTCGTCTCGATACTTGGTCTGAAATTGGTACCATATTTGGGGCAGCTGCTTATATGAGCTTAGCCCCTCGCGTGCCACTGCTGTAAAGATTTCTTCGTGGGTGGTGCCCAGTACTAGAGGCGTACCCTTTCTATCTTTGAGCTTAAACATGATTTCGCCCATGGTCTCCAGGCGTCCTGTCTCTTGCCAAACTTCTGCTGGATGCAGGGCTGGGAGCAGAAACTCTTGAGCAGAAATGGCTGTCATCTGCTGGCGAATTATATTGATAATTTTCAATCTGACTCTGTAAGCCAGAGGCAGTAGGCTGTAGATACCAGAGCCAAGAGCGCGGATGAAACCGCCTCTAAGCAGTAGTCTATGGCTGGCGCTTTCGGCCGCCGCGGGATTTTCTTTGATTGTTGGAATGAATAGCTTGGACCAGCGCATGGGCACTCCCGATTGGTTATTGTTGCGATTGCAAGAGAAAGGCTAGAGACGCTCAAGAGCCTTGAGTCTGTCTGCTTTGGCTTTTTGCGGGTTGCCGAGCTTGTCTAAAAGGGCCGCACGTGACTCGTAATATTTAGAAGTTGGTTGCAGTTCGATCACCTTATCCCAATCTTTTACAGCTTCTTTCAGTTTGCCGGCGCTAGTGAAAATGCCGGCACGGTCGGCATATAGAGTTTCGTCTTCTGGTTCTTTAGCAATCATGCGATTGAGTATGGCAATGCCTTCATTGGGTTTGCCAGCTTTGACATAGTACTTAGCCCTGCGAACTGGAAGAGATGGGCGGGCATCATATTTTTCCAGAACTTCTAGAGTCTTTATTGCTTGCTCGTAGCGCCCTGCATTTTCCAGAAAGGTAGCATATTCATCCATGCCTCTCGGGCCATTGGCTTGCAAAGGCATCTCTCTTTTGAAGAGTTCAAAGTCAGCTAGAGCTTCTTTATCCAAATGCAAATTACTTTTAGCTATGGCCCTAGTCTTGTATGACCTCCTGTCCGGGTTTTTGCAGGCCAATGCCTTGTTGCAAAATTTGATTGATTCTTGCCAGTTGCCGTCGATACCAGCTAGTTCGCCTAGCTTTCTATAGGCCTCGCTGTAATCTGGATCAATTGAGATTGTTTTGAGATAGCATTCTTTCGCTCGTTTGTTACCGCCATCCATAATTGCCATGTCTTGATAGACATAGCCCATGAGATACCAGGCTTCGGCATTGCGAGGTTCTTTGGCTAATATTTTGTCGAGCAGACTTTTGGCTTGTTCAACTTTGCCGTGGGTTGCCAAATCTTTGGCCCTCTCAATCAGTGGGCGTTTCTTTATGGGTTCGCTTGGCTTAGCCGTTGCTGCAGTTGACAATGTTGTCAGGAGTAGTGAGCTTATGGCTACGAGATAGCCAGAGCAAATGGTACGAGGCTTTATCATGCCCTTGATTTTAACACTGTCTTTCTTCTTTAAATGGCGCCAAAAGGGGCCAGACGTCTTTTAAACTCTAGATTGATAGCGTTTTCTTTGCGGTCGTATATTTCTTTGAGAGCTTTTTTCTTGGCTTCGAATTCTTGTTTAATCTGTGCCACTGCGTTTTCGCGCACCAGTCTATATTCTGTATTGCGCCACTCAGCTTGATTGGAGGGGGCTAACTCTATTTGCTGTTCTTCTTCTAAAGTGAGCTTGTCTGCCTGAATTTTAAAATCTCTCTGATTGCGTGCTATCGCTTCTTTCTGCGCTTTCAAGATAGTCTGGCGTTCTTCCTCTTGTTGGGCGGCCCTCGGGCTTGCTATCTTGGGCTGAATTTCTTCGCTGACGCTTTTGTGGGCTTCTTCTATTTGGCTTAAGGCCATGGCCGCATATTGTCCTGGTCTTGTATCGGCGCCAGATTTGACGCAGGCTCGATAAGCTTGAGTTGCTTCGTCTATGCGCTTCTGTAAGACATAGATATTGCCAAGCAAGTAGAGGCTGGCTGTGTGGTTTTGATTGGTCGACAGAACTTCTTTTAGCAGTTTTTCAGAGGCACTATAGTTTTTTTGAGAGTAGAGAGATTCTGCTTCAGCGAAGCGCTCGTCGGCTGCCATGGCTTGTTTGTCATTTGCCAGCAGCAAATACACAACAGCGAAGATGATATGAATTGCTCGGTTTCTTCTTCTCACGAAGCAATTATAGCCCAAGCCAAGCACCTTAATTGGCTGTTTTAGTGAATTCAGTAGGTTCCCACCCCGTAAGGAAAACTTACATAAATTCATTTAGCTTCGTCAAAAATATCATGCACCGTCAGTAGTGCAAGCCCTGTAATGTAGACTATGGGGGCGATTGCGCGATTGTGAATATCGTGAAGAAAAATCTCAGCAACTTTACCTGTGTAACAAATACTTGTCATCGCGGCGACCTGCGTCTAACCTGAGTTTCGGAGGGATTGGCCCTCGCCCTGATCGCTTTGAGTTATTACTATTCTAGAGACAACCAAGAATTGTTAGTGGTGACTCGCTATAGCGGGAGACATCAATTATGTATGAAACTAAATCAGCCATTCTTAGTGGCAACAACAGATATAATTCGGTTAAAACGAAACTTGTAATTACCGATGTAGACGGCACTTTAGCCTCTTTCTGGGATTACTTTGTCCCAGCCATGAGAGACTTTTTGCGTGATCTGAGCAGTCGCTCGAACAAGCCCGCTCATGAGCTAGCGCAAGACATAGGGCATATTATTGAACGCCGGGGCAGTCATGAGTATCCCTGGCTGCTGGAAGAGACGAGCTTTGCCTGGTCATACTTTGCCAAGGATCCCGAGACTTTTACTGAAGAGTATGTCAAACCATTCTGGCAGGCCTTAGACCATAATCGCTCCAAATATTTGCATGCTTATCCACGAGTACTCGATACACTCTCTGAGCTCAAGAGTCGCGGTGTGAAGATTGTCGCCCTTAGCGATGCTCCTGAATATATGGCGCGAGTGCGCAACCAGCAAGTATTTGATGGTCTCCTTGATGCTGTCTATTCACTTGAGACTGTTGAGCCTGAAAAAGACGATGTTTTTCATCCTATTTCTCTTGCCCACGGCCGCGAGCGCGTGCAGCAGTTGAGAGAGTCTACTGCCAATTTGAAAACTGCTTTGCATATTCTGCCGCAGTCTTACGAAAAACCATGTGCCCATGGTCTAGATAAAATTCTGGAAGATTTTGAAGTCTTCCCTCAAGAGTGTCTCTTTGTTGGCGATAGTCTGGCAAAGGATGGAATGGTTGCTGCTTCGCGCGGTATTCAGTTCATCTGGGCGCACTATGGTACTAGTCTTCCGGCCGAGTACGAAGAAATGGTCAACCGCTCTCTCAAGCCACCAATTCAAGATAAGTTTCACCGAACTTTACCTCAAGAATTAATTACGGCAGTGGCTGCACGCTACGATGAAATATTGAATTTCGTCGTCTAACCTTTAGTTAGAGAGCCTTTTCGGCCTTCTCAATGATCTTGTTCAAATCGTATTGCAGCTCAGGCTTAGCGGCGCTTTCTTCTTTGAGGATTTGCAAAACGAGCTTGTGCTGCTGTGCGTTTGATATCAGTGACCAAACCGCTGCTGCTCCAATCGAAATTTTATTGATGCTGCCAGTTAGTTTCTTTGACCATGGAACTGTAGTTATGATCTTGGCCACATAACGCCTGTCTCCAGTGGCTAAGAAGCAGCCCCAAAGCATGTCTAGGTCACTGGCTGAGGAGATGTAGAAAGTGTCTAGTTTGTCTGGTGAAAGGTCTAAGTGTGTAACTACTCGATCAGCATTTGGAATAGATTTTTCAATTGCTTCAGCTTCGGCTATGGCCGCTGGCAGGCGGGTAAGTCTTAGCACTAGTGGTAGCACTTCTTTCTTGTGCTCATCTGTAATTTGAGATTGATTTATCCACTGCTGAATCTTCTCTGGATTTTGCAAAAATACGCGGCTAAAAAAAGAAGAAATTGGCGGTAGAGCGTTTTCTCTATCAAAGGCATCTTCTTCTTCAAGTAAATGCATTGCTGCTGGGGTGAGATCTGGCACCGGGGAGAGATAGTAATAGGTCATCCATTGCCAGAGATCTTTCGAGTTGCGCAGGGCTGCTAGTGCCGTTTTGGGTTCGCGCATTGAGCCGTCATTGCTATCAGAGCCGTAGTGTGAGTCTTTCTTGTCACTCTTCTTTGATTCGATCTTCGGCGCGGTATTATCGCTATCAGAATCGTCTTCTTCACTTTCCCCGCTTTCTTCCTTTTCGCCTCCTTTTAAGCCGGGTAGTCCCATTACTACTTTTCCGCTGGTGGCTTTTACATCGTCGTAATTGATCTCAGAAAACGAAATGTCGCTAGGTTGCTTAAATTTGTTAGGGTCAAAGGGCAGCGTTTTGTAGGATGAGTAAACTAGGGTGCGCTTGCCTTGTGGGGTTGATATTGTCAATCTAAGGGGTTCAGAATCACTGTTGATAAGCAGCTCTGTATCAATTGATGATTCACTATACTTGTAAGATCTAGTCTTAGCTCCATCGATTTCTGGGCCTTCTGCGGCGCTAATATTTTTGGCGGTGAAGAACTGCAGCTCTTTGCCAAACTCTAAATCGTTGAAAGCTTTTTGTCCTGAGGCCAGTATTGGCATGCGGGCGTGGATTGGGGATGTTTTGTAGACAATGTGTTTGCCGCTTGAGTCGAACAGGTTTATGATCCAAACATCAGGAGCGGCAATTATGATTAGTCCGTGCAGACCTAGTGGCTGATCTGGTGCTTCTTCTACTCGGCCATATGAATCACCAGCGCGGTAGCAAGTGCGTGGCTGCGCACCAAACGAAGAGGGCTCAATATCATCAGCAACGTAGCGCACTTCGAATTTTTTCATCGTGCTTGGTGCCGTGGCTTCGGCATTCCCTGGTGAGGCGCTAAGCGAGAGCAGTACCAAAATAGATATCAGCTTAGTCTCGATTATCCTTGGCAACAGGTATCCCTTAACAGGGCCAGTGGTAGATTTTCTGGTCCTTTCTTTGTTCACTAATGACTACCCTACTTGACCGCGCTCACAGCTGTTTTGCAAATATCAGATGATACACTGGCCAACGATACTTTTGTATGCACGCTTTTTAGGGCACCGCCTTCTGCGCCATATTTAAGATGAATGATGCAGCCTGAGAGATTGTCTTCTTCAATAAATACAATGTACTTGGTGTTAATTAGGTGTTTTCCGCCTGCCACAGGCATAACTTCGATAAAAGCCATATTGCTTCCCCTTTGCTACTGCTAATTGTTTAAGTGATTAGTCTATATGTCTGATTTGGCCAAGATAAGTTCCCTCCTCTACAATAGAAAAAGCTTCTTGAGGAGTAAAAGTTGTGAAATTGCCATCTGCTATCAAAGACAAATTGAGCGCGGTTTTGGGTTTAAGTCTAGCTTGTGGCTTAGCACTGCCTCTTGAGCAGGCTCAGGCCAAGAGCAAACAGGTTAAACCAGCACAAGCAAAACCGTCACCAGAGAAGGGCAAAACCAAGTCAGTTGGCAGTGATTCCGAGCCTTCAACTAAAGCTGACCCGGCATTAGAGGCTAAACAAACTCCCAAGAAAACTGAAGACCAATGTCCTGCTTGTGGGCGTGGCTAAAATCTATAAGAGTTACTGCCTACAGTGCCTATCGTCGTTCCAAAGCTTTATCACTGGTTCGCTTAAATTGTGATCGTAGCTAAGAATACTGACTGAGGCAGTCGCTAGGTTGAAAATTCTGGCATCAGAGCTGGGTAGATTGAGAAAGCGAGCGGCGACAAAGCGCAGCATATGACCGTGGGAAAAAATCAGAATATTTTTCCCACGGTGGCCGTTTTGTTCGGCTCTGATGCGCGCAACTACTAGATCTGCTCTTGCTCCTATTTCTTCGACTGCCTCACCTTGAGGGAAGCCGTCGCGGAATGGCACAAAATCTGGGCGAGTCTTCAATATTTCTTCGGTCGTTACGCCTTCGTAGGCACCATAGTGCCATTCGCTGAGATTGTCGAGAACCTCTACCTGCGGGCCAAAACCAGCTAGCTCGCAGGTGCGTCTAGCTCTTTGAAGGGGGCTGCTGAAAACTTTGGCGAATTCTAGACCTTTCAGTCTTTCGCCTAGTCTAATTGCTTGCTGTTCACCATTTTTTGTTAGGGCGATGTCTGTCAAGCCGGTATGCTGGCCCGTCAGCGACCATGCCGTTTCGCCGTGACGGGCTAGATAGATTAGGGGCAACATTTTTCACCAGCCAAAGTGGCGCTGACAATTTCTTGCGCTTCTTTGATGATGGTGTCGAGGTGGTTAGCATCTTTCAAGCTTTCGGCGTAAATTTTATAGATGTTTTCAGTGCCTGATGGGCGAGCGGCAAACCAACCGTTGGCGGTCACTACTTTTAAGCCACCAATAGCGGCGTCATTGCCAGGGGCTTTGGTTAGTTTCGCTTCGATTTTTTCTCCGGCTAGCTCTGTGGCATGAACGGCATCAGGGGAGAGTTTTAGCAGTACCGCTTTTTCTTCCATACTAGAAGGAGCATCGACACGCTTGTAATAAGAAGTACCGAATTTTGCTGTTAGCTCTTGGTAGTGGACGCCTGGATCTTTGCCGGTTATTGCCAGCATCTCAGCGGCCAAAAGTGCCATTGCTGGCCCGTCTTTGTCAGTGGTCCAGGGCGCACCATCTTTTTGCAAGAAAGTCGCTCCGGCACTTTCTTCACCACCAAAGCAGAATGTGCTAGCGAAAAGTCCGGCAGAGAACCATTTGAAGCCTACTGGAACTTCGCACAATACTCGCTTCAAATCTTTTACTACTCGGTCAATCATGGAGCTGCTCACTAGGGTCTTACCCACAGCTGCGTTGATTGGCCAATCTGGCCGGTGGGTGAGCAAGTAGTTTATGGCCACGGCCAGGTAGTGATTGGGGTCCATTAAACCAGCCGATGGTGTGACAATCCCGTGTCTATCTGCATCAGGGTCGTTGCCGAAAGCTACTTGAAACTGATCTTTCAATTTGACCAGGTTGGCCATGGCAAATTTGCTTGAGCAATCCATGCGAATTTTGCCGTCGTGATCAAGGGGCATAAAGGCAAACTGTGGGTCGATTTTTTTGTTGACGATTTCAATGTCAATGTTGTACATGGCATTGATCGGTTCCCAAAGTACTACAGAGGCTCCACCTAAGGGATCGACACCAAGCTTTAGTTTGGCGTTGGCAATTGCTTGCATATCAATCACTTGGGCTAGATCACGCACATATGGCGTGATGAAGTCAGTGGTGTGAGTGGTTTTGGCCTTGATAGCAGTTTCGTAGGTTACTCGTTTGACTTCTTTGTTGTCATTTTTAAGGAGGTCATTGGCCCGATTTTGAATCCAGGTTGTCACGTCGGTATCGGCTGGGCCCCCATTTGGGGGGTTGTACTTGAAGCCGCCGTCGGCTGGCGGATTGTGAGAAGGGGTGGAGATGAGAGCATCGGCTAAATGGTCTTTGCGGTCGCGGTTATAGTTGAGGACAGCTCTTGAGATTACTGGAACCGCTGTGATGCCGTCATTGGCAGCAATCATTACTTCCATTTCGTTAGCGGCTAATACTTCTAAGGCCGTTGCTTGCACTAAGCCTGAGAGGGCATGGGTATCTTTGCCAAATAAGACCGGTCCGTCTGTTCCTTGGGCCTTGCGGTAGTCGCAGACGGCCTGGGTGATAGCGAGAATATGAGCTTCAGTGAAAGTGCCATTTGTCGATGTGCCACGATGGCCACTGGTGCCAAATATTACCCGCTGGGCCGGATCAGCAAAATCAGGCTTGTTTTCGAAATAGGCTTTTTCCAATTTTTTGACGTCAATAAGAACGTCTGCTGGAGCTGGTTTTCCGGCTAATGGATGGATACTCATTTTCTTTTTGCCTTTTCAAGGGTTTCACGGGTAGTGACCAAGCGGCAATATTAAAGTGACGCTGCAGCCAACAAGAGACTAGCCAGAAATGATAACAGCGCCAGCCCTAAAATATCAAAAACTCAAGGCTCTTGATTTGTCGCTCCATCTTGAGTCTGCCAAAGTCGGTTAAACTCTGCCGGTTAAACTCTAATAGTATTGAGGAATATAGCAGTACCAGGCTTAGGTACCTTTGGAGCTAAGAATTTTCCTCGTCAAACGGGATGCTCAATGGGCAGAAAGGAATCTACTAACGAATGGCATCCGCTAGATTTTGCGCTCAGTGCCTTCGTTGATTTTAGCGAACCGACTTTGTTATGTCAGGGTAATCGCTATGCCGTTTATCGCGCCTATTCCAGTAAAAATGCTGCCTTTGTTACCCTTAAGCTGGCGCTGAATGAAAAGCCACGAGAAAGTGATATTGAGCGTCTGCGGCAGGTGCACAAGCTTCTTTTGGGGCGCAAACTTGATGGAGTTATGAATGTATTAGATCTTCAGAGCGAAGGCGGATTTACGGCTTTAGTGATGGAGGATGCTGGTTCTCAGACTTTGTCCGAGCTTATTGCCTCAGCCGCTGGCCCAATTGCCCTTAAGCCTTTTATGATCGCTGCTTTGCGACTTGTAAGGGCCGTGCAATTAATTCACGAACAGGGCATTGTGCACTGTGAGCTTTGCCCTGGTAATATCGTTACCAATGCTGGTTTTGCTGGCTTGACTCTAGTTGATTTCGGCAAAGCTAGCGAGCTTAATTTGATTGAACGCTCGAAGGTCGAGTTGATTCGTCCCGCTCGTTTGCGTGGTGCGCTGCCCTATATGTCGCCCGAGCAAACTGGCCGAATGAACTGTGCCGTTGACTTTAGAAGTGACCTCTATTCGCTGGGCGTAATTTTCTATGAGATGTTGACTGGTCGTCCGCCTTTTCAATCTGACGATGCGCTTGAGTTAGTTCATGCCCATCTTTCGCAGTCGCCAGAGGCTCCGCGCCACCTCAACTCGAAAGTGCCAGCAATGCTCTCTGATTTAGTCCTGAAGCTGCTGGCCAAAGCGCCCGATGATCGCTACCAGACTGCTTCAGGCTTGTTTTACGATTTGGCTTATATAGAGAAATTATTAGAGACGAATTTTGGCAGCCAAAATGACTTTGTTATAGGTGACTTTGTATTAGGGTCGATGGATAGACCGAAAACCTTGTCTATGCCCGAGAAGCTCTATGGTCGTGAGCAAGAATTATTAGTGCTGAATCAGGCATTTGAGCATATGCTCAAATCAAATCGCACTGAATTGCTTCTTGTCAGTGGCTATTCAGGCGTTGGTAAGACAGCGCTGGTGCGCAGCCTCTACGAGCCGCTGGCTCGCCAGTGGGGGTTTGCCCTTTGCGGTAAATCTGATCAGCTCAAACGTGATATTCCGTTTGCTACCATTACTCAGGCCTTTCAAGAGTTGGTGCAATATATTCTCACTGAGAGTGAAGAGCAGATTGCCTATTGGACCGAGAAGTTACAAGAAGAGCTTGGTTCTGGTCTCGGTTTAGTGGCTCGCTTAATTCCCCAATTAGAACTTCTAATTGGTAAACAGCATTCTGTTGTTGAGCTTGGTAGCGAAGAATCTAAACGATTCAAAACAATTTTTAGGCAATTTATAAAAGTTTTTGCTAGACCAGAGCATCCACTTGTGCTTTTTCTTGACGATTTGCAGTGGGCTGATGCTGACACCTTGCAATTGATCAAGAGCTTGGTGCTTGATGGCGAAGATCTTAGTTTGCTATTGATTGGCTCCTTTCGTGACAATGAAGTGGGTGTTGATCATCTGCTTACTCATATGTTGGCCGAAATATTCACCAGCAATGAAGAAATTGAGATCAACAGTATTGCTTTAGAGCCTCTTGGTATTGACTCACTTAACGAGCTAGTGTCAGACACTTTGCGAGTTAGTGGGGAAATTGCCCGAGAGCTAACTGCCTTAATTTATAGAAAAACCGAAGGCAATCCTTTTTTTGCCATTCAGTTTTTGCAGATTCTTCATCAAGAAAATCTTATACGCTTCAACTCTGTTACAGGGGCTTGGACTTGGGATCTGAGCAAGCTAGAAGCCTTGCATTATGCCGACAATGTTGTTGATCTGCTCATTAGTCGATTGCGTAAACTGCCATCTCTGGCGTCCGAGCTTATGAAAATAGCCTCTTGTTTGGGTAATTGCGGAGATTTAGATACCCTCGCTAGTGTCTATGGTCGTGAGCCAGCAGAACTGGAAGAAGCCTTGCTAGAAGTGACAAAGGCGGGGCTTTTGCTTTTGCAGAAGGACTCTTATAGATTTTTGCACGATCGAGTGCAGCAGGCATCTTACGCCCTTATTGATGAAGAGCAGAAAGCCGTAGAACATTTGCGTATTGCTCGACTTATTTTTTCGAAACTTTCCCATGAAGAGTTAGAGCAATCTATTTTTGAGCTGGTCAATCAATATAACCTTGCTGCCGTTCTGGTCTGTGCCACACCTGAGAGAGTACGCTTGGCGCAATTGAATCTTATGGCTGGGCGCAAGGCCCAGAAGAATACTGCTTATTCTTCTGCCCTGCAATATTTTGCCTCTGGCCTAGCATGCCTAGCCGGGATAGCTGGATTAACTGAATTGGTTGAGGCTGATTTTAATGTATTGCTTTACAGCTTACGCTTTGGTCATGCTCAGTGCTATTGGTTAATGGCAGAGTTCGCTCTGGCTGAAGAGGAATTTGTTCAACTCTCATCCTTTGCCGAGAGTGCTATTGAGAGAGCGAATGTTTTTCGGATGCTGGCTGAGATTTGTATTTGCAATTCAGGCTATGACAAGGCGGTTGAGCATTGTTTGCAGGGCTTGAGTTTGCTTGGAGTTGAGGTTCCTGCAAATCCCGATCGGGCCCAAGTTGACGTTGAATATCGAGCTGTCTGGGATGCCATTGGCTCAAGGTCGATAGCCGAATTAATTGACTTGCCTTTGATGACTGATCCTATTGGACTAACGATAGTTGATCTCTTTCAGACCCTTAACACTGCCACTATGATCGTTGATCGCAATCTATTCTTTCTCGGCGGCTGTCGTATAGTGGCTAACAGTCTAAAATTTGGTAATTGCGACTGCTCATGCTTAGGCTATGCACAATTTGGCTCTACTTTGCCTCGTCTCTTTGGTCAATATAGCGAGGCCCGCGCCTTTGCTACTCTCAGCTGTGATTTAGCTGAGAAGCGTGGTCTCGACGGGTACTTGGCGCGCTTGCAGTTTCTGACCGCAATAATTTTGTTCTGGACCGATGGCTTGGCTTTAGCTCGGCAGTATTTAGAAGTTGCTGCCGAGACCGCCATGCGCTCTGGCGATATTGCTTTTGCTGGTTTTTGTTATGGCCATATTGCTGTCAATTCTTACATTCTCGGTAGTCCTTTGCTTCAGCTCTTAGAGAAGATCCGAGAAATTAGTTGGTTAAATAAAGCGAATAGTGTACTTTGCCATACTGCTGGGATTTTTACCAGGATTGCTCATCGGCTCTCCGAGGAGCCCTTGCCTAGTGGTTCTGTGCTGCTTCCTGACGATCAGTACGAAGCCGAAATTTTTCAAGACAATATTTTGCTGGCCGCCCTTTACCAGGTGGTGATGATTCAGATTTATTATTTAGAAGGAGACTTCACCCGTTCTCTAGCCATGGCTAAGAAGGCTGAACCATTATTGTGGGCTCATATTACTTTTGCTGGAGAGTGTGAGTATTGGTTCTATGTGGCACTAGCTATGGTGGCGAACTATGACAATGTAGATGCTAACGCGCAGGGTGGTTATTTGCTTAAGATAGATGAGCATCTCTTGCAGCTTCGACAGTGGGCTAAAGATGGTTCATTCAATTTCTCTTGTAAATACTATTTGGTAGCTGCCGAGTCTGCTCGTATTAGGGGCTTAGATGCTCAGGCGCTGCCACTATACGAACAAGCCATTGCTGCAGCTCAAGCTAGTGGTTTTGTTCAGGTTGAGGCCTTGGCTTTTGAGCTGGCTGGCAAATACTGTTTGGCTAGGCAGTTGACTAAGGCTGGCTTGGCCTATCTAAAAGAGGCACGAGAGGCCTATTCTCGTTGGAATGCCAATGTGAAGATAAGACAAATTGATGACACTTATCCTGAACTCATTCCTTCTACTGGGCCAGCCTGGTCTCTCGATATGATGACCGTTTTTAAGGCTGCTCAAGCAATCTCGAAAGAGGTCGCGCTTGATAAGCTGCTTGATACCTTGTTGCGTGTCATGGTCGAGTCAGCTGCTGCACAGCATGCCATTCTGATATTGCAGAAAGATGACGAGCTTGTGGTGCACTCACGGGCAAACGGCACCATCGAAGAGCTACCATTGCCAAGTTGTAAAATGCTGCCTCATTCACTCATTAATTATGTTCGCCACACCTTAGAAACAGTGGCTGTGACTGATGCTACTCACGATAGTCTATTTGGTCGCGATCCATATTTCGAGACGGTCAAGACTCGCTCAGCATTGTGCATCCCCATAGTAAAACAATCAAAATTGCTTGGGCTTATGTATATGGAGAACAATCTCGCACCTGGTTTGTTTTCTTCAGATCGTATTGATCTTTTGCAGATGCTTTCTGCTCAAATTGTTACGTCCCTTGAAAATGCTTTATTGTTTGAGACCTTGCGCGCCCTCAATCTTGAGCTTGAGAATCGGGTTTTGCAGCGTACTGCAGAATTGGGTTTAGCCAAAGAAGCAGCGGAAGGAGCCAATCAGGCTAAGAGCGAGTTTTTGGCAAATATGAGCCATGAGATTCGAACCCCAATGAATGCTGTGATTGGCATGAGCGATTTGCTCAGTCGCAGCAATCTTGACCCGCTGCAGAAAGATATGGTCACTACTATCAATACTTCTGCAGAAAGTTTGTTGGTTTTGATCAACGATATTCTCGATCTGTCTAAGGTCGAGGCTGGCAAATTGGAGCTATTTAGTGCACCTTTCAATCTGCTAGAACTTGTTGAAGAGAGCATTGAATTGTTCGCTGAGTCAGCTGCGAGAAAACGAGTCTCGCTGCTGTCTTACGTGGCAGCTGATGCTCCTCTTCTACTCCTTGGTGATAGCGCTAGGCTGCGTCAGGTTCTGGTCAATTTATTGAGCAACGCCATCAAATTTACTAGTGGTGGCGAGGTATTGATTGAGGTCTCTGTCGACCCTGGTCAAGAATTGCCAGAAGAAAACACCCGCATGGTTCACTTTGTGGTCAGTGATACAGGTATTGGTATGAGTCATGACTCTATTGATAGCCTGTTCAGACCGTTTTCTCAAGCCGATGGTTCAATCACGCGCAAGTATGGTGGCACAGGTCTAGGTCTTTCAATCTCAAAGAGATTGGTGCAAATGATGGGCGGCAGTATTGTTGTAGAGAGCGAATTAGGGAAGGGTAGTTGTTTCTCTGTGCAGATACCGATGTCGGTTGTTGCTGAAAAAGATCGCTCTGTCGAGAATGCCAGACGTACACTTCTAGCAGGACTGCGTGTGCTCTTGGTTAATGCTCCGACCGGATTCAACCGGGTGCTGGCTGCCTACAGTCGAGATTGGGGCCTTACTCTTAGTTCGGCTTTAAACTATGGTCAAGCCTCAAGCCTACTTGAGCAGAACAAAGACAGCTTTGATCTTGTTCTAGTTGACGGCAATGATCTCTCAGATGCCATAGCCTTTGCTGATGCCCTCGAAAAAGATATGGCGATGCCTCTCGTGTGGATTGGGGCTGGTTATTCAGAGCGATTTGTCGCCTGTATGCGAAAACCGATTAAAGAAAGTCGTTTAGTTTCTTGTTTAGCAAGTATTCGTTCAGGAGATCAGCTTGAGGCAACTCAGCACACTCATATTATTGACCCTGCGCCTGCGACCTTTAGTAATTGTCGAATATTGGTAGTAGAAGATCATCCAGTCAATCAAAAATTGGCTCTTCTCCAGCTGGAGGAGCTTGGTTGTACTGTATTTACAGCCTCAAATGGTATGGAAGCGATCAAGGCGGTCTGTAATTCGAGCTACTCTCTAATATTGATGGATTGCCAGATGCCTGAGATGGATGGATTTCAGGCTACCAAGGCTATTCGTAAACTGGAAGAAGTTAGTGGCGGTCACTCAATCATTGTCGCCATGACTGCCCAAGCTATGAGCGGTGACCGAGAGCAGTGCATTGCTGCGGGAATGGACGACTATTTAACGAAGCCAGTTAATATGAGAAAACTAGAGACTATATTGCGGCGCTGGCTCAGTCCGACTGAGGGCAACCCTGTTCAAGATGCTAATAGTTCTGAATCTATTATGAAAAAGTATCATCAAACTTTTGTTGAGTGGGAAAGTTCGATGGATAGAGATACTGCCGTGCAGTTAATGAATGAATTTGTGCAAGGTGTGACGCAGACATCGATAGAGCTAGGCGAAGCCATTGCTGCTCGCCACTTATCTGATGTCAAAGCAATTGCCCATCGACTAAAGGGGTTGTGCCTTCCTTTCTATATCACTGAAGATCAAAATGCTTGCGTGGAACTAGAAAAGGCTATTGCTGCAGCTGACTGGGCAATGATAGACAGTCAATTTGCTCTAATTAAAAACAGTTTTGCTCTTTTACCTAGCTGTTGACAATTTGCCGCTGGGAACTTACGTGAAGTTCACCAGTCAGTGAGGGCAACGCAAACAACTATTGGAGAGATTATGAAACAAGCAGTAATTTGTATTGTACCGACTGAAGTACAAGCAGAAAGTATTGTCGATATGCTGAAAACAGCTGGATTTCTCAATACTGACATTTCAGTATTGATGCCAGATAGAAGCGGCGTGCGCGATCTAGGTACAGAGAAGCACAGTAAAGCTCCGGAAGGCACATCGACTGGTGCAGCATCTGGAGCTGTTCTTGGTGGCGCTTTGGGTTGGCTGGCTGGTATTGGCGCTTTGGCTATTCCTGGTGTTGGCCCATTTGTAGCAGCTGGACCGATTATGGCTGCTCTTAGTGGAGCTGCTATTGGGGCTGCTAGTGGCGGCGTCGCTGGCGGCTTAATTGGTTTAGGCATGCCAGAGTATGAAGCCAAGCAGTATGAAGGCAAGTTGCGTGATGGCAACATTCTTCTATCTGTTCACACTGAAAATGGTGATCAAGCCAAGCAAGCCGAAGAAATTTTCAAGGCTGGTGGTGCTAAAGATGTGACGCGTTCTGGCGAAGAAGCTGTTCGCAAGTAAGCCGAATTTCTGAGAAAGAGCGGAGGGTGGCCTATATGGGCCGCCTTCTGCATTTTTACCAATAGCACTATCTCTTGCTGGTAGAATATTGAACTGGCCAACACTTTTTTTGCCAACGAGCCAAAGATGAACAAGAGATTTTTCGCTTCTAGCCTGTTCAGTATAGCGATACTACTTATGGTGCCAAGTCCAGTCTTGGCCTGGGATGATTTTGGACACATGGCTGTGGCTGGTATTGCCTACAAAAAACTGAAGCCGGAAGTTCGCAAGCGCACTGACCAGCTTGTTAGGCTTAATCCGAGCTATTCAACTTGGCTCGCATCTTTTCGTTCTGACTTGGTTGAAAGCGATAAAAATATGATGCTGTTCATGCTTGCAGCCACTTGGCCTGACGCCATCAAGGGCGATACCAGCTATAAGCCCGATGGATTGGACAAAGGCTATCGGCCCGACGGTATTACATCGAGCTTGAATATAGGATATAGCGATAAATTTTTGCATAAGTATTGGCACTTTGTTGATTTGCCTTTTAGTCCTGATCAAACAAAGTTATTGCCTGTACCTACTCCTAATGGTGAAACTGAAATTGCTGTCTGTCGCGCTACGTTAGCTTCAGATAGTTCTGATCAACTTAAGTCTTATGATCTCAATTGGTTGCTGCATCTTGTTGGTGATTTACATCAGCCGCTGCACTGCATTAATCGTATTACAAAGGGTTTGCCTGATGGCGATAGTGGTGGTAATGCCGTAAAAATCTATGATACTGAGCCGCCAACACTATTGCATAGCTATTGGGACGAAGTGCTTGGTACTGAGCGCAATCCGGCTCAGGTCATGGCTTTCGTTTCTACACTGCCATTGAGTTCATCAAAGCAAGCAAAGAATCTGCAAGTAAGTAAATGGGTGAAAGAAAGTTTTGCACTATGCAAGAGCAAAGTATATGTTGCCCCTGTTGGTATTACAGATAGAGTTGAGAAGTTGACACCGGCCTATAAAAAATCAGCAGTAAAGGTGGCCAAGCGCAGAGTGGCTCTAGCTGGTGCCCGTCTTGCTAACATTCTTAACTCTGAGTTGAAGTAGATCTTAGCAAGCTCTCAGTGTCTGGTAATTACTTTAGATCTGGCAATTGTCTGAAAGTCAGTTGTAATCACGTGTTATGCGGGCATAATGACTTTGGTGCAGGTGATATTTAAGGGAACAGTCAATTGCTTTCGACTTCGACTAGCTCTAGATCTAAGCAAAGGCTGAATACTTCTGAAGAAGTAGAACAGTATAACTTGCAGATACAAGAGTCTATCGAATCTCTTTGCAACCTGCATGCGCAGTCGTCTGGAAAGAGAAGCACTAGTTTCTCTGGTATCAGTATTGATATTACAGGTGAGATAGACGACCGTTTCAATTGGCCCACTGCTTTTGTCGCCTTTGTTGTCTTACTGCCAGCCTTCGTTGCTTTGACATTTGGTGCTTTTGAATTCTATGGTGCCAAACATATTGAGATTGCTGCTGCCTTTGCCGCGGTAGTCTGTGCGGCGCTTTTAACTTATGTTGCTCGAGGTCCAAATCTAACTCAGAGTTTCCCTCAGAATTTTCGTGCTCTTTCGCCCAGGCTGAATCATGAAATTACCAGCTATTTTATTGCCGCTTTAGTCTGTGTACCGCTTTGGGTGATTTTGTATCTACTAGCTGCAGCTTTTGTTCCAGTGCACACATCTATGGCGATTGCCTCCTTTCTTGCTACGGCGGCTAACTTATATCTCGGGGGGCCGTTTGGCGAAAAGAAGCGTCGTGTGACCTCTAATATTGCCAGTTCTAGGCGACAAAGCAAGGCTCGCAGTGCTCTGGCTCAAGCAGCGGCTCGGCGCAAATTTAAAGAAAGCAATGGTGCTAAATTCAAGGCCAGTTATTTAGCAATGAAACCTGAAGCCATTTGCAAATATTATCAGCTCTTTTTTACTAAGTCGGCCATCGCTCAGCTTTTTGAACATAGTCTGTCTTTTGCCTATGCCGCTCATGAACGTGAGTTGGTAATTGATGCCGAGGCACCAGGCTTTGACATTATCCCCAAGCATAAGGGGGCAAAGTTCACCAAGTCTTCCTTGAGTGTGCGTTATCTTGAGGCTAGCAAGCAAGACCGCAGTGGCCAGTATCGTCAGTTTCTTGCTTCATGGGCCTTGCGCATGGCTGCAGATGCTCTCTTGAACGATCGGGCTGGTGCTCTCGATAGTGTAATTTTCAATGCCTTTGCTAAAATTTTGGTTCCGGAGACTGGTAAAGATCAGCGCGGCTGCTTGCTCTCTGTTAGAGTCACTCGTGAAGATTTGGCCATGCTTGATATTTCTCGGGTTGATAAGATGGCCTGCTTGCGCAAGCTGGGGGCTCGTTTAGGCACTGACTCTTCTGCTGTTTCTATTTATGCCAGCACTCCGATAAATGCCATACAGCCTTTGCGCACCACTGCAGGTACCAAAGAAAGTACCAAGGGAAATCTTGCCGCAAAAGATAGCTCGCTTGATTTAACGTCTATTGATCCTGTCGAATTCGAGCATCTCATTGCTAACTTACTAGTGCGTATGGGTCTTGAGACTCAGTTGACCAAGGCCTCTCATGATGGCGGCATTGATATTGTCGCTCTAGATAAACGACCAATTCTAGGTGGCAAAATTGTCATTCAGGCTAAGCGTTACAAGCGCACAGTGCCTGTCTCTTGTGTGCGTGATCTATACGGTGCCATGCAGCACGAAGGCGCTAGCAAGGCCATTCTTGTTACCACCAGTAAGCTTGGTGCCGATGCCTGGCAGTTTGCCGATGGCAAGCCCGTGCAATTGATAGAAGGGCAACAACTAGTTGATCTCCTGCGCCTACAAGGCATTCCCGCCCACCTATAGGGCCTAATTTTAGAATTTGTATAGTTCTTTCAAGGCTTGCCGCAGTTGGCTGGCTGAGTGCCACCTGGCTTCTCTATCTTTTTCCAGGCATTTGAGAACGATGTCGTTCAATTCTTGCGAGACGAAACCATCACCAGTTCCTATATTAAGAGCGACAGGCTTTTCATATAAGTGCATGGCAAAAGTATGGACAGCACTTTCGCCTTTGAACGGTGGCTCTCCCTTAAGCATTTCGTAGTACATACAGCCCAGTGAATAGATGTCTGAGCGCTGATCTACTTCTTGGCCTTTGCATTGCTCTGGGCTCATATAGAGCGGACTACCAAAGACAAACCCTGGTTGAGTGAGCTGAGCTGGTTTCTCATCGTTACAGGCGTTGCATTTTGCTATGCCAAAATCAAGCAATTTGACGTGCTGCGAATATGGCCCCGGATAAGACTTGTCGTCGTCGCTTAGCTCATCTATGACCATGACATTGCTTGGCTTAATATCGCGGTGGACAATCCCCATATCGTGGGCAAACTGCAAACCTTCAATCACTCCAGCGATGAGGCGGTAAGCGAGATTTTCTGAGAGCCGATAGCGCTGATCAAGAATAGTATCGAGACCATAGCCTGCAAGGTGTTCGAGTACAAGATAAGGCAAGGGTTCAGAGCCGGGTCTGTACCTCGGTTCTAATCCTTCTGTTTGATCAGAAAGGAAGCCATAGGAGTACATATGAACAATATTGGGATGATTCAAATGATTGATAATGGCCGCTTCGCGCTTGAAGCGCTCACGACTTTCATCGGTGTCAGAATAGTCGGCATGCAAAACTTTGACGGCTACCGGAAAACCAGCCTTTTCATGATGTCCTTTGTAGACAGTGCTGAGCCCACCGCGGCCAATCACACTTTCAAGCTTGAAGCGTTTTTCGATAACAGCGCCCACTAGCTTCTTGCCGTTATCCATTCTACTATCTCGCCTTTACCGGTTTTTCAGCCAGCCTACTGTAACAGTTGTGCCTTTGGTTGCTTTATCTAAAATGCATAGCAATTTTATGCCCTGTTTCTCTTTTTCGGCGTCGAGCATAAATAGCTGGCCCTGGCTGCCAATCTTTGCCATTAGTTTAGGTGAGGCGATTCTAAGCGACCAGCCCGCCGCTTTGAGGGCCTGTTGATACCATTGAAAAACTGTTTCTGGCGAGTCTTTGGTGCAGATACTTAGATTGGCGACTGGAGAGCCTTTTGTTGAGTTAATAAAGGTTGTTTGAGTGACATTGCTGGTGTACGGTTGCACCGGAAAATTGCTAGGCACTTGTGTGGTCATGCGCATATTGTTGGCAGCCATAATAGTGCCTAATTGTAGTTTGGCAGCTTCAACATCTTTAGCAGAAGTCTTTGGGGCTGTTTTCTGTGGGGCTTGAGCTGAGGCCGTTCCACCCAATAAACTCTGCCCTGACATAGGACCAAGTGCGGTCAGTAACATCAGCGAAGTTGGAAGAATCAAATTGAACTTCAATTTTTTATTTCCCCTTTAGTCTAAATAATTGGTATACAAACGCCGACGCTGTGAACTTCATTCCAACGCTTCACTCGTACTTCTCCGAGGTTGCCATTGTAGCCCGTTCCGTTCTTCCAGTAGACATCTTTGTCCCACAGTACCCAGCTGACGTTAGGCACATAAGGTGGAGCTGGTGTGAAAAATATTATGGGAACAGGGCTGGTGGGCATTGGCGGGTTGACAACAGAGGGCATGTTAGCATCCGGTATTAGCTTGTCTTCATTGCCGTCGGCCGCTTCGCCAATTATTAGAGGCATCCATGTCGGTGCCATCCCCATCGCTAGTGCTTTTGGTTGGCATTCTAATGTGGCGCCATCTTTGCTGAAGACATAGAAGTCTTTTTCACCCGCTATTAGCCAAGCGATTGTAGCTGGATCACCGAGAATGGAATGAAGCTTGTTGGCCGTTATCTCTACTCCAGGTTTGCTGATCATTTCGTTGGCACGGCCGACCATGTATTTTTCTAGTTTGTCTGTATTGCCTTTCGGTATACCAAAAATGACATCGTCGAGGCTGCGTCCGACTACATCTAACCCAATCATATGAGCTGGCGGTGTTAGTGAAACACTGCCGACTCCGCCGGGAAAATGGGTTGCACCAGTGAGACTTGTGGGTGTGAAGTCATAGTTTTGAGTGCTAAAGCCTTCTACTTTTAGCGGCACATAAAAGAACCAATGGCATTTCATCTGGTCTATATGTATTTTCAAAAATGAATGTGGTGCTGCTAACTTGAATGGATGTCTGGGGTTGCTCAGTACCCATGATGATGCTGTTTCAGCTGTCGCACCAGGATTGATGGCTTGGCCTTCTACCGAGTAGGCATTAGGTACAGGCTTACTCCACGTTGTTGCCTTGGTGCTAGCTTTATCGGCGTTAAATGGAGTGCTTGATACTAGGTGTGGTTTGTCATTCCACTTAAATGGTACTTGCCAGAATTCGTGGTTGCCAATTTGCAAAGGTGCGTAGCCTTTTAAAAAGGTAGTATTGGCCACTTCGCCAGGAACGGGATCGCGCGTGCATTTTGTGCTGCAACCCCCGGGCAGGGAAAAACCAGGTGGCAGATAGAAGTTATCGGCAGCACTGCCTGTTAGCTCTACGTTGCTTTCGGCATCTCTGTCCATCAGCGAAGTTTGCCAGCCAGCTCCCGCTTTGACTTGAGTATGCGAGTCGACGCCGATCATACGTGTTGAATTTTTCGTAGAAAGATTGTTGAAGAATCCATGTAAATTAGTGGCATCCGTTAGTTTATCTGCGAGGGCATTGCTAATTGATTCAGCACCTTGGAAGGCAGAGTCGGCGTTGCCTTTTCCGCCTCCGGCATTGCTGTCTTCGGCATTGATGGCAATCAGCATAGCCTTGGACCATACTCGGTTAATGCGATTGAGGTTAACTCGACCGTCGCCGATTACACTGTTATCTATGGTGTCGTTGGTGCAATCGAGAAAGCATCTCTGATTTGCTGCTGGTGTTAACATTACGCTGGGCTCGTTCAGCACTTCCTTGCCCACACTCAATGCACCAGCATCGGTGGCGTTTTTGGTTTCTCTTTGTCCGCCCATATACAGTGAGATAATGATAAAACCAATGCCAAGCACCATCAGGACTAATGCTAGTGCTGCAGCAAAGGCTGTTACTGAACCTCGCTTGCGGCTGTTGCTTCGTTTGCTTCGTTTTGCCACAGTGCTCATTGGCCTAGACCCTCCAAAAATGCAAGCTCAAAATAATATGTTATGGCTGAATCTCAGTGCCGACGATTGGTTCGACATCGCCAGCTTTGAATGTGTAACCAGTGAAGCCGGGAACAGGTACTGGTAGTTTGACTTCCATTACTGTTACTACCGACACCGAACCAACACCTTTGGCGGGATAGTCAAATTCACTGAGAGCAAGGCTTTTTACGATTGAAGATGCCTGAAAACTGGCCAATGCTTTTAGGGCCGCGGCATGGGCTGCTCCGCCATTAGGCTGATTGGCTGCCGCTCTGGCAGCGTTTTTGGCAGCAGTATCATTCATCGAGTTGGCAATGATCATCACTGTTAAGTCAAGGAGAAATAGGGCGATAGGAACCAAAATTGTTGCAGCCAGAATGGCTTCGATTAAGCCACTTCCCCGCTTGCCTCTGCTTTTCATGGCCTGGTCTCTCTCCTGCTTCTTTGTTGGCGTTCTATGGTGCATAGTCTGGGTTTTCCATTTGGCGCTCTGAACTAAGTTGAAAAGTCATAGGGCCGTTCAGCCCCGGCACGTTCACAACAGGCAATGGAATTGTTAGAAAGGGACTACCAACCACTGTGGTTTTTACCATGACAATGCGGTCTGTGACTTTGTCTGGACCGGTCTCACCATCGCGATAGAAAATCTCAGTTTGGGGATAACCTTGTACTTTAACTAGGTGGCCCATTCCTGATAACCATTGGTCCGGAATGCCCTTGCGCACTACCCCAGCTGGATTCTCCGTGTCAATTTTTTGAAGAAGCGATGCTTCATGCACTTGGTTGTAGTTGAGAACCATACAAAGGCCGTAAGAGACAAGCACTGTTAGCATATCGAGCAGCGGAAAGAAGAAGCAGATTAATAGTATGCTCAGGGCCGGGGCAAATTCAACTATCGAATTGCCGCGAGCCTTCCTGGTCTGTTTTCTTAGTCTGACCTTGTCCATCTTTTCTCTCCGCTTTAGAAGCCGAGCATTTCTTGCTTTGGCGCATACCTAAATATACGCAGTGACCTCAACTTTTAGAGGGAGTCGAGATTAGAATTGTAGATTCATTCGTAATTTGGCGTAAATTGCCGTTAATTGGCGTAAATTGCCGTAATTGGATTACGGTATTATGGTTGTCGGTAGTGCTAGTTTGGGCAAAAGACTCTAATTATGACTGAAGATTCCGCACACGAACCGGCCCAAGATTCTGGCCCAGAACCGCATTCTTCTGCTGGCGAAAAGCCTAGAAGAGTGCCCAAGACGATGCTCTTTAATGTTCCAACGCCTGAAGCTATTGAGGCCTATGCCGCGTCGCATCATCGCGATGTCCAGGTAAGTACTAGTGAAGAAGCAATTAATACTGAGAAAGTTCTTCCTGTTGTTGAGCAAGCTGCCAGTGCTGAGGAGCTTGAGAAAAAGCGGCAGACAGCACAAAAGCAATCGGCTAGGCGGGTTGCCAAGACTCTGCTCTTCAATGAGATCAATCTTGATGCTGTCAAACAAGCTGCTCAAGCCGCTTCTGCTGCGGCAGAACTTGAGTCCGCTGAGGCTAAACCGGCTGACTCTTTAGCAGTGCCGGAGGTTGGATCTCGTGAAAAAAGAGTAAGGAAGATTGCTAAGACTCTGCAAGAGTCTGCGCTAGGCAGCTTTGGCCAAGAGCAGCTGCATGTTGCCACTGAGTCTTCCGAGCTAGCTGCGCAAGCTTTGCCAGCAGGTTCAGAAACTGCGCCAGAAGCGAGTTTAGAGCTGGCCCCTAAACCAAAACGGCAGCACTTTGTGGCTAAGACCATGCTTGACCACAGCATATTGTGGGATACAGTTTCTAAGTTTGAAGCAAAGATGGAAGAAAGAGTGGCCGAACAGCTACTTGAGCGAGCCCATGAACCGGTCAAGCCATTTATTGCCATTGAATGCAAGAAAAAGGCGACACCTTGCGCCTTTGTTTGGGATGCCACTGATAGCAAAGAACGTTTTCGCTATTGTGATCTTTGCAGAACACCGGTTTATAACTTTGCTGGTTTAGAGCAACCAGAGGCTGATGAGCTGATTTTCCAAAGGGAGAATCGCCGCAATGCCACCCTTTATAAACGCGCCGACGGCAACTATATGACCGTCAATTGCCCTGTGGAGGTGAAGCGCAAACGAGACATGGTGTACATGTCTATTGGTGGTGTTCTGCTATTTGTCGCTTCTATTGCCTTTATGATTTTGATGCCTCGCCCGCCTAAGCCTGAGCCCAAAGCGGTAGTTGAAGATGCGCGGACCGTTGGCGTAAACACTAGCGCACCGAGCACCCGTGCGCCTAATCCTAATCAAGCTGGTCAACCTAGTCAGGCTGGTCAAACACCGCCAGCTGGCAGTGATGATGGCTCCTTCCATATGGTTAACGGTCAGCGGGTCTACCCTACTGGTACTAGTACTGGGCCAGGTGCTGGGTCTGCGCCGGTCAATTTCCCACCGCCAGTTCAAACTCCTGCAGCCACCACCGATGCTGATGAAAGCGGCCAGTTCTGGCAGTACGACGGCCCGCCACCCGGACAGCGCTAGCTAGATAGATTGATGTTCTTTACTTGATCGCTTGCTCTTATTCGATGCGGAAGGTCGTGCGACCGATCTTGATAATGTCATTGGGCGCCAATTGATAAGGTGTAGAAATCAACTTGTCGTTGACTGTTGTGCCATTACTGCTCATCAAATCTTCCAACCACCAGCGACCTTGATCCCAGTAAATCTTGGCATGATCGGCTGAGGCGTAGCCATCTTCTGGCAAGATCACTTGGTTTTCTGGGGCACGGCCTAGGTTTATGGTCGGTCCTGACAATGTATAGCTTTCGTTGGTCGTCAAGTTTAAGAGTACCGGGAGGCGGCCTGCTTGAGGAGGATTTGATGACATCTTCTATCTGGGCTCCTGCTGACAACTGCGAGCATGCTTGCTCTATTACTTCTGCCTATTGTAGATCATGGAAAAGTCGAATTTCGCCAGTCATTTTTTAAAGCCGCAAAGATGACATCGTCGACCCAGGTATCTTTGATCCATAAACTTTTGACAAAGTGTCCTTCTTGTCTCAGGCCAACCCGTTTCATTAAAGCCATCGAGGCCAAATTTCGCGGGTCGACTGAAGCTGTTACGCGATGTTTGCCCAACTTATATAGAAGCAGGTCGAGTAAGGCAGATAAAGCTTCTTTGCCGTAGCCTTTATTTTGATATTGGGGATGAATAGTGATGCCGATTTCGGCCAGTCTTGAATCGGTGCTACTAATTTGTATGCCAAGATCGCCAATTAGTATTTGATTTTCTTTGAGAGTGATACCAACTTGGTACCACTCTCCGGTGGCATTGAAATTTTCTGGTTTCAAGCTTCTGATTAGTTCGTTCACCTGTTCGAGCGATTGTGGTTGCCAGCTTTGAAAGCGCGCTACTTCGATTTTCGAGCGATAGGCATGCATAGCTTCTGTATCGGCAGTGGTAAGGCTGCGAATTACAAGGCGATCTGTCTTTAGCTCTTCAAACATTCACATAGTTATAGCAAGCCTTTGACCTGCAAGTGAAATTTCTTTTGCTGGGTTGAAGAGAGAGAACGTTTTTGTTTTTGACCTACAGTTGAGTAAGTATTTGAAAGTGTATGGTGCGAGGCAATGACAGCTGTTGGGGCGTTCTTAGCCTGGAGTTGCAGTGATAAACCTACCACCAATACTAGAGCAGCCAAGCCGGCACTATAGAGCCCAGCTAATCTTGCTTGTGGCGGGGACATGGTCATGGCGAAACCACGCTCAGCTAAGCGGGCACTAAACAAGAAGATACTCTTTGTGAGAAAAGTAAGGTTCTCAAGTGCTGCCTTGATGGCATTGCGGCCTTGCATGTGGCGCAGCTTTTTGCCAGGTACATGCACCACTCTTATTGGTGAATTGCCACTGATAAAATTTTTCAGTATGTATTGAGGCGACCTGAACTCAAGGGTCTGAATCTTGTATCCCCGTTCCTGCTCTTCCATCTGATATTGGCGCAGCATTCCAGCCTGGGTCTTAATGTTCATTCTCATAGTAAACCATTTCTGTTCTCTATTCTGATTAGCATAATTTGTCATTTTGCCTCCATCATTTCGCCAATGAAGCAGGTATTGATAATACATAGAACTTGTGATCAACTCGTGTGGATATGATAGGCAAGACCCAAACAGGTATTGCTCTTGGCGTGTTATTTCTAATTCTCTTATCAGTCTGTGATTGCTGCCTTTTGCTACCTAACAATACTGCTGGTGGTGCTAGGTGAGGTAGTCTAGTAGGTGCCTACTCTTGCATGAGCTTTTCTGTAGCGATAGAGTCGGCTTTAGCAAACATTGCCTTTGATTCTTGTTCTTTGCCCGTCTGCGCTAAGTAGCAGGCGTAACTGTTTAGAGCTTGGTAAAGCAGAGTCTTGTCGTTGGCAAAAGACCCTTCTGCCAAATTCATTGCTTCTTTTAGTTCTTTCTCAGCATCCGCATATCGATTTTCGTCGCGGTCGAGCTGACCAAGTTTAATTAGAGCCAAGACTCTTTTTCTGCCATTTTTACTGTTGTTGTTGTTGGCCGCTTTTACGTAGATAGACAGTGCCTCTGCCAGTAGTGGCCGCATCATTGGTAGTCTCTGTTGGCGGTTGTAACATTCAGCCAAAAGCATGTCGATGCCAGCAACCTGTGGGCTGTCATCTCCCAGCAGGTTTCTATACACGATGCGGGCCTTCGTGAGCAGGGTCTCTGTATGCTTATCCATGGCGGCACCGGCGAGGCCGCGATTGACATGATCAATTGTAGTAAAAGTAATCGGGGCAAGAATTCGCTTCATGCCTGTTTGCGATTCGCTACCGGGCTTAGCTAAGTCGTCTAACTCTTTGAGAAGAGTGTCGTAGGCTTCAAGCAAAACCTGACTATTGAGTTTGGCAATCTTTTCATTGACTACCTGCAACTCGTCAAACATTTTTGCCTTGGTAAAGAGAGTGCGCTCCATACGCAATGCCGTCATTAAACGGCCGCGATTGGAAAATTTAGTGCGAGCTGTATTTTCAGCTGAAGTTAAGAGCCAATGTGCCTGATCGTACATGTGACTGTCTGTCAGCGTTTGGGCAATTGTGGTTTGGCTGTTCCATATGGTTTTTAAGAGCACAGTGCCGTGGTCTGGCTCTGGTCCGTTATCACAGGACATGTAAGCCAGGATAGCGGCGACACCGACAAATAGAGTCCAGAAGGCATAACGTAAGTATTTGATCTCTAGGCGCTGCTTGGTAGGATGTTGCACCGCTTTGACTTTGACAGAACCTGATTGAGGTTGAATAGTCGGTAAGTCTTGCAGTACTTCAGTTATAGACTGGTAGCGGTCTTCAGGCAGCTTTTCTAAGCAGCGGAAGATTAGAGCCTCCATACTTTTATTGATATTTAGCTCGGGCACCACCTCACTAAACGAGCGGGGCGTCTGGCTGACATGCATGGTCATGGTGTCGTAGGCGGTGTCTCCTCGTAGCGGAGCGACTCCTGCAAGAGACTCATACATAAGACAGCCGAGTGAATAAATATCAGAGCGATTGTCGAGGGGCTTGGCTTGGCACTGCTCTGGGCTCATGTAAAGTGGGCTGCCAAAGATGTCGCCGGTTTGGGTTAGCCTGGTTTGTTCCTTGTCGGCGTTCGGAAGCAATTTGGCGATGCCGAAGTCGACTATTTTCACTAGCTCAGAGCCGTCTTCACCCTTAATCAAAACCAGATTGCTGGGCTTCAAGTCTCGGTGTAAAATGCCGTTTTTATGGGCATGCTCTAAACCCATACAGGTTTGACGAAATATGTGAACTGCTCTGTCGAGGGCTATGTGGCCGACTTCGTCTAGCACTTCACTGAGATTCTTGCCATCGAGGCAGTCCATTACTAGGTATGCTTGAGAGCCGACAATGCCAAAGTCGTAAATGCTAATAATATTCTGGTGCTTTAGTGAGCTAGATGCTTTGGCTTCGTGTTTAAAACGTTCCATTGCGACTTTGTCTGAATCATCATGCAAGAGCTTAATCGCTACGATGCGATCCATGAGGCGATGGCGTGCTTTGTAAACTACGCTCATACCCCCAGTGCCGAGCACTGAGATAATTTCATATTGGTCGGCAAAAACTTGGCCGATCATAGGATCGGCTTGCTCATGTTCTAGTTCGTGACCATCGACTGGGCACTTCGACCAGAGCGTTTCAAAGCGAGCATCGCATTTAGGGCAGAATTTCAAGCGCTATCCTTAAAAGACAACTAGGTTGTACCAGATTTATGTACCCTTTTATAGGCTTTGCTTTAGGGTGTCTCTGGCAGGTTTTGGTCAATTGCAGCAAGTCGAAATTAATTTGGCACTCTCTGGCTAATCTTACGTCAGGGGCAGTATCACCAATAAACTTGAAGCAGATATAGGGGTCGGTTATGAATTTGTGGCGAAAATCTTGGTTGGCTTTATTGGCCTGTCAGTTACTTATGTCGTCGGCCTTGGCCGCCGACCCTGTGACTCCGTCCGTTTCCCCGCAGCCTACAGCCAGCCGAATAACTGATTTTGGCAGGCCATTTGTTGTCTGCCTACCTTCTGGCTGGGAGGTCAGTGAACTGAATGCGCCCCGGCCTAATAGTGGGCGTGAGATGGCTGGCGGGCGCCTTCGGGCGTTGAAAAAAGACGGTGATGGCATGGCTGTAATTGAGCTAACCTATTTAAGTCGCACTGATGCAGGGCAAGCTGATATAGACAGCGAATTTAGTACATTTGTCTCAACTTTGAAAACCGAGTACGAGAGCAAAGGCCTGAAAGCTAGTGCTACTAGCACTAAAAAAGCTACTCTCGGTGCCCTGCCCTCCTCAGAAGTTGAAATTACAGTAGTCGGTCAGAATAAAGAACTACGCCAGTGGTTTGCTATGGCTCTTGGCAAAAAGCATGTCTATGCCTTGAGCTACACCGGTGAAAAGCAGTATTACGATAGATTCGAGCCAGAGTTTGCAAAGTGTCGCGCTAGTCTTTGTATGGAATAGCAGGCTAAAAGAATAGCTGGTAGATAGAATTAGAGCGAATTTGCTATTTCGCTTCTGAATTATTTTGCTTCTGAACTATTTTTGCTTTTGAACTATTTTACTTCTGAATTATTTTGCCATAGACTGCTCTGCTTCAGCTTTTCTACTTGGTCAAAATTTTTGTGCCAGATCTCTTCTATGACAAATACATTGGGGTAGCCTAGAGCAATCATTTGCGGCAGGCAGACATTATTTAGTGATATGCGCCGAGTGGGAAAGAAAGTATTGGTGCAGTAGACAATTATTTTGCAGTTCTTATCAGGCACAAGCTGCTTCAACTTTTCTTCTTTTATGTCTGCGCCCATAAGTCGGGCGCCTTTAATATGACCTTGTTTGTATTCGGCTTCGGTACGCAAATCGAGAATAACCACACCCGGTTTTAGGCAATCTTTTTGGAATTGCTCAAAACTTATGACCCGGTCTTTCCAGTCAATTTTACTAACAGTGTTTTTGTAGTCTTCGAATGAAACTGGGTCGACGGCTAGTGTAGGCGCGGCCAAGGCAAGGCCAGATATTACTAGCAGTAGGGCAAGGCTTTTATTCATAATTTTTCCCCAGCCATTTAGTTGACTAAGAGATTCCCGTTTTCTTTAAAGCCTAAGCAGCCTGACTCATTCTTAATTTGCGCCACTATTTCAAAAGAACGCAGCCGGTCTTGCTGTTCGTAAAGATCGCTGACAAACATTAGTTCGTCAGCCTCGGTCACTTCTAGCAGCCGTTCGAGTTTTGTTTTTACTGTCTCGACACCGCCGATGATGGCAATGGCCATACGGCTAAACACTGCTTGCTTCTCGTTGGCTGACCAAAGAGTTTCCATCTGCTCTAGAGATACTGGTGGCTTGAGTTGCATGTTCTCGCCGCGAATTAGTGACAAGCCCCGTTGCATCGGTGTGGTCGCCAGAATGCTGGCAAGCTCGTCTGTGTCTGCGGCCACCAGTGGCACTCCAATCATTACATGGGGTTTCTGCAGTGCCTTCGATGGTTTGAATCTATTGCGGTAAAGCTTGATAGCAACTAACAATTCTTCAGGGGCAAAGTGGCTGGCAAAGGCAAAAGGCAAACCTTCTTCTGCCGCCAGTCGAGCGCTAAAATCACTAGAGCCAAGCAACCAGATTGGTACTTCTAACCCGCTTCCGGGGTAGGCCTTTACTTTTTGGTCCGCAGTAGCTGGGCCTAAATAGCGTTGCAGCTCAGCCAGTAGTTCAGGAAAATCATGACCACTGGAATCAAGCCCGCGTCTGAGGGCGTGTGAGGTAGCGCGGTCAGTACCAGGTGCTCGACCAAGACCCAAGTCGATGCGGCCAGGGTAGAGGGTTTCAAGTGTGCCGAATTGTTCGGCAATAACCAGCGGCGCATGGTTTGGTAGCATTATGCCGCCAGAGCCGACGCGAATTTTGCTGGTGCCTCCTGCCACATAACCAATCAGAACTGATGTAGCAGCACTGGCGATGCCTGGCATATTGTGATGTTCGGCTAGCCAAAAGCGGTTGTAGCCTAGCCTTTCGCCATGTTGAGCGAGGGCAAGGCTCTTTTGTAGAGCGTCGGCCGGCGTCTTGTCGGCCCGCACCGGGGCTAGGTCTAGTATTGAAATTGCCGTATTGGCTAGTTTTGACATTGTTTACAGATTTAGTCAGATAGAGAGTTGGGCTAGAAGGCGCTGCCATTGTAGGTGTAATCTCATATTAGACCGGTCGGTCAAGTGTGTCAAATTGCCCGTACTGTTACTTGCTTTTTGCAAGTGAGATGCTATTATTCTGCCAGGAATATTTGCCCATAACCGTTTCAGGATATTCATTCCAAATTAGATGCCAGATTTAAATACAGAGTTAAATTCAGAGCCTGAAATATTGCCCCTCGCACCGCACGCAACCCTCTTAGACCCGGCTGCAGTAGCCCTTGAATATCTCACCCCTGGCGGCCGACGCCGGGTGCTGCGTCAACCTAAAGTCGATTTGCTTAGATCCGATTTGAGCGTCTCCCATGGCGGAGGTCAGGTGGCTGTACGGGCTTGGGGTTGCGGCCAACCAATCTTGCTCGTGCATGGTTGGGCCGGTGACCAGTCAGATATGTTTTCGTACGTTCCGACTCTGACTGCCTCTGGTTTTCGCGTGGTTACAATGGATCTTCCTGCCCACGGCGAATCGAGCGGCGAAACAGCTAGTATTGAGCAACTGGCCGATGGTATTTTGGCTGTGGCCCAGCATTTCGACCCGCTCAAGGCGATAGTTGGACATTCTGTTGGTAGCGCTGCTCTAGCTATTGCCGTATCTAAGGGTCTGGCCGTAGAAAGGGCAGTTTTGCTGGCGCCGCCAGAGAGTTATGAAAACTATGCTCGATTTTTTGCTGCCGCCAAGGGTTTAAGCCCACAGCAGGTCGAGCAGATGATTCAACACTTGCAAGCAGCTGGGGTTAGGGTGAACATTACTACTTCTGAGTTAGCATCAAGCTTTAAGTTGCCCGGTCTGATTGTCCATTCAAGCGATGATCAGATTACCTCTGTGGAAAATTCGCAGATAATTGCCGACAGGTGGGTCAATTCAACATTCCTACCCGTCAGCGACCTCGGTCATCGTGGTCTCTTACGTGATCAAAATGTCATAGCTGCTGTCTGTGATTTTATATCCAAAGGATAGGTAGTCGACCCGCGTCGCATATCGATCGGCCATCTCTTCTGCTCGCTGTTGAAGAGCTAGTCTCAAAGCGATACCATTGGCACATCATATCTAGAGTGTTGCCATATGAAAGTCGTTCTGGCTGAAAAACCTTCTGTTGCCAAAGATATCGCCGCCGTTGTCGGTGCTACCACTAAGCGAGACGGCTATTTCGAAGGAAACGACTATGCCGTCACCTATGCTTTCGGCCATTTAGTGACCATGGCCGAACCAGAAGAGATGAATGAAGCTTGGGGCAAGCCTTGGCGCTTGAAGCAACTGCCGATGATTCCAATTGAGTGGAAGTATCGTGTCGTTGAAAAATCGGCGCACCAGTTTAATGTCATTAAAAAACTGTTCTTAGATCCTGCCACCACTTCAATTATTTGCGCCACAGACGCCGGGCGTGAAGGCGAACACATATTTCGTTTGATTTATAAATTGGCCGAATGTAAAAAGCCCGTTGAGCGTTTGTGGATAAGCTCACTGACAGCCGAAGCTATAAAAGATGGACTAGGCAAACTGAAATCTTCTAGTGCCTTTGATAGTCTAGCCAATGCTGCTGCTGCTCGTGCCCAAGCCGATTGGGTAATTGGACTTAATTTCACTCGCGCCTATACCACAATCAATAATCAGTTGTGCACCATTGGTCGGGTACAGACACCAACTCTTTCTCTCATTGTTGATCGCCAAACTACAATTGATGCATTTACTTCTGCTAAGTTCTTTGAAATCATCGCTACTTTTGAGCCGGGTTTCATTGCTCGCTATATTACTCCGGCAACTGCTGAAGCTGAGCCTCAGACGAGATTGCACGATAAGGCCTTAGCTCAGTCTATTGTTAAGGCGGTAGAGCCTAGCGAGTATGGCGTGGTGCAATCTGTAGTTACCACAGAGAAGCGCACTAACGCACCAGCCCTCTACGACTTGCTCACACTGCAAAAAGATGCCAACAAACGCTTTGGCTATACTGCACAAGAAACTCTCAATATTGCCCAGAGTCTTTATGAAGAGCATAAGCTCTTGTCTTATCCTAGAACTGAGTCACGGCACCTTTCTACCGATATGGTGGGCGAGTTGCCCCGCATTCTTTCGGTGCTTTTGAAAGGCCCGCTTGCCACCAAAGAAGTCAAAGATGCCTTTACTCAAGAAGGCATTGTGCCTGGCAGTATCACTGCTGCTTTGATCCGTCCGCGGCTAACTAAGAGCTATGTTGACGATGGCAAACTAACAGATCACCACGCTATTATTCCGACGCACAATGCTCTTCCTGCTAATTTGCCCCTACAGCAGCGCAATGTCTACCAGCTTGTGGCCACGCGCTTTCTCAGTATTTTTCTGCCGCCTGAAGTGCGCGATGAAACCACGGCAATGATTTCTTTGGCCGAACACACTTTTAGAGCCAAAGGTTTTGTCATCAAAGAAGTAGGCTGGACAGTTCTTGCCAGCAAGGCCAAAGACGAAGAGAAAGAGGAACCAAAAGCGAAGGGTAAGGGCAAAGATAAAGATGGCCAAGAAGACGCCCAGCAGCTGCCACCTTTAGCTCAAGGGCAACAGGTGCCTAAGCGCAAAATTGAATTGAAAGAAGGCAAGACTACTCCGCCAAAACCGTATGACGATGCTAGCCTTTTGACAGCAATGAAAAATGCTGGCAAAGAACTAGACGATGAAGATCTGGCCTCTTACATGAAGCAAAAGGGCCTGGGCACGCCAGCTACTCGCGCGGCTATTATTGAGCGCCTGCTGCAAACTGGTTATGTTGAACGCAATAAAAAAGCTCTTCTGCCCACAGAAAAAGGAAAAGCTTTGATAGGTCAAGTCCATAATGAGTTGAAAGATATTGCTTTGACGGCAATCTGGGAGCAGCGTCTGGCCGACATGCAAGACGGTAAATTGCAACCAGCATCTTTTGATAGTGATATTTCTGATTTAGTGCGTCGTATCTTGCCTGACGTCACCGCCGGCGGTGCTGCCCTTTCTGGGCCATCTATTCCACCTAGTGATGGCAGTAGTTTGGGCACTTGTCCATTGTGCAAAAAAGGCTATGTGCGTCTGACACCGAAAGGGGCTGGATGTAACCGCTGGAAAGAAGGTTGCACTTTCTCTATATGGAAAGAGCAGCGCGGCAAAGAGCTTAGTGAGAGCCAGATGAAAGATCTGGTAGAAAAAGGCGAAACCAAAATAATTAAGGGCTTCAAGAAAAAAGACGGCAGCGGCAAGTATGACGCCAAGTTGATTCTCAATGAAGAAGGAAAGATTCAGTATGACTTGGGCGGCGGAGTAATTGCTGCCAGTGGTATAGGCGAGTGTCCGCAATGTAAGAGTCGGGTCAATTCGGAATCGGCCGCGGCTGAGAGCAAAGAAATTGGTTCTGTCAGGCTCACACCCAAGGGCGCTGGCTGCAGCCGTTGGCGCGAGGGCTGTAATTTCACAGTCTGGCGCACAGTCTTTGGCAAAGAATTAAGTGATGACGAGCTCAAGAGTCTAGTTGAACATGGTCGTACCGCTTTAGTGAAGGGCTTTAAGAAAAAGGACGGTAGCGGCACCTATGACGCTCGCCTAGTCGTTGGCAGTGATTTTAAGACGCGGCTAGATTTTGACAGTCGGCCCGAGGGGCCAGAGCCAGAAGCGCTAGCGACATCGGCCCCGGCGAAAAGCTCATAAACATCGGCCTGCCATAAAATTGCCCATAAAGTGCCAAAGATTCGCAGTAGAGTGTCAATAGACCTTTGTCTATTTTTGGAGCACTTACTATGGTTGCCAACCGACCTGCTGAATCAGTTGAATCAAAGTCAGATAGACTGGCTGCCATGCTTGACAATGGCCAAGGAAAGCAAGTCGTCAATCAGTTGCGCCACGAATTTGAATCTATGAGCCCGCGAGAGTATAGCCGCATGGTGCGCGAGATCGCGAACAAAGATGATAAATCAGTTGGTGTGAACTTGAAAGTTGTGATGTCTGGAAGGGCTGAATTGGTATTGGTTGACGACGGTCAGGGTAGAGCTAATCGTGCCATGTCTGCTCGCGCCAGTCTAGATAATCGAGCTAGTCGCACTGATACTGCATCCCACCCTAAAGAACTGTTTGTTCCTAAATCTCAGGCTCAGCCTCGTTCTTTGGCAGATATGCGTCAGCAAGCGATGGATAAAGACCCCTGTGCTCGTTATCAGGACCTTCGTTTTGCCCAACTGGCCGATGTTAATCGTCAGTATGCCGCTAAGGCACAGCTTTCGGCAATGGGCTTTAAGCAATCGCCAATAGTAATTGACGTTGTCGCCCAGCGGCGTTTAGAAGCTGTCGCCCAAGAGTGCAAGCTCTCGCACAAGAAGCAGCCGTAAGGAACTTCCCGGTCATTTCTCTCGGGCCCTATTGACACCTAGTGTTGGCGTGGGCGTGGGGGCTAGGGGTGGGTATAAGGCCAAACTTTCTCCTCTAAATCCTTACCAGTAGGGCCTTTTGCGATTTAATCTAGATAGAATTCTAGCGCTTGGCAAATGCCCGTAAATTGCCACAACTCGAATGTAATGTAAGGGCATCGGTGAACACACCGCACTTTCTTGGAGGAAATCACATGGCTGGACGAGAAATTTCAAATGACCAAGTCGAACGCAGATCGGATGCTTTGGCTCAAATGCTAGACACTGGTGACGGTGTTAGAGCTGCCAATATTTTGCGCGATGAGGCTCAAAAACTATCGCCCCATTCCTTCAACAGTTTGGTTCACAGAACCTCCGAGAAGGAAGAGAAAAGCACAAGAGGTCAAGGTTTTGACCTAGAGATTGTTAAAGACGGCACCCTGATTGTTAGCGGTGGCCGCAAAGGTGAGACCCTAGCTGGACACTTGAAGGATGAGCGTGTGCCTTATCCAGGTGACCGCGACCAAGGTCGTCCTCAAGTTCGCCAGCAGGTAGTTGAGTGTCCTAAGGACGACCTGCTTGGAGATATTGCCAAGGGTGCCGCTCTGCTTGGTGGCGGTGCAGCCTTATTTGGTGGCGATAAGAAGAATATGGTCAAAGGTATGGTCGCCGGTGGTGTTGGTGGAGCAATCTACAACCACGAGAAAGATAAAGACTGCGTTATTGTTGATGATGGCCGCGGTCGTCGTCGCTAACGCTGGCAAAGCTCGATCAGACCTCTATAAACTATGCAAGAACTCCAAGTTGTCAGCCATGACTTGGGGTTTTTGTTATGTATCATTACCGTTTGGTTGAAGTTAGATTGACTCTCTCTCCAGCTTGGATCTTATATACTGAGACCACCAAAATGACAAATTCAGCTGCCCGCAGAAGTGCGGTGCAGTTGACATCCGGAGGTTCTATGAAACGTAAAGCATCAGCTCACTGGGCTGGCGGTCTAAAAGATGGCAAGGGAACAATTTCTACTCAAAGTGGTGTTCTTGCTAAAACCCAATATTCTTTCGGTACACGCTTTGAAGAAGGCGTTGGAACCAACCCTGAAGAGCTAATCGCAGCTGCTCATTCTGGTTGTTTCTCCATGGCTCTTTCCAACATTCTTGGCGAAGCCGGCTTGACAGCTAAGTCTATCGATACTGAAGCTACAGTAACTTTAGAAAAAACCGACGCTGGTTTCACAGTAACTGAAATCGTTCTTGATCTTGTTGCTGATATTCCTGGTGTTGACCAAGCTAAGTTTGAAGAGTGTGCTGAGAAGGCCAAAGCTGGTTGCCCAATCTCACGTCTATTCAATGCCAAAATCACATTGAATGCCAAATTAGGCGCTGCTGTTTAAGACTGTTAGTCATAAACATTGGTTCAATAAACTAAAAGGGACGCATTGCGTCCCTTTTTTTGTCACTATATGCGGTGCTATTTTTTTTATTTTTTTTCGCCAACTTTTTTCTGTGTTGACTGCGGGGCCAGGCTTATATTTCGTCTTCGCAGCAGCCTGTGGCAGAAAATTTATCTTTAACGCCACCGGCAAATTCGTTAGCCTTTTCTGCTATATCGTCGCGCAATTCTTTGCCCGATTTAGACGCGAATAAATTGCCTAGGGCATAACCGACGCCCAGAGATACAACAGAGCCTGCTGCCGCCCCTACTACAGCCCCAGCAATGAAGATTGTCTTCAGTAAAGGCAGGTTTCCTTTGATCAGGGTCTTCAACATGGGCCGCTCCTCAAATCATTAACTAATTGAATCAATAACTTATCGCATTCTAGCACCTGACTAAAATAAACACTGTTCAGGAGAAAATCGGCCGAGTATCGTACTATAAGGCGATGTTTACAGGGAAATTGAGAATATGACAGGCACTGAAACTATCGAGCCAACTACTAAGGCAAAAGCGACAGAAAAGACCACAATTAACTATGCAAAGGCCATCGCCGATGAGCTGAAAATAGGCGTGGCGCAGGTTCAAGCGACGATTAACTTACTGGCTGAAGATTGCACAGTGCCTTTTATTGCCCGCTATCGCAAAGAGGCTACAGGTACTTTAGATGAGGTTGCTATTGCTGCCATTCGCGATCTGCAAGAGCGCCTGCAGCAGCTAGATAAGCGCCGAGACGCCATGCTCAAATCATTGAAAGAGCGCGAATTATTAACTGATGAGCTGTTGGCTAAGCTATCCGCTTCCAATTCTATTAATGATCTAGAAGACATTTACCTGCCATTCAAGCCCAAGCGCAAGACCAAGGCCAGCGTTGCTCGCGAGAAAGGTTTAGAGCCCTTGGCTCAAGAGATTTTTACTTTCAAACTTAAAGATGTGCAGAAGGCCGCCGAGGCCTATGTCAACAAAGAAAAAGGCGTCGACACTGTTGAGCTGGCTCTAGCTGGCGCCCGCGACATCATGGCTGAGTGGATGAGCGAAAATCTAGTGGCCCGCAAACAATTGCGAGCCTACTGGACAAAGAATAGTTCTATTTATTCAAAAGTAGCCAAAGGCAAAGAGCAAGAAGGGCAGAAGTTCAAAGATTACTTTGAGTGGAGTGAGAAAGTCACAACCGCTCCTTCTCACCGCATTTTGGCAATGTTTCGTGGTGAAAGCGAAGGCATTTTAAAGGTTTCAATCAAGCCTGATGATGAAGACGCTTTGATCATTATGGACAATAATTTTCTCAAAGGCGACGGCGCCTGCAAAGCCCAAATTGAAATTACAGTAGAAGATGCTTACGACCGCTTGCTTGCACCTTCGATGGAGACTGAGCTTAGAGCCGAGTTGAAGCAACGGGCCGATGTTGAAGCAATTCGCGTTTTCACTCGCAATCTGCGCGAGCTATTGATGGCACCACCCCTGGGTGAACACGCCATAATGGCTTTAGACCCAGGCTTCAGAACAGGTTGCAAGCTCGTTTGCCTGGGCCGTCAGGGTGATTTGCTGCATCATGATGTGATTTATCCGCACATGGACGGCTCTGGCGATGGCGCTAAGCAATCTAAGCTGAGTGCCGTGAAGAAAATTGTTGAGCTAGGCAAGAAGTTTGGCATTGTCGCCGTTGCTATCGGCAACGGCACAGCTGGCCGTGAAACAGAAGAATTTTTGCGCGCTATAGACTGGGCGGCAGCTTCTATGGATGAGCCGCAAATCGTCATGGTCAATGAAAGTGGTGCCTCTATTTATTCGGCCTCTGAAGTGGCCCGTGAAGAGTTTGCTGACTACGATCTGACTGTGCGCGGTGCTGTCTCTATTGGCCGCCGTTTGATGGACCCTCTGGCTGAGCTAGTCAAGCTCGACCCTAAATCAATTGGTGTTGGTCAATATCAACACGACGTCGATCAGCCAGCTTTGCAAAGCAGCCTAGATGATACTGTGGTTAGTTGTGTTAACTCTGTCGGTGTGGAGTTAAACACTGCAAGTAAGCAACTTCTATCGTATGTCTCTGGTTTGGGTAAACAAATTGCTGCCAATATTGTCGCTCACCGCCAAGAGAACGGCCCCTTTAAATCAAGAGCTGAACTGAAGAAAGTCGCTCGCTTAGGGCCAAAAGCTTTCGAGCAAAGCGCTGGCTTCTTGCGCATTCGCGAAGCCAAGAACCCCCTTGATGCTAGCGCGGTTCACCCTGAAAGTTACAAGGTGGTGGAGGCCATGGCTAAAGATCTAGGTACAGATTTGGCCACCCTCATGTCGGACAGTGAGAGTAGAAAGAAAATCGATTTGAATAAATATGTCTCGGACAAAATTGGTTTGCCGACCTTGCGCGATATTATGCAAGAACTAGAAAAGCCAGGCCGCGACCCCCGCGCCAAGTTAGAGCCGATGAAGTTTGCTGAAGGCGTACATTCAATCAATGATTTGTACGAAGGTATGAAGCTGCCGGGTATTGTCACCAATGTCACTGCATTTGGTGCTTTCGTTGACATTGGTGTACACCAAGATGGCTTGGTGCACGTCAGTCAATTGACAGACAAATTTGTTAAAGACGCCAGCGAAGTAGTGACAGTGCAGCAGAAAGTGCAAGTTACTGTTTTGTCGGTAGACAAAGAACGCAAGCGCATCTCGTTGAGTATGAAACGCTAATTTGTAGCTGTAGGGAGCTAGGCGTTAGCCAGAGCTAGCTCTTCATCGGTTAAATGGCCAGCTAAGCCGCTTTCAATTAAGCCTTGGATTGCTGCGAGAAAATGAGCTGCCTGTCCCATATCAACCACAAGGGTGTCGGAGGAGAAAACTACCGACATCATACGCCGTGCCTTAATTTCGTTTTCTATTACTTTCACCCTGGGCTCAACTGTGCCCACGCCAAAGATGCAAGTGCTGACATTGGGTGCTAATAAGGTGCTGAGGCCAAACTTGCCCAGTGACGTTAGGCCAAAGGTGGCGGGGTTGACGATTTGGCGCAAAAATGGAATATGTAGAGCAATGGCAATGTAAATTCGGCGCAGTATCCACGGCACTTTGCTTAGTACGTGCTCTTTGGCTAACTGGGGCACGCTCATGATTTCGTCTGTGCCGTAGCGATTAAGTTCTTGGGCGATTTGCGCTAAGGGCATCTTATGAACGTCTTTGATTGTGCCGAAGAAGACAGCCGGTTGTAGACCAATCATGCGTTCAACAGTAAAGCCAGCAATTGGTTCTTTTCTTTGAATGACGGCGCCGAGCGGTAATCTAAAGGCTCGTGTTTGCGGGTGCGAGAGTTGAGCAATGGCAATGGCCTTTAATATGATTGCTGTTACTGTCACTTTGCTTCCGCCGGTTGAAAGTTTGGTGCGAAGAACTTCGGCCTCTTCCATATCGAAATCGGTCAGTATATGAGTGGGGATAGTTTTGGTTGAAATCAGAGTAATCATGTCCATGACATTCCATCTAGCCCTATGGAAGCTAGATGTGGTGTAGGCGGGTTTACTCTGTGAGCTTCCGGGTGTTGTTTCGGTCATAGCTTCATTTATTTCGATGGTTTGCTCTAAGTCAGGCTTTTGGGTGAATGTAGACCGGTGCTTGGCTGGTAAGTTCCCAGTTACTAGATACAGGTTACTAGTTACTAGTCCTTTATTCCCCACAGGAAATTTTTGATTCTGCTACTCCTTTACTTACAAGAAGCTAACCTGGTAAATGGAACCAGGGCAGAATGGAGCCGTCACGGCAAGCAACGGGTCATTAGCGGTCACTATTCAATTGATCCATTTGTCCCACGACGTTCTGAGGAGAATACACATGTTTGCATCTACTAAATCAACCACCCTCGCTCTAGGCGTGGCCATGTTCTTGAGCCAATCAGTGGCATTTGCCGACGAAACCAGCTCAACATCAGTCAAGACCGAAACACCGCTAGGCTCAGCTTCGACAAGTGTCAAAGTGAGGTCGAATGCGGCATCTACAACTCAGACTGTAAAGAAGTCGAGTGCCAATGCCGTTGGAGCCAAGCACAGCACCTACCGCGCTGAGGCTGGAGTTGGCGGCGCTAAGGTAACACATCAAAAAAATGCCGTTCGCGCCAATGTCGACGGTAGCGTTACCGCTGACCAGCAGAAAGAATCACACTCCATAGGTATTGATGGATCTGCCCACAAAAAGTCGAGTGCTAGCACCACTGTTGGTGCGGATGGTTCCTCTACTTCTGTAAAGGAAGAGAAGCAATCAACTAATCCATAGTTGCTCAGCAAGTCGCCCCTAGTTCTTAATCCGGCTGAAGGGCACTGGCTTTGTTGAAGAGGCACGAACTGCAGTGTTTGTGCCTCTTCTCGGCCTCTTACCAGCTTCTTTTCAGTCCAGTGATATTAAAGTTCACCTGGTCGGGCATAGAGTAGTATTGATTGATTGAGTGAGTGAACTGTGGCTAGAGAAAGCAAAGCTGATAGCAAGAGGCTGAAATGGTTAGTACCATTTTTCTTTGTCTGCTTGCTTTTAGTCGGCGGTACCGTCCTATTCGCCAGTGCCCAATCTTATCCAGAGCCACCGCCTACTCTCACTTTAAAAAGAGATGTTAATTACGCCACAGTTGATGGCCAGTCGTTGTCTATGGATGTGGTTACGCCTAACGTGGGCAAAGGACCGTTTCCTGCTGTGCTGTGCATTCACGGCGGTGGTTGGAGCTCCGGTCATAAGAAAGACATGGTGGGCTGTGCCTATATGCTTGGTCAGCTGGGTTTTGTTACCACATCAATAGATTACAGGCTGGCTCCGCAGGCTCATTTTCCGGCCCAGGTAGAAGACGCCAAGGCCGCAGTGCGCTATATGCGCAGCCATGCCAAAGAACTCGATATTGACCCCAATAGAATTGGTGTGGTTGGTAGCTCTGCTGGTGGGCATTTGGCGCTGTTTCTTGGCACCACAGACAAGTTGCCTAGTGATACTAGTCAATCGCGAGTTTCAAGCGCGGTTGCTGCAGTTGTAAGCCTGGCTGGACCAACTAGTTTGTCGCTGCCATTGCCGCCAGATTCAGAAAAGATTGTTGAGCGTTTTATTGGCAAAAGTCGCACTGAGAACCCTGAGCTATTTGAGAAAGCCAGCCCTGCTCATTACCTGACAGCGACTGCAGCACCAATTTTGATGATTCATGGCAGCAAGGATGAGCTGGTTCCCTACAATCAAGCCACAACAATGCTTGCTGCTTGTAGGAAAACAGGCGTCGAGGCTGAGTTAATAACAATCGCTGATGGTGGTCATGGTGGTGGTGGCAATCAAGCTGAATGGGATGCCAGTATCCTGAAGATGGCCGATTTCTTGAAGAAGCAGCTAAAGCAATAATTTATATCGGATAGCGTGACATTTCGCTGCGCAGCTCTCTATAGAGGTCGCGGAGCCAGGCGGGCTGCTTCTTGAAATTGACTGCTGGCGCTGCATATAGAAGATTGCATGGCGCGAATATCAAAGCGATGTTTTGGGTGCCAACATCGTGAGCGAGAACAAACATTTCTTCAATTGGCTCGTTGCCCATGGCCAAGCAACCAGTTGACCATTTGCTGCCGTGAATGAGAATGTCGCAACCTAAGTTGCGGCGGTTCTCGGCTTGAGCGTGGGCTTTGTCTGCGGCATTGGGGTAGCTTACATCCATACCGATGTGGGCGACTAAGTTGGGGCGAAAGCCTGCGATTTTGTAGAAACCTTCAGGTACTTGCTTATCGCCTTCTTTCAGCTTTGGGCCGGCGACGCCAGATGTACCAATGATGGGATAGCTCAAGACTTGTTTGTATGCACCAGTTTTGTTCTTAGCAAAAAGCATTAATTGCTTTTCTTCTTTTAGTGCTATCCATGTCATTGCACGCGGTGGATAGGCGATGCTCTGCGCCGCGAACAGAGCTTTCAGTTTCGCTCTCACCGCTGGTCCATAGTATGCTAATACTCTATCTGTGGATTGAAATATTGGTGGCGCTTGTGGTGCTGAATCTGCTGCTGAATTTGGCGCCGGAGTGGATTTGGCAACAGACTTTGGGCCGTTCTCTGGTGCGGCCTGGGCCTCGGCAAAGGATAGACACAGTATCAGCAGTGCGGCCAAGAGACACGATCTGTAAAAAGCAATTCTATCTACGGAAATTTTGCCTGTGTCAATACTGTTCAATGTAATCACGACTGGTTTTCCATTTTTGTTTCTTCTAAATCAAGCTCGTTTTGAATCAGTCTGAAAGTATCATCTTGAATTTCGTTGCTGTCGCGCAACTGCAACAGTAATGTTCTTTGTGCGGTAATGGCTTCGCCTCTAATTCTTTGCCAGAGGTTTATGCTTGGCTGGTTCTGCGATTCTGGGCCGATGTTGGCGATGGCGCGTGCTAGATATTTGTCCAGATGTTTTTGCAAAACTGGGTCTTCTAAATCAATATTTTCTGAGCGTGCTAGTTCGTCAATGCGTCTTACTGCTTCGCGCGATAGAGCCAATCTAGCTTTGCGCTCAGCTTCTTCAGAATTGTAGGCATCGGGCTCAAATTCGAACATCTTGACGATGGCTGGCAGGGTGATACCTTGAATTATTAGTGTGGAGGCAATCACTGCAATGGTAAGAAATATCAGTAGATCACGATAGGGAAAAGCTTGGCCATTGCTACAAGTGAGTGGCAAAGCTAGTGCTGCTGCTAGTGATACCACCCCGCGCATGCCTGACCAAGAGAAGACAAACAAGTGTTTCCAGTTTGGCGTCGGTTGCTTTCTGAGTGAGTTGTATATTGGTGCCATTGTGAATGTCCAGGCAAAGCGTATCGCTAGTGGTGCTAGTGCTGCAGTCGCAGTCCAAAGCACTAGCTGTGGTGCTGCGTAGGCTTTGACTGTTTCTAGAATCGGCCGTAGCTGCAAACCCATAAGTAAGAATGAAAAGCCATTGAGAAGATAGGCAATAGTTTCCCAATTGGCGGTGGCATGCAAACGTGTGGTCGAGCCATGCATTTGTGGTGAGCGCCAACCCAGCATTAGACCAGCTGTAACTACAGAGAGAACACTTGATACATGCAGGTGTTCGGCCGTTAAATAGGCAATGAACGGAGATAGCAAGGAAACTATTATTTCGACAGGCTTGTGTTCTAGTCTTGTTCTTAGTCGCACCAAAAAGAAGCCAGTGGCCAGACCAACAATTATTCCACCAATGGCTACGTAGAGAAATCTAGTGCCGGCTTCTTGCAGAGAAAAGGCACCAGTAACCACTGCTGCTACGGCAAATTGATATGCCACCAAGCCAGTGGCATCATTTGTAAGGCTTTCTCCTTTGATAATTTCCATCAGGCGTTTTGGTAGTTTTACTTCTTTAGCAATGGCAGATGCTGCTACGGCATCGGTTGGTGAAACAATGGCGCCAAATGCTAGAGCCGCTGTCCATGGTATTCCTGGCACAACTGTATGAATCGCGAGGGCCACCGCACCGACTGTAGCTAAGACCAAACCCACGGCTTGAATCGTCACTAATTCTCCTACATCTTTTAACTGCCGCCAAGAAGTGTTGTAGGCATCAAGATATAAAAGTGGTGGCAAAAAGATGAAGAATACTGCGTCTGGCTCTAAGTGCACCGGTGGAATATTGGGAGCCATTGAAATGGCCATGCCGGTCAGAACCAGCAAAATCGGCAGAGCGACCCTCAGCTTTTGAGAGATCGCTCCGACTATGGCGATTATTGCTAGCAGCGCAACGACTAGCTCGACTTGCTGCATTTGATCCTTAGGTAGATGATTTAGCCATCTTTGTTTATAGCATGAATGAGTTCTTCTAAGACTTTGTCGGCTTTGTCGTTGTCTATCTGGCAGGTGCCAGCGTTTTCATGACCGCCCCCGCCATATTTAAGACAGAGCTCGCCGATATTAGTTTTCGAGCGGCGATCAATAATTGACTTACCAATGGCAAACACTGTGTTTTGTTGCTTCAAGCCCCAGAGTCGGTGAATTGAAATATTGGTCTCTGGATGCATGGCATAAATCATAAAGCGGTTGCCAGCAAAAATAGTTTCTTCTTTTTGCAGGTCGAGCACAATTAGATTTTTGTGTACGGTTGAGCAACGGTTGACTTGGTCTTTGAACAATTCAGCCTGGGTGTTGTATAGCTCCACTCGCTCCATGACGTCTGGCATTTTCATGATTTCGTCAATGTCGTGGTCTTTGCAATAATCAATTAAATCCATCATTAAATTGTAGTTTGAGATGCGGAAGTCCCGGAATCTTCCCAGGCCCGTGCGCGGGTCCATTAAATAGTTGAGAAGCACCCAACCAGTCGGATTTAAGATCTCTTCTTTGCTGAATTGTGCCGCGTCAGCCTTGTCGACCTCTTGCATCATGTCGTTCCAGCGGGCAGGGAAGGTCTTAGCGCCGCCGTAATGGTCATAGACTACGCGAGCCGCCGACATGGCCTTGGGGTCAATTATGTGATTGTCGCGGCTGCCCTTGTTGCGGGTCATTTCGCTTGAGTGGTGGTCGAAGGCGAGGTGGACGCCGTCAACATAAGGCAAGTTGGTGGTTATATCGTGGTCGGTAATGGGTACCTTGCCGTCTTGCATATCTTTGGGGTGCACGAACAAAATATCGTCGAGCATATTAATGTGTTTGAGTAGCACAGCGCAGACCAGGCCGTCGAAGTCGCTGCGGGTCACCAGTCTATATTTAGTGGCATTCTCTACAGCGGATGCTGGATTTTGCGAAGTTGTCATTTCCTTTCTAATCGCCTCTCAAATGCTAGTAAATCTGTGGCTCGTTATCAGCCCCCTAATAGACTTACCACTCTGGCCTAGAGACCTAAACCCAAAGTTTAACTTGATTGTTTGGGAGTTTTTGCGACTACAGCATTTCGGGGCGGAAGTTTTTCTTGCGGCTGATGTTTTCGCCAGAGACCATGAAAATGCCGTCGCCGCGGTAGTGAACGGTGGTTGGATATTTGGGTGAAGTGGCGACATGGGCCTTGACCACTTGCAGAATGAAGAAATTGTATTTGTCTAGCATTTTAGTATCGACCAGTTTGCACTCAAAGTTGGCGAAGCACTCTTTGATTAGGGGAGCCTTTACTTTCTCTGCTGGCAATGCAGTAAGTTCGAACTGTTCAAACTTATTTGTGTCGGCGCCGCTCGTGTTGCCAATGCCGACAATTTGATCAATCAAAATTTTCTCTGGAATATTGATCACGCACTCTTTGCTTTTGGCAATTAAATTGAAGCTGTGATTAGCAGCCGTAACCATGCAGCCAATTAGAGAGGGGGAATATTCCATAACTGTGTGCCATGACATGGTCATGATGTTTTGCTCGCCTTTCCACTGCGTGCTAACTAAAACTACCGGTCCGGGTTCAAGAAAACGATTAATTTTCTCAACGGGGAAATCTTTTTTGCGATACTCTTTCTGATTGGATTTTTGCTTAGTGTTGATTTCAGTCACCTATTTGTCTGAGACAATAACGTTAGCACCTTTGCCAGCCCCCAATAGCGGGCGATTTGTAGTAGTTTGCTAATTCGGCTAAGTGTATAATTGAGTGGTGCAGATGGGGGATTAATGCTTAGGCTTTTATCTCGAGTCATAATGGTTGTTGCCCTAGACTGTGCACTAGTTTCGGGATCGGTTCTTGTTTTTGATTTTGCTCTAGCTCCGGCTTCAGCTAGGGAACCAGCCAAAAAAACAGCTAAAATGCCAGCTTCTCCGAAAGAGTCGAAAAAATACAGAGAAGTAATTTTTCCAAAGCATTCGCTTGGTCGGCTATATGATCTTAAACCTGGTATGGATTGGTTAAAAGTTAAAGCCGTTGATGGCACGTTTCTCGGCACAGCAGCAGGCCTGCAGGTGGTGCCCCTGTCTGCTAGGTTAGGCCTTGAATTAGATGCCAGTGTAGCTGATGAGCCTAAGTTGCTTGAGACATTGGCGCCAGATGCTTTATTTGCTCTGCGCTCAAGAAACCTTGAACAGAGCGATAGCTTTCTATATTCTGTTTATCATTTAACTGGTTTGCGTCGTCTTGATTTGCTTGATTGCAGTTTTACTGATAAAGCTGTTTCGGGGCTAGTGCGCTTAAGCCAACTAGAGAGATTGACTCTAGGCACGTGCGGACTGACCGGTAGCTGCTTTGGTGATTTGACGCAATTGAAGAATCTCAAGTATTTTGGCGCTTCGTGCAATAAGCTCGATAGACAATCTATTTCTTATGTTGCTCGGATGCCAGCCTTGATTCATCTTGATCTTGCTAGAACTCAGATCACTGATGCTGAGTTGCTAACTATCACTAAACTGTCGAAACTAGAGACCCTCAATATCAACTCTAACCCTGCCCTTACAAGTAAAGGTTTTTCTGCTCTCAAGTCTCTGCGCAAGTTAGAGAGTTTGTCAGCTGAATACACAGCTATTAAGCTAGACGATTTATTGGCACTTAAGGGCCTGCCCTTGCGTTCTATGTCTTTGCCACCACTAAAGATTCGCTTTTCTGATATGCAAAAATTGCGTAGCCTTTTTCCTAATTGTGTTATATCGCTTCAGTCGCATGAAAGTAGCGGCGACTACAATATGATTTTTGCTCCAGTATCCCGCTAACAAGTCACAGCTCCTGCCTTGTCGTTAGAAGCTTCTCAGCACAACGAGACATGTAAATAGGCTACTCTTGTCATGATTTGTTTATGTTTGCGCTCAGCGCTTGGGGTATCACTTGGATAATCAATTTAGACCTATGCGATTGTCCGCATTCGCTGCTCGAAGGAATATACAAAAAGCTTTTTCCGTTTTCACCCTTCTCACCTTGCTACAGGCACCACTGGTTAGTGGCAGTCTTTGCAGCAGTGAATACGCCAATGGGTACGCTGCTTCTGCCGAAGGCGAGACCCTAGCGCTCGTTGACTCTACCTCTACTACCTCTACTACCTCTGCTACCTCTACTACCTCTGCTGCCACTGCCGAGCAGCAATATTCTCAGCTTACTAAGCAGATTTTGCTAGCTGGCATTGAACTAGAACGTTTCAGTTTAAACTTTAGATTGGAAAGCGCTAAACAACCGCGTTTTAGAAGGTTGCGTTATTTTCTTACACAAGAAACCGCTGCTGCTACCGGATTAGGTTTTGAAATTGCCTTTATGGAGCAGGCTAAAAAAGGGCGGCGCCGACCGCTGCAAGTGAGCAAACCAGTATTGCATGGTGCCCTAACTACAGCCATGACTGGGGCGATTATAGGCGGGTCTGGTTCGTGTTTAGAGTTAAGTGCGAACATGCTTCAGGCTATTAAAAATAAGCGCCGCGGGTTCGACTTTAAGACGGCTAACAAATTTGTGGTGGCAAAGCTCAAAGAGATAGATCAACTTTTGGCACAGCGAGAGGCTCTAGTTGCGGCCCATCCTGATCATCCAGGGTATGAAGGTGCAATTCTTGAAGGCAAGATTTTAAAGGAACTGCGCAATTGTTTTATTACCGAATACTCTGATTTTAATGCTGATACCAAAGGGTATATTACTTATCAAAATCTTTTCTATTTACTCAATGCTTCCTACAGCGCTGTTGAAGCTGCTGGAGCCTGGTGTGGCTATCGTGGTGTGACGAAGCCCAAATACAATGGACCGGCCAATGTTCTCTTCATTGTCAGTGGTGCCATGGCCATGGTTACTCCCATAATTAGCACTGCCGCTGGTAAGTATGCTCGCAAGAAAGCCTATGAGACTCTAGAACAGCAGATTGGTGAGAAGCCAAAGTTCGACGAAGGTGCCTTCTCAGTGCAGGGCAGACAGCTCCGTGAGATTCTCAAGACCACTAATGGCACTGTTATATCTTCGATGCCGGGAACAGATCGTTTGGCTATGTACACAGATGCTTCGGCTCTGTTTAAAAAACAATTGGATAGCGAAACGACGATTATGCGTCGCAATGAAAAAGTGGCCCTGCAGAACAATTTACTGGCGCCAGTTATCGGTGCGCAGTTGATGACTCAAGGTATTTTTGGCTGTGTCGGTTCTTATCGTTATAATTTGCGACCACGTAAGCAGCTCAGTATGTTTTATCGTGGCGCTATCATCGGCACTGTCGGAACGAGCATGGCTACGGTTGGCAACGCTGTATCGCTGCTCTCTAGTTTAAGTTATGAACATCGCTTGTCGAAAGAAAAGAAACTGCCAGCGCAGTTGATAAAGGCTAGGCTTGAGCATCTAGAAGAAGTTGAAAGAGAAGTGCGAAAGATTTGATTACTTTCCCGCTTTGACACAGCGAAAACCTAGATGGTTGGCGGCTGTATTGACTTCGCCTTTGCCTCTAGTGCCAATCATATAGCGTGTGCAATATTGATCGCTGCAAAGAAAAGAACCGCCTCTGTGCACTCGTTTCTTTTCTCTCGGTTCAGCCGGGTCGAAGGCTCTATCTGGACCGATGGGATTTTTTGTGACGCCCTTCGATTCTTGCGCTAGTTGGGCGTAATAGTCGGCGCGATACCAATCGCTGCACCACTCCCAGACGTTACCGGCCATGTCATAGAGTCCATATTTGTTGGCTGGATACTGCTTCACTGGCGCTATGCCAATAAAGCCATCTAGGCCGGTATCTTTGACTGGAAATTGTCCTTGATAGATATTGGTCATCCATTTACCACCGGGCTTAAGTTCATTGCCCCAAGTGTAAGTGTCACCATCTTTGCCACCACGGGCAGCACGCTCCCATTCAGCTTCTGTTGGCAAGCGCTTGCCTGCCCATTTAGCGTAGGCTACAGCATCTGGGTAAGCAACTTGTACCACCGGGTAATTTCCCTTGCCTTTGATGCTGCTCTGGGGCCCTTGGGGATGCCTCCAGTCGGCACCATGCTGGTAGCGCCACCACTGAAACATGTTTTGTAGTGGCACTGCTTTAGCTGTGGGCGTAAATACAGTAGAACCAGCCACAAGATTTTCTTTGGGTGCAGTAGGAAATTCTTCTTGGGTTGGCGCAATCTCAGCGATTGTTTTATAGCCAGTCGCCTTGACAAATTTTTCAAATTGGTCGTTGGTTACTTCTGTTTTGTCCATCCAGAAGCCATCAACGTAAACGCGATGGATAGGGCGAGCGTCACGCATGTCGTCTTGGGCTGTGCAGTGGCCTTCTGCTTGGCAGACTGTTGGAGCTGATTTGGTCGCGGAAGCTGCTGGGCTTGTGGTCGCTTTCTTTACATCCTTTTCTTCCATTGGCGCTACCAATGGGTTTTTGCTGCCCATTGTAAATTCGCCAGCGGGAATCCAAACCATATCTTTAGTGTTAGCTTGAGCGAGCGAAGCATTGCCTAAGCACAAGAGCAGCAAACCCAGCTGAGCGACAATGATTCGCTTGGCTGGGTTCTGCTGTTTGTGTGGTCGATTGTTCAATGATTCAATTCAATTTTTGAGCATAAGAGCCTGTCTCTATCTGCCCCTTGCATTCATTTTTTCTTGGATTGCTTGTTTTACAGCTTCCATGTTGAAACTTGCTCCCTTTTGCATAGGAGGAAACTCAACAAATGTAGCTGCAGTTTTGGCAACTTCTTGTTGCACAAAAACAAAACGCCAGAACTCATAGGCAAACCAGTCATAGTAGTTTAACGAGCCAGATTTACCGGTTGCTAGTCCCGCTCTTTCTAATGGGTCTAAGCGCAGATTTGTCAAAATCGGCCAATCTACTTTCTCTGTTGCGCCGATCCAGCCGTTTGGCTGATCAGTGAAGCGATATTTGAAATCGTTGAGTCTGACCGCACCAAGGGTGCCTTCTGTGAAGTAATAGACTTCTTTGCGGTTAGATGGGCCTTTACCGGTAAGCAAATCTAACTGGTTATAGCCGTCTAGGTGCACTTTGTAAGTGGTATCACCGACTTTTTTGCCAGTGAGCAATTCTTGTTTGATGTTTGGATTGCCGGCTGCAGCTACGAAAGTTGGGAACCAGTCAAGTCCTGAGAAAATGCCGTTTTCGACTTTGCCAGCAGGTACTTTACCGGGCCAACGAACGATAGCAGGAGCGCGGAAGCCGCCTTCAAGAGCGGTACCTTTGCCACCAGCAAATGGTGTTTGTCCACCATCTGGCCAAGTGAAGTTTTCAGTACCATTGTCAGTGCTGAATACAATAATTGTATTTTCGTCCATGCCATTGTCTTTGACATACTTAAGCACTGAGCCAACGATGTCATCGAGCTGCGCCATGCCAGCTTCGTGAATACTCCAGCCATTTTCAGAATTACGCATTGATTCGTATTTGTCTGAAAGGTGAGTGATTATGTGCATACGTGTGGGGTTGAGCCAGACGAAGAACGGCTTGCCGTCTTTCTTGGCTTTATCCATGAATTTGACAGAGTCAGCTAAGATTTCGTCGTCAACAGTTTCCATGCGCTTGGGATAAAGCTCACCGGCATCTTCGATTTTTTGTTTGCCGACTTTGCCCCAGCGGGGTTGTACTGTTTGATCGTCAGTATCTGTGGCCCAGCTGTGAACCATATTGCGCGGTCCAACAACGTTCTTCAGCGCTTGTGGATAGTTGCGGTGAGCTGGGTCTTCCATGGCATCAAGGTGATATAGGTATCCGAAGAACTCATCGAAGCCGTGTACTGTAGGCAAGAATTGGTTGAGATCGCCGAGGTGGTTTTTTCCGAATTGACCAGTTGCGTAGCCCTGGTCTTTTAAGGCTGCTGCGATTGTCACTGCTTGGTCGGGAAGACCGATGGAAGAACCTGCCTGGCCTACTGTGGTCATGCCAGTTCTGATTGGAAGCTCACCGGTGATGAAGTTGGCACGGCCTGCAGTACAGCTAGCTTCAGCGTAATAGTCGGTAAAGCGCATACCTTCTTTTGCCATTTGGTCGAGGTTCGGTGTATGGCCAGCCATTAAACCTTGGTGGTAAGCTCCGATGTTTAACCAACCAATATCATCTCCCATAATGAAAATGATGTTGGGTTTTTTAGCATCAGCGCACATACCAGCACTTGGTGCAAACAGCGCTGTTGCCGCTAGTAGAACGCTGAAAAATTTCTTGGCGTAATGACTCACGCTTACTCTCCTCGATAAGGAACATTCGCCAGACCCATGTCAAGCGACTGAGCCTAAGGCAGTCGTTCAGAGTATCAGACTGAAGGGTGTATCCGATCTGCTACTGCTAAATATCACTGCCTTCTCAATCTAATCTTGACTTCGCAGCTGTTTACCGGAGGGTTTGGATCGCCGCGCTACGAACTAGTTAGTGTGGGGTTAAATTTACAACGAGGTCGACTAATAGCAATACACTGATTGCGATCAGGCTAACTGCTACAGCCAAGGTTGACGACCAAGCTGCCACCTGTATTTCTCTATTTAATTTTCTCAGCGAGAGCCAATGTTCAACAGCGCCGCAAATCAATCCTAAGATTCCCAGCAGCATTAGAATGATTCCAAGCTGTTCTGGCGATTGGGTTTTAAATTCTGACAGATGCTTGTTCTTAATCAAATCATGCACAAAGCGTGCCAGGGTAAAGCCGAAGGCAAATAGAGAAAGCGACGTGCGAATCCAGGCCAGCAGAGTTCTATCCATAGCAAGGAGCGTGCGAGTCTGTGCCAGCTCCATCTGTAGCGTTTGTATTTTTGTTGGCTTGGCCTCAGTGGCCTGAATTTTTTCTGAGTCTTCCACTTAGTGCAACCTATTGATAGCGCATGCCGTTGAAATCGATATAGCCACTCTCGTGGCGCGGCTCGTCAGACTTGTGTGTCCAGTGCAAGACACCGCCGCGTTCGTTCCAAATATATTCTCCGTGAATTCGCACAACGTTACCGGCTTGCACTGGTGCATAGGTGCCGTATTGAAGATCGTTGGCTACCAGCACGGTGGTGCCGTTCGACAGTATCAATAGAAAGCGTTGATGTGGTTCGCGGTAGTCTTCTTCTCTCAGCAGTTTTTCAATCGGCGCTGTAACTGTCAGTTCTACTTTTCGCGCTTGTTGACTTTGGGCTTGAATAATTTGAGCATCGTCTACAGCATAGGGAACATTGGCTGGCCCAATCACTGTGCCACTCTTTGTGCTTTGATTTGTAAATTGATTTGTTTCTTTGGCTGCTACTCTTTGGGCATCTGGAGCATTGCAACCAAAGCAAAGAAAAACTCCGGTCAATATAACTAACTTGAATTTATTGCAGACTGCCATAGATACCTCCGGAAAAATTGGCAAAACTGCTATTGCCAATTAAGGTTGAACTGGTCGTACCATCAGCTTTGAGGAAAACAAATGATGGTATTGCCTGAATTGAATGTTGCTTCATTAAAGCAGCACTGCTAGCATCGTCAATATTGATTTTTTTAAATTGAATTTTGTCACCAAAGATTTTCTGAGCTTGGGCTATCTGCCCGTCAACATCATCGCACTGTGCGCACCATGGTGCTGTGAAAATCAAAATGGAGGCCAAATTAGTTGTGGCCAGATGGGTTGAGGCTATTGGTGCCGAGTTGGCGCCTGGGTTAGAGCTTGCACTGTTGCTGGTTTTGTCTTGGCCGCTACTGGCTGTTGCATTTGATGCCATCCAAGTAGAGATAAATTGTGCCATGTTCGAATCATAGGTGTTGCTTTTGACTCTACCGTACTCAATGACCAAATGCTCACTAGGCAATTCAATGAATGTTTTGTTCTTAGTACCTAAATCGTTGAAAATTTCCCATGTTCCTTGAGCTTTAACTAGTCTGTCGAGGGTGCCTTGTAGCATCAGTACTGGCAGCGAGGTCACCTTCAATGCCGCATCATGATTGCCGTCCATGAATGTTTGGAAGTCTACTAGTTGAACGGCAGAAAGATCCATGCGATTGAGCGGGCTTGATTCCCAAATTTCTCTTAATCGATCATTTTTTGTCGCCTGGTCAACTATACCTGTGCCGACATTGAATTGTTTGTGCGCACCAGTAAGTAACTTCACTCCAACTTTTAGATCAGTGCCATCTTTGTAGCGCTGGCCTGACGGAACCGATGAAATTAGGCCGTCCATCAAGTGCGGATAAATGGAGCTGGCGCGCAAGACAATGGCACCGCCCATTGATTCACCAAGAAGAAAGACTGGTAAGCCAGGGTGATTCGCTCTGAGATTTGGCAGCAAAGTTTGTATGTCTTCGAGGCAAGCATCGAATTTCAATGCTTTGCCGTTCTTTAGCTTCATCCAAGAGCCAAATCCACGCACGTCAATGGCGTAGACTGCCACTCCTCGGTGTGACATACGTGTGCCAAAATCGTTGAAAGCATCAGCGTTGAGACCAAGACCGTGAATGCAAAGCACCACTGCCGTTTGTTTGACATCACGGTCAATCCAGCTGCGACATGGCGGTGTGTTTATGTCGTTGGCGTCAATTGTGCTGAAATCTGCGGCGGTGCTAGCTACTGGTGCTGGTGATGAAGTTGAACTATTGCTTGGACTGCCTGCGGCAATGGCACTAGGTGCGCTTAGTAGCAGTAGAGATAGTGCAGTGAATAAATATGCCCGCGTTCGCATTTGGAGACCCATAAAAGGAGCCAATATAATAACTGGTTCTTCGGGTTTTAAGATTACCGCGCACTTTTGAGGCTTGACAAGTGGACGCTGGCCAATGCCCGCTATAATCGTTCCAATAGCTCGTTGGCTGAAGCGCTGCCATATAGAGCCTGTCAATTGTAGACTTAAGTTCTCCCAGGAATCACGTTGGCAATCAACAAAAACTCTCTTGCATTTAATTTCTACCTTGGTGGTCTCGGTGCCTTGCCGCCCCTTTCAATTGATATGGGTTTGCCGGCGCTGACATCAATCGCTTCGTCGCTGCATACGACAGATGCGGCTGCGGCACTAACGCTTAGTCTTTTCTTGGCTGGCTTCGCTGTGGCTCCTGTGGCTGGTGGGCCACTGTCTGACCGCTTTGGGCGGCGGCCAGTGTTGCTTGGGGGCTGCCTTATTTTTGCAATTGCTGCTATTGGCTCTACTTTCGCTCCGACTATTGAATGGCTTCTATTTTTTCGCTTGCTCCAAGGCGTAGGCGCAGGCGGCGCTGCTGTGCTCTCTATGGCACTGATTCGTGACCTCTTTGAAGGAAATGAAGCACGGGCTAAGCTTTCGTATGTAGGAATTTTGCGCAGCTTTGCCCCCATGATTGCCCCGACTCTGGGTGCCTGGATGCTCATGTTTGGCAATTGGAGATGGATCTATGGCTTCCTTGCTGTTGGTGGATTGGTGATATTGCTGGTCACTTACTTCGGTTTTGCCGAGTCGGCAAAACATGAGCGTGTGCCCCTAACGTATAGCGCTCTGCGTCAAAGCTACGCTACGGTAATAAAACATCGAGTTAGTTTCGGCTATGCCAGTCTCAATGCCTTGATGTTTGGTGGCATGTTTGCTTATGTATCAAATTCGCCTTTGTTGCTGATTGGCGTCTACAAATTATCCAATCAATTATTTGGCTACCTCTTTGCTGGCACCGCATTAGGTATCATGTTTGGCGCTCTAGTTAACGGCAAACTAAGCGATCGCAATATTCCGCACACTGTGCCACTTACCGCAGGTCTACTATTAGCTTCAGCTGCCAGCTTAGCCAACGTAGCAGTAACCTTATCAGGTCATGCCTCTCCAGCTACTTTATTGCCTTGTCTTTTTCTCTTCACCTTTAGTGGCGGTTTGGTAGCACCCAATGCTGCCCACGGCTGTATGCACCCGATGCCGAAGATTGCAGGTGTGGCATCGGCTGTGCTGACATTTACTCAGATGATGGTGGGGGCATTGTCGAGTGCCATCGTCGCCTATCTGTACGATGAAAAGTCGGCCATTGCCATGACTGGCGTTATGGCGGCTTTTATTTTGAGTGCGACCTTTGTTTATTTTGTTGTGGTCAAGCCGGCTGAGAGAGAGGACGTTGTTACTAACTGAGGTTTGCGACCGTGGGGCTTGATGGTGTTGAATTAGTAATGGCTATTGAGGAAGAGTTTGGCATTGACATTGCCGATCGAGACCTTCAAAGGATGTTTACTGTGGGAGATATCTATAGTCATCTAGTCAAACACTTGTCTAAAACGACTACAAAACGATGCTTAACCCAGAAGGTCTTCTATCAGTTGCGCCGTGCTGTAATGGCAAACTATCGACTCGATCGACGCTCGATTACGCCGGAGACCAAGTTGAGCGATTTTCTCTCTGAAAAAGAGATTGAGGAAGGTTGGCCATGGATGCAAGGCTTTGTGGGCTTGCAGACCCCGGACTTTCGCTACTATCCACTTTTTGTGGGGTTTCGTCTGCCGCCTAAGGTGCGCACAATGAAACAGCTTGTAAGAGCGCTTATCGAGCTTAATAGCCGCGATCTGCCACCTGAGCGAGAGGGTGATGATGTTGAGATTTGGCGCCGATTGGTAGCTGTTATTGTGGGGCAATTAAATGTAAATATTGAAGAGGTTGTACCTGAGGCTAGATTCCTTCAAGATCTGGGCTGCGACTGACAGAATTTGATTTGTCCTGTTCCTGCCCATCAAATTCAGAATGGTAGTTGGTTGTCATGTTAAACTGAAGGATATTAAGAGAAAGTGCCGCTAAGAGCAAGCTAGGGCTTGTGCCAAATAATGAGAAGACATACTCAAAAGCGATTTGCCGAAGAAGCCGCCCGGTTCATGGTCGAGGGCGCCGAAAGCGAGTATCTGCACGCCAAAGAGCGGGCCATGATGATGCTTGGACTATCTAGTCAGACTCGCTTGCCTTCTAATCGTAAGGTTCGGGATTTGGTTAGCAAAATTACAAAAGCCGAATTGGGCGAAGATGAAGTTGCTCGCCGGGTGCGCCAGATGCGCGAAGTTGCCTTAGAGGTAATGGAGATTATTGAGGCCTTTGATCCATTTCTAATTGGCAGTACTCTTAGCGGCGAGATTCGCGAAACATCAGATATTGATTTGCATGCTTATTCAGATGATTTTGAAGAAATCAAATTTCTTCTCAGCGATTGGGGCTACAAAGACATCGACGAAGAAATAGTGCAAAACATGAAAGGTACTTTCATTCATCTGAAGTGGTTAGAACGCGGCTACCCTGTAGAAATCACAATTTATTCGTGGGCCATGCGCGATATTGTGCAGTTTTCGTCTATTACTGGCAAACCGATGAAGAGAGCTGATATTTCTGGCGTCAGGCACTTGTTGCGCACTTGAAACAGAATAGGAGTGGACTGAAATTGGAGAAAAAAGGCGATCATCGGGTTTTATTTCTTGTGCTTTTTACGTTGCTGGCTTTTGGAATCGCCACTCTTTTTGTGGCCCGACAAAATTTAGAGCAGCAGTCGAGCCAGCGAAATTCTAGAGCTACCCAATCACAGAGAGCTGGTGCCCATGACACTGACTTCGGACCTTATATGGAAGCTTTGCAAAAACGCATTAAGCGCAGTTGGTTTCCTCCTGACAATACTGAATCACTAAAGGGAATGGTTATCTTTAAGATGCACAATGATGGCTCTGTTTCTAACGTGCGCATTCTTAAAAGCACCGGTCTGGCTGTCGCTGATCTGGCCATGATAAAGGCAGTGCATGGCGGCGCACCATTTGGCGCCTTGCCCCCAGGGGCACCAGCCAACGTCGATGTTGAGTTTAGTTTTGACTATAATGTTCTTAACGGTGGTAGTCGCAGTAGCACTGCATCACCGGTCAAATAACTTACTCTTTGATTTCTGAAAACTGAGCCAAGAACAGCTTCACCTGCTTCTGGTAGAGGCCGCGATCTTTCTCGCTAACATATACATGCGGGCTTGTTGGTAGTTCTAAGTATTGAAATGGTTGAGCCCCTTGATCTGCCAGCTGCCGTGCATGGCTGACTGGTACGTTTTGATCTAGGGCCGTTCCGATCACGAGCACCGGTGGATGCTTACCCTTAAGCATTGCTAGGTTGTTGAATGTTGGTTCCATGAAGAGAAAATCTGGATATATCGCGGTGACGCTCAGACGTTGATCAGCCCAGTCTTTGGGTGAAGTGAAAGGAGATTCAAGAATCATGGCTTTTAGTGACCGCTGTTTGCTCAACTCTGAGGTTACTCCGGCACCAAAAGACTCACCATAGGCAATCACTGAACCGCTTGGATATTTCAGTTCATTGACTAAAAAATCATGGGCCATAGTAGTGTCAGGCACCCATCTATTTATGTCGCATTTGCCAGAAGATAGGCCGTAACCCTCTTGGTCGTAGATAAAGACTGAGTATCCCAGTTGCAACAAGGTAGCAACTTGAAAGGGGTCACAGAGAGTGTTGATTGAGCTGCCCACTCCCAGTGAGTATAGAATGACACCGTGTTCTTTGTCTTTAGGTAGCTTGAAGAAAATACTGTCTAGAGAGACCGTAGAAGTCGATTGGTTGAAATTACTCGCTAGAATTCTGTAATGCTTGCCAGTTATTCCACCGATTTCTATAGGCCGATCTAGTGTTCTAACTGGGGGGTGGAATAGTATGCGGTCTGTTATTCCACGATTTAGGCGCGGGGCCAAGTAAAGATAGATGCCAGCAGCAATCACAGCTGCTACTACCAGAACATTTTTTAGGGCTCGCCCGAGTTTGTGGATGTCGAGTTTCTTCACTGTCGTTACTTCTGATTGCTTTTCTACTTCTATCCCAGTTCTAGCGATTAACAAGCAGCGCTGTTGCTAGTATTATCCAACCGTTCCACAGCCCGTGTATGGCCGTTGTCACTAGTAAGCTGCGGCTGCGCTCATAGGCAATTGCTAGTACTAGCCCGATACCAAAATATTGCCAGAAGCCAACTAAGTCAAAGTGATAACCAGCAAAGAGTAAGGCGCTGCCGATAACACCGATCATGACACCAAAGCGATGGCGCAGCCAGCCATATACGAGCCCTCTGAACATTAGTTCTTCGCTGAATGGTGCCAGTATCAAAATAAATAGCACCGACCAGCTAATTGCTATGTAATCGAGGGAGACGAATGAATCAATCATACTCAGCTGTGCTGTGTTGGAGACACTTGTTGGTGCCTCGGGCAGAAGATTGCGCACCATGCGAATGAACATATTGAGCGACACCATTGCCACAAAACCAGCCACTGCTAGCTTGGCAAATTGAGGTAGGTTAGCTACTTGATTGCCCCGCATGAACGCTTGTCTAATTGATAGCTTGTTTGGTCGGCAAATCAAGAAATAGAAGGCCAGTAGCGCCGCTATTATTCCGCTTGCCACTGAAATTAGCTCGATGCTGCTTTTCGAGCCAGCAAGGTTTGAATCTGTGTGGGTTAATACTGAGGTCACGCCAAGGCAAATGCCAGCAATAATACCAAAGCTAATTTGAGCATACAGTGCACTCAAGATAATGGCATACATGCGACGAAAGTCTATTGCTAAAGGTTCAAACTCTCCACGGCTTCTGTGTGTTTTTATGGTGGCAAATATGACATAGGCGCCAGCTAGAGCAAAGAGTAATTTGAATATCTGGTAGGCTGCAAACTTCGTGCGCCATTCAATCGACTTTTTCTCGCTCTCTGCTATTTCGGCTTTGAGTTCAGGGCTGTTGGATATTCTGTAGGCTTCGGCCAGAGCCGTTTGGCGATACCACCCTGATGGTAGGCCAGCTTTAATAGCAGTAATATAAATATCGGCTTTGAGACTCTCTGGCGTCATATACAACGCTCTGAGGCTCGACAGTAATATACTTGGCTTGCCACCACTTCTGGTGTAACGTTCGAAAATGGGCTCGGGGCTCTCTCCGCTGCTTTTTGTTAGAATGGCTAGGCGTGCGGCTAGCTGATCGTCATTGGGATAACTGTTGGCAAGGCTTTTGACAGACTCTAAAACGGTTGCTGTGGCCTTCTTTATTGATGTCTGCCCGTCTAGCATTACTATGAATTTTAAAGGGCCATCATACTGCTCTGTGTAGCCTAAGCCAATTAATCCGCTTGCTGAGAAATCGGCTTGATGAATTCGCGCAGCTGGCGGCAGCTTTGTTGACTCTTTTTCGATAATCTCTTTAGGTAGAAGCGCTGCACTAAAGCCGACTGCTACAGAGAGAGTGGCAAATACTAGTAGGACATCGACACAAGTTCTCTGCCATTTGCCTTTGACTAAACAAGAGACGATTGCACTGATGAAAGTGCCAGCGGCGACTAAGAAAAAGGCTAGTACCCACAAAAATAACCAGAACATTGAGTTTCCTTTGATTTTGCTGCCAAGGCTTATGGGTCTTAGTCTAGCTACACTTTCTTTATGCCCAGCTAACATTGTTGCACTGTTATGCTAATTAGGTAGCTTGGTGACTATTTCGGTGAAAGTTGTGGCAATTTTGAAAGCGGCTATCCGGCAGTTTTGGCTAAGTATTGTGGCCTTAGCCATTGCTTTCTCAGTAGCCTTTGTCATTAATCTTCCTGCTCAAGCCCAAGTGGAGAAGTATTTGAGCCGGGGAAAGCCAATCAGGGTTGAGTGGTTTCGTCCAAGTCATGATAGCGGAAAGCCGGTCGTGCTTATTCTTTATGGCGCCAGTGGAGGCGAGGACAGCGATTACTTTAGAAGTTGCGCGCAGCAGTTTGCCGACGCCGGGTTTGTGGCCGGTGTAGTTCATTATTTCGATAGTGTTGACATCAAATGGGCAAACTCGGCTCAGATGTCAAAATATTTTCAAAGCTGGCTTGGCACGGTTGACGATGCTGTCACTTGTTCACAAAAGCAGTTTGGGGCCAAGCGAAAAGTCGATATCTTTGGTTATTCATTGGGCGCTCAACTGGCTTTGTCTTGCGCTGCGCGTGATAAACGAATAGGGGCTGTGTCTAGTATGTCTGGCTGTTTTGTCTACGCACCGGCAAAGAGCGCAAAAATGCCACCTGTTTTAATTTTGCACGGCGCCCTTGATAAAACTGTTTCGCTTCAAAAGGAAAGGCGAACAGAGGTGCAGTTAAAACAACTGGGCACTGCGTATGAAGTTCACATTTATGCCAAGCAGGGCCATTGCTTCGACTCTGAGCTGGCGCAAGATGCTATCGTTCGCTCCATTGCATTTTTTAAGCGTATACAGTAGAAACCCTGATTGGTCCCGCATTGTTAGAGGTTGTATCTAGAAAGGCTAGCGCTTTTGATACAGCGCCTTCCAGGCCAAGTACTTGATGCCGTTGTCTAGAATGAAGTAAGTACGTTCAAGCTTGATCACGGCAAAATGCGGCTCAATTGGAGTAAGAAGCTCAATGGCGCTTAGTTGGGGCGGCCCAACATTGGGATCTTCTCTATATTCGTCTTTGCAGCCCGAAATGCTCAGCCAGAATGAACCTGGTTTAAGTGCTGCTGCCACTCTCTCAACAAATAAATTGCGCTTAGCTCTTTCAATAACGTGGTAAACGCCGCGGTCAAAGGCAAAGTCTTGAGTTCCATCCTTAACTGGTGTGGTTTCGCAAATATCAATGAGGTGGAAATCTATTTGCGCCTTTGCGTCGGCGGCTTTCTTCTTGGCCGCTTCCATTGCGGTCGGTGCAATTTCAGTGGTAGTGACAGTACAGCCGTGACCCGCCATCCAGATTGCGTTAGTGCCAGTACCACAGCCAATTTCTAAGACTAATTTGGGATATTTGTCTTTTTCCAGGCTGGCGAAATATTCTTCTAGCTCTGGGGCCGGCAGCCCGCTATCCCAGGGGGCCGAATTGGGCTGCGTATAGCGCTCTTCCCAGTTATATTGTCTTTCGGCGGCTAGGTTATCTTCGCTTTGGTTGTCGGCGTTTTCAATTTCTTGCTGGTTTTTCACTTGTAACCTGGTTGGTATATTGCTTTTATTTGGGATAAGATTCTAACATGAGCGAAGCAAGCCGCAGTTTGAATCAACCTCCGCCGAATCTAGTCATTGCCCTTGATGGCGTCGGGGGTACAGGTATTTTGCCGCTCTCTTTGAGGGCGGCAGCCAAATTTGGAGGAGCTAACCTTAAGATTCAGCGCTTCTTTTGGAATCACGGTGTGTTCATGCCGTTTCATGATTTGTTGGATAAAGAGCATATTGAGCGCAAGGGTGCGCAATTGGCCGAGCTGATTGACTCAGTCGACAAAGGGCACACAGTGCAATTGGTGGCCAAGAGTGGTGGCAGTTTAGTAGCCGTAAAAGCACTTGAGCTATTGTCTGCCGATAGAGTAGTGCGCACTATTTTGCTTTCTCCTGCTATTTCTCCTCAGTATGATTTGAGCCGTGCCCTACAGTCTGTGGAGCGCAATTTGATTTGTTATTATTCGCCCTACGATCGTATCATTCTCGGTTTGGGTACCAGCACCTTTGGCACCTCTGATGGTGTGCGTACAACAAGTGCTGGTTGCGCTGGCTTTGCTACCGCCCCAGAGAATTGTCTCTATCCGGAGCAATACTCAAAGTTAGAGCAACAGCGTTGGCGACCTGAAATGCTCAAGCAACTCCACAATGGCATGCACTTTGGTAATAGCGCTACGCCGTGGTTGTTGAAGAATGTTGTGCCTCGCTTGATTGACTTTGATTGACTTTGATTGAGATAGATAGAACGATTTGGCGGGCAGCTTGATAGAATTAGGTCTCAATTAATTCCGATTGGTGCCTCGTGCTCAAGTATGTTTCCGGCGATCTACTAAAGGCCACGCAGAGCTACATTGCTCAAGGTGTTGCTGAAGGCAATCAAGAAGGATTGGGAACCGGTTTAGCTTTCCAGATTTCTCAGCGCTGGCCTGATGTACAGATTGCCTTTAAGAAAAACGCCAGGCAGGGAAAGTTTGCCGCAGGTGATATTTTTGTTGTTTCTCCCGATTCAGAACGACCTGGATTTGTCTATTTGGCAACGCAACCAAATATGTATAATGCCAAGGTGACCTATCTTCGCAAGAGTTTAAAGCGTTTAGCTGCTTGGGCTGCGGCTAACGATATTGATTCTGTTGCTATGCCAAAAATTGGTGCTGGCTTAGGAAAACTCGATTGGGTTTCTGAAGTGAAGCCTATGTATGAAGAGTATTTGGCTTCGAGTAAGTGTTTATTCGTAGTGTATGAAGACTATGTGGTGCAGAGAGATGGCTAAATTGAGCCCTAGTTGTTTGAGCTTGGTCTTGTTGCTAGCCAATATGAGCAGTGCAAATGCCTCTGATGGTGGCCCTATTCAACAAATTTCTCCACCAGATATGGGTTTCTACACAAAGTCACTTGATTATCGGGGCATACCGATCAAGGCACCACCAGTAGTTGCTGACGCGGCTTTGATTGAGGCCTATCGCCGGCTCAATTTACTCCTACAAAACACTCCTTCGGCTCTGTCGAACCTCTGCCGCAATGGCGCTGAGCTTCATGTCATTGGAAGAGATCAACAAACTTCAGACCTGCCAGAATATCGTAGCGCCAGAGGCAAGCCCTTTGATGGTGATTTGACAATTGATCAGCGTACTCGCGGTGTTGGCGGAATTTACGCCTCTTGCGGTGAAGAGAATTTGCTTCGATTAGCTAGTGACCGATATGTTGGTCGCGACATCTGTGTCCATGAGTTTTCTCATACGTTTATGGAGTTTGGTCTAGACCGTGAAATCCAAGCTGCTATTGCTAGGCAGTATCGTGCTTCTGTAGCAAAGGGCCTTTGGCCAAAGGCCTATGCGGCATCTAACGAGAAGGAGTTCTTTGCCGAGCTAACCATGTGGTATTTTGGCACCTGTGGTGACTACGGCAAGATTGCTCCTGAACCAAAGCCTGGTAAAGATTGGCTTAGGGCTTACGACCCGGATGCTTATCGATTGCTTGATGATATTTATAGTGGCAGAATTCGCTCTAAGGAAGTTAGTGTAGTCCAGCTAGTAGCCCAGTCTCCTTCACAAGAAGGCTCGCTGCGCTCACGCAACAGTGATACAGCAACGACCTTGCAGTTTGTCAACAAGACTGCCGAACCAATTAAAGTTTACTGGCTTGATTTTGAAGGAAACCGCAAGCCGTATGGAGAGGTTCCGCCATTCGGCCGACAAAGTCAGAGCACCTATGTCGGTCATCCATTTGTTTTGACCGATCGCTTCGAGCGTGGTTTAGCAATCTTCTTACCTGTTTCTGAGCCTGGTATCGCAACCTTGCAAAGATAGTTGTTTTGACTGGAACCTTCTCTGTTGCCATACGTCGGCGCGATAGCAAAAGACGTTGAGGTGTAACCATGAAACGCGACGAAGGCCAGGGTAAGGCGAACAGTGTCAGTGGTATCCCCATGCCCGGCACAATTATTCAGGTGCAGGGTAGATCGGTCGAGCCTAACCGCAGTGAGCCGGATGATCCCTTCAAAATAGACGGTACGGGGGGAAAACTATGCCCGCGATTACTTTGATGACGAGTCTGAGCGCCTAGGCAATCTAGAAGATGGTTACGTTGCTGAGAAAGGTGACCAAAACTGGTCGGCTGGTCTTCAGGACGAAGAGAATACTGATAAGAACGCCGTGGATAGTGACGACAATGAAGGCTTACTGCCCGAAACGCAGCCTCTGCACTTGGGCTATGACACTAGATTCGGTGCCGATGTCTATGAAGACCTAACTTTGCGTCCCGATAATATTGACAGTAATTTGGTTTAGAAACGACAGAGGAGTTTATTATGGCAACTGAAATAGAGAAGGTTTCGGAAGTGCATTCTTGTATGCATACGGCCTGTAAATGCAAAGTAAGAGACGGCGAATGTTGTGGAGATTTCTGCGGCAATGTCGACTCTACCGGCGAAGACCCACATTGTGGCTGTGGCCATACTGATTGTGATATGACCGCTGAAATGGGCAACGAAGGTACTTTTGCATCGAGTGGTTCGTAGTCTAATTCTGCTGCGCAATTTGGAAACGTGCAGATTGTTGATATGATAGGGCTTGGCTGGCTTCATTGCCTTTGCCTGGAATCCAACTGAGTATTTCTAGTGCTACTTCGACCTCTGCTCATTCTCGATATTGATGAAACTCTTATTCACGGGCGAGAGGAGCCTCTTGCCCGTCCCTGTGAATTCCTCGCGGGGCATTACCACATTTATGAACGTCCTCACCTCGGTCCGTTTCTGAAATCGGTCAGTGAGCTATATGATTTAGCTTGCTGGTCATCGGCAACTCACGACTATTTGGAAATTGTCGTAAACACTATTACTAAAGACCTTGCTGCGCCGCTTTTGTTTGTTTGGGATAGAAGTCGTTGCACTCGCAGGACTGATTTCACCCTGCAAGAAGAGTACTATCTTAAAGACTTACAGAAGATCAAGAAGAAAGGCTATAACCTAGAGCGTGTGCTAATTCTAGAGGATGAACCACGCAAGGTTAATCGCCATTTCGGTAATGCCATTTTCGTCAAACCATATGTTGGCGCTCTCAATGATGATGAGCTGCCGAAGTTGGCTAGTTACCTAAAGTCTATTGCCAGCGTTCCGAACTTCAGAGATATAGAAAAGCGCAATTGGCGGACGTTGAGAGGCAACAATTGACATGAGTGGTTTTTTGAAGTTAGCCCTTGTGTTGACTGGATTTTTCTTTACAGAACCATCTTCCTGGGATCCAGACGTGCGCTTTCAGTGCCACGGAAACCCTGTTGCAATCTGCGACTCCCTAAAGCGCGAACTCATTCCAGCCAAGTACTCACAAATTGATTATGTTGGCTATGGTTTGTTCATTGCTACCAGTGTTAATCCGCTTGACAGGTATGTGTTTGGAACTGAGAAGCATCTCTTCAATAACAAGGGCGTGGAGTTAGCAGTCAAAGTGCCTGAAGGCGGAAAGTTCGCACAAGTATCTTGGTTGGGAGCAAAAGCCGAGCTAGATTCGAATTTGGTTTTTGAGCAACTGCCTCCCGAGACCATAATTCGATTTTCAGTTGCTGATAGATTTGGTCTCTGCGATCTTCAAGGCAATGTTGTCTTACCGGCTAAGTATGCAAATATCTGGAAGGCTCATGAAGGAAAGGCATTTGTTGCCGAAAGCACCAACTATCAGTATCCAACCGGCTTGTCATTGTTCGATTGTGTGACCAGAAAGCTTCAACCTTTGCCGGAAGATCTGCAGTTGTTGGGGAACAGTTCGATGAGCGAAGGCTTGGCAGTAGTTGGTAGTCAGGCAAAAAATTCTCTTAAGGGATATATTGACGCCACTGGCAAGTTTAAGATAGAACCGAAATACAAAAGTGCTGGACCTTTCATCAATGGTAGAGCTAGTGTGGTACTTGCTGATGTTGCACCAGGTAAACCGAGTCATGTTCAAATTGACAAGTCCGGCCAGGTAACCTCGCCAGTAAATTTAGATGTGGAAGATTTTTACGGCGATTGTGCTATTGCCCATTCGACAAAAGCGCCAGAAACATTTGGCGTGGTCAATCATCAATTCGAATATGTGGTTCCGCCTATATATTCTTCACTTGAACCTCAGGCTCGGTATTCTAATTACAGTATTTTGGAAAAGCCGAGTACCAAGTTTCTTGCAGCACCGCAGTTTTACATTGCCAAAACCCGAGCACCAGAGCGCCAACTTTTGGTTTCGCCCACTGGTAGGGTTCTTCTGACAATGCCAGAAGGGCATTTCTTCAACAAACTCCTTGGTGACAGTATTCTCTGTGTTTGGGTGCAGCCGCTCGACATTGCTAAGAATGGAAAAATGGTTTTTATGAATCTACTTGGTCAGGCTGTGACTATCCCTAGCGATTTAGATTTACTAGCTGGTCACGACTGGTATCAGCCCATTGCGCCGAACAGATTGCTGAAAACAGAATCTGTTGATGATGCCAAGTTTGATTCTAGTTACTGGAAAGCATTTCATCACTATCCCATTCAACGCTACGATATGTTTGCTCGCTTCCTCAAAGACTATGACTTAATCGGTATGGAACGAAAGCAGCTGCTTGAGCTGCTTGGGCCCGAAAACGACCCGCGCCCATCAGATAGCTACTCATATGCCCTACAGCGGGCATGTTCGAGTTCTAGCCGGGGAATTTTGATTCAGCTTAAGGGCGAAAAAGTTGAGAGTTGGCGATACGATGATGGCCTACCGCCCGGAAAACCTATCACTACAAATGTTTTACTTGTCGAGCCTACAGACAAAGTCAATTTACGCAGCAGCGATTTCGAAAATAACAAGCCAAAGCTGCCCTAAATCACTTCCCTCCTTTCCGCTTGGCGCGCTCGTCTTCAATTTCTTTTGCTTTAGTCTTCAATACTTCGGCTTGGCTTTCTCTGTGTGTTGTCTCTAGATATTTTGCATACTCTTTGTAAATGTATGCCAATTTAGGGTTGTTCAAGCCCAATAGTCTTTCGCCAAAGTCTACTGCTTTGCTGAAGTGAGTATCAGCTGTGGTCTTCTCTCCTAGAGCCGCATACAAGCGAGCTAAATCAAGATTTAGTTGGGCCCATTCAGGATCTTTAGCGGCCATGAACTTGCCTTTACTGGCAGCACCTTTAAGCAAATTGGACTTTGCTTCTTCTAATTTATGTAGGCCCAAATAGGCGTGACCTAGATTTTGCAAAGTTGTTGCTCTGATGATGCTGTCGCCAAAACCTTGAGCATCAAGAATTTCGAGGGCGGCTTTGGCAGACACTAGCGCATCGTCATAGCGCTCTAAAAAGAGCAAGTGATCGGCAATGTTGACATGAGCTATTGCTACTGAAAGATTTGGTTTGTTGGCGCTGGCTGCTAGTTTGAGTTTGAGTGAACGTCTTGAGCAGTCTAGTGCTTCTCTGTATTCACCGGCCTCGCAGTGTGCCAGTGAAAGATTGTTATAGGCAATCGCTTGCAGTTGATCTAGGGCGTTATCGGTCATGTCAAAGCATTCAACAGCACTTCTGCCAATGCTAATTGCTTCATCGATTAGACCTTGCTTCATATAAGTTGCACAAAGATCAGTCAGCATGGCGCCTTCGCTCGGTTTATCTGGAGCAGTTTTTTTGAGAGTTTCTAGCGATTGCTCAGCAAAAGATCTCGCTTCTTTATAGTTACCTTCACCATGCGATAGCTCTGAAAGAAACATTAGGCAGTTTGATAGGTCTTTCATTGCTGATGGATCTTTGTCAGCTTTGAGGGCTTTGGCTAAACTGGCGAAGTGTTTTTTTGCTTTGGCCTTCTGTTCGAGAACACTGTATAGACTGCCGACTAGAACTTTTCGACTATTGGCGTGGTAGGCAAAGGCATTGCCTGGGATAAGTAAATTGAATTGATCAATAAGCACAGCTATTTTGGTGCAGATTAGGGCTGTTGTGTAGCACAACTTCTGCATAGTTGACGGTGAGCTGAGGCCAATATAGAGAAGTAGTTCACTGCAAAATCCTAGAATTGTCGGCGCTGAACACCAAACGACAATAGCATCTATCGCCAGGCAGGCCGGAGGTGAAAGCTGATATACCGTAGATCTAAGCAAGAGCCAGAGCCCTAGGGTGATGAAGCCGATAAAGCCGGCACCGATTTGTGTATCTTTCACTGTTTCACCCACTACTCAAGGCAGATTGGGATGCCATTATCTTCGTATACCCAGTTAAAGCTGCCAATATTAGAAAATGAATTAAGACACCATTAAGATTGGGTTGGTGATCCTTGCAGTCAAATTTCTAGTAAACGCTAGTTGGCTCCGAAAGGGTAAAATGGGCAGAGCAATTGAGGTGGTCATGGGCAAAAATTCGGGTTTGGCTGCGATTTTAGCGGCTTTTACCAGCCTGCTAATTACTCTTGTTCCAGTTGCCGGTCAGGCTGAGGATGTCCCTCTTATTAATGGCCTTTATCTTGTTCTGCGCGACGCTGAGAATTCTAAGTCGCTTGAGCCTGCTGCGGCTAGTGAGCGTATTTTGATTGACGATGGGCATTTGCTAGAGCCAACCCAGCCTAACCTACCAGATAAACCGCGATTTGTTGTTCTCAGCACTGAGCATTTTATTCCAATAAACCTGGCGCATAGGCCAACTAAGAAGGTGGATGCGCAAGGCAAGAAGCAATTGCTTTTAGAGTTGGCGAAGAGCCAAGTTGTTCCCCTTGAAACTTTTACCCGCGAAAATTGCGGCCGGTCAGTTGCAATTGTAATTGGCAATCAGGTTGTGACAGTTCACAAAGTCAGAGAGCCAATCAAGGGTGGGAAAATGCAAATTACCCGCTGCACAGATAATGGTTGCGATGTTCTTTATACTGAGCTACAAAATTCGGGGACAGTGAAGTGACTTGGTAGCTTAACTGTCTCATTGCTCTTTTTTGCTGGTGTCGTTGTCGCTCTTGTTGCTACTGTTGTGTTTATTCTCACAAGCCAGTTTCGGGGTCGCCCTTTAACCCGCCTTTAGATTTGAGCAGTTGTGTTTCTGTGCTGATCACTTCTATTTTTCTTCCACCATATGACTTTTTAAACTTTTCTATTGCAGCATTACTGATTGTACACTCGTTAATATTCAATGTCGTAAGTCGCGGCATTCCGTAGAGAAGTTCCAGTGACTTGTCGTTAATTCCGCTGTTTTGCATACTGAGAAAACTCAGATTTTTCAATCTGGCAAGTCGTTGCAGATCTTCTGCTTCGATTGGCTTGTCCGGTGAGTCGATTGAAAGCTCGTCTAGGTTTTCTGAGCCTGCGAGTGCCGCTACGAGTTCGTGAATTCCATTGTTATAGTTGAAAGACAGCTTGTGTAGATTTTTGAGGTGTTGAAAGTTGCTTAGCCCGTTTCCTGTGATTTCAGTCAAGCTAAGGCTGAGCGAGTTGAGTCTCGTAAACTTGTTGAGATGGGTGACATCGCTGTCGTCAAGGTTCGAGAGCTGTAGGTCTAGTCTTGTTATTCCGGTCAACTTGCATATGTGCGGCATGGCAGTTTTGACTTTTATGATTTCCTCTCCTCCGGAAGGGGCGGATAGGCATGCTATTTCATTTGGTCTAAACCCTTCAAATAGGCTCGGATGCTCAATGAGGTACTTGTTGGCATCAAGCTTAAGGCCATCTTTGAGCGATAGGGAAACCATTGATTGGGCTTCAAACATTTTGCAATTGGGAGCGTCGCAGCCAATCTGACCGAGGGATTGATTCGATGGAAATTTGAAGGTCGCGCTCATGCCGTCTTTTGAGAGCTGAGAAAAATACTTCGGTTGTCCCGCTACTACATCATTGAATTCTGACTCGGGCAGAACATGGTCGCCGTCAAAATTGGCATTGACAGATGCTTTTGTTCCTGATTTTGAAATGTGTTGTTGTTGACTTGTCCAGAAGTAAAAAATAGAGCATGAAACAATCAGGGTTGCTACGGCTAATCCGGTGAGAACAATTACGGTTGTTGAAGTTTCTTGCGCCACCTCTTCTTTGTCTGCAGTAATTGCTCCCCGTTGAGCGAAACCTTTTGAGTAGGCGTGAACTGCTTTCCCTTCTTTGATTCGCACCAGGTCTAGAGCGAGTTCTTTCGCTGATTGGTAGCGAGCATCTGGAGATTTGGCTAGGCATTTTGCCAATACTAGATCAACCGATGGTGGAAATTCAATGTCGCTGACTTCGGTCAAGAGCGGGATGTCGGCCTCTTGATGCATCAACATAATCTCAATTGATGATTTATTTTCGTATGGAACAAAGCCAGTTAACATTTCAAACAGAGTGCAGCCAATTGAATAGATGTCTGAGCGAGCATCTACGCTGTCTCCTCTACTTTGCTCTGGGCTCATATAGAAGGGGCTGCCAAATATGTCACCAGCTACAGTCATGGCTTGGGCCGTGCTGCGATTGTCTATTAGTTTTGAAATGCCAAAGTCTAAGACCTTTACAGCTTTGGCACCGTCGATAGTGCAGTACATAATATTGCCGGGCTTAAGATCGCGATGAACTATGCCATTTCGATGGGCGTAGGCTAAACCATCGAGTACTTCGAGCATGATATCGATTGTTGTTTCTAAGTCTATGGGGCCGTCTTCAGCTAGTATCTCTTCAATACTGCGGCCTTCTAGGTAGTCCATTGAGTAAAATGGAATTGCTTGGGCGTGAATGCCGAGATCGTAGACTTTTACTAGGGTTGGATGGCTCAGTGAGCCTAGGATTTTTGCTTCAGCTTTAAAGCGCTGCCAGTTTTGTTCGTTGACCAATTCTGGAGTCAAGACTTTAAGTGCTAGTTGCCGATGCAGTGACATGTGTTCTACTAAGTAGACTGCGCCCATGCCGCCGACACCGATTAGCGAAATAATCTTGAAACCGCCAACAATTGAAGCGCTAGGTAGTACTGCTTGGGTTGCTTGCTGTTGAGCTGACTGTTGAGAAGATGGCGCTCTATTTTTAATGCTTTGCGTAAATTGCTTACGTTGAGCTGTTCGCGCCGCGGTTGTGGTTCTCCCTTTGTGATTTCCTGACCCAGCGTTTCTTGCTGAACTTCCACTGGACGCGCCAGCACAAGTGCATCTAAGCTCCTTAAAGAGAAACGATGTGAAGGAGCCCGCCCGTTTTTCTGTTGGCCTCGATTTGCCGCAATTCTTGCAAATTTGATTGTCGGCATAGCCTAGAGAGGCTGCGCTCTGTGCCGGCTTGGCGCTTGCAGGACTAGCTTTGCTACTATTGCTGTTACTGCTATTACTGCTGCTATTATTGGCATTGTGACATTGGCAGTAATTGTGCTGAAAGAAGAATGAGGTAACTGAGCCCGCTCGCTCAGCTAGGAAGGGTTTGCCGCATTTTTTACAAACATTCTCTGTCATCGGCGACCTCACAGCAATTCTAGCAGGAAGTTTCTCTTGGCCGAGCAAACATCGCTCCTGTAAGATTTTTGGACCAGTGCAAAGAGCTACTGATTGGTCCTGGTTCTAAGGTCACTTTCATTTTGTTTTTGCCAGACGAAGCGTCGATAAAGTGAGCTACGTCATCAGGTGTACGGTAGACAAAACCTGTATGAACAACATCTAGACCTGCTTGACTGGTGCAAACTGCCACGATGTCGCCAGTTTTGAGTAAGGGTTCAATAGCCGCAATCTTGTTCATTGGCACATACTTGAGCTGGCGGTTATTGATAACAGTTTCGCACTTCTTAATTTTGTCTACTTGCTCCGGTTGACTGATTAATCGAAGATAGCTGGCTGGGTGTGTCGACATAAAGCCGACTTTTTGAGTAAATGGAATCGCACCAGGGAGTTGATCTAGTGGTTTGATAATAGTCTTGCTTGTGTTGTCAGCCAGCCAATCGCTCATATAGTGCAAGCGTGTGCTGTAATCACCAGTGGTGCCATCTCGGTAGCGAATTAAGGCCACTTCAGCGAGCAAGTCTTCGGGCTTGTGACCGCCTTTCTTTAGCATACGAGCATATGCTAAGGTGGTTTCGATAAATGTGACGCAGTCAAGGCCAATCAAGTTAACAGAGCATACTTCGCGATCAGGATAGACTTCTAACGTTGAAGCAACGTATGGTGTCCCTTCAAGTTCACGAGCTAGTTTACCGACTAGCTCGCCAATGGGTAAGGCTTTCCAGTTCTTTGAGTTGGCTTTTTTCAGTAGGTTATAGAAAACCTTCTTACCCTTAAATTCAAGGCTGTCTACAATAGCTTCAGCCGGTTCAGCAGCTAGTTCTGGCAGCGGTTTTAGTGCTATAGCTTTTAGGTCGAAAGCGACGAGGGCAGCAGTTGCTGTTGTAAGTTTGCTAAGAAAACTGCGTCGTGATTCTTGCTTGTTTGTCATTGCCTTTGACTCGTCCTGTTTAAGCTTGCTTCAACAGCATCTTTTCTATTGGCGGCTCATTTTAATAGTGCTTGGACATTTTCAGTTGGGCGGCCCAGTACAGCTTTGTCTCCTCTAACGACAATGGGCCGCTGCATTAAGTCAGGGTGTTTCGCCATGAGTGCTATCAATTCATTTTCGGATAGGTCTGCTTTGGCCAGACCTAGTTCTTTATAGATTGCTTCACTTGTGCGCAGAAGCGAACGGGCAGGCAGATCCATTTTTTTTAATAGCTCGGCAATCTTGGTCGCGCTCAGGGGCTCGATATAATAGTTGATTTTCTCAAAGTCTACGCCTGCATCTTTTAGTAGTTTTGCCATTTCGCGACACTTTGAGCAGGTTGGTCTTTCGTAAACTGTGATCTTGCCTGTCATGATTTTTCCCTTTTTTTCGCCTTCGCCTTATTTTGCTTCATAGAAGTCTGGAACTTCTTGGGTTCCGCGCTTCTTATTTCTTTCGGTTAACTCCACGGTATCAATTGCAACGGTTATGCGATTACCATATTTTGCTGCTATTTTTTCTACCACTTGCTGGCTAATGTGGCAACCGCGCGCATTGATATATTTTAAGTGAGGAAGAGTTGCTAGCTGAATAAGCATTTCGTCTGTGGTGCTGGTATTTTCGAGATTCAGTGTGACTAGATTCGTCAGCGTTAGTATTTGCTTTATGTCGCTCTCAGTAATTGGCTTTTCTGGGGTGGAGAGATAGAGGGTTTCTAGTTGAGTGTTGCCAGCAATTGTCTCTAACAGTTCTGGTACGTACTTGTTTAAGTCGAAGGAGATATAATTTAGGTGCTTCAGTAGATGAAAGTTTTTCAGGCCAACTGGGGTGAGATTGGTGTTCTTTAGGTCAATCCATTCTAGGTTCGTGAGAGCATTGATATAGTCAACTTCGTCGTCGCCAACTTCGCATTCTGCTAACTCTAATTGTTTTAGACCAGTGAGTTGTTTCAGATTGACCAAGGTTTCGTTGAGCTGCTCTTTATTGTCGAATTTATAGCGTGGTATGTAACTATAGAGGTCGTCTGGGCGAAACGACTTAATAATTTCTGGATGCATGGCGCTGTATGCGTTGGTAAAAAAGAAAAGGCGCTTGTCTGCCGGAAACGTTAGTTTGCCTTGGGCGGGCAAGGCGCCAAGCGTTTTTCGGTTGGTGTTGATTTGGCCAATTTGGTATTCCGGAAATTCAAATTCGATGGTGCTGCTGTCTTCTGAAAGTTTTGAATAGAATCTTGGTGCTGCCTCGACTTTGCTTGCTTCCTTCTTGCTGGAAGGTAGACTAATGGTCAACGCTTGCCAATAGGTAGTTATTGTTGCTGCAACAGTTAGTGTGGCTAATGTGAGAAGCGAGGCAAATACTATAATCGCTCTTGTTGAATTGGTCGGGTGGGCTTCTTTGTCTTCGATTTCATGGCGACGCTGTTCCAATGATTTGAATGGTTTTTTGCCATCAAAGAAGCTACGAGCATACTTGTTTTCTTTGATGCGTTTTAGATCAATCGAGAGTTCCTTGGCCGATTGATAGCGATCAGCCGGGTGCTTTTCTAGGCACTTCGCTACTACATACTCGATTGAGTCAGGAAACTTGGTTGCGGGATCAACCTCTGCCAAGAGTGGCGGCTGATCTTGTTCGTGCATCATGACAATTTCCATCTGCGATTCGCCATCAAATGGAACATAGGCTGTAAGCGCTTCGAACAGTGAGCAGCCTATCGAGTATATGTCTGAGCGGGCATCAACGTCCCCTCCGACACTTTGCTCCGGGCTCATATAGAATGGGCTACCAAAGGTTTCTCCGACCATTGTTAGGCTTTGATTTTGCCGGCCAAGTTGAAGAAACTTTGATATGCCAAAATCAAGTATTTTCACAACTCTTTCACCATCAACGGTGCATATCATGATGTTGCCGGGCTTAAGATCGCGGTGAATGATATCGTTTCTGTGGGCGTAGGCCAGGCCGTCTAAGACTTGTAAGAAGATCTCTATGGCCTCATCTAAGTAGAGTGGGCCGTCGTCAATGAGAATTTGTTCTAGTGTGCGGCCCTCTAAGAGATCCATCGAATAGTAAGGTAGTGATTGATCGTGTATGCCTAGATCGTAGACCTTAACTAAGGTGTTGTGATGCAATGCTCCTAGGGTTTTTGCTTCTGCCTGAAAGCGTTTCCATGTCTGTTCGTTGACCAGTTCTGGTGACAAGATTTTTAAGGCAAATGCTCGTCGCAGGCCTGTGTGCTCGGCTGCATAGACGACACCCATGCCACCACTGCCGATGATTGATTTAATCTTGAAGGTGCCACCAACGATAGTTCCAGGTTTTAGAGCTGTGTTGCCGCTGGCGCTGGCAAGACCGCTATTGCTGCTACTATTGAAATTCTCTCCGCCTTTTGTCTTCGGTGCGGCACCATGAAAAGTTGACTTGTGGGTTGAGCGAAACGATGTATTTGTTCGCCTTTTTTCAAGAGCTTTGGTAGTAAGTGGTTTAGCTACCACCGGATCTTTGCATTGGCAGCGCAGATCTTTGAAGAGAAACGATGTGAACGAGCCAGAACGCTCTTTGGTAGCCATAGCCTTGCCGCAGCGGCCGCAAACCTTTAAATTTTCAGATTTATCTAGTGTTTGTCGCGCTAGTAGAGATGATGAACTTGTCTCTTGGTTTGCCTTGCACTGGCAATAGTTATGCACGAATAGGTAAGACGTGAAAGAGCCGGCCTTTTCAGCCAGTGGTGGTTTGCCGCAATTTTTGCAAAGATCAGACATGGTTTAGCTTTGCACTACAAACTCAATTACAGTTGAACTATAGACGGGGCTAGCGCCATATTTCGGGATCGTCTCGTAAAAGATAAGCCTCTACACCAAAGAAGACACATACGCTGCCTGTGATGAACATGAATATCGCAGGAACTGTGTCGCATATCAAGTTGGCATCAGGCTTACAGAACATGTAAATGGCAAGAGCTATCCAGCTTAGACCCATTAGGGACTGCCAGATATACTGCGCTTCTTTGAGAGCGTGAAGGAAGTTCATTTTTAGTAGCGACTCTTGACAGTTGACAAATATATCACAGAGCAGCCGCCGCTTGACAATGAGCTTAGCAATGAACTTGGCAAGAACTAGTGGTGGTCGTGACCACAATCATCGCAATCGTGGCCTGCCTCTGCCAGCGCCTCTAGGTAGATAGGGTCGATAGCGTTAATGCGCTCCAGCATGGCTTCTGCTTCTTTCTCTTGTCCAAGGCTTGTTAGGCAGCGGTAAGCTGGCTCTAGCATCTCCAGTAGTTCGACATGGTTGGCACAGAGATATCTTTCGAGAACATCTGCATTTGTTAGATAGAGCGGTAGAGCTTCGTCAAAGCGTTCCATGGCCAAAAGTGTGCCAGCTAGTTCGTTGCGCAAATCGACATCATCTACAAGTGTGATGTTGGGTTCGTTTTGAGCAACTTGGTTAGTGACTAATTCTGTGGCTTTCTGATGCAGAGCAAGGGATGCTTCGTAGTCTTGGAGGAAATCGAAAAGCGTGCCGCAGGCCTGTAGTTGCATGGCATTCAGTGGACCGCCTAGGGTTGGGTCGGCTTCAAAACGCTGGGCACGAGTTTTGACTTGTGACTGCAAGTCGGCTAATGCCTTTTTCTCGCCGCCTGAAAATTCCATCAAAATTGAAACTGTTTCAAAGAATGGGAAGTATGAGTAATCTATGCGGTCTGCTTCGCGCAGAGCCGCCTTTAGAGAGTTCTTAGCTTCTTTCTCGTTGTTCTTTTCATTGAAGTGTTGGGCGCTTTCGAGGGCGTCTTCCCAACGTTTCCAGCGCTGCAAGTCACCAGCTGACTTAGCGATTTCTTCAAGCTTTCTATTGTGGCGGGCCAGTGGTTGCTCTAAGAAAGCATTTAACCATTCAACAGCGCCTTTGACCGAATGCCAGGCTGGTGCTGTATCTTCAATGTGTCGGTCGAGACCGAACGCGACTATTGTGTCGTGCAAGTTTTCGTCGTCTTTAGTGAGGCCACCGGCAATCAGTGTGCCTTTCATTAAGGCCCGAGACAAGGCACTGCGTGAAATTAGGGTATCGCCAGTTAGAGCAAAATGAATCAAAGCATTGAGATAGTGCCATTGCTCATCGTTTTCGGTTTCGTCTTGAAGCATGGCTTGGGCAGCCTTGTATTCACCCATTTGCAACAAGAAGCTTATGGCTAGCTCGCGGGGAATAGCTTTGAATTCGACAGGCAATTCTTCTTTGTATTCGTGCAAGAAAGAAGTGACTATTTCCACTGCTTCAGTTTTCTTGCCGCAGTTCCAGTTTAGTTGAGCCAAGTCTGCGACGGCCTGGGTGTAGGCTTCGGCGTCAACTTGGTATAGTTCAAAATCTTCATCGCTGCATTCTGCTTTGAGCTGATCAACAGCTTTTTGGGCATACTCTAAGGCTTCTGCTGGGCTGGCAGAGCCTTCGCGGGCCAGAATCAAGTTGGCTACTCCGCAGGCTCCGTTTGCTTCTTTCAGAGCCTTATGAGCTGCTTTGACACGCTCAGCAACTGATTCGCCAAGAATAGCCACGGCCACATAGGCATCAAGCGATTCTTCGATGTCACTTGCTTGCCCGTCTTCGTCACTATCGGGAGCTTCGTAGTGGGCATCCACACAGCTCTCAACAAGGTCGTCATGAGGTCCAATTCTCAGGTGGGTAGATGTAGCTTCAGCCACGCTAGTATCGTTGGGCTTCATGAGAACCTCGAAGAAAGAAGTATATATAGTTGGCTAATTATACAGGTGAACAGGGCCAGAGTGCTGCTAGGGGTGTTTTTGTCTTCGCAAAGCAAGATATTTGAGACTAGGAGTTAAATGAAGCCAATCTCTAGGAGGAACTCGCCGAGGGCCGTTTCTACTGTTGAGGCTTGAACGACTCCCTCAAACGTGATTTTTGATCTCAAGTTCAAGGAAGTCATGTTTTTCTTATAAACTGGCCATTTCATTTTCAGCTTCGCTATTGCTTCGGTTGTTGTCTTTGGGCGACTTTTAGCACAGCCTTGGAGGTGTCGAAGTAAAAACGCTTCATGGCATGGCTCTTGCCAAATTAGTCGAAGACCTATTTCGGCCGCAAGCTCAATTGATAGCTGTGAATTCTTTAGGTTGCCAGTCTGCAAATCGGTATCCAGAAGAAGTGCTCGAAAGTCGAATGGCTCCTTCGTTCTTTCGATTTTCTCTATGGTGATTCTTGCTCGATTTACGAGAGTCAGTGGGTCACCTCCAGACAATACAGTCGTGGCAAAGTAGAGATCCCTTCTCCGACCGTCGTTAATCTTTTGGAGGAGCGCTGCATATGCTTGCTCGCTCTGACCTTCGCAGCCGAAGAATATTCGCTGTCTTTGTAGTTTATATTTTCGCATTTCATACTATCCGAATGTCGGCACGGCGCCATAGACGCCGCTTAGATATTTGCGATAGAAATTGTCATCGCGCCTTACCGATTGAATGTCTTTTAAGCCGTATATTTCGGTACAGCCGGAGCTGTCTTTTTGGCAGAAATAGACTTCTTCTTTAATTAGCTCTTCCAATATCGATGGATTTTGGGCTGTCATCCACAGCTGTGCATTGTGTGGATTTCTCTTCGGGTCTGAAAACCAGCTCAAAATATGCGGCAAAACATGAGGATGAATTGAAATATCCAATTCATCAATAATTGCCAGACCACCACTCGTAAGAGCCTGAAAGAGCAATGGGAAAAACTTGATAAACTGCCGGGTTCCGTGGCTCTCAAGGGAGAATGGAATCGGGGATGTAAGCCCATTGTGGTGCACCCAGGTTGTTAGCCCGGTGTCGCTAGTTTCTATTTGTACTGCAGAAATACCAAAGTCGATTCTTTCTATCTCGTTATTCAGTGCTGCGAGCAGAGTCGGGTCTTGCTCGTACAGTTGCGCGATAGCATTGTCACTCAAATCGTTCCGCTGTGTGAAGTATATGTTGCTAGCCACATTGGTCGCTGAGCAACATAGTTCGCTAGCAATTGGATGTCTCAGTTGATCCAGTGTGGAAATAACACTGACGTTGTCTCTCAGTATTTTTTCTAGAGCAGACTTGTAGCCAGTCAATCCAAAGGCCTTGTGGGCTTTGACTTGCCCGTTTCTATCACGCTTGAAAAGGTTTACTGGTCGATGTGTTTCTAGTGGCCAGTATTTGAGAGATTCTGCAATGACTTTTTGTGGTGATCCGCTGGCGCCACCAAGAATGACTTCGTACTCGTAGGTGCAAGATTCGTGATCGTCTTTTTCTCCTCTGATTGGATCTCTTGGACCGTTGAGCCGAATAGCCAGTCTTGTTGGTGCTCCTAAGCTCTCTTCGTCAGCGAATCTGTTTAGCGGAAGAGCTTTTTCGATACCGTGGATGAAGCTGTCGCGCATAAACCAGCTAAGAAAGAAAAGACCTCTTAATGCGGTTGATTTACCCGAAGCATTTGGACCAAATAGAGCTACGACAAGTGGGGCAAATTCTGATGCCCCTGGGCCGATTGGAACTAGTCTGCCGCTTTCCGCCGTTGCAGATTTTGCCGCCACCAGATCAATAACCTGCTGGTCGCGAATAGAGTAGAAATTTTCAATCTCTAAGCGGTGAATCACAAATTGAGTATCCTTTTGACACTCTCTAATTGTACCCATTTTGGACCTACTTTTGACGAAAAACGGTAGACTTTTGATTGAATCTGCAATTTTTACCCTGCAATTGGGTCTATTGCCCTCATTTTTCCTGCCAGTGTTTCTGCACCGGCTTGATCGCCGAGCTGCTGGCAGCAGTCATGGGCTAACTCGAGAGTGACTAGCTCGTCAAAGTGAGTAGCTCCTAGGTACTGTTCTTGCATAGTCAGCGCTTGTCTGCAGTACATCAGGGCCTCGGGGTAGCGACTTTGCTCATATAAAAGCTCTGCTAGCGTTTGTTTTATTTCTACTATTTCGGCAAAACTTAGGGCTGTTGCTGTACTTGTACTTGTACTTGAACTGGTACTAGTGTTTGCACTTTCACTTCGCACTATTTGCAAGGCTTTAATTTGGTTAGCGGTGGCCGCTTCGAGGTCACCCAATTCTCTGTAGATTGTGGCAAACGACTGAAAATGCAAGGCCATAAGTGCATCATTAGGGCAATCATTTATGAATTTTTCAGCCTTAAATCTTTCCACACGCGCATCTAGCTTCTGTCGCAATTCTTCTTTTGTCAGTGCGGCCAGCGGCAAAAAATCTACTTCTTCGTTGAGGGCAAGTAGGCCTGTGATTGTATTGAGAAAAGGGAAGTATGAATAGTCAATGCGTTCAGCTTCTCTCAAGGCTGCCTTGAATTCTTTTGCTGCTTCTTTGTAGCTTTCTTGATCCATAAAATATGCCGCACTGGTTTCGCGACTGTCCCATAGTTGCCAACGCTTCTTGTCTTTATTCTCAATGGCAATAGCAATTGATTCTCGCGATACAACTGAATTTGGATCTTGAAAGACATTCTTTAGCCAGCCTCTGGCGTCTTCGTTGTTGAGCCAGGCAGCTGCTGCCTTTTCTATACATATGGCTTGATCAAACTGGTCGCTATTGTGCTCAAATATTGAGTAGCTTCCTAGCAATTTCTGCGCTGTAATTGTTCCTGCTTTGAAGGCACAGGTCAAAGCACTTCTTGCTGTTAGACAATCGCCGCTAATGACATAGTGAGCCAGGGCATTGAGGTAATGCCACGCTTCGATATTGTCTGGGTGTGAGTATAAGAAGGTCTGAGCTTCTTTGGCCTCGCCCATCTGAATCAGCAAACTTGCTAACTGATCTCGCAATATTATCTGGCAATCGCTCCAAAGCTCATCTGCAACATCTGCATCTAGTTGTTGCCTGAGCATCTCGATGGCGTCGCGCTTGCGACCGGCATTGAAAGCCATTTCTGCCGCGTCTGCTAGGGCGATTGTATAGGTGCTGTTGTAGAGGCAATATTCGCCGAAATTACTGTCGTGCAATTCTTGCTTGATGCGGTCAATTGCTCGTTGCGAATAGATCATTGCCGACTCTGGGCTATTCACCCCTTCGCGTGCTAGAACCAACCAGGCTATCCCACAAGCACCATTTGAACTGTCAATAGTTTGTCTTGCTGCGGCCACGCGCTCTTGGGCATCTTTTGCTGAAAGGGCTTTGTATAAAAGTGTGCCCACCGATTTGTTAAGTGGATCATTCTCTTTTTGACTTTGCGCACTATCGCTAAAGTCGCAGGTCGTCAGTAAATCTTGGTGTGGCCCTGATTTTAATTTCAGTGGCCATGGGGAAGACGGAGCTTGGCTAGGCAATAGACAGATATCGGAAGTATTCATGAGTACCTCACAGTTTGCTTCAAGGGTTACTCATACAGATACGTTCAAACTGGCAAAATAGTTCAATGCAATTTTCAAGTGCAGGTGAGGCTACTGGAAACTGCTTAAGACTTAAGCCAGATGGAGGATGTTAAATCTATTAGAATGGGCCATTATCTACCTAGCGGTTCCAGTATGTATGGTTAAGCACGTAGAGGGTTTTATGTCTCGTTTTGCCCGGTTGGCGTCAGCTCTCCCGTCTCTTCTTGTGATTTCGGTCGCCTCTGGCCTTTTGCCTTTCGCACAATCTAGTTCATTTCAAGCGGTCTATGCCGCCCAGCCCGTAGCGCAGGCTAGCTCTTCAAAACCTGCTACTAATCGACCGATTAAAGATAAGTGGGCTTTAGTGATTGGTATTAGCAAATTTGCTGATGGCAAAATCAATCTGCGCTATCCTGCTAAAGATGCCACTGATTTCTACGATTTTCTAACCACATCTGGGGGCTTTAAAAAAGACCACACTAGACTTCTAATTAATGAGAAAGCTACCCGCGCCAATATTCTAGCCACCATTGGCGACCGCTGGTTGCCGCGTCTAGCTCACCCCGATGACCTTGTTGTTGTCTATATAAGTAGTCACGGCAGCCCGGCTGATATGGACGTCGGTGGGGTCAACTATATTGTTGCCTACGATACTGATACTGAATCTCTTTATGCTACTGGCATTCCATTGCAAGATTTAATGCGCATTATCAAAGCGCGGGTACACTGTGATCGTGTGGTAATTATTTTAGATGCTTGTCATAGTGGTGCTGCTTCGGCTGATGCTAAGGGGCTTGCCCGCTCAGCTAACGTCGATGCCAGTGCAGTTGTGGCAGGTACTGGTCAGCTGGTGATAGCTTCCAGTCAACCAAGTCAAGTTTCTTGGGAAAGTAAGAAGTATCAAAATAGTGTTTTCACCAGTTGCCTGATTGAAGCATTGAAGCAGAATAGTGGACGCACTACCCTTGGTGCCGCTTTTCAGAATATGAAAGACAGAGTAGAAGATGAGGTCTTGCGAGATCGGGGCCAGTTGCAGACACCTGAAATGAAAAGTCACTGGGATGGTTCGGCACTTTGCCTGTCGACGCCACCTACGGCCCCTCGCGAAGGTTTAGGAGAAGAGAGCGTTTTCGATTTGCAAGAGAAGCCCACAGCTGTTCAAAGTGAAGCTAAGCCGGTGGTGAAAGTTCGCCCGCCTAAAACAATTTTGAATAATGGCAATATTTATCGCGTATTCAATAGGCCTCAGCAGCCGACAACTTTTGATTTAGATGTGCCTTCTTCTGTTGTCTACTTAATGACCTATCACTGGAATGATGGCAAAGGCAGTGTTCCTGGTACCCTAGCCCTGCGGCATGCCGATGGCACTACTTATGGTCCGTGGGCGGTGCGGGGGCAGCCGGGGCAAGGCGGAGTGCCCAATGCTTATTGGGAATGCGAGCCGCGAGTGACACTCGCGCCAGGGCACTACACTGTAGTTGATAGCGACCCCTCTACTTGGTCACAGAATGATTTATCTGGCAAGTCTGGCATTGCTAAGGTCAAGATTGTTCCTGATACGACAAAGACAACTGTTCAGAAGGCCTATAGACGTGAGCCGGTTGTTAGTATCTTTAAGAACGGCAATATTTCGGCAGTATTCAATTTGCCGACTCGTCCCACTTGGTTTACCCTCAAGGCACCAGTATTAGTGTCAAGGCTGATGAACTATCACTGGAACGATGGCCGCGGGCAAGACCCCGGTGAAATCGGTTTGGTGCATCAAGATGGCACTGTCTATGGCCCCTGGTCTACTCATACGGCACCTGGTCAAGGGGGCGTACCTAATGCTTACTGGATTTGTGAGCCCGATACTGTACTGAAGCCCGGCATCTATATAATTACTGATAGCGATAGCAAAACTTGGTCGCAGAACCCTGAGACAAAGGGGGCCGGTATTAGTGAAGTTAACGGCGTGGTACAAGATTAGGAACGAAGATGGAAGCCAGAATCACGTACAAAACTTGGTTGGGAATTGGGTCTCATATTTTGTTGTCAACAATTCCAGTTTTCTTGAGGCTGCATGAGTATGAGTTCGGAGAGGATGTAAAGAATTTAGAAATAGATGTTTTGTTTAAATGTGATTTCAGAACTGGCTGGCAAAGGCTTATGTTTGATAGATTCACTGAGAGCCTTCCAGCAGAGCCGCTTTTCGAATTTTCTAAACGAACTAAGACGCTTAGAATCGTGTACACAAGTAAATATCCGGCATTTGCCTACAATCAACCTTTTGGTTCTGATCGATTGAAATCTGAGGAGAAGCGCGGATGTTATCGATTTAAGCATTTTTTGCGCGAACTCAGGGAAGTGTTTAGTGTTCTGGCACCACAGCTTGCGCAGCAAACTAATTTTGATACAGATAAGCTGCTTCAATTAATAGACGCGAAGTTTGCAAGTCTTCCAAAAACTGATGGGGAAATTATCAGCTTTGACAATGAAGATCGAGAACGAACTCTTGAGAAGGAGAAAAATAGAAGTGAACCTAAGCCATATCGCTCAAAGAAAATACCTCTTTTAATTCCAGTAGCTCGATATATTGGCGGTTCACATTACATCGGTCATTACGATGGCGAAAAGCAATTCTGGGGGCAAGTGGTGGCGTCAACCGACCAAAGTCCTGAGCTTCAGGCAGACACCAGTAAGAACGCCTGGGAAAGGCGAAAACTTTGGCATGCTGTGTTGCACAAATTTGATGCGAACGGTGAGCATCTTGGAACTGAGCACAAAGCTATTGGTCGAACTTCAGATGGCGAGGAAGCGGTAGTAAATCTAGCAACTGAAACACTAGAAGATTATATTCGCACACTCGGAGTTATTAGTTATGGAGATATTGCTATTAAGCTATTCAAGGTTGAATTTGATGGTGCAGTTTTCGGCATGATTGAAACCTCGGTTCGGGGAGAAGGAGCATCAGTTACTATGGAGCCAGGTGACTTAGTCTTTCGAGAGCCTTGGAATGGTGACTACGATAGTTAGTCCTTTTGCTATTCACTTTGGCACCATTTAAATTTGAAAGATTACGTCTGGACATTGCCCGACCCTAGATGCAAAAAGACTCTATGAATTCTCTGGAAGAGCTAGTACAAGAAATTTTCAATATCTATGGCGTTCGCATCGTCACTGAACTTGAGCGTACCGGCTTGGGCATCGCCTGTCTGCCAGCCGATGAAAGAGTTTGCCAGCAGTACCTACAGAACATACTCGCTAAAGAGCTTTCGATTTACCCGCCGAGTGTGATCAAAAAGAGCAAGCTCAATGAAATTATTCTCTGTCGCGATTTGGTGTCCGAGGGAGAAAGGGAGGGCGGTCTGACCTGTGCTGCCTGGCTTGGCAGTCTGGGTCTTGCTTTTGCTCGAAACAAGATCTATTTGAATATAGGGCTTGCTGCCAACAAACTCTATAAGCATGGTGTGGTGCATCATGAACTCTTCCATATGATTGACTATTTCGATGACTTCAACGGCCTCTTCGATAATCACTGGAAGTCATTGAATCGACCTGGATTTGTTTATCACCAGGACATCATCAATACAGCCAAAGCTACTCCGCAGAGCGGTTTTATTTCTGAGTACGCCATGGATGCCGTTCAGGAGGATAAAGCCGAGGTTTTCACCCATTTGATTGTTGATTACAAAGGTACAGAAAGGCTAGCCCTCACCGACAGAATTCTCAGAGCGAAAGTGCTGCGCATGAAAGAACTTTTGCGCTCCTTTTCCCGCGAATTTAATGATGACTTCTGGCGTAACCGAGCCTCGAACTCTCGGAAATTTGCCCGTAAGATAGGCAGGCCTCGCCGTCGTCGATAGGAGTTGAGCGGGGAACTAAGGGAATCGCCCATCAGTGACACATGTCCGCCACAGATTGCCTGTATCTTGGCATCTATGGAGAGCTTTGCCCTTGCTCGGCTCAGCACTGCTAGGTCATTCCCGCCATCAGAGGCTTGCGACAATGCAGCATCAACAAACCTCAACTAGTCTGTTCATTCCTCCATTGAGTGGCTCAATTGCCTCTTCTCCCATGGTAATTCCGGCCTATGCTTCTTTTAGCACTCTGGGCTCTTTGCACCTTCATATTGATGGCGGCAAGCAGGCTCGCCTGGCCAAGAGCGTTGTTGCTCAGTTGGCCAAAGAAGGTGAGGCGACCAAAGTGCAAGCCGTGCTCGGAGCCGTGGGCGGCCCCCAGCGCCAGCAACTAGTTGAGACCTACTCTACTCGATCAGCCGGACGAGTTGCTGAAGAGACTTTTGAGTCTTTCTCTAGTGTTTCGCTGCGTAGTCGCGACCATGCAATTGAAACAGTGAAACGGGTCTTGCCCAATGTAAAAAACGATATTGGCATTGTGCTCGATGTAGAGCGTGTTGTTGCTACTGTCGATGCAAAACAAGGCTGGAAGCAAATCGAATTTTATGAACTTGAGGGGTTTACGGCAGGCGAAATTGACTTTACCTGTTCGTACACTCAACCTTTTGAGATTCATCATTTGATCGATATTTACGACGCTGAGGACAATCCAATAGATTTAGAAACTCTGATGAGAGACTCAATTTCAATGGGAATCAACCTTGGCGGATGGTTTCAGTTTAGCAAGAGCGGCAGAGCTGCCTACCGCTCTAATGCTTTTTCTCAGGCCTATCAACTGAAATCGAAAGTGATGATGCAGCATGATCTTCTTAGTGTCTATCTAGAAAATAGTGGATTTAATTATCGTTTGCGCTCTGTTGTTGAGCGCGTTTTGGCTGTTTGTCGAGTTAAATAGGAGGCCTTCGAGCGGCGAGCGTATTTTCACCATTTCGTAACCTTTAGATTGGGTTGATACTAGATCTGTAATCTGGTATTGCTGCTTCGTCTTAGAGGCTGAAATTTGCCGCAACTTCCAAATCGAGAATCAAGCGACCTTGCATCAAGCAAGGTGGTTCAAGCATCAGCAGACAACACCGAGAGTGCATCTGCGTTGTCTGAGTTCAGAGAACATGCCATAGATTCTTTCAAATACACAGCAATTCAGGCGCCAGTAAGCGGTGTCGTTCAGATCATTGATCATGTTGCTGATACAAAATTTTTGCCTAAGGTGCAGTTCTTTCAGCCTCCCAAACCCGCTGAAGTGGGTTCTGCGGCATTTGCCGGTGAAGTCGTCGGCAGTACTGCGGCCGCTGCCATTCCGCTAATAATTTTTCACAAAATGGTTGGTGCTGGGGCCGCTAGCAAGTTTGAGCAATCGGCTACTTACGGTTTGAACAAGGGTGTTACTCCAGCCCTAATTAAGTCGGCAAAGTTCGGCGCCGTATTTGGTGGAGTCTTAACACCTAGCGATGAGAACGGCAATTTCTTAGCCGAACGCGTCAAAAATGCTGGCGTTTCGGCCCTGACCATGGTTTCTCTGACAGCCGGTACAATTGGCCTCAAGGCTAGCGGCTCGGGGCTCTTGCGCAACGACGTCGTTAGTTCTGCTATAGCTGGGGCTGCCGCCGGTGAAATTAGTGTAGATGCCCACTCATTGCTATCAGGTCGCGGTCTAGCCTCAAGTGAGGATCGCATTAAATCAATTGTGGCAATGTCTGTTGGTGGTGCTCTCAATGGCGGCGCTAATATTTTGAGTGAGCATATCGTTCCCACTAGTGGAATTCGCGGTGTCCGCACCCTGGAAGATATGACCAAATTGGCTGACAGCACGCGCATCCCTAATTTTCCTAAGCGCTATGATTTTGAGCCCAGCCAGGCTAATCCACTTAAAGCTGAGCAATTGATGGGGCGTGAGCTACCCTCTTGGTACGACCGTACTAGTGTCAATCTGCGCCGAGAAATTGATAAGAGCATTATGCCCGAAGACTGGCGCAAGCAGATTGTTGGCGGTCACCAAGATTTCACTTATAGTCTCGATGCCCTGGCTAATAGGCCTAATCCTAAGCCAATTTTGACGGTATATGGCTCGGCTCGGTTTGCTGAGAATGACTTCCGCTATCAGCGCGCTCGCTACATTGGTGGCCGGGCGGTGCAAGAGGGCTATGATGTTATGACTGGCGGTGGGCCAGGAACCATGGAAGGAGCCAATCGCGGAGCTTACGAGGCCGGCGGCAATTCGATTGGTGTGGTGCTCAAGCTGCCTCACGAAAAACGCGGCAACGGCTATCAGACCCTAACATTGACCCATCGTAATTTCTTTACCCGTATGGAAGTGTTGAAGAAGGCACAAGGATTTGTCGGTGAAGATGGCGGTATAGGCACAGCGGCTGAGAACCTTGATACTCTCACTCATATTCAAACCGGAAAGCTTGGTGAAGTACCGGTCGGCTTCATTGGCAAAGAAAAGTATGGAATGGTTGATAAGCTACTTCAATATATGGTCAAGGACGGCACTGTCAGCCCGAGAGACCGTGAACTATACGGAATTTTTGATGATCCTGACGCTATGTTCAGGCATTTTGCCAAGGTTCGTGCTCGTAGTGCAGAACAGGAGCGTCTTGCGGCACAACAAAGCATCGCTGAACAACAAAGTGAACAGCAAAGGATTGCGGCACAGGCCTCCACGGTCCCTCCTGGTATTGTTGGGGGCGCACCGTAGCTGGTGCCAATTGGCAAGTGAAAAATTAGTCTGACTTGCTGCGCACAAATTGCTTCTTCCACTCTTTGGCATAGTCTGAGAACATGCCAGTTTCGCGCAGCGCCCTTAGGGCTTTAAGCTGCCCTTCAGAAGATTCAATGTCGCCTTGATTGACGCCCCGTATGATTTTTGCGGCCTGCCAGCCGACCTGCTTCCACAGCGGATAGTGGCCGTTGTCTGCGCCATTTTCGTGGTCGATTATGGCCTGGGTAGCTTTCTCTGGCGTCATATTAATAAGGCGGTTGCCATGGTAGCCGTCGTCCAACGTGATTAAGGCGTGCCAAGGATCTTTTGCTCCGTGCCAAGAATCTATCATTTTCGGCACTTGGTCAGAGTCTTCTATGGGCAATCCCATTTTTCCCATACCTATGCGTACATCTGACCAAAGCCGGCACTTCTCTAGCTCTGATAAATCTGGTCTCTTGGCGATGCGGTCCATAATTGAGCCAATTTCGCCAAAGCTGACTTTGCCATCGGCGTCGCGGTTGTTGGCGTCGGCTTTGTTGGTGTAGGGTTTGAGCAATTCACCGGCCATGCCGGCTATTTCTTTGCGGCGCCCTTCTGGTATCGACCTGAAATCGGCTGGTAACTGGGTGACCAATTGCGGCGCCCCGGCAGTACCGTCAAAAGCTTTCATTGAATCGGCCGAGTTTTGCGTTAAACCGATTGTGCGGCGGAAGTCTTCAGGCTTGCTGTAAATAGACTGCGCTAAATCAGCTTTGCCTTGGCCGTCACTAATTTGGCCTCTATCAAGAGCCCGAGCCGAGTTATTCGCGGGTGCGTCGCCTGTGGGTTTGTCGGCCATAGTAAGTGTTTGTCTGTGCCGTTAGCTGGTTGATTGGCTACTTGTTTAATCGATACAGTTGATAAGTGCCCAAAACTCTGCAAAAGTAATCATCGATTAGTTTTAGAGCTTACTAGTATTAGCCGTTTTAATGTATGGCCGAGAATGATAGGAATGAGCACAAGATTGCGCACGAGAGCCGTTGGCCAAAAGTAGGTGGGAGTGGCCGAGGTCTTGCCAAATTTAATGTCTCCTAAGGCGCAAGCAAGCTGACGTAAGTGGCTGGGACCAAAAGGTCCATCATTAATTTTGTCGATTAGATTGGCTGGCAGACCCTGCTCTCCTAAAAGCGCGCCGCACCAAGCGCCGACAATTGCGGCATTGCTATCTGTATCTCCTCCGGCTTTGATCGTCCACTGTAATGCTGCCAAAGTATCGTCACCCCAGCGCAGAAAAGCAAAAGCAGCAAGGGTAACACTATGATTGACAAAGCCGCTGCAGCCTAGCTCTTGTGCGGCGGCCTCTATGGTCGCGGCCTGCCCGGCGAGGTTGCGGGCTGAGTCTAAGGCGGCACGAAGTGAGGTTTCTTGCACGATGCCAATTGCCGAATCGAAGCTCTGGAGGCGGCGATTTGGATCTTGCGAATTCCTGTTGCTATAGGCGGCCGCCGCTAGTTCAGCTACGAACAGCGCACCGTCAATTGCCCTTTGGTCAAGGTGAGTGGTGCAAGCAATGCTTTTGCCGATTTTGAGGCGATACTCTTGATTGTCGTGATAGAAAACACCGATGACTGCTGCGCGCATGGCAGCCCCATTGCCAGCTGAGCGAATGCCAGTTTCTTTTGCGCCAGTGAGCATTTTTAAGCACGACTGACTAGTGGCTCGGCCAACGCCAAAAGGTAGTCTGGAAAACCAACCCAGCATGGCAACTTTAAATGCTTGAGTGGCACCATCGCTGTCGTGGGGATAGCGCACGAGCGATTGGGCCACCAAGGCCGACTGCTCTGTGTCGTCACTAACAAAGCCAATATTGCCGAGTAAATAATAGCGGTTTATGCCATTGGCAAATGATGCCGAGATAGTTTTAGCCGATAGTCCTTCCATGTATAGACCAAGAGCATCACCAATGGCGGTGCCCAGTAAGACGCCTGCGAGGTGGTTGTAAATTGGTTCGTTGATGGTGGCACCGATGGTGAAGAGGATGCTTACTTACTTACTTACTTACTTACTTACTTAGCCAGTCCGCCGGAGATTCGCCGCCAAAAACAGATGCGGCGGTGGGTTGAGACGCGGGCGAAACTAGAAAGTGTACTGCTGGATATGACTTTTTGAAATTTTCAATTGCCTTTGGGCTTATTGCACAGCTATTCACACTCAAGTATCGTAGTTTTGGCAGACTGGTCAGAATTTGTAGAGTCTCATCTGAGGCCAGGCTTCCGTCGAGAACTAATGATTCAATATTTTTGCAACTGGCTATTAGTTTGGCTTCAGTCGCAGATAGCGGAGGATAGACCGACTCAAGGGATAGCCGTCGGAGGTTTTTTGAGCCCGCTAGTGCAGCCAGCATGGGTTTATAGTCAGTGTTGTGGCTAAAGTTGAATGATCTTAGGTTCTTTAGTCTCTTAAATTTTGCCATGCCTCTACCGGTAAGGCGTGTAAGAGTGAAGTCAAGATCTTCTAGGTTCGGCATCTTATTGAGATAGACAACTTGGTCATCGTCGATTCTACTTGATCGAAAGTTGAGAGATCTAATTTCCGTAAGTTTTGCAATAGAGGGCATGGCAAGGTTTAGATTGTAGGTTGCGTTCATTTCACCACGCCCTATTAGCGAATAGAGATCGGTCGGTCTGAACGAATTGAAGATTTCAGGATGTTCAAAGGCATCACTGTAAGGACGAAACTGTAGTTTATAGCTAGCCGGAAAAGTTACTGTGTATTGGGCTTCATTTAATGAGAGGTTGTTTTCTGCGGGTCCTATTTTGCCAATTGACCTATTTATCGGAAAGTTGAATTGAATTGTTTTGCCACCATCAATCATTTGTGAATAATAATATCTATCGCCAAGTTTCTGATCTTCCGATGAGGTAACCTTGGTTATTTCGGTGGCGTATTTATCCATCTTTAGTGGGTCAGTTTCAAAGGCCTTTGTAGCAATTTCTGCTTTGTTAGCTGGCTTAGGGAAAAAGCTTACGCCAGCTACTATCAATATGACGATTGCCATGAATGCGGCAGATAAGAAAATCGTTTTTGCTAGCTTGGTTGATGATGTTTCACTATATATTTCGTCGTCTTCGCCTTCCTTTCCTATGTCATTCCTTGTTGTGACTGGTTTGTTCAACTGACGATAAGCTGGTGAACTAGGTTCAATCTCTTTGGCTGCTCGAATTCGCTCTAAGTCTAGAACTACTTCCTTGGCCGATTGATAGCGGTCTCTTGGTAATTTTGCTAGGCAAGTGGCGACAATTGCCTCTAGCGATTTTGGAAAGCTCTTAACTGGTAGAACATGGCTTAGCAGTGGTGCCTCGTCTTCTTGATGCATGATCATAGTGTCGACTGTAGTTATGCCTTCAAATGGAACATAACCAGTCAACGCTTCGAAGAGTGTGCAGCCAACCGAATAAATATCAGAGCGCGCATCGACACCCTCACCTGCGCATTGTTCTGGGCTCATGTAGTATGGGCTGCCAAAAACATCACCAGCCATGGTCATGCTTTGCATTTTGCTGGCTTCAGAGCTAACTAGTTTGGAAATGCCGAAATCTAATATTTTCACTTGAGTTGCACCGCTAATGGTGCGAAGCATAATGTTGGCGGGCTTAATGTCGCGGTGTATAATTCCGTTTCGATGGGCATACGCAAGTCCATTTAAGACTTCAATAAATATATTCAGAGCTTGTTCTAGTTTGAGAGGTCCTTCGTCTACTAGTATTTCCTCTAGGCTGCGACCAACTAAATAGTCCATTGAATAGAATGGAATCGAGCCTGCATGTATACCTAGATCGTAGACATTGACAAAAGATGGGTGATTTAGTGATGCCATAGTTTTGGCCTCAGCTTTGAAGCGCAGCCAGTTTTGTTCGTTTACTAGATCTGGAGATAGTACTTTCAGGGCAAACTGCTTATGCAAGGAAGTTTGCTCAACCAGGTAGACAACGCCCATTCCACCCATGCCAATTAGCGAGAGAATGCGATAGGTGCCACCAATGACGGTATTGGCTGGAAGAATAACTTGAGCTGCGGATTCACCCGAATCGAGTTTGCGGTTCTTTATGCTTTCAGTGAATTGTTTCTTCTGCGCTAGCCGGTTTGCCGTTTGGCTGCGTTCTTTATTTGCTCCAGCCACTTTGTTCTTTTTAGCATCAGAGCCAGACGGTGAGCCCACACTCGGGCCTGGGCAGCTACAGCGAAGCTCTTTGAATAGAAATGACGTGAACGAGCCAGCTCGTTTACTTGTTGGCCTCGACTTGCCGCAATTTGAACAGAGCGGGCTACTATCGGTGCTGACTTTCGCCCTGTTATTCGCTTGTATATTTCTATCCGCGGCACACTGGCAATAGTTATGTTGGAAGAAATAAGATGTGACTGAGCCGGCACGCCCAGCGAGGGGCGGTTTGCCACAGTTTTTGCAAATGTCACTGCTCATTTTTATCCCTCGCCTGGTTAATTCTAGCAGTTGTTGGTGGCTAGCAACCGTACAAAGGTGGGTTGAAATTGATTGGAATGCTCCGGTTTAGTGGTTTTGACTGGTAGCGAAAAGGGAATGATCCACATCAGTTTGACGACGAATTTGAATTTAAATATGAATTTGAATATGCACCCAAGGTGGATGCCATCGAAATTACACGAATGATTGATAGGGCAGCTTCGGTCAAGTTTGCTGTGTGTGGGCTGCTTCTAGTGTGGTGCTTTTCGTCTACTGTCAATCAAGAAGCTCTCGCTCTTAAGGCTAAACAAAAGAGTGGTCGCCCTTCAGGTTCAGCTGCCACAGCGGCTGATTTAGATAAGTTGCAGCAGAGAGCCTTGCAGTTGTACATGGTGCGAAATTATCCTGAAGCTTGCAAGCTCTTTCAAGAATGTGTTAAAAAGAAGCCAAGGGATCCATCGTTTCAATATTATTTGGCTGTCTCTGCGCTCAGCTCAAATCAGATGGAGATAGCTGAGCATGCCCTCTGTCGCGTAGTGGTGATGACAGATCCTGCTAGCGAGTGGGGCAAACTGGCAGCTCAGGCCCTAAAAGACTGGAAGAAGCAATTCAGCTCCATTCGTCCTTATTCACAGCTAGAAAACGGTAAGTTGATGCGTTGGGATAAGGCAAAGGGAGAGATCAAGATTTGGGTTGCCGATGGCTTGCAGTTGCCACCGGGTTTCGTTGGCCCTGATCTTACATCTGATAAATGTCGAACACTCTATTCAATGTTTGATAAGCCGGGCTTCTTCGAGCACTTGAGTCGGGTAGATCACTATGTTCCTAGCTATGCCTCAATAATCAAAGAAGGCATTAATGACTGGGCCTGGGTTGCAGCCGAGGGAATTATCAAATTCAAGTTTGTCGATGATCCTAGAAAGGCCGATGTTTTGTACTTCTGGTGCCCGCAGAGTGGGGGCGATTCAGTGGGCCGCACCTACTATCCCTGGACTGGAGTAGGGCGGGCCCGCTGCATTGTTCATGTCGAGACTGAGTATTTACGTAAGTGGGGGGCGCAGACTCCTAAAGAGTTGCGCGAGACCAGTGCTCATGAATTTGGTCATGTGCTTGGTCTGGGTCAGCACAGTAGCGAATCGAGCGATGTAATGTGCGGTCATGGAGTAACAGTTAGCTGGCGGGAACGCGCGCAGTATTCGAATATTAGCCCGGTTACCCGCAACGACTTTGTCACCTTGCGCGCTCTTTATGAATTGCCGCCAGACGATCTCTTCTTGCCCCTCGGCGAGAAGTAAGAGCGTCAAATGCATAGGGGGCTTGTTGTCAAGCCGGTGCGATTGCAAATACTTGCTTAGCATCTAGGCGCTTGCCAAGCCATGTGCGCTAGCATATAACCTGCTTATCTCATCAAGGAGAACTACGCCAATGCGTCATCCCAGCGTTCCCGAATCATTGGAAGGTTGGTGGATACTCCACCGTATGTTTGATTTTGACCGCTTGTCTTGGGACGAGCTGCCGGCCGATGAGCGTGCTGCGATTTTAAAAGAAGCAACTGCGGCTCTATCAACCTTGAAAGAGGGCGAAGATAGCGACCTTGGTTTGGCCCAGATGCTTGGTCATAAGGCCGACCTTATGCTCACTCATTACAGCAGAAATTATGAAGGTATGGCCCACGCTCAAATGCTTTTTGACAAGCTGCGTTTGGCTAATTACCTCACTCCAGCTACTTCGTATGTGTCAGTGCTTGAGCTTGGCCTTTATGAAGCAACCGGCAAGATTCATGCTGCGTTGAAAGAGCGTGAGCTCAAAGCTGGCTCCCCTGAGTGGGTTGAAGCCTTTGACGAAATGGTGATGGCACAAGCAAAAATCCCACACTTTGGTGGTCGTCTCTGGGCTCGCATTCCCCAACGTCGCTACGTTTGTTTCTATCCCATGGATAAGAAGCGTGGCGAAGCTGTCAACTGGTACACCTTGCCCTACGAAGAGCGGGCCAAGTTGATGATTGAGCACGGCAAGATTGGCAGAACCTATCATGGTCTTGTTAATCAGGTCATATCTGGCTCTATCGGCTTTGATAAGTTTGAGTGGGGCGTTGATCTTTATGCTGATGATCCAATGGTGTTCAAGAAGCTCATCTATGAAATGCGTTTCGATGAAGCTAGTTCTAAGTATGGTGATTTTGGCGATTTCTATTCAGGAGTGCAGTTCTCTCTTGATCAGTTAGCGACATACTTTGATGGCACAGGTGTGCCAGCACTTAACGTGTTGGAGCCTGCTGCTGTAAGCTAGCATCTTGATTGAAAGATGCGACGAAAACCACGACTAAAAGCACTAGTAATTACGCTACTGGTTGGACTGCTGGTTCTGACAGGATTTTTCTGGCAGAATATAGTGGCGTCAAGTCCGTGGTTTTTCGGCTATCGGGGCCACGACCTATTTGGAATTTATATAGCGAAGCTGGATGGCAGTGCCATTCGTCCGATTTTGTTCGACGACAAACGTGAACTGTCGCACCCCAGAGTCTCTCCTGATGGTAAGCACATTACTTTTACTCGCTACAATCGCCTGCTTAGCGGCGGAATAGCAGAAGAGAATGGCAGTGATTATTTGCATACTGAAGTGCTTGTTGCCGATATTGATGGCTCGCACCAACTATCTATTGAACCGACAGGCCCGTATGTTTTGAACGCTAACAGCAGTTGGGTTGATAACGACTCTATTTTGTACGTGCATAAGTCTGATTTGAAGTCGTTGCCTGAGCTGAGGTTGCACCATTTATCGTCTAAGTCGACAGCGCGCTTACCGACACCTTTGGGTATGGCGGTTTCTGATCCACATTGCATCAACGGAATAGTTGTGTTTGCAGTTGTGCCTTTAGACTCGAATCGGTCGCCGTGTTGTTTGTACACAATGAAATTAAATGGCAGTGACGTGAAGCAGCTAACAAAACCGCAAATCGTGTCAACTTCGAGTGACCTTAGTTTTAAGCTTGGTGACTATGATCCGTGGCTTTCACCAAGCGCTGACATGGTTGTTTTTATGCGCTATTTCGGCGGGGTAGATTGGCGAGTTGTTAGCGTTAATGTTGGTACTGGGGCAGAGCAAGCGCTAACCAGCCCTGGTGTCACTAGTGCCATCCCGGAGTGGTCTAATGATGGCAAGACAATAGTCTTTGTCAATTTCGATAAGACAAAGCTTGAAAATCTTGGACTGTACACAATGGCGTCTTCTGGTGCGAATAAACAGAAAATTCCTCTTCCAGGAGGGTACTTATATACGCATCCGTCTTTTCTTCCGTCATTTTTACCTGGTACTGGGTCAGACAATAATTTTAATAAAAGTGCTGCCATCATATATGGTGCTCGCCGAGTTCCAGGATTGCCTGGTGCGCACTGAGATGGTCTGGCGCTGCTAAGTGCTACTTAGTGATTTTCTTTGTCGGCAATTGGTTGCGAAACTTTTCTAGCTCTGCTCTGATTGTGGCTATTCTCTCTTTGTTCATTGGATGGCTAGATATGATGGCGAGGACGGCATTGTCTTTTGTCAATTTGTCTGATTCTAGTCGCTGGAAAAAATCGATGAAGGCCTCTCCTTTGTAGTCGGCCAAGGTCACCAATTTGATTCCTTCAATGTCGGCGGCTGTCTCTTGCTTGCGGCTGTAATTCAAGCTCTCTAGTCCTTCGGCCATAGAAAGCATATTGGCCATGTTGTCTGCGGTCTCAGAGCCAGCTCCAGCACCAGTTATGATGGTTATGAAAGAGAGTAAGCCAACTCTTCTGACTGCGGCCCTTAAAACGTCTCGATGCAAGACATGGCCAATTTCATGGGCCATTACCCCCGCCAGTTCGTCGTCGCTTTGAGCTGCATCTATGAGACCAGTGTTGACGTAAATGGAGCCAGCGGGAAAGGCGAAGGCATTGATTTCAGGGTCTTTGTTTGTTTGAAAATGAAATGTGTATGGGCAATTGTTTAGCTGGGCAACGAGCCTTTGGCCGATTTTGTTTATGCGTTTAGATTGAACAGTATCCTTTTCTTCGTTTTTGGGCTTGGGCAGAAAATCAGCTACTTTCGCTTCTAATTTATTATCAATGCTGGCAACCAGCGCGGCTTCTAGTGGGTCCATGGCCAGTACTGTGGCGAGCAACAACAGAGCCGAAATTGCCGATACAGTTAGCCAGTAGCGCTTGAAGCGATGGTGCCGCTGGGTCACGTTTTTTCTAGCTTGATCAGCTAGCTTAGTGATAGCTGTTGAGCCACTTTGTTTTAGTTGCTCTAGCAGTTTGTCGTCGTGGGTAATGAGGACCCTGCCACTCTTGCCACAGATAATCTTGAAGCGATCTCCGGCATGGCCAGCCGCTTCAATAGTGAGATCGTCTAAGCTTAAGTTAGCATCAATTTCTTTGATGTATAGACCTTGAGCGCTAAGTTGCAGTGTAACAACTTTAGCTTCGGCGGCTTCTGCTTCAAATAGTCGAGCTTTGAAATCCTCGCTCATTAGACGAAACCTTACCCCCTGCTCGGCACAAAGCGACGAACCCAGGCACCGAATCCTTTCGGGTTTCTCGTCTGGATCCAGACCTTTCCTGGCCCTGTGAATTTGCAGGCCAGACCTTCGCCGCTGGTGAAGCTTGAAATCCAGTTGGCCCCTGCTTTTACTATTTGATATTCAAGGTCTCCCGACCATGCCACCACATGTCCGTTGTCGACCATATATTCTTTACCGGCGGCTATAGGAATTTCCATAATGGCACCAAAGGCTGCTACTGCTACTTCGCCGTGGCCGCGCACATGCAATATGAAGAAGCCAGCCCCAGAAAACGCACCAGCTGTTAGCTTTTGTACTCTGGTATCCATTTCAATGTCGCCTAAGCCGGCAAGCATACAGCCATTTTGAATGTAGTAATCTTCGCTATTGCGCATTGGCAAAATCTTTATGTCACCAGGTACCGATGGAGCGATAATGATATCGCCATCGCCAGTAGTGGCGGTTACTTCTTGAAAGAAGAATGATTCACCGCCCAAAAAAGATCTTTTGAAGGCGCCGAATATTCCTCCCCACATATGGCCTTTGATTGAAAGATGCTGAGACTTAGCTACCATGGCTCCGGCTTCTGCTTTGAATTTCTCGCCGCGCTGAAGATTAACGCGCAGCACAGCGTTTGAGCCTTCGTGCATAATTTCATACTGCATTGAACTTTCCCTTCTAGCGTATCTTAGCGAATAAACCCATATTCTTGCCTGGTTAAACTTAGCATTAAATAGGTATAGAGGCAGCAGATTGGATTATCAAGTGATTTTTAGCAAGGGCTTTTAGAGAGATTATGGCAGTCGGTCGACCAACAGCTAGCAACGACGATAGGGTACCCAAGAAGTACCCAGCTCGACTCTATCAGACTGATAGCGGAGAGCCTATCAGTGCCTTGGTTTCCATTCAAGGCGATCATTTGCTTGTCTCGGCCATAGACGGTGAGCATCTCCATAAGTTTGAGGCGGCGAAGTCTAGTGCTTCGGGCGATAGCATTAGTTTCTTGCTCGAGAGCTTGCAAGTTAGAGGTGGCGGCTCTGAGGGCGATAAGGTTGTGCTTGTTGATTCCTCTAGTGATACAACCGTGATCATTAACTCTCACGATTTTCTTGGCGAGCTGCGTGCGGTCATGCCAGCCAAACAAATAAAGGGAAATTTTCAACGACTTAAATTTCAACGATTTCAATCTAACCTGAGAAACAATTTGGTTTGGGTAGTTTTTGCTGGCCTGGTTCTCATTTTCCTCTTTGTTGTTACCACGGCTTTCATGTACGAGTCTAAGCACCCTGGCCACAAAGGTGTTTCTGTTTCTGAGCAGGAAGATGAAGAGCAAGCGGTCAGTCAGAGCGACGTTAGGCCTGCCGAAGCTGTGGAGCCAGTGACTGAAGCTGTAACCGAAGAGTATGCCGTGACATATTATGACAGCGAAGAAATGAGTGAAGAGGCCAATCAAGCTCTTACTAAATATTTGACGGCTTTTCGCACAAAGATTCAGTCTAAGTTGCGTAAATTCATTGCCAAGCCAATGGCTAACGGAACGGTGGTAGAGCTTGCCATCGGAGCGGACGGCAATCTAGTAAACAGCTGCATTGCGCAGTCGGCTGGTGTAGCTAACGATAAACTGGTACTGAAAGTGGTGCGCGCTAGTTTTCCTCTTCAGTCACTACCAAGAGGTGTGCAGAGCCCTATACGAGCTAAGATTTTGCTTAAGTGACAGAGATGCTGCAAAGTTGCCCGGTAGATGCAAAAATCCTAATGCTTTAGCAATTATCAAGTGATACAACTGCTTAAGTAGTTGTGTCACTTGCTATTGTTTGTCTAATTGTGGGATGTCGTATGTCGGAAACCAACGAAGCCTCTTCTTCTTCTTCTTCTTCGCCTACCAATACTATTGCACAAAAGATTCGCAAGCTTTTAGCTTTGGCTGATGGCAATAAGAACGAGAATGAACGCAATTCAGCCATGAAGCTTGCCTTGGAGCTGCTCTCCAAGCACAACCTTGAAATGTCTCATGTTGCTGATATTTCTGAAGATGTTGATGTAATTGAATATGAGGCCTTCCTCAAGCTTGACCCCTGGATTCGCACCATCATGCATGCCGCTTGCACCCTCTACTACACGCGTTTTATCATGCGCCCTGTGTATGCTGGTTACTATAGCGATAGAAAAGAATGGCACCCAACTTTTGTTGGCACTGCCGAAAATATCGATTGCACCATGGAAATTGCTAGCTGGTTAGTCGATTCGATTAGAAAAGAAAGCAACTGGCTGTTCAGAGAGGCTTATGAAAAGCGGAGCTTTAGGGTTGGTGCCGCCGACCGAATTTTGCAGAGAGCTACTGAGTTAATTGCTGAAGAGAAGCAGGTCTGTGGCAACACACCTAGCAACAGTTTAATGGTGCTGCGCAATCAGCTTGAGAGTGCCAATCAAAAGCATATGGACAAGAAAAAACTTGGCACGTTTCAGAGCCGTGGAAGTTACCATGATCGCGCAGCCTATGGTCTAGGCCAGTCTTATGGTAATAATGTCAACTTGGGTAAAACGGGCAAAGTCAAGGCCATTGCGGTTCAATAGATAGCCGTGTTCTCTACTAGTGTATTGGCTTAAATAAGTCAGGATCAAAGTCTTTTGCTTTTGTCCCTTCTTCAAGAGTGACTTTAGGCAAGCGCTTTTGCAGCTGTTTCAATTGCTCTGCACTTAACTGGCTTTTGCGTAGCAATAAGTGTGTCAGCGCGGGGAGTTGATTGAGCCGCATCAGGCCACTAAAAGTCACTTTCGTATCGGATAGATTTAGCCTAGTTAAGTGTTTCAGTTTTAAGATGCTGTCGATACATTTATCAGTGACATTGTTGCGAGAGAGACCTAGTTCTTGAAGCTCACTTAGTGCTGAAATATCTTTGATACAGCTATCGGTCATAACTGTTGTGGAGAGCACTAGCACCTGTATTTTCTTTAGTTTTGCCAGCATTGGACCGGCTTTATCGCCTAGTGTATTGCTAGCAAATGAGAGACGAAGCAGCTCTTTTAGATGGGATATTTCTTCAACTGTGCCCAGGCCGATGGGGCAAAAACCAACATCTAAATTTTGTAGTTTGGTCAGATTTCTCAAACCAACGGTACCACCGTCGTTTATATCTGTGCTGCCCATGTCGAGACTGACTAAATCAGTGAAATGGAGTAAATCTTGAAACTCGGCATTGTCTATTTCCATCTTTGATAAATCAAGATAGCGCACGGCCTGCTTAGAAATCTCTTTTAATTGACGAGTATTGCTATGAACGTTGTAGCCGAGCTTGAGCGAGATTCTGCTGTCTGCTGGTATGTTGACTGTTCCGCGAGCGGGTTTGTAGTCGCTCATTCGCAAATCATTTGTGTAGATCGTGCCGGGCTTAATTAAGCAGTAGCTTCCAAGTTCGGTACGAGGAAAAGTGAGTGTGATGTAAGGCTGCACCCCTGATGCTGCTTTACTTGGCGCAGCATCGCTTGGCAGTGCAAAAGCGAGGAGGAGATAGGCGAGGCCTGGTAGGCACTGAAGCCGCCACTTACCTGATATTCTTCCCTTGACTACGTTCTTGCTCATGCTTTTACTTTAAGCCCTAGTCAGGCTTTAAAACAAGGTTCTCATTGGAGCTATAATTGAGCGAAATTCAGGGAATGGGCGTTATTTTGAGCGAAAACTACTATAGAGCAAGAGCCTTCCTGGGTCGCAGCCGTTGCGCGGCTTTGCTTTTAACTCTTCTTTTTCTGGCCTCGTCTGCGGCCATGGCCCAAGAGAAGGCTGCGGGAGTTTCCAATGACTCTAGCTCTGTTGATTCTCTTGCCGTTAATCGACCAATTCGTGATAAATGGGCTTTGGTAGTTGGTGTAAGTGAATTCGCTAATCCTGCGCTCAACCTCAAGTATTCAGCTAAAGATGCCAAAGATTTTGCCGACTATTTGGTTAAAGAAGCTGACTTCGCCCCCGACCACGTTAAGCTTTTGCTCAATAAAGATGCCACTGAGCGGCGCATACTCTCTGAGCTTGGTGACCGCTGGTTGCCTAGAGTGGCTAATCCAGATGATTTGGTAGTAATTTTTGTCTCGACTCACGGCAGTGGTGCAGAGCTTGATGTAGGCGGTCAAAATTATTTGGTTGCCTACGATACCGATGTGCAAGATCTGTACACGACCGGTGTGCCCATGCAACGCTTGGCCAAAGATATTAAAGACCGGGTGCACTGCGATCGAGTTGTGATTTTTCTCGATGCTTGCCACAGTGGTGGCGTTAAGTCTGAATCAAAAGGTCTGACGCGCACCGGTGTTGATGCCTCCGAGTTGGCCATTGGTTCTGGTCGTATGGTAATTGCTTCGAGTGCCGAAGACCAGGTGTCGTGGGAGAGTAAGAGCGGCTCTAATGGCGTCTTTACCGCGGCCTTGCTGCAGTCTTTGCGCAAGAAAGGTAAAGAGACAACTGTTGGCGAAATGTTTAGCGATCTCAAAGAAAAGGTGCAAGATCAAGTTTTGCGCGAACGAGGTCGTCTGCAAACACCGGTATTAGAAAGTAAGTGGAAGGGTAACGATCTTTGTATCGCGGCTACTCCTGTATCAAGGCGCCCAGGATTAAATGTACAATCGACACCTGCTGCTCCTCGTGAAGCGACTAAGCCGATAGTCTCCGGGACAGCTGTATCTTCAACTCGATCTTCAACGACAGCGCCAAGTCCCGTAGTGGCAGATGCATTAAAATCTAGTAGTCCTCCTAGCTCTATACCTATTACTAGCGCTGCTTCCCCTGCTTATATTAAACCCGGTCTACTGATTGTTCCGGGTCAATCAGTTGGACGCACCAGTATTGGTATGAGTCGACAGGCTGTAGAAAATCTACTGGGTAAACCAAGTAGTGAAAACTCAGGCACTCTTGTTTACCGCACAGCTGATCATAAGTATTTCCTCGCCCTTAGATTGGCTGGCGACTCGATAAATGAAATTTTGTTTTCATCGCCAGCCTTTGTCACCAGTGGTGGTGTCGGCTTAGACAGCTTTGCCTCCAACCGCGCTAGCATGAAGGTTTCAGATTTAGCCGGGCCCTACAAGGCTTACGAGACCAAGACCGCAGGTCTTTCTTTTTTAGTCAAAGACGGTAGCGAAGTGCCCCAATTTGCGGTGGTGCACAAGGGGCAAATGACTGCCCCTGAACTGTTGGCAGCCAGTTTGGTTGACCAGGTAACAAATAATAGTAATCAGGCAAAGCTAAGCTTGTCTCAAAATTCAAATAAATCGGCAAATAGTTCAACTTTGATCGTTCCGGGGCAATCATTGGCTAAGATCAAGCTGGGCATTTCTAAGCAGCAAGCTATCGCTCTACTAGGCAGACCCACTGATGAAAGCGAAAATGTTATGTGCTACTGGACTAGCGATAGGCGCTATTTCTTGATTGTGCGCACAACTGAAGGCAAAGTTTCGGATGTGCTTTTTGACTCTCCCGCCTATGCCACTGCCGCTGGTATTGCTGTAACTAACTTTAAGCAAGCAAATAGCCTGCAAGCCTTTCAGCCCCCTCACCGCCCAGTCAACCGGCCCGTAGACATCTATACTCTTAAAGATGGTGGGCTTTCATTCTTCCAACCATTGGCTTGGCCAAGTCCAGTTGGTTGGGTGCATGATAAATCTGCTGTAGTCAATGATCTTGATTGGCTGACGAAAGTGCGGGCCGATATGTTTGCCGAGACAGTGCTGCCGTTCGCTCCTAATCGTCCTCGTCTGTTCAATAAAGGTAACCGACCAATGATTGGTCCTGGTTCAGGTCAGGGGCCAAGAGGTAGACGTCGCGTAGGGTATAACTGGCAGTGACAAGCTTAAATTCTAAAGTTGCGCTTGTTACCGGTATTTCGAAAGGAATTGGTAAGGCAATTGCCGAGCAATTGGCTGGGGAAGGTTTCAAGTTATACGGAACTTTCAACACTGGCGAAGCTGAGGCCGAAGCGCTCAAGGGCAAACTGGGCAATCTCGAAATCTTTCAAGTCGACTTCTCTGACAGGAAGAATACACTTAAATTTGTTGATATTCTTCAGGGCATAAAATTTGATGCCATTGTCAACAATGCTGGTGTCTATCAAGCTGAGAGCTTTGAGGATTTTGATTTTGCAGCTTGGGATGCCACATTTGAAGTTAATTTGAATACTCCTTTGTTATTATCGCTAAAACTCAAAGACCAATTGAGCGATGGTGGCACCATTGTCAATATTTCTAGCACCGATGGTTTTACGGGTTCATTCAATAGTATGGCCTATGCCGCTAGTAAGGCCGGCCTGATCAGCTTGACCAAGAGTCTGGCCAATTTACTTGGGCCTAGGGCAATACGAGTTGTTGGTATTGCACCAGGTTGGATCAATGGCACGGGCATGAATACTGAAGCTTCTTTTGAAGCTGCTCAGTTAGCCCCTTTGGGTCGCAACGGCCGGCCAGAAGAGATTGCGCAACTAGTAAGCTTTTTGATTTCTGATAAGGCTAGCTTCATCACCGGTACAACCATGATTGTTGACGGTGGCTATACCGGCGTTGATTACATAATGAAGAAGGAAGCTGCTATTTAGTTTGATGATCTTGCCTTTAGTTGGACCCTACAATATTTTATACAAATATTTTATACAAATATTTTCATACCGGCTTTTTGAGCGGCATAAATTAGATCGACTTCTGGGTAGTCTTCATCTTCCGACGGAAACACTGAAGCTGATAGCACTTCGCGCCATTCATTGTCTTCGTCGCTATACATCGGTGCATTGGTGTCGCCACGAACAAAACCATCGTGGTCTAGCAGTAAATAGGCCTGGGCGGTGAGATCACCACCAATGCGCATGGTGCCATCATTATATTCACCGATTATTAGACCATCAGCCTCTACGTCTCCAAGCACCACTAATGGTGTGCCAGCCTTGACCAGGTTGTCGACCCTCAGGTTACCACCGACAAATAGTAAAGGTCCACCTTCGAGGGTGCGGTTGACTATATCACCATCGACAATTAAGTCACCCAGGCAGCATACAGCCGTTACTTGGTTTTGCTGCACCCAGTGCTCTTGCCAGTCTAATTTTAGTAGCCCAGTTAAGACACAATTATTCGGCAAGACCAGTACTCTTTCTTTAGTGTAGGCTTGAAGCTGAAAACGCACGGGCTCAGAGAAAGATAGCGGATACGAATTTTTGTCTGGATCGAAAGCAATTTTTTCTTCAATCAACTTGTATATCTCTGTGTTTATTTCGTTTACTGCAACTAGCTCGCCAAGTGAGGTTGGGTCTAGTCCGCCGCTTAGTACCAGTTTCTCTGGTTGCACAACTGGCGCTGTCTTCTGATTAGAATAATGATTGGCAATCTGCTCAGGGCTTAGCCAAATTGACTTCCCGGCTCTGCCCAGCGCCCTTACTTTGCTGCTATCTAGCCAGCCTTTTTCTAGAGCGGCTGCATTGAATACTTGTGCGAGCGCGCTGCGTCCATGATCTTTGGCGGCATTGAAAGCGGGGCAAGTATAACCTCCGGCAATGATATGACCGGCAATACCTCCCTGATCTTTTACGCGGGGAATGTAGCCTTTACAGTCGAGCTTTCCGCCCACGCGCAGGGGGCCGTCGTTGTATTCACCAATGAAGTAAGTTGTTTTGATGTCGCCCAACACTATCAATGGCATGCCGCCCTTAAGTAAGTTTGTGCATGTGAGGTTGCCTTGTACAAATAACAGTGGCCAATACTCATAGTCGTCAATGAGTAATTCTCCTTCTATAGCGAGGTCGCCAAAGCAAAAGAGCATGGCAAATTTTTTCTTGGATAGAGGCCCACTTCTTGTAGAAAGTAGCAGATCGCCACTTATGGTTGTGTTGCCCTCGCACACTAGTGCTTCGCTAGACTTAGTGTGGTAGCCGGGTAAACTAAAGATCAGTTTGTAGTCAGCTATGTGCTTCTCGTGTGATAGTTGTTTCGCTCGCTCTAGTGGTCTATTTAAGCTAGTTTGCGTAAATGGTTTCATGTCAATTATTTGTTTGATATTCTTGGTGATATTTTTTTGTGATGTTTGGGTTGACTCTCTAACTACAGTTGTCTGCGAAAAATTAGGGATTTAGCGAAAACGCTCAATTAGCTATGACAATGATGGTAAGAGCTGCCCTGATCGGCTACTGTTATTGCTATTGCTGATACTAAGAGGGTATGTCAAGTGGCCGTGTCGAATAAGCAGTTCTACCAGTTGCTCCGGCTTGGGCGTCCCAAGGTGAGTCCATTGCTTCATCGCAATTGCCTGTCCCTTGGCCTTGCCGCATTATTACTATCTGTACCATTGCTTTCTCTCTTAATGCTCACGGTCGCAGTTGCCGCTGAGGCGAAAGCCCCAGCGAGCCGCACAATTAGAACCTCTGGGCGAAAGATGACTGCCAGCATGAACTGCAAGAGCTGTCATATTATTGAAGGGGACGGTGGCTTAATTGGGCCACCGCTAGACGGCATTGGCCAATATCGCACGATAGATGAAATTTTTCGGCGCTTGAGTTCGGGTAAAGGTAAATCAAAGTTGCCTTCTCGTTTTACGGTTGCCGAATTGATGACCCACGTTCGCTTGCCCCAAAATCAAGCTCACTCAATTGCTATTTATCTTTCCAATTTACCTGAATGTACTGTGAAATGGGATTTAAAAGGTCACGAGGCCGCTCCTTCTGACGAGATTCCGCCAGGCTTTCACTTTAAGCCCCGTCAGGCGGACGCCTCTAGTGACCAGGGCAAAGAGCTGTATCTTACTCATGGTTGTGCCGCTTGCCATACCATCGGCTCATCTGGCGGTCGCACCGGACCAAATTTAGAAGGTGTAGGCGCTCGCTATAGTCGTAACTTTATCGAGAGTCGCATCGCCAGTGGTGCCATCTATGCTGCCGCGCGCAAAGGCAAGTATGCTCCAACGAAGTTTGCTATGCCACCAACAGAAATACCAGAGAAAGAAGTAAAGCTAATCACTGATTTTCTTTTAACGCTGCCTGTGAAAGACTCAAATAGAGCGAAGTAATCCAACGTCAAGTAGTCAAGACGGCTGGCTATGATTTTGACTCATCGTTTGAACTGTCGCAGCTAGAGTCTGAATCAGCAGGCTTGTCTATATTTTCAGCCTCGGTTTTGCCAAAGTCACCAAGAATTGTTTTGGCTGGGCAGAATTTTACTAACGGGCAACCTGTGCAGTGCACCATCATCGCTATGGGACAAAGTGTCATAGTTCACTCCTTGGGGGTTTTCCTCTATAACTTTGCAGTTGAATTTTCAATGCAGTTTTTAGTGGAATCTTGCAATGGTTTCCTTATTGCTCAAGATACTATGGTTGCTCCCTCTACGAAGCTACGCAATGCCATAGAACTCCGCTAGGTCTTCGAAGCGGGGTGATTATGCTCTTTGCTTTTGAGATTTATCGGACCGATTTTTGCTTAAAATTGCCGTCGGAAAACTATCGTCCTTCTTTGATGATCCGTTGCCAAATTCGATCTATGGCCTGGCGCAGTTCAGGTGAGACTTGTGTTCGTTGCCAATCTAAGTATTCTTTGGCTGGGCTACCCATTATCAAAATGTCTTGTTCTGCCATTTTTCTTACGATTGGATCGGGATCTAATAATTTAGTTGATTGACAGATGGGGCGCATGCCTTCTTGCAAATTCGATTCATGCTTTATATTGCTCAAAGCACCTTGGCCATCAAAGACCATAGTGACACTAAGGGTGCCTGAATTACCCCCTTGGGGAACAACATTGAGTTTGCCTCCGGCATGGGCGGCAGCGCCGGTTCTTCTGGCATACAGAGAATTGGCTTCAGTCTCAAACTTGAACATGCCATCCTGATATAACTCTTTAACAAGAACCAAAGCCGCTTTGACGGCTTGCATTGCTTTCTCGTCTGATTGTATGCGGGGAAGTTTGGCAATTAGAAACTGTTTGTACTGCTCTTTGTTTGTGTCGGTGATTAAAGTGAGATCTTTAGCCTCTTTGCTAACCACGAAGATATTGTTGTTGCCTAGTGGCTGCGGCGGTTCCATTGCTACTGGCCATTGAGGAAATCTAAGAACATAGAATACTGAAGTGGGAAACAAGCTTTTAAGGGCATCACTCTCAATATAGTTGACGCTTCCACGGGCAAGTATAGGCCTGTCTTTGGGTATCTTTAGTGTGCTTATATACTTCTGTATTTGCACTCTGGCATCGACTGAAAATCCTAACTGGGCCACACGTTCTTTCTCTTGTTGTGAGCGTTGAGCGGGCGGCAATTCGTCTTTTATCTTCTCTCGTCTGATGCTACCGCCTTTGTCTGGATATACGACACCAGTACTAGTTGCAGAGACTCCACCTCCTTCAGCAGTTGAGCTTTCAACTGGCAAACTTTGAGGCTGCCCTAAGCTGGCTGGCGTCATTGCCAAATAGTTCAAGGCGACTAGTGCTATTCCTGCAGAATAGATGCGAAAAACTTTCATACATTTACCTATTACATCTTAGTCAGCGGCTGGTGGGTCAACTATGGCACCAACAAAAAGAATAGCGTCTGTTTTTTCGTCACGAATGGCCACCACGAATGGGCGATCGCAAACCATATCAAAAGGCGGTTTCGGGTTCATTGGCGCGCTGGTGACGCTCATTTCAACGGCGGTGGCTGCAGCAGCTTCTGTGCCTTGCTCGTTCACTTCTAGATAGGTCTTGTGCAGCACTCGAGAAATCATGGCATTTTGCTCGATCATCTTTTTGAAGTCAGCACAGTTGTCTTCAAATGCGCAAGGCATACCTGCGGCTTTTAGTACTTCGCTTAGTTCGGTCTTGTATTCAACCTTGAAGCGCGGCAGACCTAAGTGACCTTCTTCTTTTCTGAACTGATTGTTCCATTCTTTCCAATTCTCACTAGTGAGGTTGTTTATGAAGGCTGTGATGTTCGATTTTTTGTCGGGGAGGAAAATGCACATCTGCAGCCGTTTATCTTTGTACGGAAGCATGACTGCCTGGAAATTGTTACCAGCGAAGTAAGACATTTTTGCCGAGCGATTCATCATCTCAACAGTTTTTTCTTTACCGCTTCCGACCTTGAACTCTGCTGCTTGAGTTTCGTCTTTCTTGAATTCATCCAGCCAAACACCTTTGAAATAGACGGCGTTGACTAGGTATAGAATGGCATCTGGTGCTACTTTGTCGAGTATGCTTGGGATTTTTGTTTTGGTGTTGTCTTTGACCCAATTATTGATTTTACTTACTGTAGTGAGGTCGGCAAAATCTAGGGTTTCGAGCTTGGCACCATAGTACTTTTGATTGTTGTCCATGAACGATTTGTTGAAGACAAAGTTTCTGTTGGCAAACATGGCGTTGGCAACTGTCAATTCACTTGTTGGATTGACGTGCATCAGGCTCTTGTAAAGACTTGAATTTTGCTGGTTGACAGCTTCATCGCTGAGGCCACCATAGTCTAGAACACTTTGCATTTCGCTCTTGGTTTTGCCACCAGCACCGTTGTATGCCATCGAAAGTGCTGTGCTCACGCTGTATGGCGAAATCACGACGTTGCTTTCTGGCTTTTTTGCTGCCAACTTGAAAAAAGTAGTGGCAAATTTTTCTGACACTTTGATATTCACCGCTTCTTCTTTACTTTCAGATTGATCAGTTGAAGCGCAAGCGACAACAAACATTGACATCAAAGAAAGTGCTGCAGCTGTGCTGCCATACAAGATAGAGCGCAATGTGTAGCCTCGCCAAGAGTTAAACGGGGTTTAGCATAGCAAGGGCGACACCTAAGGTCAATTGTCATTGCCACAGGGCTTGGCCTGAAAATCTCCTTATAGCGGAGTGTTTGCCAAATATAGAAATTGCTAGTACAGCAAATCGACTTTATTTAGGGGGCTTCCATGCGCCAATCAAATCAAATCAACTGATTTGGAATTCGAGTTAGATGAGAATTTCGAGCCCGTGTTTTTTAGCGACGCATAGAAGTTTCAGCGCTGCACCGGTCGGCTTGGTTGCACCGGTCTCCCATTTTTCGACAGTGCTTTCACTGGTATTTAGATAACGAGCGAAGACAGGCTGGCTCACCTGGAAACTATTGCGCAAAGCTTTGATTTGTTTTGGTCCTAATTCTTCAGGCACATTAAGGCAGCTTTCATCAAACCGGCGCATGGTCTCCTTTGATACAACTCCAATTTTATGCAAGCCAGAAACATGGCTATGGATTGCTTCAAAAGCATCACTTTTAAACTTTTTTGCCATGGCAAATCTCCACTAAAATCTCATCTGCTAACGCTAGGTCAATTTCCTTATCCGTGAATTTTGCATAGATATTGGCTATTACTCGAAAGTCTTCAAGCTCTTTCTGGTTGATATTCTCACGGTCTTTTTTTGCAAACAAGTAGGAATAAACCCAGTATTTGCCGCCTTTTGCAATGATTATGCTGCGGTGCATATTTTTGTTCAGGCGGTTTTTAAATACTCCACCGCCGAGGTCATCGCACTGCCCGAGCCGCACTTGTTCAATCGCTTTACACAAATCAGCATCGCTTACATTGGCTTTTTTAGCAGCTTTTGCAAACCAGTCAGTTTTGAAAGAGCGAGGCTTGATTGCTTCAGTCATTGGATAAGTGTAGCAGGAACTGCTATCTTTGTCAAGTCTGAAAATGCCTGTAACGCCCAAATGGTGGCAGCTTTTGACGATTGGTTGCGGTTCTGTGGTCTATCGGTTGCAGATCGCTGGAGATCTGACTGGGCTCACGCACAACTTCACCCTTCACTGTGGATCAATTTTTAGGAGCCAGATCGGCTGGATCAACAATGGCTCCCATAAACAATATGGCACCAGTTCGCTGGTCGCGAATGGCAATCACAAACGGCCGATCGCAAATCATGTTAAATGGTGGCGTTGGGTTGACGAAGGCGCCCCGAGGCATCATTTCCACGGCTGTTGCTGCTGCTGCCTCCGTGCCTTTTTCGTTGACTTCCAGATAGGTTTTGTGAAGCACCCGTGAAATGAATACATCTTGATCGATCATTTTTTTGAAGTCGGCACAATCTTCATCAAAGGCGCAGGGCATGCCGGCTTCTTTTAGTACTTTGCTCAGTTCGGTTTTATACTCAACTTTGAAGCGCGGTAAGGCTAGATGGCCTTGCTTATTGCTAAATTTACTGATCCATTGTTGCCAGTTCTGTTCGTTAAATCGGGCAATCAGAGCGGCAATATTCGAATTTTGAGAGGGAAGAAAGATGCACATTTGTAGACGATTGTCTTTGTATGGCAGCATCACTGCTTGGAAATTGTCGCCTTGCAAGTGCAACATTTTGGCAGAGCGATTCATCATTTGTACTGATTTTTTCGTGCCGTTGGCGAGTTTGAAATCAGCAGGCTGTGTCTCATTCTTCTTGAATTCATCGAGCCAAGTGCCTTTGAAATAAATGGCATTGACTAAGTATAGAATGACATCTTTCGGTACTTTGTCTAGAATCGTCGGTATCTTGCCTTTTGTATTTTCTTTGACCCAGTCATTTATTTTGTTGAGAGCAGAACTATTGGCAGTGGCAAAATTTAGAGCTTCTAGTTTAGCGCCGTAATGTTTTCGGTTGGTATTGATATAGCTCTGATTGAAGACAGCGTCTTGTTTCGCAAACAGGGCATTGGCAATTGCTAATTCGCTAAGCGGATTGACTTGCATCAGGCTTTTAGAGAGGCTGGCATTTTGCTTATTGACACTTTCGTCGCTCAGGCCTTCGTATCCAAGTACCTGCTGCATCTCATTTTTGGTTTTACCAAGAGCACCGTTGTATGTCATGGCAAGGGCTGTGCTGACGCTGTATGGCGATATAACAACGTTGGTATCAGTTGCTTTCGCTGCCAGTTTGAAGAAATTAGTGGCGAATTTTTCAGACACCTTTGCATTTGCTGCTTCATCTTTGCTATCTGATTGATCGTTGGCAGCAGATGCAACCACAAACGTAGACATCAAAGATAGTGCCGCAGCTATGCTGCCATACAAAATAGAGCGCAATGGGGAGCCTCGTCAAGAGATAAGCGGGTTTAGCATAACAAGGGGGCTGTTGGTGGTCAACTGGTGCTCATGTCGGCTTTGGTCTTTCTCTTGAATGTTATTTTTTTGACTTGGATAGATTCTCCACTGACGCAAGAGATGTTAAATAGTCTCGGTTGAGAATTAAATTGCGGCAAAATTGCGGTGTCTAGGAGCATTAATGAACTTACAAAGATTCGGTATACGGCACCTTGGCATCAAGGCACTCAGTTCATTCTCGCTTGCCATGGCTTTTATCGGTGTCTGTTCTCTCTCGGCTTGGTGTAGTGGCGAGAGATATCAACCGGGCGATGTCATAGAAGTTTTTCGCAACAATGTCAACGGCTGGGAAACAGCAATAGTTGTGCCTTATCTAAATAGCGATTTTCCTGCCGGACGCGGAAACTATTGCCGTGTCTGGATACCGAGTATGCCTACTATCACTGAGGGTGTTGAAATCACAGTGAAAGATACCCGTCCGGGTCAAGCGGCAAACTTAGCTGAGATACCAGAACGGTTTAGTGAGAATCCACCGGACGCTGCTTTGCCCGTACTTAAGGCTCTTGGTCGCACCTGGCCGCGCAATCGCAAGGCTTCGCCCCAGTCGGCTGTCAGTACTGCTTCTAGTACTGCTTCTAGTGCTGCTTCTAGTGCTGCTTCCAGTACTGTAGCCCCCGCTTCTCCTGCTAGTTCACCTGTTTCCAAGGCACCACAAGCAAATAACAACCAAGCTGATAGCTCTTCTAAGCCTGCCGTTTCAGGTTCTTTGCCGCAGCTTCCCGGCACCACATGGAAGCAGCTTTCTGACCGTAAGACTGCCGTTGTTTTGCCTCTGCATCTGTTTTGCCGAAGTGGGCGCTGGGAGGTAGTGCGCGATAATTTTGTGGGCGGCGGTATGATGGGTAGCTATCGCGTTGAAGGCAACAAGCTAATTCTGAAGAGTTCCACTGATGGAAAGAGTGATACTTACTCTATGTCTTATGATGCTGGCCAAAAATTGCTTTTATTGACTAACAACACTGTCACCTTGCGTCTCTTGTATCGCGGAACCACTGAGTGTAAATAGGGCGCGGTCAGCGTTTCTGCTGTGCCTCTTGTGCCGACTTGCGATCTTTGGCTGCTAGTTCTAGCTTGCCTAGTTTTTCGTAGGCGTTGGCTCTGGCTCGGTATGACTCAGCTGTTGGGTCAACTTCATGCTTTAGCGCTAGGTTATAGTCGGCTAGTGCTTTTTTGTATTGCCCTAAAGCAAATTGACAGTCGCCTCTTTTTTGGTAGGCATCTTCAGAATCGTCGTCTAATTCGATAATTTTTGAATAGTCTGCAATAGCATGGGCATAGTCGTGAATAGCAAAATATAGGTTGGCGCGATCAAACAATGTTTGGTCTAAGTTCCAATCAACATGACCACCTTTGTTTGCTGGTATCTCAATTACTTTAGTAAGGTCGGCTATGGCTTTCTCTGGTTGTGCTGTATCTCTGTATAGCCTAGACCGGTAAAGATAGTCGCTCCTTGAGAAAGGATTTTTTTTCAAAAAGCAGGATCGGCCTTCGATGTGTATTTGCTGCATGGTCAGCTGTTTGTTGAAAGGATCATTCTTATATTTCGCTTTTAGAGCGGCTTGCTTTTCTTTGGCGATGCCATATTGGTTGAACAGTCTGTCTACTTGCATGTCAACTTGTTTTTCAGCTTTGCGGGCGAGACTTTGATCTCTTTTTGCTAGCGCGGTTTTGCCCAGCGCTTCATAAGCTTTTGCTCGAGACAAATATGTTTGGGGAAGATCGGGATAGCCAGAAATGTACATTGAATAATTGTCAATTGCCTTGCTGTATTGATGCAATTTTGCATAGATATCGCCCATGGTCAAATATGGCGGAATGTAGGTCGATTCAATGCGCAGTGCTTGCTCACAATCACTTAATGCTTCTTTGTAGTGACCAAGCTCCATCTGAGCAATGCCGTCTTCGTAGTAGGCTTCAGGTAGACGCGGATTGAGAGCAATTGCTTTTTGAAAATACTTGCTTGCTTCTTGCCACTGTTTCGACAGGCTTAATTTGCGGCCACGTTCTATTTCTTTCATGGCATCGCCGGAAGCACTATTTGTCGGCGCGCCGAGAGCTGGTGCGCTGTTAGCTTGTGCTAAGGCGCAAAGTAAGGAGATCGACAGGAGTCTAGTGGATAATCTCATAGTAATGCAGTATCCATTTTGATTTGAGCGTTTCCGACCAATTGAATGATTATACAGGACACGCGAATGACCATCTTTGCCTGGTTGCTGTTGATCTTTGCATTGCCTTGGTTTCTACTTGTGCTCACCTGGGCATGTTAGTAGCTAACCAGTTTGCCGGTTCTGCTAATAAGGAAGCGTATGCGCATTAAGTTTGTCAGGCTCCTATCCTCAGTGCTTGCGCTCAGCGCATTTCTTCCGGCCTTAGCTGGGCCAGCTCGTTCCAATGTGCCCGACTCGGCCGATTCGCCCACTATCACTTTATGTGGCGCTACACAGGCACGAAAGATTGGTCTAAGAGATAAAAAGTGCTTTGTCGTAATTCAAAATAAGACCAAGGCGACGATCAATGTTTGGGCAGAAGATTGCTCTTGGGGCTGGTCTAATATTTCGTTTGAGGTGAAAGCTGGCAGCAAAGTCCTTCCGATTAATAGAGCCGAGATCAACTGGAAGCGGAACTTTCCTATGCCGCTGAAACTGCTGCCGGGCGATATGTGTGTGCGAGAGATAAATTTAGAAGACCGTACTTGGTCGTGGAACAGAGTCGTTGATTTTTGCAAAGAGAATCAGCATGCTAGCATCTCGGCCAAGCTTGAAATTGAAAGCGATTCTTCATCAAAGACCGAGAAAGTTTGGACCGGAGCCGCACGCTCAGCAACTTCTTGCGAATTGTACTAGTTTATAGATTCTTCCCATTGCGCTAGTTCACTGCGGTTGATTAGACCGCGGCGAAAGGCAATGTTTAGAGCCCGGCAGCGGTGATTGTACTCATCTTCTTCGGCTGCGCCCTTGAGGGCAATACCAAGCTTGCCGTATAGGCATTTAAGTCGTGCTTGCACAGCTTTGTCTGTAATGTATAGTCGCCTCGCTATTGCTTTGTCGGTGAAGCCCATAGCAATGCAGCCGAGTACTTCAAACTCTGATTCGGTTAGAGCCGTAGCGCTACTCTCGCTGCGGCGAATAATTCGCTGAATGCGAGGATGTATCCAGCAATCTCCGCTAAGTACAGCGTTGGCGGCATCAACTACTTGCTGATCTGTCGAGTCTTTTAGCACATAGCCAAAGGCACCATCTGATGGTGCGACCTTCCATAGTTTGCGCACGAAGACTTCGTCAGAATGATTTGACAGCATAATTACTGCTGTCTTTGGATGACTATTCATAATACTTTCAGCTGCTTTGATGCCTGACAATATTGGCATTTCAATGTCGAGAAATACCAAGTTTGGATTTTTTAAATTGACCAGCTCAATGGCTTCTTGGCCGTTGCTGGCCTCTAGTACAGTCGTGTCTTGACCTAGATTCGCCTTGAGTAACTCTCTTAGCCATACTCGTTCGCGTTCTTGGTCATCGGCAATGACGATGGTCATTTAGTACACCTAGCTTTGAGGCTACACCTAATTACGATATTTATCATTGTCCTCATTGTAGCCGGTTTAAAACTTGACGACAGACTGCTTTCAAAGTCGAAAAAACTCCACTGCCTTGAGAAGCTATGGCTTCGAAGCTTGGTACCTCGAAGAGATTACATTTTTTCTCCATTCTATCAATTGCCATCGCTGTCGATAGGTCTCTTTTGTTGTACTGAAGCACCAGGGGCATCTTGTCTATGGTCAAGCCATAGGCGGCCAGATTTTCTAGCATATTTATTTGTGATTCAATATTTTCTTGCTCTTTCATAACGTCTGAGTCGGCTACAAAAATTATGCCATCGACACCGTTGAGAATTAGTTTTCGACTGGCGTTGTATTCTACTTGACCCGGCACCGTATACAGTGAAAGCTTGACGTCAAAGTCTTTTACCTTCCCTAGGTCTAGGGCCATAAAGTCAAAGAATAGAGTACGCTCGGTTTCAGTTGCCAGGCTAATCAAGTCACCTCGTGTGATAGGTGAGAGCTGGCTATAGATATATTTGAGATTTGTCGTTTTACCTCCCAGACCAGTGCCGTAGTAGACAATTTTGATATTGATTTCTTTGGTTTGTAAGTTGATTATTGACATGGTCATTCCCATTGATTATTGGCCTCTGCTGTTTGTATCTTTCCAAACATGGCAGCGGTCAGTAATCATGGGATGCTTAATTGGTGCCTAGTGATCACCCTAATCAGATTTGATGGAGTGCCTATGGTATCAATGCTCTGGTAAATCTTTTAGCTTAATAGTTAAGAGCGTTCCGCTTTGATAAGAAATAGAATCTTGCCAGGTGACTGTGCCGTCTACGGTTTGTGCTCTTTCTTTGATGTTTTTTAAACCGCGATGAATGCAGTTTTGTGCTTGATTGAAGCCAATGCCATCGTCTTCTATGCAGATAACTAGTGAGTCTTGCTCTGGTTCGATCAGCACTAAGACATTTTTTGCTTCTGAGTGTTTTTCTATGTTGTTGAGTGCTTCTTGAACTATTCTGTAGACTGCTAGTTTTTTGTTTATATCAAGTTTGATATTGGTCGTGCTGGCCCCGACTATCAAGTTCGGTTTAATTAGAGTTGCCCTGTTGAATTTGTTTACTAGCAGTTTGATCATTGAGACTAGGTTGAGATGCTCTAACTGCCTTGGGTAAGATTCGCTGATAACGGTATCTACTAATTTCTTGGCAGCGGCCATGCTAGTCTTTGCCGCTCTGCCTGTGGTGCAGTTGACTAACTCGTCGGCCAGCGATGTTACTTGGGCAAAGCCAGGAGATACAATTCTCTCGATTTCAGATAGAAGTCTCTTTCGCTCAAGGGCAATCGTCATTGGCTCTGAAAAGTTTGAGTTTCGCTCTAGCAAGTCGGTCCATTCGCTTTGAGCTATTGCCATAATCTGCTCAAGTTCGTTTAGTCTGATTTTACTGAGTTGGTCAATGTGATCACTAAGGTCAAATTGTTCATTTGAGGCGCTCTGAGTTGTCGATCTAGAATCAGAAGCAGTGAGCACGAGGAAAGTGTTTGATTGGTTCTTGCTCCATGTCGTAAATTGTAGTTCGGCACCGGCTAGGCTGCACCAGGTAAAGAAGGCATCAAGCTCTTGCTCTGGCATCGATTGTAGAAGTTCTTTTGCTACATATTGTTTCTTGCTGTCCAGGCCGAGACCGAGGCGAGCGGTGCCGTTTGCACACCGGTAGCGCACCAGTAAATTACTGCTGTCTCGACCACTCTCAGCAAAATATTTCAAGGCTAGTTGCAGTGCCCGATATATTGCTAGCTGCTGTAGGTCTGAGAGACAGCAGACTTCATTCTCTTCTTTGCAATTAATTGATGTTTTGTAGTGCCTTGAGTATCTGTGGCACAGATTTTGCACGGCGGAGCTAAGACCAAGTTCCTCTAGGTCTACAGGATGTAGCTCAGCTAACAGGTCGCGCAAAGTTTGATTTAGGTCATGCAGTGCTAAGACGATTTGCTGCGTCTCTATTTTGTCTTCTGTTGATTGCAGAGTGCGCACTAGTCGACTTAAGTGCGGTAGAACTTCATCATGAAGTTCTTTTGCTACTCGCCGACGCTCTTGTTCGACAAGTTTGAATTCCATTTCGAACTTGAGGGCGCGGGCTTTGTCTGACCAAGCTTGGGCGCGCTTCAAGATGTTGGCGCTCAATGCGGTGAAGCCGGGTCTGGCTGCTTGGACGGTTCTTGCAATTGAGGGCGCTGCTGTCGGAGTTAGGTTAAGCAAAACTGATGATTTCACCTCGCTCCCTTTTTCGCGCTTTCTTTGGCTCGCTTTCTTCACCGTAGCACCGGAGCAATCAGCTGTGGGCGTCTAACCCTAATTGTCCTACAGAGTGTTACAGACTTAACCCAGAGGCCGCCTATGGCTCACCTAGGCATTACCCTAAGGTTGAATCTGTATAGACCTGACATTTTAGAGCGGGCATTGTTAAGTTGTTTGAGGGCTCTTCAGCGAGTGGGATAGGTTCCTGTTGCTTCTGGGTACAAAAGACTGTTTGCCTTGGTGATTAAGTGCTAGAGCCGGCTTTTATCAAACAGCTGAAGGGCTGTAAGAATGTCTTGCTTGTTGGAGCCGGTGGTGGCTTGATGCTCAGCCCTGATATGCCTGAAGTGCAGAAGTTTACTGAGGCCACTGAGTATGTTTTTCTTGAAATGCGCGGCTACGAAAGTGTGATTTGCAGCTCTATTCTTTCGGCATTTGAAGGGTACTTTGGTGACTACCACCGCACCCGCAGAACGATTGGCACTGAGTTGTGGATTAGTCCGCTGATGCTTCTCTATATGGGCTTTGATGTGGCGAAAGTAGCTTCAAACATTCTCTACTTTGACGACCTTGCTGCTTGCGCAACCATTGCTCAGGTGCATAAAGTAATTGATGAATTTCGCCGCAAAACAGCTGTGCGCAAAACTCCATCATTTCCACTTAGATAGCAGAAACGGCCAAATCTCCTGAAAATCAACCCTTAAGAAGGTTATGCTTGGGATCGGCCGTTTGAGAAGCTTTTATTTGGTGTCTTTAACCAGTTCCGCCATTCGTTTATGTTTTAGACTCCTTTGCTTTTGCACTATCATTCTAGTACTACAGTCAGTGCCTAACACCATCCCTAGTAATGATCTAAGTCATTGCATAATCAGCCCTGAGCTGGATGCTAATGTGGTATTGGCTACTACGGAGGGCCCAGTTGCTTTTGTAAATCTAACATCGGTTGCTGGCTAGCTCTGATCAGGCCTTCTTGTGGTCGGTCGAGATCTGCTACCAAAAGCATAACTAGTGAAAATGTCACTATTAAGACTATCGTTTCTACCCAGCTTCTGTTACCAGCGAGACCAAAGTAGAAGCCCACGCTTGCCATGGCGAGGGCCGAGACGGCAAAAAGTACGAGCCAAACTGAAAGAGGAACGCGAGAGTGCAGACCCAGGGTTATTCGCTTGGCATGCATATCGATTACTTCGTTTAGAGAGCTAATGTAAAGCCCCGATATTGGAGTCGCGCGCTCTTTCCCGAGCTTTGCTGCGCTTAACCAGAGCTCACTTTGTAATTGCTCTGACCTTGAGACAACTTGTTCAAATTCAGTTGTTTGTCGAACACCGTTTGCGCGTAGCTGTACATACTCACGCAGTAGTTTTCTTGCTTGCTCTTTGGTGGGGCTGTCTAAAAAATCGGCCCGTAAATAAGTGGTGCCGATGGCATTGGCTTCGTCCAGAACCGCCTCGCGTCTGTCGTCAAAGCGATTGATAGCAACATTAAAAGTAAAGCCGAGCATGAAGGCAAGCAGGCCAAGAATGGATGCCACGACTGTGCCTAGCGGTGCGTCTGGCTCCTTCGGGTTTTTCTTTCTGCGGTGTGCGCCGACCCTGTAGCCACATTCGGTCCAGAAGAGAGAGAGCAAAAGGACTGTGGCGAAAAATGCCCAGAGAGGCAAATGGTCTAGTGCATGCATCAACTACACTCATTGAGAAATCGGAAGCTTTGAGCAATTGAAATGTCTATACCCATTAAATCTTCTGACATTGCAGAAACGGCCGAATCTCCTGAAAATCAACCCTTAAGAGGGTTATGCTTGGGATCGGCCGTTTGGGAAGCTTTTATTGGTTTCATTAACCATTTCATTTTGCATTTATTCTTTAGACATCCTTTTCTCTTGCACTATTATTCTAGTACTCGCGCCCCTAACTAACATCAGCCGCAATAGTGATCTATTTTGCGGCAAAATCAACCTTCAGATCGATGCAAAATCGAGGGTGCCTTAACAAACTATTGCCTTTTTTCAAAAAGAAGGTAATGTAGAGGCATGAGACATTAACTGACTACCAATGGTCTGCGACAACTTGCCCTCTGGGCTCGGCGCATGCTGTTGGTTTTTTTGTGCCCAATTTCACAAGAGATGGGGCACGTTTCGTTTTTGAGCAAATTCATTTTGCTTTCAAGAGATAGTTTTGTCGCATAGAAAAAAACAGATTGGCGCTTCTAATCGCCTAAGAGGAATAAATGAACGCACATATAAGTGAACTAAACATGGAAGTTGATGTTGATGTTGGTTTGGAAGAGAAAAACAATTCCAAAAAAATCCCCGGAGACGGTGATGAAGCGATCACCAAGGGCTCTCTCTGGATTGCTATCTGGACACTGTCGTGGCCATTGTTCTTGAACATGGTGACGATTGCTTTTGCCAGCTTTGCTGATATTTGGGTGGCCGGAAAACTTGGTTCTGAAGCACAAGCTGCTGTTGGTGTCAGCGGGCAGATATCTATCTTTATGATACTGCTAGCAGTGGCTCTATCATCAGGTACGAACGCTCTCGTTAGTCGTTTTTGGGGCGAAGGTGATAAAGAGAAGACAATTGTTGCTGCTCGGCAAGCGCTGTTGTTCTCAGTCTTGTTCGGTGTCTGCTCTGCAGGCCTCGGGCTGATTTTGTGTCGACCACTTTTGCATTTGCTTGGTGCATCTCCTGCAGTGGAAGAGCTTGGTTGGGACTATTTGAAATTTGATCTGTTAGCCCAGTTACCGTTTACGGTGCTCTGGGTAAGCAATTCTATTTTTCGGGCGCGTGGTAATACCAGAGTGCCGATGATAGTTATGGTGATAATTACAGCTCAAGTTATTGCCTTAGATTATCTATTGTGCATTAGGCCATTTCACTTAGGTGTGGCTGGAATCGGCATGTCTTGGGGCATCGCCAGCATTCTTGGCTTAACACTTTCGCTCGTTCTATTGAAGCGCTCTGATTTAGGTGAGTGTTTGAATTTGAAAAAGATGATCAGTGAAGCATCTATAGATTGGTTCAAGAGACTAATGAAGATTGGCATACCGGCTTGCGTGCAAGATTTAGCTTGGGTGGGTGGCAACGGCGTACTCTTGGTGATATTTGCCCACACTATGCATCCGACTGCAACTGAAGCAGCTTGGGGTATTGGCTGGCGTCTAGAAGAGATGCTAGGTGGTTTTCCTGTCTATGCTTTGAGTATGGCTGTAGCGACGATAGTTGGTCAGAACCTTGGTGCTAAGCAGCCAGACAGGGCCGCGTTAGCTGGTTGGCAGGTGGCCTTAGTGGGCGCTGGGCTGAACGCTATTATTGCCATGGTGCTGTTCTTTGGTGCTCGGCAGTTGGCTGGGGCAATGACTAGCGACCCCTTGGTGCTTGAATATACAGTGCAGTATCTTCAAGTAGTTGGCCTGGCTCAACCATTTGTGGCTATTTGGCTGATTTTGATGGGGGCTATGAATGGTGCCGGCTTTACAAAATGGCCGATGTGGGCATCTGTTATTTGCTTGGCGGTGATACGTCTGCCTTTGGCTTGGTTGCTCACAATTACGTTTGGCATGGGGCCGATTGGCTGCTGGTATGCGGTGGCTATTCCCGCTGTGTTGTTGGGGCTGCTCATGCTCTGGCAGTTCAAAGTTGGTGCTTGGAAGTTGCAGCAAGTGTAATTGGCTTCAAGTGTAACTAGCGTCAATAGAGTTTCCATTTCATGCCAATTGCTGGTCCTGTTGGTGCTTTGAACTGGGCAATGGCAGCTACTAGAGAAAAGAGCGAGCATACGATCCACAAGCCTGTTGCAATCGTTGGACCGGTCTGAATGGCAGACCGGACAACGAGAGCAGGATCGTACCTCACGACTACTGAGTCTCCTTTGTGCAGCAGCATTCCATGCCAGTGGAACCGTTCATTTGCTACAAAATTGCGGTTGTCTGCTGAGTATGAGTACTCAACATTTTGCATTTTCGCGCTCTGTCTTACTTCGGTAATAACTCCCGTTGTACTTGACCAGTGCCATTGCCAAGGAAAAGAATAAACAGTGGCATATGACATTAAGGCAAATAGGCCACTGAAACAGAGGGTGAGGATGCCGTAGAAGACGCGGTCATTTTTGCTGTAATTTACTTGAATCAAGTTACTATTTGAGTTGCTACTTACGTCACGGCTTAAGGCACTCGCGCTTTCAACTAAAGCGTTGCTATTTAAAGCTTTGGCCAAATTGCTTTGTTGCGGAAGCGGCGGAGCTGCTCTTAATTGGAGCGATTCTGAATTTCTGCCAGAATGCCAGGCCAAGACGAGTTTTCTTGCGCCAAAGCAAATGGCTCCACAAATGCTGCTGCCGAATAAAAAGATTACTGGAAGCAAAACTGTATTTGAGGCACCATTGTTTGTTATGGCTTGATGTAGCCATTCAACACCTAGTAGTTTAGCGATGAAAACGCTGTTGACTAGGCACAGAATGGAGATGAATAACTGCATTCCTGCACCAATGCACCAAATCATTGGGTTTTCGGCAAAAGAAGTATTTGTTCTAGTCGTCGAGCAGCCGGTGAGTATACCGCAGCAGGCAAGTGCGAGGAAAAGAAATCCAACTATCAGTAAAGGTGCATCAGCTTGAGTCATCGATAGAATCTCGCGGCTTGTCTTTTCATCCTACTGGCTGGGCTGCCTTAGCTTGGCATCCTTAACTTCGATTTAAGTCTTTTCACCTGTTTTTGGCTTGTGGTGGTGGCCTTTCGAACAACTATTGTCTGGGGTCTCGTCACTCTGCTCATCCCCTTCTGGGGCAGCCTAGTCTATATAGCTATGCATTGGCGGCGGTCAGCGAAACCGTTCTTTCTATACTTGGGTGGCCTAGCGTGCATCGGTTGTGCCGTTTTGTTTGTTATGGCTCTACCGCCAGAGCAACTGAAGGCGTTGTCAGAGAGCGATGAAAAACAAACTGTTATTGACGAAGAGCCGCTCGCCGATAAACAGCCGGTTACTGACAAAAAACCTGTCACTAGCAAAAAGCACCATAATCATTAGATAAGTGAGCATGAGTGCGGACCCCGTTCGGCCACGGCATGAATTGAGCTCTGAACGACTAGGGCTTGACAAGACGAGGCTTTGGTACTACATTTGACGAGTCAGAAACTTATTCTGATTGTCCGCAACTTACCAGTTCGAAAATAAACACGGTTTGACCGTCAATCATAGTTGCTTTGTATTCAGCGCTTTGCTCTGAATGTACGCTTGCAGTCGTGTCTTCATTTTTGAAGTCGTGGATGTTAGTGATGAGCGATTGTGTTGCGGTCACAATTGCCATGCTTTGCAGCGCCTTCAAGTTCTGCGTAGTGCCTGCTCGTCAGGCCTTGCGACGAACTGAATTGTACTGTCTTGCCTGGTTAGATCCCCTTAGCTTGGCTTTGCCACAGGCATTGCTCACGCTTTGTGGATAGCTTTGCCAATAGCATTGGGCCGGCACATTTACTACCAACATTATTACTACTAGCGTGTTGAGCGCCATGGTATGTCATTCGCGTTTGCTCTTTTGTGCAAGTGTCAATGCTATGCCGTCGTGCGAAAGCATTTGAGGATATTGCAATGCAAATTACTAAAGATGAACAAAGGCAAACTGAAGAGCCTGCTATTAGCCCTGTTACTAAACCTACTAATGGCTCAATTCCAGATCAGCCGCCGCCAACAAAGCGCAACCCACTCGTCGGGCCAGTCTATAGCATGAATAAGAAGAATAGTAAGCTGAGAAATTCAGCGGACAAACAGCATTTTACTAAGAGTATGAAGACCACAATTGCAGCAGTTACTGTAACTGCCTCTCTCATTGGAGCGGCAACTACAATCTCTAGCTTCGCTCACTCTGTAGCGCCCACTTTAGTACCAGCCCCTGTCTTTGGTGCTGTAGGTGGTGTGGCTGTAAGTTATGGCGGTGATGGTATCTGCACTAAAGCTAATCCTGCCCATGTTGACCCTGACTCTATGGCACCACTTGTTGCCCTTGGTGCCGATGGTAGACCTTTAGGTCAGTGTCCACTCACTCATACAACCATGGATGCAAAATTGAGTGGCTATGTAGCAAGAGTAAATGTCACTCAGTTTTTCACGAATCCGTATAAAGAGAGAATAGAGGCGGTATACAGCTTCCCTCTGTCTGATGATAGTGCCGTAGATGATATGACCATTAAAATCGGCGAACGTACTATCAAGGGTGAAATTAAGACGAGAGAAGCGGCAAGACAAATCTATGATAATGCTAAGAATACCGGACACACGGCCGCTCTATTAAATCAAGAACGCACTAATATTTTTACTCAACACGTGGCTAATATTGACCCCGGCAAGTCGATTGTGGTGCAACTTTCTTATGTTGAGCTGCTCAGATTTGAGGACGGCAAGTATACATTTGCCATGCCAACGACAATTGGTCCTCGCTTCTTCCCCAATACTGCGGTCGATAGCGACACTTCTGCGGTTGTTAGCTCATCTAGTGCTCTTTCTCAAGTGCTTTCGGGAGGTGGTATAGCAGTGGGCTCCGAAGCAAACCCACAAGGCCGCATAGAACCAACAATTGCTTCGCAAAATCTTTCTATTAACGTTGATGTTAATGCTGGGATGCCAATTAAGAATGTTAGCTCTAAGCTTTTTCCAATTATGGTAGATAAGCAGAATGCTAGTCATTCTATGGTGTCATTGCAAAAGTCACAGAACTATCCAAACAAAGATTTTGTTCTGACTTATGAGTTAGAGAATCCTGATGCTCTCAAGAGTGGCTATCTTACTTATCGCGATGAGACTGCTAAAGACAAAGATGGCTACGCTACTTTTATGCTTCTACCACCAGCCAAAGTAACACCAGCTACTGCTGCGCCTAAAGAGATGATTTTCTTAATTGACTGCAGCGGTTCGCAGAGTGGTCGGCCGATTGAGAAAGCCAAAGAAACTTTGCACTATATCGTCAATCATATGAATGCTCAAGATACCTTCCAGATTTTGGCTTTTAACGATCAAGTTGCGACTTTATCGGAACGCCCAGTTCAGGCCGGTATGGCCGAGAAGATGCTGGCTCATAGCTTCATTAGTAGGCTTAATGCCACAGGTGGTACTTGGATGGCACCAGCTGTAGAGCGCGTCTTGAAGCAAAAGAGCAAAGCCGGCGATGATCTCAAACGGTTGCGCATAGTCACTTTCATGACCGATGGTTATGTCGGAAACGATATTGCCATCCTCAGTCTTATTCAAAAGGAAAGAAAAGACTCACGCTGGTTTGCCTTTGGCACCGGTGACGGTGTCAACCGCACCCTGATTGATAATGTTTCAAGACTAGGCGGCGGTGAGGCTGACTATGTATTACTCGATAGTTCAGCTGAAGAGGTCGGTAAAAAGTTCTACTCGCGCATTGCCAGCCCAGCACTGACTGATGTTAAGTTGAAAGCGGAGGGCATCGAGCTTTATGATGTCTATCCAGGCGCTGTAAGTGATGTTTGGGCCAACAAGCCACTTTACTTCACTGCTCGCTATCGAAGAGTCGGACGAGGCAAAGTTGTGCTCACTGGCTATGCCAATGGCCGTCCTTATCAGCAGACTTTGGCCGTTACACTGCCATGGAGAGACACTACCAACAGCTCCATTGAAAAAGTCTGGGCGAGACAGAAAATAGATAACCTGACAGATCAAGACTTAGCTGGCCTATCTAAGGGGCAGGTTAACCCGAGCATTGGAAAAGCTATCACCAAAGTCGCGTTAGACCACAAGCTGATGTCAGACTTCACCTCGTTTGTGGCTGTCGATAGTGCTGTCTATGGCGGCAAGAGCTTGCTCACTGTGCCGGTGATCAGCATGCCGGTAGAGGGAACGGAGAGCTCTGTCGCTGCCCAGAACAATGCTCCGGCCACTCCAGTGGCTGTTCAGAGTAGCGCCCCTGCTACTCCAGCTGCTACTACTGTCAGTCCGGAGCCGACGGCTCCAGCTGTCCAGGAGGTGACTAGCTCTACCGCTCCAATTCTCCAAGGTGCCACCAATAGCACTATCTCCCCACCTCTTTCCATCGGGCAGTGGGCCGATGGCAGCAACTATTCGGGTATGCAGGGTGCTACCAATGGCACCATCGGGCCCCAAGGAGACGCTACTGTTATAGTGAATGGAGTTAATACCGCCGGTACAGTTAAGGTTAACAATCTAGCTGACCTTGAGTGGCTGACAAATCTCGTTGTCAATGCCATAGAGATACTAGGGGTTGGCTGGGGCAGCGTTACTCTGGTTAGTTCCTTTATGCTGGGCCGGTCAGCATTTGACGAAAGGAGAGGAAAGGTGATTGCTGCTGTTGTTGCAATTGTTTTTGGTCTGGCCATTCCTGGCTGGGTAAACTGGCTCTTTGCCGTGCTGCGTGATGGAGGTGGCTTTAGCTAGCCCCGAGCCTTAGCGGCTGGCAGAAATTAAGTAGGGCACTAGGCGCGGTCAGCAATGGCCGCGCTTATTGCTGGCAAAAGTTACCATTAAGCTTGAAAATGAAGGAGTATTGATGCACCGTGGCATAAAGCATTGGAGCCTATCATTCGCAGCTATTTTAAGACCTTTACGGCAAGGTAGAAAATGATAACCAACAGAGTAAGCGACCGGTTTATTACATTTCCGGTTCATGATGTGGCTGCGGTCACAAACTTGAAGGAAACCTGGAAAGCTCATGAAGGAATTAATGCTCTGCTCACTGAATCTGAGGGAAAGGGATTTCAATCTATCCTCAGTTGCTCGGGTTACAACTCCAATACCATCCGCCAGATTACAAACCACGCCCTTATCGAGGCCGTGCACACAGCTTTTGCCGAGCATCGGCCCCTTTCGCTCTCACCTGACATGCTCTGGCTAACCATCATGCAGGGCGTCGCGCAGCACGTGCACAACAACCCTGAGCGCTTGCGCAAGAGATTAGTTTCGCATGAGGGCAAGATGCAAATTGTTCTCAACGTTGATGGATTTAACCCAGATTCTCCAGAAAGCGATTGGCAATGGCTTATCGACAATCTTGGAGAGTCATTGAAAGCAAATATTGGCGAAATATACGACCAACTTATGGCTGATTTTAGTACCACCGGCCCCCTTGAGAAAACGGTGTGCGCCATTACAATTCTCGACGCCTATGAAGCTTACTTCGAGTACGTGGTCTATTGCATCTGCGGTATTCCCTCTATAACTCTAGAAGGCACAGTAAGCGATTGGCGAAACTTGAGAGAGAAAATTGAGATATTAGCTCACTTCGAGATGGATTGGTGGCTTTCGAGCTTGCGTCCTATTCTCGATCATTTTGTGCGTGCCGCTGAAGGAGACATAGATTCAGAGCATTGGCAAAACATTTACAAACTAAAGAAAGCATATGGCTGGGATCGAATCAACGGTTGGATTGCTCGCTTAATTCCGTATATTCGTCATGGTCAAAGCGGCTCTTTTAGTGTTGTTAATCCGCTGCTGGCTGAGCCTTTTGTAATCGAGCCTGACGAAGGGCCGGAACCCGCCTCAAGCTTTTTCACTGCCGTTTCAGGCCTGATATCAAAAGACCTTCCAAGTGGCTTGTCGATTGTGCCCTTTAGTTTCGAGGGCGGTTTGCAGTCAAAAGAGATGCAGCTAATTGGTGGCTTCGTTGGTATTGAACAAGTCGGCGAAGCGCAGGCAATAAGGCCAAAGCTTGGCTGGGCTGTGCGCCACGCTGGGCTTTTAGATGGTCTGTTTGCTTCCTTGGGGTCAGATTGTATCGTCAAACCTCCGTTGGCCCACACAGAATTTGAGAAAGCATTGCAAGATTTGCACAATAACAATAGTTTTGGTGGCATGCCACTGCCAGGTGAGTTAAGTACTTTATATAGAAAGTGTGATGGTATCAAATTTAGTGCGCCAATGGCTGGCGCCTTTCGCTCAATGACAGAGTTGGAGCGAGTTTGTTTGCCCGGAGAGACTGACCATTATTCTGAAGAAATGGCAGTGTTGAAACAGAAGAGTGCCGAGTTTGGTGTCAGTCTTGAAGAAATTATGGTGATCGAGAAAATGGAGAGGGGCGGAATGAACGTCTCTGACAATCGTCGGTGGCTGGTGTTCTTCGATTGGCCTGATGGCACATACCTGGCGGTAGACTTGGAGCCTGCGATTGGACTCTCGGCCGAAGAGATGCGCTATCCTGTGAGTGAACGGTACAAGCCTAAGGTGCGACGAATTAATCCCGTCGGGCAAACCAGTCAAATTGTTTGCAAAGGTATGATGGAAGCGCTTCGCGGAATAATTGAGAGCAATGGTTGTCTTTGAATGAACTCTGATGGTCAAAACAGTGAGTCAAGAAAGGTCGCTCGATGTTTCTTTGTCTTGCTTGGTTTTGTCTCTTTGGCCCCCCTTGGATGTCTACTCTTTGATCTTTGGCGCTATCCGTACTTGATTTCAGGTGGGCTGGCTATGCGCATCGTTGCCGCGGGCCTGCTGGCTAGGGGCGAGTTGCCTTATGTTGACTTTTGGGATTGGTCTCAGCCTATTGTTTTTGAATCTCTCAAGTATCTCCATATGCTCTGCACCGCATTGGGGGCTATGGGTGTTTCCGCAATTCCCGCTTCTTTTATTCCTCTCTGCATTTTTTGTTTGATTGTTGGCTCTCTAATTTTGCTTGCTGCAATTGCCATGCAGGCGCTCGCCTCTGTCGATTCGACTGAGGCGAAGCAAGACATTCAAGACTTCGCTTTGGCCTGTGCCTTTGGCTTGGCTCTGACGCTTCTTATCGCACGCTTTGACTTTGGCGAGTTGCAGTATGTTTTATTGCTGGCCGTTGCTCCTTGGCTTTTCTTGCGTTGGCTTGCTCATAATAAATTATCGCAGAGTACTTTTCCCGCTTGCGCTTCGGGCTTATCTTCTTCTTCTTCTTCTTCCAAAAAGATGATCCGTTGTCAATTGTCTCTGACCGCAATTCTTGCTGCTTTTGTTGGCGGCATTGCCGGGACAGCAGCCTGTTTTGATATTCCCTTTTTGTGTGTTTTCCTTATCGTCGAGTGGGTTATGCTACTGCAATCCCACAGATGGCGCAGCCTGTTTTCTGTAGAATGGTTCACTTTCGTTCTTCCAATCCTTATCAACTTTTTCTATTTGGCAAACTTGCAAGAGCCAGTACACACAGCTTTTTGGCAGTGGACAATGCCACTAAAATGGCTCAACTATTCAATTGTTGACCCGGCAATTGTGGCACCACTATCTTCTCCCAATCGAGTAGATATTGTCTATTGTTTGGTGGCAGCCGGGCTGGTCGCCTTTCTCTTTAGTAAGAAACATAGCTGCTTTGCCCCACTAACAGGCCTTATGCTTTCTGGTCTGGGCTTATACATGCTTGAAGGTCAGGGCTTCTCTCATGATTTTACCGTGGCAATTTTTGCTATCACCTCCATATTTACAAGTGCCACCATAATAGCTATTAGGCAGGGGGTGAAATGGTTTGCTCAGCGCACACCAGAGTCAAAAAACTCAGCAAGATTGCAGTCGCCTCTTGCATTCCTATCTATTCTAGTTGTGCTTACGCTGACGTCAACAACGGCCGTTTGGTGCTCCCTTGAGCGTGATCGCTTTAAGCTGCAGGACTATATGAGTCTCAATATCACCAAAGGAAATCTGCCACTAGATTTAGCGCTAGAGAAGACCTCTAAAGTAAATGACAGTGTCACCCTGTTGAGCCCTTGCGTCGAGCCGGCCTATCCGTTGCTTCTTTTTTCTGGAAGAAAACCAGGTGGCTATTTGCTCTGGTCTAGACCGCTTTGGCTGTTCAAGTGGATTAGTGACAATTCTACTTTTTCTGGACCAATGAAAGATTTTCAGGCCCATACCTGGTCTAATATTGAGTCTGAAATTGCCCAACAGCGAACTGATTTGTTCATTGCTTCAGATGATCAGGTTCTCAATACTTTCGACCGCGAGAAGTTTTTCCGCGCATTGCGAAAAGGCTATTTAGAGGTTGATACCACAGGTGATTATTTCAGCCTACGCAATCGCCAACCTCACGAATACTGTGGTTCTAATACGCAGTTTAGATTCTTCGTCAAGAGAAGTAAATGAGGCAAATCAATGCTAACAACTATTGACGATCAATCTCAATCACAGTCTCAATCACAGAAAGGCAATCGTCTCTTTTTGCTTCTGATTGGTTTGGCCTTCGTCATCTTGATTTTGAACAAAGCTTTTTTCTGGTCTAGTCATCCACTTCTTACTTATCCAGATCAATCAGCGTACTTTGCAATGGCCGAAATGATTACTCAAGGCAAATTGCCTTATATTGATTTTTTCGAATGGAATCCTCCACTAATTATGTATCTTAATCTGATACCAGTTTTTGTCTCAAGACTCATTCATATTCCCGCTCCTCTAGCTTTGAATTTTTCTGTGTTGGGCTTGAGCGCCGTCAGCTCGTTTTTGAGCTTGCGGATAGCCTACAAGTACTTGAGTAGGCAAGATTTCTTGGTGCTCTTGCCTATGCTGTTTGCTGTTGCCTATTTCAGTCAAGACCTACTGATAAATACTGGTGAACGCGAACATCTGTTTATTCTTGCTTACGTACCGTACTTCGTTTTGCGTAGCATCGTTTGGAAAAATGCTACTACGGAAGTACAAACCAAATTTGACGATGGCCAAGGCGGAGTCGTTGATGAAAGACCTATTTCTAAATTTGATGCAGTTCTATGCGGTGTGCTCGCAGGAGTTGGTATGGCGTTGAAGCCTCAGTTCGTGGCCTCAGCATTTGTTGTTGAACTGTTCTTCTATTGCCGGTTCAGGACTATCAGATCTATCAGAACTTTTGCTAGACCTGAAATATGTAGCGTGGTATCTGTCTTCGTTGCTTATTTACTGCTCTGTTTATTGCTCCCCCCGGCGGTTTGGGATGTCTATTTTCACCAGGTGGTGCCACTTTATCTCAGTGGCCTGAGTTATTCGAGTGAGACACTAATGTTAATGCTGCGAACCAATGGTGATTTTTATCTACCTTTTCTTCATCTGATTTTGACTCTCTCAGCCGCCATTGCCTTGTCGCGCTATAGTCAATTGATTGCTCCATTGTCCGCCTTTTCTTTGAGCTTTCTTTTCCATTACATTTATGGTGCGCAGTCTTGGCCGTATCGATTTTTGCCAATGAGTGCTGGGTTTTTTATGCTTGATGGATTGATGTTCGGCATTGTTTTAAATGGTGTGCTCAATCGTCTATGTTTGCAGCGGCTAATGCGGTGGGTGCTTGCCGGGGCCATGCTCTGCTTTGCCGGCTCGCTTACATACCAAGTCATGAATATTCAAACAGACTGTTACAAGGGTGCTGCGTTATATGATATGAGCCCATTGGGTTACAGCGGAAAGTGTTTGAAGTCAGACTTAGATCCGCTTTTCTTTTTCATTGTCGATAAGACCAAACCCACTGATAGCGCCTTCTTTATGGGCACAGGAATTGGACCTGGTTATCCGGCTATTCTGCAAAGTGGTAGGCAACAAGGCAGTCGGTATATATTTTGCTTGCTGCCCTTTCTCGATTATTGCGTGAACGAGACGCAGGATAAGCGCTGGCAAGAAATGACTGAACTAGTCATATCCAATTATGGTAAAGACATTGCCAGTAAAAAGCCAGCAATGATCATTGTTCAGAAAAGAGTGGTATTAGATCTGCTAGTTCAGCAGAACTTTTTTGTTCGCTATATGAGCGACTATGAGATATCGGGCGAGACCAATATGCATGAAATTTGGGTAAGAATGAAGAAGTGACGAGGTGCTATTAAATGTCTAAGCGACCATTTTGTCTTTTGTCATTTTCACTACTTCTGTCTGGATGCGCCTTTGTTCAAGATCTTAGCGCTAGTGCTGACGAACCAAAGATTCTCCATAACCAGGCTGAAATTGAGAAGAAGAAACAGTTGGTGACTAAGGCTGAAATTGAATACAACTCGATGTCGTTCGTGACTTGTAAACGGCTTGGTGACTTGGCTAAAGAGGAGCAAACTCAAGGAAAGTTTGCCGAAGCTCAGGAGCACTATACTGAGGTTCTTCGGCGAATGAGTTGGCGTCCCAATCGTTCTAAAGAGACCGCCGATTTATATCGCTTTTGTGTCGAGCAACAGGGCAAATGTATTGAGATGCAAAAGAAGGCAGACCCTTCTGCTGATGCTGAACCAGATAAATCGAAATAGCAGTGTAATTGCTCGGGTTTAACAATTACTCAGTTTGATTGGTCTTACCGCGGGCTGGCGCAGGATCTATTTATGAGTGTTGGAGAAGTTCACAACGCCTTAGATCGCGCAGCGCGTGCTCATTTGTTCGACACTGCCCAGAAGAGACCAAGAGTGCAGGCGCTTGAGGAGTTTCTAGTTCATGGTGTGCAGTATGCTTTTCCTTCTGAACGGGGCACATTGACTAGAGGCACTTTGACAGCATAGGCTGCGCCTCCATTAGACGGTCTTATAACTGCTTCTGTAAACGAGCATCCGCCGGTGTGGCCGGATCCGCAAGGGAAGGCTCGTGGCTACCAGTTGTCGCCTCTGTATGGATCGGTGCCGAAGGCTGCTAGTATGGATAGTTCGTTGTACGAGCTTTTGGCGCTGGTCGATGCAATACGTGACGGTCGTGCTCGTGAGCGCAAGCTGGCTGCAGAGCAGTTGCATCAGCGCTTGAGGGCGAAAAATGCTAAGGTGTAGTTCTCAATTGAAAAGTATAGAGCTAGTTGCTGGCCGGTTATCTAGTCTGGATACTTTGGTAGTGTTTACTGGTGGAGCAATCGTTGGGCTCTTGCTCCCTTTACTTATTCTCCATCGCCACTCGGCGCTCTTGCACTTCAGCAATCATAGAGGCCCGAGTTTTCTTGTGCCACTTTTGTTCTCTTTCTAGTTCGTATCCAAAGAAGGCCCATGGCGCGCGTTTCCGTAAGCTTTCGCCTATGTAGTCAAAGTCGTCGGAGGGAAGATAAACCTGTGTGTAGTTGCCGCTGCTATCGCAGATGATGAGACCGTTTGATTTGCCTGCGGGCACGCCGTAAACGCTGTGGCGAGTAATTTGCGGATAGATCCAAACTAGTTCCTTGACGCTTCTTATTTCTAAGCCAGTCAATTTGCTCGTTATTAGCCAGTTCTCTGTAAGCCAGAGCATAGAGCAGCGAAATACGCTTTCGCCATTGCTCAGCTCTTTTTCTATTGCTGCCAATACCGTCGGCGCGTCGCCAAAGCGATTGAGTGATTTGATATTTGGATTTCGAAACTTATCGAGCAAGCGAATGACTGCTGTATAAATGCAAACTATGCCGCAGGTCAGTAACGCTGTGAATGTTATCAAAACAAAATAGCCACCCCAGTTGAAGCGTGTTGAATCAATTAAAAGTGGTAGCAACTGTGCTTTCAGCTTTTGATCTTTGCAGAGCTGCTCCGCAACTACTTCTAGTTCGCTTGGCACTTTTATTAAGGCGCCAGCAATGCTCGTGTCTTTTGAGCTTTGCTTCCGTCGAATTAGCACCATTTTGTCTACAAGCTGAAGCAGCTGAATTTCGCTTGTAACAGTGAAGGATTTTACCGATTTGTCTCCTCGATCAATTGTTTCATAGCCATCCTTCCAGACAGTGCCACTTACTTTTGAACCACTCGTGCTGATGTAATAGCGCAAAAGTTTAGAAGGATCTTGAATTTTAATTACTTCGGCTGGTGTCATCGCCACCGGGCCGAGCAGTTCATTGAGGTTGGTCCGGGCCGTTAGAACGAGGACGGCGCAACTAAATATAGCAACGCAGAGGCCCGTTGCTAACATATTGATATTGCCGCGCCGGAGCTCTTTGGCGATTGTGTTCTCGTGCAATTTGCATACTCCCCCGTGATTTTCGCTATCTTCCCAGTGACTAGCAGCTTAATGCTACAGGCTTGAGCGGCATTTTAAGATTTGCCCGTACAATTAGAGAATGATTTATGGTAACACTGCAGTTAGTTTGTCACGGCTTCACCAGAAGTTTACTTATGTGATATTAGGCCTTAGTTTAACGGTCTGTATCTCGACAGATTGGTCGTTGGCTAGTGATTCTAGTGAGATATCAAGAAGGTTGCGGGCAGTTGGGCCTTCTGCTATGAGACCTATCGATAGTTCTTCGCGTGACCAAGAGTTGCTTACTGAGCTCTGGCAGGCTTATGTGAAAAAGTCGCCAGATCTCTTACTCGTAATTGAGAGGCTCAAGAAGAGTGGTTGTTCCGCTGATACTATTGCTGGATTTCTGACTAATCCATTCACAGCGGCTGGTGCCGAGTGGCCAAGCTCTGTCTATGTTCAGCCAGGCATGTCTCTAATTGATCCTAATTTTGAGCCGACCTATCCAGTGCTTCATGAGGATGGCCCAGCTTATCTTAAGTTCGGGCGCTCCAAAACCCTAACTTACAACGGCGCAAACATTTTTGCACCGGCGAGACCCATTTCGCAGGCACAGCGCGCTGCTGCAATGAGTTCGCAGGCAGAGCTTATTTCGTTTTATCAAATGGTTCGCTTGGAGGGCGATTTTTTCGTTAGCTATTTGCAGAATTGTCGGGAAATACAAGCACTCCAGTCGCTTCTGGCCGTCAAGGATCGGCCTAACAACAAGAGAGGAAAGTTGACTGTCGATCAATTTGAGCGCCTTAGGGCGCTTGAGTCTGAGCACCAGTTGTCTCATGCGAAACTGGTTTCGAGGGTTGGTGAAGAAGCTGCATTGCAGTTTGACAATGAAATTAAGATTGGATCTCCATCTCCATCTTCTGCTTCTTCGCAGAATGAGAGAATCTGATTGTGTGCAATGTGCAAACTCTTGCGATCTCTTTCGCCTCATGGTAATGTCATCTTATGAACAAGCAATTGACACTATCAATAAGCACTTATCGGCGCCGCTCATATCGAGGCTAGGCTCTGGTCGTCGTGCGTGTGTTGTTCAAATAGATTTATTATTCCGAATATCCCCCTGCGACGATTGTCTGGCTTATATTGTGTGCCGTTAGGCAGATATATGTGGCGCTAAATATGGTGCTGCTGTGGAGCAGCGCGAATTGGCGTTTCTCATTGCACGAACTTATGTTCGTGATTACTGACGCGCTCGTGCACATTCATATGCATATGTACATGAGCATCCATCGGCGGATGGCAGAGTGGTCGATTGCGCCTGCCTGTAGAGCAGGACTGTAACAAGCACGTAGGTTCAAATCCTACTCCGCCGATTTTTTGTTATCTCATAGTGCTAAACTAGCGCTTCACCTGCAATCATGCATTCTGGAGAAGCTTATCTTGACCTTGAGTCTTAAGGAATTGATTCAGAATATTCTCACGGAGCATCATGTTCTTTTGCGAAGAGAACTACCGCGCCTTGAGCTACTCCTGGGCGAAATTGCCGCTGAGTACGGTGCCCAGAATCAAAAGTTGTGTGAAGCATTTGAGACTTTCAAAAAAGTAAAGTCCAAAATTGAGATTCACCTAGGTGACGAAGAGCAGTTTCTCTTTCCCGCTTGTCTTAAGCTTGAAGACAGTGAGGCGGCCGACACGGCGATTGCCGAAGTGACAGCAGGACCTAACTTGCTTGATCGCTTAGTCGAGATGGAAAGCGAGCATGAGAATTCTGGTAAGGCTTTTGAGGCGATACTGGCTGTGGTGAATTCCGTTGCGGTCACAGAGGATAGTGCTGACGGAATTTGCCATCAGTTTGCTGACGGCCTTGCTGCCGTCATTGCTGATTTAAAGGTGCACGTGCAAAAGGAAAATGAGCAAGTGCATCCCCGCGCAAGGCAGTTACTGTCTGCGGTTTAAGTAGTCTAAATTAATTCGTGTCTCTGAGTTTTTAGTTTTTCCTTTCTCGTTCTGAGTGTGTTTGTGAAATTTCGGAACAGGTAGGAATCGAACCTACTAGGCTTTTTGCCCGACTCTCTAGCAAAGAGTTTGCCCCCATGGGCCACTGTTCCAAAAGTAAGGAGACGGTATGGACTCGCACCTACAACCCTGTCGGGCACTTGTTTTCAAGACAAGCTCCTCATCTAGCCGGATCGTCTCCAAAATATAGTTTAAAAATACAGTTCAAAAGAGAATGGCACCAGTGACGGAATTCGAATCCGCATTACTCCCGTGACAGGGGAGCGTCCTAAGCCGTTAGACGACACCGGTATGCGCACACCCAACGAATTGAACGTTGTCCTGCGGGTTTGGAATCCGCTTGGCCGCCATGGCCTGGTATGCATAAAGTGTACTGATGGATTTGCACCATCGCATGACTGGTTTGCAATCAGTTGCCTTGCTGTCTTGGCTAAGTACACAGAGCTGGCTAAAAACGCGTTGAAAAATGGTGGCCGAGGATTGAATCGAACAACCGCTACAACTCTTATCGGGAGCTTGTTTTACCACTAAACTACACGGCCATCGATCGAGATAATATGTCTCGAATCGCGCGCTATTGCCGCTCATTGTTGACCGTCGCCGCCTCGGCGCAAATCTCTCAAACGTGAGACTGGGCCTGCGAAGACGGCTATATAATTCGTGGACTAATTTTTGTTGAGGTTTCATTTCCAAATACTCCTAAGACATTCATTTCGTAGACATTGGCGCATGTATTTGCGCAGGCGTCTGATGACGACCAGCAAGGCTGGGAGCCACTCATCTGTCTATCTGAATGTTGGAGAACCGCTTTCATTGGAAATAATTTCCTGTAACTTTCAACTCTTGTCAGCATAACACAGCTCCGAAAAAACGCAAAATAATTTGTGAATGTAATTTTGCAGATCAAATTGCATCTTCGAAAATTGGTTCCACTAGCTGGATTTGCACCAACATCGCTCCAGTTATGAGCTGAATGTCTTACTGTTAGACGATAGTGGAGAATGGCTGCGCTACCTGGGTTCGAACCAGGGACAATCCACTTAACGGGCGGACGCTCTACCAACTGAGCTATAGCGCACCACACGCACGGCAAGAATCGAACTTGCTTTAAACGCTTTAGAAGAACGTTGCCCATCCAGTAGACCACGTGCGCGTATATTGCTGCGAGAACCGCAGCAATAGCCTCTGCTGGTGCAGCAGAGAAATGGAGCCCAAGGCGTGGTAATGCTCCCGCTACCTGTCGCTTACAAGGCGACCGCTCTGCTTTTGAGCTACATGGGCAAATATGCAATTGAGAAATGGTGGAGTCTAAGGGCTTTGCACCCTTCACTTTCGGGTGCAAACCGAGAGTTTTTCTGACTAAACTAAGACCCCAGGCATTAGGCGCTGGTGGACGTCGCTCGGGCAGTGCTGGTTGTAAAAATAACATGGTGATTTGAACTCATAATAGGTGTGACAAAACGAACGATAGAGCAATTGCCTCTATCACTATTCCGTTTCATAATCCCTATCATCGACTTCACTTTATTCACCTGAAAATGGAGCGGAATAAGAGAATCGAACTCTTTTAGCTAGCTTGGAAGGCTAGAGCACAACCAATGTGCCAATCCCGCGAACAAAAGATTGTGCAACGAATTGCACGACCGTTTTTTCAATATACCACGAGCCAAAGAAAACGCAATAGCGATTTGTAATTTGTGCTTTTCTGTAATAATAGGGGTGGCATCCCTAATTTTGTTTAGATTCGCGTCTTGTTTGTATTTCTTGAGTGAGAGCATGAGCGACGACCAAAAAGAAAAGGATAGTCTTAAGTCTGCTGAACGTGCGGGTGAGTCGCAAGGTGTTGGCGACGGCAAAGTGTCGCGTGAAGTTGGCTCAATTGGTTCCACCATTATGGATGCCATCGCCAAGAAAAGAACTAATGCTAGTTCGGGTTCACTTGATGAATCGCAAGATCATAGTTTAGAGATTGATTTCGGTGGCCATGTCGAGTCACGTCTAAACCATATGCCTAAGCCGATTGCGCCATCTGAGCTGGCTCGAAAAGTCAGTGACAATTTGTTGGCTCCTGTTCAAGATATGCTGGCACCTCAAGATTTGACTATTGCCCGCGACGATTTGAAGCGCTTGGCCGATGCTGCAATTTTGAAACCGAATGAGCTGAGGCAGTTTTCTATTGATTTGGATAATTTTGAGAAGAACTTCTCTGCGCGCAGCCATATGGGCGCAATGGAAAAGCAGCGTGAGATGGCCAATACTTACGCGCAGCTGAGCCGCCTTTTGTCGGCTGATTCTGATGTGTTGGCTCGCTACCCGGAGTGTAAACAACAACCAGGTGATACTCTGTGGCGTGTTCAGGTTGCCGAGCAATTGATGCATCAAGTGGCTGAGCCATTTACTATTAGTCAGGGTAATTTGGCAATTTGTGCTACTGCTTCTTTGCAGGTGCGTGAGCACTATCGTGAACCAGCAGCGGTGGCTCGTTTAGTTACCGATGTTATTTTGACAGGCAAATATGAGGCCACATATGGTGGCATCAAGGTTGATTTGTCTGCCTGTCCGAATAATCTGATACCTGATCTTTTTGCTAAGCAATTCAATGTCGAGAATGATATTAAAAATGTGCCAATTCATGAGTGGAAAGCTGATTATTTCGGTCCGCGCAGCTTTGCGTCTCAGTTGTTTGATGTTACTGCAGTAAATTTGGTTCTGGTTCCCCGCGGCTACCGCTATGAACAGCCAACGCCCAAGGAATATGACAGTTTAAAGAACCTAGCCAATGGCAAAGTAATTGACGTTCGGACTGGAAATTCTTTACTGTGGGGGAGCGGCGAAGGGCGTCAGGTTGTTGATACCGACCTCTCGACCCTCGCCCAGCGAATTACAGGTAAGGATGAGAGGCATTTTGTTATCTCGGCAGCCCACTTAACTCCAACTGAGGCAGCTGGTATCAGCCTTCGCAAGGCCTACGAGTTCAACAATAGAGATGGCAGTGTTGTTGCTCTTTTCTCAGCATCAGAACTTGCGGTCGCTCTTAAGGCGACAAAGGAAATTGGCCAGTGGCCACCTATTGTGAGATTGGATTGCTCAATGCCGCCTACTAGTATGAAGGATGGTGGAGCTCACTTCTTGGTTCTAAGTGAGCTTTCTGAGGATGGGAGCTTATTAGCTGTCGACAATACTTGGGATGAATCTAAGGATCACAACGGTGTACCTAAGATTCCTATCAACACAATTTCAGAGAGTGTTTTCTCTCATAAGATTAGAGTAAAGTCTGAAGCTGCTGATCTTATGCCTTTAGTCAGCTATTGGAGTCAGAATCCTAATTATTTACAACAGCAGCTGCCTAAGTGGCTCGGATTTCCAGAAAGGCTTAAGGGGGGTAGTCGTACATTGAGCCCTACTGAATTTGAGCACCTGAACCCAGATCCCGAATTGCGCGATTGGATTGCGCGACATCCTGAGGATAAGGAGCTAAAGTTGTGGAAGACAGGGCTGCAGGAGTGGCTTGCTAAATACCCAGTGAAATTTCACTGATTGTCAACGGGAGGGATCAATGTACTTTGAGCCGCCGCGAATTATTGATTGGCCTATTGATACTGCTGAGTTTCGGTATCTCGTGAGAAAATCCCCGTCGCCGTTACTTGCTAAGAGGCTAGCTTATCCGCCGTCTGTTCCGCGGCACTATCCGCGTGATCCTGCACCTGTCGTAGTAAAGTCAATGCCGGCTATAGTTGACGACATGCCCATGGTATTTATGAAGTTGCCGCCAGGTAAGTGGATGTATCAAAGGTTGGAGTACTCATCACCTGATGGTTACAACATTCCCTTGACCTTGAAGTCTAACCCTAAAGTCGAACTTGGTTTTTCTAGCCCTGGGGTGTATTTGATAGAAAACTCGCACTTTAAATCTGTTATTAGGAGTGAACCTCATGTTGTTCCGCGAGCTGAGCTAGAGTCTCTGGCTGTTCAAGAGTTTTTTACTGATGTGCGTGTTGAAATTCTAAATGGCAAGCATGTACTTGTAAAGTCCGGTCGATTCGAAGGCACCGATATTTATGAGCTTGAGTTTCTTCATAATCCAGATGATTCAGATATCTGGGTCACTGCCCAAATTTCATTTAGGGCCCCACCAGCTGAGTATAAGAAGCACATTGGCGAAGTAAAAAAAGCATTGCGAACAATTCGCTGGGCAAAGAAAAATACATATGTCCCTTAGGTCTTGTTGCTAAGTTCTTCTCTTAGGTCTACTCTCAGCCTGTGCCGTAAGCGGATTGTCTGGCCAAGAATGTTTTGGATAGCGGGCTTTGAGATCTTTTTTTACTTCACTGTAAGTGTTCTTCCAGAAGCTAGCTAGATCTGGTGTAATCTGCTGCACTCTATAATTTGGTGCCAGTAAATGCATCAAGACTGGCTGCCTCGACCTTGCCACTTTTGGTGTTTCGGTCATGCCGAAAAGTTCTTGTATGCGCACCGCCAATACTGGTGCCTTGCCGTCTTCGTAGTGGAGTTTGATTTGATTGCCACTTGGTACTGGTATTTGCGCCGGTGCTTCCTGTTCAATTGCTGTGAGTTGTTCGTGGCTTAATTGTGATTGCAAAATGGACGCGAATGAGTGTGATTTTAGTTCCGCAAGACTGGCAGAACCCATGCACCATAGAGGCAAGAGGTCACGCCAAGGTTCGTTTGAAAACTGAGGTAATTCAAGTTCGGGCATGTTCTCGCGCAGGCAGTTTAGGCGAGCTAGGTATTGTTTTGCATGGTCATCCACAAGGGCCGCAACGTCAACATTTGCTGCACTTAGTGCCTTGGCTAAAATTTCTCCTGGGTCGATATCTTGTGGAAGTGCTGCCACTTTTTCTTCAATAACCAAATCACAAAATCTAGTGCATTTTGATGCCACCACTTTTTCTCGAATGGTGTCATAAGTTACGTCTATGCTAGTTGTAAGATGTGACTTGGGTAGCCAGCCTTTGTCGATGGCTGAGGCTTGTCTAACGGTTGCATCAGATTGACCAGTCTCTATTAGTTCAACCGCCACAAAGAATTCTGCATCGGTTACTGCTGAGTCGTTTGAAAGTTTGACTCCGCGGCCACCGACCATAATTGCCGTTTTGCCACCGGGTTCTCTTCGCTTGCATATGCGGTCGCTAAATGCCACCATAATTGCGCGCATAACTGATTGTTCTGCTTGCTGGACTGACTTCTGCACGGCTGGGGCTTTGCTGGGTGAGACGTCTTTGTTTCTTGCTCGCGCATCACTGCTCATTTCTACATCGCTGCTAGTTCTTGCATCACTGCTCATTTCTACATCGCTGCTAGTTCTTGCATCACTGCCGCTATCAAAGTCACTAAGAAGCCGGGTCAGTTGCTCGGCCGCTCGCAGAATCTGTTTGGCCGGATTTACCATCAGTTCACCAGCAAACGAATGCTTGTGCCCGTGCTCTGCAAATTCTTTTAGTGCCCAGACTCTGTCTAAGACATCAGACTCTGACTTGTGTTTGGCGCCAGTGTTCTCGCTAGAGCGCTTGAGTGGATCGCGTTCTGACAGCATTGCCGCACACAGCGCAGTGTCTTTCAGTTGACCTAAGGTCGCTCCTTCTACGAGCAAGCGCGCTAGTCTAGGTTGCAATGGCAGCTGAGCCATTTTGCGTCCAAGCTTAGTGAGGCTGCTGTTTTCTAAGGCATCAAGCCGGTCAAGTAATTCTAATGCGCGACTAAGGCTGACCGGTGGTGGTGCCTCAAACCAAGCGAAAGATTGCAGGTCTTTTTCTCCCCAGGCCAGAAGCTGAAGGGCGCATTCAGACAAATCAACTCGCTCTATTTCTGGCGAGTTGAAAGCTGACATCGATTTGTGCTCGCGCTCAGTCCAAAGCCTAAGGCAGTCACCGCTAGCGGTGCGGCCTGCCCGCCCAGCCCGTTGGTCTGCCGATGCTTGAGAAATGCGTTCAAGGCCGAGACGATTAAGTCCGAGCCTTGTATCGAGCCTGTTCACTCGCGCCATGCCGCTATCAACAACGGCGCTGATGCCGTCAATTGTAAGAGACGTTTCAGCTATGTTGGTGGCTAGCACCACTTTGCGCTGTGCCGATTGATTTAGTACACGCTGCTGTTCTTCTAATGGCATGTCTCCGTATAGAGGAAACAGCAAAAAATCCTCGCGCTCGGCAATTGGCTGTAGTAGTTCTTGGGTTTTGCGAATCTCTCCCACTCCTGGTAAGAAAGCAAGAATGTGGCCGTCGCTTGCTGCTAGCATTTTCTTGACGCCATCACTCACTGTCTGCTCAAGGTTTACTGCCGATGGCTGAAATGAAAGATATTCGATATTAACTGGATAGGCACGACCGGGGCTTTGCACCACCGGACAGTTTGAGAGATAGCGGCTGACCGGTTCGGCGTCAAGTGTGGCAGACATTACTATGATTTTTAAGTCGGGGCGCAGTTCATTGCGCACTTGCCTCACTAATGCTAGAGCAAGATCGCTGTCAAGATTGCGCTCGTGAAATTCATCGAAAATTACTACAGCTGTATTTTCAAGCATTGGATCTTTTTGCAAGCGTCTGAGAAAAACCCCTTCCGTGCAAACCAATATGCGGGTGCGTGCCGATACTTTGCTCTCGTGACGAACCTGGTAGCCAATTTCTTCACCGAGTTTTGTGCCACGCTCATCTGATATACGAGTGGCTGCGGCTCTCGCTGCGACCCGGCGCGGTTGCAGTACTACTATTTGGCCTTGGTTGCTCTGAATGGTCTTATTAGTAAGCTCGGCTAACCCGGCATCAAGCACCGCTGGCGGAACTCTAGTGGTCTTTCCGGCACCAGGCGCTGCAATCAGGACAAGAGCACCTGTATCTGTGCTTGTCAGGCCGGAAATCACCTCTGGCAAAACATCATCGATTGGTAGGTGCTTGATTGTGGTTTCCTCTGGGTTTGGAGCATGGCCGAATTGTCGCCTGGTCATTGCCGGGTCATTACAAGCTCCATGCAAGATCCTAGCAGGTCTATCGTTGCCTGTATGAGCAAATTTGGGGTAGCATGTGACAATGTCGGGGTGAGTGCGTCGAGGGCTGAGGTTGCATGAAAATTACGGTTCTGCGAATCTTGATTCTATCTTCTTTGATTGCACAGCCTGCGGTGGCGTCTGATTCTAGGAAAGTTAAACCCTCGCCAAGTCTTCCAGCTATGACTGCTACGAAGTCTGATTACCTTCCCTTATTGAAAAGGCTGAAGGATGAAGTGCGCCAAGGCAATGACGCGTCTGCTAAATCTATTATCAAGCAGCTGGGTGAAGTAAGAGGCGCAGTCAGTGTTGAGGAGAAAAGTGAGCTGTCACAAGCGGCTGACTTTTTGATTGGAAAGGAAAAGTGGGACCTAGCAAAGCTCTATTTAGAACAGTTGCCTATGGCGGAACCTGGTTGGGGATATGTGTTAATCAAGCACATGTGTTCGGAGTGTAAGAAGGATGCCACCGCCCTTGATGCTGTCGACAATTGGATAAGGGCTCGATATCCATTCAATGAAGAGTATTGGTGGCGACTTCGTATAACTTTTGCCGAAGAGGCCGGAAGAAGAAAGCAAATCTTGGCAGATTTTGCTAAGCAAGTTAAAGACAAGCCCGATGATGTTCGTAGATTGAAGTGGTTTATTTTGGCCACCGATGATTCGGCCGAGAAATCAGACATTCATTGGATCTGCGATGCTGTGTTGCCTACGCTTGCTTATCGTAACTACCAAGTGGCTGAATGGTTGCACACGAGGCATCCGGCTGAAGCGATTTTCTATTTGAAGCGTGCTCAAACTATTCCATTTACTCCGCAAGACGAGAAGGAAATCAAAAACTTTCTGCTGCGATATTCTGCTCTGCCAGCTAACTTAAGCGCTGTTCCGCAGGTCAAGCATTTTAGTGTGTGGGTGCGCTCAATGCTTGCTGAGTGCTATCAGAAAGTAGGGCAAAGCAAAGAGGCTCAGTCCATTCTTTTGCAATTGTCGAAAGAATCTGGGGGTCAAGTTCCGACTTACGCTCTGTCGCAACTGGCCGGGCAAATTCAAGCTTCTACTCCGACGCGGCCTCTTGAGCAGCAGATAAAAGCGGCAGAAGTTAAGAACGAAGATTCAATTGATTATTGGCAAGGTCGGGCTGATTATTATAGAGGGCTTAAAGAGGCTGAACAAGAGCGTTCAGCTTGGCTGCGAGCGTTGAAGTTAGCAAAGTCAAAGCTAGAAAACTCAAAGCAAGCAAACTTAAAGCAAGACCAGAGTGCTCAATTTTACTTGCCGATGATCGTGTCTTCTTATGCTTTGTTTTTGCGTCGCCATGAAAGTGATCAGGCTGCTATAAAGTTCATTTGGAGCGAGTTTGATGCGGCTTCTAATTCTAGTTCTAGTTCGAGCGTAGAGTATCGCACCAAGCTGGTGCGCGATCTTGAACAGACTTATGAAACCGACCAGACTGGTTATTTGTCTCCGGTTGATGAACGGCTCTGGCAGCTGTTGAAGCAGTTGAAGACCTGGAGCTACACAGAAGAGCGCATATTGTGGCGCATGGTGCGCAACGCTAAGCCTGAGCAACGGCAGCAACTGTGGACGCGAGCAGAAGGGCTAGCTCTAGGCAATGCCAGTAGAGAACTTACGTTGGGTTGGATCATGAACCGCTGCCAGGAAGCGAAGCGATCAATTCCCTTTCTTCTGGCGGGATGTAAGAGCGATGATAAAGAATTGAAGCAGCGTTCGCAGTTTACTCTTTTCGAAAGTTATTTGGATGTCTTTGACTGGCGGCGCGCTGAGGAAATTTGGCCAGCTGCATTGGTGCGATTAACAAGCGAAGAAAAACCAGATTGGCTTTCGCGAATTGCCATTGCTGCGGCCCGTTCTGGAGACAAAGATGATTCTTTGCGTCTGTGGCAAGCGAAAGATTCAGTTGATTTAAGCGCGCTCAATAGTCTTGATGAAATGGTCAAGTATGGAATGAAGGATAGGCTGGTAAATTATTATCGTGAGTTGAAGAAGTCGAAGCCGAAGTCGACAGTTCCGGGCAAGGCACTTTTGCAGCTTGGTCTTAAGTGATTTGGTGTAGGTTCCAGTGAGTTGTTTCTACTGATCCTAGCGTTGCCGCCAATTTTAATACTTTTAGTTCTTACGCTTCACTTTCGACCATCAAGTGAAAGATTGGTGAAAGTTAACCAATCTTGGTTCTTGGCAAATTGGCACCCGCTTGAGGATAGGCTATTTCTTCTTAATAAGCTGCCTTATTGCACGGCGAAGAAATGAAGTAGTTCGCGGTAATATATACCAGCTCGGTCGTAGCCCCTTTCGTTCTGTTGGCGGTGAGGCACGGCTTTTGGGCGTAACTAAACTATCTTGGATGGACTAACGATGCTCAACTGCTCGATTCCCGTGTCTACTCAGTACGGTCTCAAGCGGCGCTTGGTTACCGTCACGGTAGGGGTTGCTATATCGGTCTCTGTTTCGACAACGAGGGTGTGTGCTGACGAGCTACCGGTGCTCGATACTAGTCCGGCGGTAGCTGCTGACCTAGATATGGGGAGTCAGTTAGATGCGGTTGGTCAAGCGCTGGCGCCGGTAGACATGTCTCCGGCCATTTCGATCGACCCGCAAATCCAAGCTCCTACTATTGATATCACGCCAAGCATTGATGTCATGCCCAGCCTAGACATGGCGCCAAGTATAGATGTGACACCAAGTATAGATGTGGCGCCAAGTATAGATGTGACACCAAGTATGGATGCGGCGCCAAGTGTCGATCCTTCTGCCGTAGTAAATCAAGTTGACTTGGGGCCTGTTGATAGCACTGCTGTGCCTGTCCCTGATTCCTCGACTGCCGCCGGCGGCTCTCCAGAGCACTCTGGTGCTGAACTGTCTGCCCATGACGCTGCTCAGAATTCTGACGCTCAGGCCAGTAGCACGGGTAATCCTGTTGCCGCACATTTTGACTTAGGTTCTACTGGTCACGATTTCCTTGCAAGCAGTCTTGCCGACTTCCATACAATCACAATAGATGTAGGGGGTGTCAAAGAAGTTGTTGATCTAAATTCTAGACTAACCGCGGCAGAATTGATTGCAGCAGAGCAAGTGTTGTCTAGTGGTACCCAGACCATTCAACTTTCTGCGACTGGTCAAGCTCTCGGTGGCACAATCATTCTTGATAGCAATCTCTTGTCGGCTATCGATAGCTCTGTGGGCGGAACCATTGGCTCCCTGACTATTACACAAGGTGTTCAGTTAATTGACACCCTAGATCTGTTTAGCGTCGCCGGCACCATCAATAACTATGGTTCGATTTCGATCGCGTCTCAATTAGCAGGGCAGACTGGCACGATCTCGGCTAGCGCCATTATCAATTCGTTTGAGGCCTTGATCGGGTCGTATATGTCGGCAAGCTTTGGCGGCCTGTATGGAGCCGATCCGATACTAAATGCTCTCAATAGCATAACTAACTTTGGCACCATAAGTAGTGCGGGCAATCTCACTATCACCGCTCCGGAAATTTCTAACATTTCTGCTAATGGACACATCGCTGACATTTCGGCTGCGCAGAACCTCTATCTCGGTACTTCGCATTTAGTCAACTCAGGCAATCTGCTAGCTACTGCCGGTGACATCAATGTTACAAGCTCATCTAGTCTGCTTGTCGAAAACACTGCTGGTTCACTGCAGGCAATCAATCACGATATTAATATGGTTGGTATTAACGCTGCTATGCAAGTGATGGGCGGCAATTTTGATAGTAACGCACTCAACTTGAAGGCTGGATACTCCACAATTAATTTGCAAGCTAGCAAAGTCTCTGGCGCGGTGAATGCGTCGGCCGACAATATTCATCTTTATACTAGCGAGTCAGATCTCAGGCTCGGTAACATTGATGCTTCTGCCGACCCTACACTTGCCAGTCAGGGCAACATCCTAATTGATGGCACCATCGCTCCTACAAATGGTGCCAATTTAGCCCTAGTAGCTGGCGGCAATATCTTGAGTGGTGCCGGTGGTCAACTTGATACCCGCGTGCTCACACCAGCTGGTGGCAATGGTGGCAACCTCAGTTTAATAGCTGGCGCCAACTTTACTGTTGACGGTGGTGGCAATGTCGTTCTCGCCGACTCAGCCAACGCAGGCAAGGGTAGCTTGACTGGTGGTTTTATTGATTTGACCGGTGCAAATGGTGGCAGTGGACCATTAACTTCGATTACAACAGCTGGTACAGGTGCGACTGGCAATGCTGGTTACGTGCAGATGGTGGCTTATAACGGCACGGCAGCAACTAGTGGGTCAATCCTGCTTCCAACTACTGTCAATATAGATGCCAGTGCTGCTGGTGGAAATCGCGGTGATGTTAGCATGCTCGCTGGTGGTCCTAGTCCCACAACCATCCGAACTGGCGGAGTAATTGGCAACAATATTAGTCTTGGGATGTTTACTCCTACAGTAGGCAGTGGCATGTTCTTTGACGGAGCTGGCACGGCGAGTAACGGCATCAATTCATTTGCACCAACTGGTGCAGCGCAGGGCGCTGCCGTGTCCATATTAGGCAATGTTAACGCTACGGGCGACGTCAACATTGATAGCGGCCGAGAAATCGCTATCAATGGCAGCATTTCAGCCAATGGTGCTGGTGGCAACGCTGGCGGTTCTCTCGATGGTGGCAATGGTCATAACATTAATCTGACCGCTGGCAACGGCGTATCTGTTCAAGGCAGTATATCGGCGGTTGGTGGTGGTGGCGCTGGTAGTGGCTCTTCCACTCCAGGTCAGAGTGGTGGCAAGGGTGGTAACGGCGGCCAAGTTATCCTAACGGCGAGCCTTGGAGGACCAGTTACTGTAAACGTCACCGGCGATATCAACGTCTCCGGTGGTGGCGGTGGCGGTGGAGCCGGTGGCTCCCAGACCAGTTCGGCTACCACAGGTGGAGCCGGAGGAACGGCAGGTACAGTCAAGTTAGCTGTTCTTGGCGGCGCCAGAGTTAGTGGCACAATCTACGAGCATGATGGTGGTGCCGGTGGAGATGGTGCAAACGTTGTTGGTGGAGTTGGTGGCGGTGGTGGCGGTGGCAGCGCATATGGCGGCGGCGGTGGCGGCGGCGGCGGTGGCACCGGAAATGTAGTTTCTGATTTTGCCGCTGGCGGCGGCGGTGGCTTTAGCGCCCTGTCTGGAAGCGGCGGTGGTGGTGGTGGCGTATTTGGCAATGCCTCAGGCGGTACGCTTTCGTTCGGCGGTAATGGTGGTTCAGCCACTAGCAATGGAGCTGGTGGAAGCGGAGATCTCTCAGGGGCTGTCGGCATTGGGCAAACTGGTGGGGTCGGTGGTGGCAATGCCGGTCCAGGCGTTGGCGGTGCTGGTGGTTCGTCAATTGCGATAGGCGGCGGCGGTGGCGCTACCGATGTTGTGTCTCAAGGTATTGGTTCAAGCGGCGGAGCCTCTCGGGTGGTTCCGGGCAGCGGACTGTTGGATGTCAGCGCCAGTATTGGTTTTAGCTCTGGAAGTAGTCCTGCAAAGGTAGAAGTCAGCTCGTTGAAGCTGTCTGGCCTTGGCGGTTCTTCGTTCGGAGGTTCTGCTAGTATTTTAGATACTGCAGGGGTGCCGCTCAATCTCATTAGTGCTAATCTCGGACTTCGTGGCAACCTAAGCATTACGACTAGTCAAAACCCTGGCACAACCGGTGCCGATGGCACTATAAATGTCAATGGCCAAGTTACTGCTGGAACGATTAACTTCGTAACCAATGGCGATGCTGGACCTAATAACATTAACATCAATGCTACGTTAGGCGGGCCTACTTCCAGCGGCCCCTTCGGACCGGTTTTCTTCTCCACAGCTAATCTCACTAGCAATGGCGGTTCGATTACGACTTTTGGGCCGGGCAATATAACTGCTACTGGCGGTGCACTGAGAGCTACCGGTGATATTAATATCACCACAAATGTAGGACCGCTTGCCGGCGGCAATGCGCCATTTAGTTTTGGTGCGACCTCCACCAATGGCAACGTGTTGATTACTCAGGGGACAAACCAGCTTAATCTTGGCGCCTCTGGCGCTGCCCCTGGTGGTTCGTTTGTTGTGAACTCGCAAGGACCAATTGTTGCTAACGGACCTATCACTGTTGATGGAGGCACTATCGCTCTCAACGTGCTTGGCGGTAACAATGGCATTCTCGTTGGCGGTGCGATGAGTACTGGTCTGATTGGTGGCACTATCACGCTTGTATCTGCTGGTACAGGCGCTATCACTGAGAGAGCCGGGGCGCCGACCGCTATTTTGACCTCGAAGACAATCAACTTGCTGACAAATTCAAGTATTGGCTCTGCAGCTGCCCCTGTACTCACCAATGCTGTGAACAATGGCAGCATAAACACTTCGTATAGCTCCACCGGTAGTGTTTACCTAAAAGACAGCAGCACTGGAGTTGTTACTGTCAATACTTTGACCCCATCTACAGGTACCTTGTCTGTGGGGGCGCAAGCTTCTCAGCTCAATATCCCTCAAGCTGATTTTTCTACGGTGTTGATCACCAACAATGGCCCAATTGGTAATGTCCTGCTCAATTCTGGTGACAGCGCAGCGGCGGTGATCGGAAATGGTGCCGGAGCTGTATCAGTGTTGGCCACCGGAAACATTGATGCCAATGCAAACAATACTGGAATCAATGGTACTAGCACGAGTTTCACCAGTACAAATGGTTCGATTGGTGCCGCTCGCAGATTGCAAGTTAGTGGAGCGACCCTCACTGCTCGTGCTGCAAATGGCTCAGTTGACGTAGAGACCGCTCAAGCGACAACTGTCAACGCCTCTGCTGGAACAAGCTTCAATTTGATCGACACGGTCTCTGGGGCCGCCGTTACTGTCAATGGCCCATTGGCAGCAGACAACGTTAATATTCAAGCTGTTAATGCTACAAATTTGGCTCTCAATGGTTCTATCGGTAAAGCCACTGCAACGCAAGTCAATGTGCAGTCTGGTGGTGGCATATCGCTGAACTCTGGCTCTTCTGTAACAGCCCACGACATCAACCTCAACGCTGCAACTAATTCAATTGCTCTGGGAAGTGGTATGACTACCACAAACTTGCATTTGACCACCAATACAGGTGCTGTCTCAATTGCTACTGCGGCTTCGCCAGGTGGCACTGATCAGATTACTGCTGGTGGAGATTTGGAGATACTGAATGATTTCGTTGATACGAACTCTCTGAGCTTGGCTGCTGTAGGTAGTCTCACTGTGGGTAGTCCGAGCAACAGTCTCGTAAATGTCTCTGGTGCTGATGTTTCTCTTGCGGGTCAGTCGGTAACCAATTACGGAACAGTTTCTGGTTCTACTATAACGGCCTCTGGTCAGCAGGTCACTAACAACGGTTTGATTTCTGGCTCTAATGTCAGCTCATCGGGTCAACAATTCACTAACAACGGCACCATAAATGGTGTTAGTTCTATCGACGCTACAGGAGCAGTTACAAATATTGGCACGATTGCAGCAGGCGATTTGTTAGTTACGGCAGATAATTTCGCTAACTCAGGAGCCATCACTGGAATATCAGCCTCCGTCAATGCTCAGGGCATTGACAATTCTGGCTCGATCGCGACAAGCGGTGCTATCTCGTTGGTAGCGAACGGTGCGGCTGGTATAAGTAACACAGCTGGAGCATCTTTGACAGGTGGCGCAACCACTCTTGATGCCAGCTCTAGCAATGGACCAATTGCAAACGCTGGAACTATCAATGGTTCGGGCATGCAGTTTCTCTCTGGGAGCGGTACTGTCACTAATTCTGCTGGTGGCTCGATTGTCAGCAGCGATACTCTTCGAGTGCAAGCTGGTACTGTCGACAATCAAGGCTCGGCATCCGCGCAAACAGAGCTGACATTTGAGGGGCCAGTGAGTGGAGACCTCACTGTTAATGGAGTCTCGGGTGGCTTTACCACTGGCAGCGGAGCTTCTTTGAGTCTCCAGTCTGGCGGTAACATTACGGTCGGTGGTGGTGCTGACAATCCATTCTCAGCTCTCACCCAGCTCGGCAATTTCTCATTGGCAGCCGCTGGTGACTTTACCAGTCCGCTAAATAGCGTTGCCCTAGTGCCAGATAGTTCAGGCAACGGTGGCGCCATCAATATCAATGCCGGGAATGTGGTTTACAACGGCTCAGCCACAAGAACCACTCCGTTCCTTCTCTCTGCTAATGGTGGTGCTAGCGCTGGTAACAACGGCGGTTCGGTTGACCTCAATCTCTTCGGTACAGCTGCCCAGGGCCTAACCGTTGGCAATAATGTCGGCGACTTTAAGATCTCTGCCACAGGCTTCAACGGTGGACAGGTCAGCCTCTCGACACCAGGTAATCTCAAAGTTAGCACAGCTCAGATGTTGGCCAATGCCACTGATAGTACAGGCAACGGCAGCTCAATAACTCTAAATGGCGGGCAGAATGTATTGCTGGTCGGCAAGCTCGATACGCATACGGGCAGTGGTACTGCTGGTCCAATCAGCATAACATCCGGCTCTTCGTCGGCGTTTAGGATAGACGGTACTAGGACCAATACTGTTAATGGTCAAATTGGTATAGGCAACAATCAAGGTATCGCTGGCAACTCAGTGATCATTAACAATGCTGGCGGAGTCGTACTCGCCGACAACTATGTACTTTCTGGGCCAGATGCTATCACTATTAATGGCAGCGGATTGACTAACAACGGCAAAGTAAACACAGACAATTTGACAATAGTAGCTAGCGGCAATGGAAACCTCACAACTGGTGAAACAGGCACCTATCAAAACCCTCCGATGCAGACTTTGTCTCTCACTTCAGAGAACGGCAATTTCAATGTCAGTGGTAATGTGCCCAAAGCAAATTCTGTCAGTATTTCTGCCATCAATGGCAACGTTGGTTTTGCTGGTAGCACAGGAGCAATCAACGCCGCTGCCGATGCTAGTGGAAATGGTGGCACAATCAATATTGCTGCTAGTACCCTTTCCTCCAGCGATCTTGAGCTCAATGCTCGCGGTACAACCGGTAGCGGTGGTACCGTCAATCTCAATCTTAGTGGCACCAATTCCTTGAAGATTGAGAGTGGCAAGGTGCAAGTTAATGTTAGAAACGCAAGTGGCCAGGCTGGTGGCAACGTCACTATCGCCAATGGTGGCAATGTTAGTGTTGATGGTCAATACTTGGAAATGGGCGGTAACTTTGCTGCTGGCCAAGGCGCCAATCTTTCCTTGACCTCTGGTGCTAAGCTCTACTTCGATCACACCGATGAGTTGCCTAACACGCTAAATAATCTAACTCTCGCTTCCAATAGCACTAGCGCTTTTAAACTAGGGGGCGCGTCCAGTAGCGGCAACGGCATCGGCGACGACAATAGAACTTTGAGAGCCGACAATCTCACCATTTCAAACGGTCTGGGTGACATTGTCCGCGGTGACAACAATAGATTGATGGCTGATACGGTGAGTTTGAGTGCAGCTGGCGACATCGGCAAGTCTAGTACTCCAATAGTGGTCAACACACCGGTTCTGACACTCAACTCTACCGGTGGTGGTGCCTACATCAATCTGCGCACTGCCCCGAATACTGATTTTGTTGCCAACGTAGTAAACACCTTGAGTCTTGACTCTACAGGTAGTATCAATACAAATGATGTTGTTTCTGCTAGTGGGCTGGTTCTCAATGCCAGCGGTATAAACCAGGGCAATTTCCTCCTTACGACGGCTTCTTCTCTTTCAGCTACGACATCGGTTGGCGATTTGAGACTAAACTCACTTCAGTTTGGCCTTACTAGCCTAGGGGCTTTGAGTGCACCTGGAGCTGTCGAGGTTGATGTCCAGGGGGATGTCGTCACCAATCAAGCTATTACTTCCGGTGATAGTGTCACCCTCTATTCTTCGAACGGCGGTATCGCAGTCGGCAATAGCATTACTGCACCTAACGCGGTATCTCTTACGGCCAATGGTGGTGGCACTATCGAGGATGTTGCTGGGGGCGTTAACGGCTACAAGGTTTCCGGTCAGGCTGTGCAGCTGACAACCGCTGGCACGAATATTGGCTCTGCCACTCGTGCGTTCAGGACAAGCGCTCAATTGTTAACCGTTGACACTAGTTCCTCTGGTGACGTCTACCTAAGAAATACAAATCCGAGCGTGGACGGCACAGTCAATCTTGCCTACGTGAACGCAGGTAGTTTGCATTTTAACGAGGCTAACGCTTCCAGTAGCAACCAAGGAACTCTGGTTGTCGGTACTGTGCAGGCTAACACAGGTGAAATATCAATCAGTTCGAAAGACAGAGCGCTGGAGGTTAGCCCCGGCTCTTCGCTCACTACTGCCGACGGTAATATCACTCTACAAAATACCTATAGTGCAAATGGAGCAAACCTACCGTCGATCTCGATTGGTGATAGCGTAAATATTCATGGTTCTTCGTTCGGTAGTCTAGATACCGGCAACGTCTATATCGTGCTGGGAGCTATCCCTGCTGATTCCGATCTGCTGCCCGGTGTGGCCCCAACCGACGGTTCACCGTCGATTAATGGAACAGTATTCTTTGGCTCTACCGCCAATCCCAACGGCTCTATCACCACCAGTGATGGTGATTCGCTCTTCGGATTAGACAGAAATCTAGTCTTCAATACCAACAATCAGCCTGCTAGCCAAATCACCCTTGGTCAGAACGTCACGATTGTTGCCGATCCGCCATTGGCTCCGGGCGTGACGGTTGCAGATTATGGCACCATGCATTATGGAGCGAGTTCGGTGACGGCAATTCCCGCAGCCTCTACAACCTCTACAGCTCCTGCAATTTCTGCTGCCGGAATTCAAGCTGTAGTTTTGCCATCGACCTCCTCACCATCTAGTGAATTGTCGCTAGTGCGTGGTGTGAGTGATGCAGTCTCTACCTTGCGGGCTCTGCCTGAAGCTGTCAGTGCTGCTTTGGCTCAATATCTCAGCGCACCGAGCAACGGTTCATTGTCAGCATTGTTTGCTGCTAGTGGTATCAGTGAATTGCCAACAGTTGCTAGAAGTAAAGGCATACAGACTGTCGACTTGGCTAGCTTGAGCGGCGCGCAAAAATCTGGTGCCGCAAATAGTGCCGCTGTTTCTACGGTTGCAACTGCGGCTAACCCGCGCTCTGGAAACAAGCTTGCTGGCTCTGTGTCAAATGCTGTTCGCCATAACGTTGAGAATGGTGCCATGTTGCTAGCTCCTGAGCGCAACACTATTATCGAAACACCATATGGCTCTGTCGGCATAGCAGCTGGCTCTGTCGCTCTAATGATTGCTTTTGACAAAGGATTGGCGGTTTATGACCTGCACGACAACCGCAAAGATTCTGTAGTTCTAACTAGCGGCAATCACAGTACTTCGCTCATTCCTGGCCGTAGTGCCGTTTTGACGAACGCCTCCGTCCGAGCTTTTGAAGACATCAATCCTGTCCGATTTGTCGGCTATCGTCGCATGAGTAGCCGCGCCGTCAGTGAACAGACTAAGCTCTATCAAGCTGAGTTTGAAGTGCTGTCAATGGTGCGCGGACTGAAGCCGTTGAGTAGTCTCTCTTCTTCTGATAATCCTAAGACTCGCAAGACAATAGATAATCTTCTTAAGACTGCTGCGATTCTTCTTGAGATGGGTCGTGGTGGCGAACGCTTTAGCTACTATGTGCCGAAAGAGATGATGGCTTACGTTGGGCAAAAGGGCCACTAGTGTCAATCATCCCAAATGTCTCTTTGCGACTGTTAAAGCCTCCTGGTCGCAATCTTGCACTTTGTGGGATTGATTTAGTACCTTCAGCGGTCGTTCACTTAGCATTTGTCATAGGGTTAAGCTGCTTGCCGCTACCAGTTGCGGCTCAGTCGGTGATTGACGCAGCACGGGCAACGAACGTTATTAACCCGGCAGCTTTTTCTGCTCTGGTACCATCACCGGGTGTTTTACCTACTGATGCTACCAAGCCTCCTATCAACGAAGATCGCGCTCTAATCGATCCTGGTTGGCGACTGCGGCTGAGGCAAAAGCTTCCAGCAAGACTTTGGTTCACGTCGGTAACTGAGGTTTCGAATCGACTAGACACCAACGTCTTTCTTCAATACAAAGAGCCGCAGCCTGACTATGTTTTTCGCGTGCAGCCAAATATTACTATAGGCTACAACATTGCTGACAAGACCAGTGTCTACACCAATTACTTTGTCATTAAGGATGTATACACTGTCCATCCTAAAATTCTCAATTTTCCTACAACTCAGTCTGTGTCGATGGGTCTTCGACATCAGTTGTATTCTGGCAAAAAGTTCAATGTACAGTTAGACTGCCAAGCGCGCGAGCTCTTTCAGAATAAAGGACTGCGGCAGGCCGACCTTTTGCCGTCGGTTAGTATGACGTACTTCCTCACCCCAACCAGTGTGCTATTTTCAAGCGTGCTTTTGCAAATGCGCAGCGGGCAGCTATTTCAAGGGCCAACCAGAGAGCTAGACCCCTTTTATACAATTGGTTATGTAGCGCGAAAAGGGCAGTGGACCTTCACTGTGACTGATACTCTAGTGACCAATTTTAGGGAACCGCACTTTCCTTATAGCCGACCACGGCACGGTAACGTCAGTATGATTGCTGATTTCGAAGTGGCTAGGCCGGTGATGAAAAAGTACCCTGGATTACAGGCATACTTAAGGGCCGAGCCAGTCTTTAATTGGCGTTCGGCAAAAACACCTGGGTTAAGCGGCTTTGATTTTAGGCTCTACGGCGGGCTAAGGCTGCTTGTTTCTAAGCCGTCGTACATCGGCACCATTAATAAACTAAAGCAGCAGTTGAAGAAGCAGGATGCCGAAGCTAAGAAGCTTAGGACTAATGCTGGCTCGGCTTCAGGGGGAGTACCCGGCAGCGCTCATGATGGTAAGCCTAGCGAAAGACCCGAGCAGCAGCAGCCCATACCGATTGCACCACCAGTCAAAGCGGACCCCGAGCCGAGCGAAGGGGCGTCGTCTACCATCGAACCACTGCAGGAGCCAAGTGCTGCGTCTGAATCACCGAGTTAAAGCCTCCAAATCACATGAGTGATATTGTGGTTAAGTGAGGAGGGCGAATGACAACTTGGTTTTCATCTGACCATCATTTCGGGCACACCAATATCATCAAGTACTGTAATCGACCGTTCAACTCGGTCTCACACATGAACGCTGTCATGGAGTCATCTTGGAATAGGATTGTCGCTCCGAATGATATCGTCTACTACCTCGGCGATTTTGCCATGCAACCACAATTGGTGACTGAGATTTTGCCAAGGCTCAATGGCACCAAAATTCTTATAGCTGGAAATCACGACCGCTGTCATCCACGTATCGGGAACCCAGAGAGGTGGCTACCTGTATACCTGGATGCAGGATTCACCGCAGTGCACACTGAATTGGAAATCGAGATTGCTGGCCAAACTGTTCTCTTGCACCACTTTCCTTATAGGGCAGAAACGGAACCGCAGCAGAAATATTACAAGCAACGTCCTGTTGATCAGGCTGGCTGGTTGATCCATGGACATGTTCATGACCGGTGGAAGTTTTCTGGGAGACAAATCAATGTTAGTGTAGAGAACTGGGATTTTGAACCGGTGAGCTTGGCCGTGCTTGCCACTTATATTAAGGCAGGGCCAAGGGCTATAGAGGATGCGCGTGCTTACGATTGAGGGATATTTTATTCCTCCCGATCGCGCATCCACAGCCATCGTTTCCCTCTTTCTGTCAGTCGATAGCGTTGTTTCCCGCTGCGTGGTTTTTGTGGCATGGTCATTTCGATCAGGCCCTCTTTTAGCGATGGTGTTAGGTAATTGGCGCGGAAGTGGTCTTCGTGTTTTAGTGCCAGTGCAGTTTGAATTTGTTGACGTGACATTTCCCCACGGAGAGCTCGCATCAGGCGCTCTACTTCCCCGGTAGCTTCCCCGGTAGCTTCCCCGGTAGCTTCCCCGGTAGCTTCCCCGGTAGCTTCCCCGGTAGCTTCCCCGGTAGCTTCCCCGGTAGC
>JBAYTY010000008.1:0-204094 GCA_041675385.1 Candidatus Obscuribacterales bacterium
AACCGGCTCCACAACTGGATCCACTGGCTCAACTGGTTCAACTGGAGCTACCGGCTCCACAACTGGATCCACTGGCTCAACTGGTTCAACTGGAGCTACCGGCTCCACAACTGGATCCACTGGCTCAACTGGTTCAACTGGAGCTACCGGCTCCACTGGCTCAATCGGTTCTACCGGCCAACAAAGCAGCAACTACGGCGGTGGTTTCGGCGGCGCCGGAGGACGGGAAGGCTCTGGCGGCAGCGGTGGCTCGGGTGGCTCTGGTGGCAGCGGCGGCTCTGGTGGCAGCGGTGGCTCTGGCGGCGAAGGCGGCTCCAGCTCCGGCAGCTCAAGCCACAGCGGATGCACAGGCAACACTGGTCATCAGAATGGTGGCAAACGCATCTGGAATCACAACGGCAAATCAGCAAAAGAGATAAAGAAGCAGATCATTCACGCAATCCGAAGCAAAGTACGCAAGTAGTTACGCAAAGGGTGGCCGTAAAATCGGCCACCCACCCAACTGGATGAGGTGAAGGAAATGTCTAAGCGAAACAAGAAGGGAAACATTCTTTTAATGGTCTTTGTCTGCATTTGCTTTGTGGTAGCACCAACACTTATGTTTCTATGCGAATGTTGCCTGCAAATAGTAGCAAGGTCACGTGCTCAAAGTATTGTCGAAGCTGCCGCACTAGTCGCCGCCAACGACCTCTCTAAAATAATTGTCGACGATCCACATTTCGGCTTAGTCTCCCTGAGCAACTATCCACCGATCGGCAAAGGCACATGTGCGCCAGACGGCGAGCCACTACCAGTTACCGGCATCAATACACTGGTTGGCACAGTTCGGCAGAATGCCATCGTCGCCCAAGAGCTGCAAAATGCCCAAATGAATTTTCTAGTCGACAGAGATAAAGAAGCATTAGATCAGTCAATTGAAGAGCTCAACGCCAATCTTAGCGAATGCCTAAAAAGTACGGCTGGCAATAGCAGAACAAGAAACAAATGGCTCGATTTGCAAGCAAACGCAATTACACCGGCCGACGATGTCGAAGCCTTCCTGAGAAAAAATCTGCCAGAAAATGTACAAATTGAATCAATTAAACTTACCAATGGCTGGCTAGAAGGCGAAGGTGATACCACCGTAAACGTACCGCAACCAGCCAGCCTAGCCCAAGTACCGGCAAATGCGGTCCGAAACGGAACTTACCGAGCATTTGTCAATGTCCCCGCAGCTCGCCGCAATTTCAATTTCGCTGGAGTAGGAGAGAAATCGAGCCTAGTTAGTAGCAGTGCCTTTAGAGCCGCTGACAAAAAACATATTTGCTCAATAGTTAGACTTGAATGTGTTCTCAAACTAGAAAGTCTTGGGAAAATTAAAATTCCGCTTTACGATGCCTCAATGAACAGAGCATACTGTGTTGCTGCATGCCAGCCCTTTGCCATGCCTGATAGCGGGCCGAAAGGTGCCATGACACTAAGATTCACTGGCGGACCAGTTGCCGCTCTTCGCTCCTGGAGTGATTTCTTGAGAGATGGAACATTCCGCGATAACAAAGTCACCACTTATGATGCAGTTGGAGGAGACTACCCACTCGACCCTGAGGCCCGCATGCAGCAAAGTTCGCCACTGGTAGTACCAACTACATCAAATCAGTTTGCCGAACACTTCTACTATTGGCTTCGCAATGGCCATACAAAGCCACGTATCGACGCAATTATAGAGATGGTCAATGCTCAGTTTCAGTCTGGACCGAATGAAATTTATGCCTACGAGTTTTCTAACGATGGTGGAATTTCCAGAAGAATAATTAGCAAAGATCCTTTTCCTATTGGAGTTACTGCTGAAAGCCAGTACTCGACAATTGCTGACACCAATGTTCAAGGAGGCATTGCGCCAATTATAATTTTCCGGAACGATGTAAAAAACCTGAGCCGAGAAAATGGTGGCAAACATTGTGGCCAACCATTAACTGGCTATCCATTGAACTGGTGCGAATTAAGCGAGTACGGCGGCGATCCACATGTCGCTGTTGCTCTAGGCAAAGGTCGCCTAGGTACTCACCTAACTGTTGTCGACCCAACAGGAACAGCCTCAACAGACGAAGCAATAAATGATCCCAATTTTAGTTTGTTCAAAAGCTTTAACGGTCAAGAGCTATTCACTCAGCCGCGTCGAAGCTTTTACTCAGGTGGACTAGCGCTAGACATAGAAATCGGCGGTACCTCAGCCCCAACGGCGCCAAGCATGGAAAACGCATCGTGGAGCAAACTGCCAGGCAAGAGACTGATTTAAGGAAACTGCACTAGTGAGGTGGCATGGGCAAGTATACAGGGGGCTCTCCGGCAAATTTCAATTGTTTAGCAATCAATGCATCGCTAACATCATGGGGTTTGAGATAAACGTAGTAGCTATCGTTGCGCTCGACCAAGTCATCCTTCGGCAAACTTGAAGGACTTACCAACAAATCATTGGTGATGCGCACATGCATGTAATAAGGAATTAGCTGAGCATATCCAGACACAGTCGGTTTAAGACGATAACGAAAGATGCGCTCACCGGCGATTTGCACCACGCTAGCGGTCGGCTTAGTAAGCGGTACTAGTGCGGTTTCCAACCAGCTACTTCCTACCTGCACGAACACGCGAGCGCTCGGTATCATGACATACATAGGCTTCTCGCCTTTGCTATTGCGCAAAAAGAGATCGAGTTCATATCCACCATCAGCGGTCATGCGAATGTCTTTTACACCGGCTTTCAAGTCACTCATTGCTAAATCTTCAAGGGCCTGCTGCCTATCCAATTGAGCATTAATGGTACTTTGCTGCCAGCCAGCCACACCAAGATTGGCCACATAAATTAGAGCTAGAAGGGGCAGCACTATTAGAACAAAGCGACCGACATAGCGTTCGAAACCAACCCCGAGACGTACCTGTTCTTTGGCAACTTGCTGGGCTGAAATTGCATAAATACTGTCAAATCTCTTAGTGGCAGCAAAACCATCTTGTGAATCGTCGATCTTTGGTATGACGGCACCGAGTTCGGCCACACCAGACTTCATAGTCAATACTCTGTCAGCCAAAGCAGCTATGTCACGATTGTGAGTCACCAGTATCATAGTCAATTTATGAGCTAGCCGAATCTCAATCAATAAATTGAGAATCTCGGCCTCAGTTTCTTGATCAAGATCGGCGGTAGGCTCGTCAGCCAGAAGCACTTGGGGCGAATTGATCAAGGCCCGGGCAATGGCTACGCGCCGCTGTTCTCCACCAGACAGCTCGCCGGGGTAAGAGTCAATGCGATCGGCTAAATTTACTTGTTCAAGCAAAACTCTAGCTCTGGCATAAGCAGCTTTCTCACTCAAGGCCCCGCTGACCAAGGCTGGCAAGGCGACATTGTCGATAGCCTTAAGGGATGGAAGAAGACTAGCAAACTGGAAGACAAAGCCAATTGTCGAATTGCGAAAATCGGCTCTAAAATTATCACCTTGATCCCAAAGGTTCTTTTCATCAAACTTGACTAGACCAGATGTCGGCTTGCTTATGCCTCCAATCATAGCCAATAGTGTCGATTTACCCGAGCCCGAGCAACCAACGATTGCTAAGAAACTACCGTCTTCTAGCCCGAAACTAACGTCACTGACAGCATTAATAGCCCTACCCTGGGCAGCGGTATAACTCTTGGTCAAACTACTTACTACTAGAGTCACGGGCTCAACCCCCCTCTCCCTGAATCAGGTTATAGGGTTCAATAGCACTAACTTTGAGTGCCGGAACTAAAGCACCAAGCAATCCGCAAATGATCGTAAGCACCATGCAGAGAAGGGCAACTGTAAAAATTTCCAGTGGCGACGACCAGCAAAATTCAATATGCAAAGTTTCTAGATAATAAACTAGTGAGCGCTGAAATAGTAGCAACAACACAGCTCCCAAGCCAATGCCACACAGGCCACCCATTCCTGTGGTGAAACAAGATTCAGCGATGAGCATACTAACAATGCTTGAGCGCCTTGATCCGATGGCAGACAGAAGACCGATTTCTCTCTTACGTTCCGAAATAATTGCCGAAAACAAAAGGGCAATCACTATAGCTGAACCAATTAGCATAAGTGATACCATGGCCAGCATTCCAACTAAAAGAGCGCTAGTTGTCTGCCGAGTAGATGTAACAATAGTAGTACCGGTTATCACTTTAACGTTGTTGAGCTGAGATATGGCAAACTTCACTTGCTCGGGAATGGTACCAACGGAAAGGCGTACTAGTATGGCCGAACAACGGTGGCGATTAAAAGTTGGAATAGCTGATACACCATTGATTTTGCCTTGAGCCAAATACTGAGCAGTGTCAAAGGTGGCAAAAATCGAGTCATCTAAAGGGCCAACACCACTTCTACCCAATTTCGCATAAACAGTGGCGACCTGGTCACAGGGTTCCAATTCCTCACCCAACGCCTGACTCTGGCCTAGCCTGGCGCCGACAATGAGATCTCCGCTGCGCATTTCTCTAGCTAACTTCTCTTTCAGCCATGGCAACACGGTAAAATCGCTGCTAGGGTCAAAAGCAACTAAGTTAGCGCGGTGTTCAGGCATATGCACCATCATTGGTATGCGGTAAATGCTCTGAGCTGCTACTTTCTCTACCCCCTTTATCTGAGCAATACGGTCAAGCAAAGCCATATCAATTGTCGAATCAGTGGGTTGCACGGTGAGAAGCGCACTGGTGATATTGACTAGAGCATCAGAGGGAACAACAATTAAGTCGGCACCCATTTGGGCGAAGCTACGTTCAATACTTGCCTGTACACCACGACCAACAACGGCAGAGGCAAAAACTGCACCGGTCACCATTGCCACAGCAAGAACTAGCAACATCGTGCGAGTTGGCCTACGCAATATGTTTTGGCCGGCTAACTTGAGAAACAGCCCAATTGAATTTCGTCTAGCACTGATCATATTCGCTTCTTAATAGGCATCTAAAGAGTGGTGCAGCGACTATTCTTCAAATGCTCTTTCTTTGTTGGAATAATGACGCAATCATGGTGCCCACCAAAATTAGGAAGGTAGCCCAAGGCCCTCAATGAGTCGTCTTGGGTGAAAACAAAGGCACCACTTTCTTGCCGTTGAAAACCACTGAAGATCTGGAAAACATATTTGCCGTCATACGATACAGCCATCGTCTGGCAATCGATGCCAATATTCTTGAACTTCTTGATGATTTTCCAGGTCTTAGTATCAACTACACAACAGCCGCTTTTTGCGGGTCTCTGATTCATCACCGAAACAAACATCTTAGATCCGTCCATAGAAAAGCAAAGATGGAAAGGGCTGGGAAACTCACCAACCCACTCAGGGTCTTTGACAAATGTAATTCTCTTCCAATTGCGGGGATCTAAGTCAGAAGTATCATAAACAGCCATATTATTCTGTTCTATGTTGTTCATCATGGTGAAGAATTTTCCATCCGGAGAAAATCCAGCTTCATGGCCAACACACTTCACATCATCAAACTCAATTTCCCAGGTATTAGGGTTTTCATGGAGCTTTGTCACCCTGAGGTTGTCAGGCGACCCCTCGGGATTATGCAGACAAGCCACCGGCTCCCATGTCTCGCGATCAACAATGACGGCACAAGACAGCATGCGAATAATTAGAGCTGAATACTTATTACCAGGGTGGTGCACCACGGCATCTAGACCAGTCAGGCTCTTCTTCCCCGCACCAGGAATGCCATCAGAAGAGACTAGGTTTTCAGCCATGGGAGCCATTTCCCACTCTATTTTATTGCCTTTGGTACCCTGCAAATCGAACTTGCCAGTCTCAGGAGCTTTGCCTAGTTCAACAATACGTAACTTGCCACCTTTGCGCCAATTGTCTTTAAGGTTGCGATCGCTCTCACGACCAATCCAATCAGCACGGAATGATTTCAAAACAGAGGTCTTTTTATCACCAGACACTCTGTCAAAGAAAGCACAAACATCTTTCTGACCATCAGCTGCTGCAAAACCATTAGCATCAGGAAAAATAGTTATGTGCACTCCAAGGCCGATACCGGTAGTCTTGGCAATATCTTCCTTGAGTTCCATTTTTGTGCCATCAAATTCAACTCGATAAATATGATTGCCTTGGCCCCAGGTATCGAGCAAACCGCGCTCTTCAATTTCGGTAGGAATGTTGTACATAGTGACATTCTTACCACCTTGGGTGGAATTGACAAACTCAAAACCCTTGCGCGGATTACTAGAGGGATAAGCAGAAAGGTGGTGAGAAATCGGACAAGAATCGCCATAGTTCCAGTAACTAATAGATGCCAGTGTAATGCCTTGCTTGAAGTCAACCACATGGGTGCCACCGCCTAACTTCTGCGGTGTCAAATATAGATAGTCGCCAAATTCCTCTGTTGATTGCTTATAGCGAGAGGCGTCTTCCACTTCAATCTTTGAATGAAGCAAATCTGGCATTCTTAGCTTTCCTACGTTACCTAGATTGCCCACCATGGCAAATATATTGCCGGCAGCGAACCCTGACACGCCAGCAGCCCCGGCATAAAGTAGCTCTCGGCGAGTAATTCCACCATTGAAAACTTCTTGCATAAACTGACGCAAATTAAATTTGCCTTGAGCTGACTGAGCTGGAACATTCTCGGCCAACCATTCATACAAAGTAGCCTCGGTTATGTCATGGCGCAAACAGAGTTCGTAAATGTCAGTGGAAGCCTCTACTTCCTTCAAAATAACCTTGATCTGTTCTTTGGTGAACTGCTTCTCTGCCACTGAAGACTCCTTCAAATATGAAACATTAACTACAGAGCAAGAGGATTCTTACTTTTCAGGCCACAACAATACCTTACTTTTTCTGTTAGGAAAAGCAAAAAGGAGCGAGCAAGCGCGTTGTCATGAGAAACTAGCGCGGTCTGTCAATCGATGCCACTACCTGCGATATCAACGGGTGATCGCTGGGCAATTGGTAACCCTCAGTATAAATGCGGGTAACCATGCCAGAAAGCTGCTCTTTGGTTAGCGGCTCATCCGTAAATGGCACCCAAAGAAGTTCACCAGGAATTGGCGCTTCGCCAGCCACATAACTAGGAAAGAAATAGTCAATGTCGAGGGGTTGCAAGCCTAGTTTCATAAAGAACTTCTTGCGCTTGACGCGCACATCCATGGCTTCAGCTGAAACGCCTTGCTCGTAGGTAGACTCAATTTCGCTGACTATGCCAACATAGTCTGGATACTCGTTTTTCAGCAAACTATCTAAGCGTGTGCGGTGAATTGAGCCAATACCTAGGCCGCGCATATCAGGAACAACCGCTGTGTAGCAAGCCAATAGGAAAGTTGGCAACACCGGAGGATGACGAAAGACCTCGGTAATTGTCATACAAAGAATGTTGTCATGCTCATCGCGAGTCTCGTCCAGCTCCATTCGGCCATCACGCAGCTGCTGCATCACATCATCTAAGCTTTGTCTTTGACCAGCGGGAAAGGCCTCTTCATAAATAGCCACCCAACCGGTGTTCTCTATGGTTCCATCTTTGCAAACGTGCAAAGACTTGGGCCCTTGTTTAGTATGAATGACAGCGTCCATCGCAACTCCTCTAGCCTGAGCAACTCTTTAGCTTGAGCTGCTACAGTCTATCATCATGTATTCGCAATGGAACCAATCGGCTACAAAACCGTCTCCACATACCCCCAAGGTTCCAGGAGGAACAGTCATGAGATCACTATCTCTTCTTTTAGCAGCGACAATGTTGTTACAGCTTGCTGTGGCAGTACCAGAATCCGCCGAGGCACGCGGGCGTAGATACACAATTACCCAACGCCACAACGCATTGCTGGCGAAGATTAATCGCTTTGAGAAATCAGGCGAGTTAACTCTAAAAGAAGCAAATTCAATGCGTGATGAAAATTCCCACATTGCCGACAGAGAAGCAAAAATGAAAAGCAAGAATGGTGGCAAACTTAGCTACAAAAACATAAATACAATTGAAGACGAGCTCAACGACCTCAGCAACAGAATACACAAAAAATCTCTGAACAAGCGCGTCGACGACTAAGTTCGCGACCTTTAGCAAATACCTAAAACGAAGAAGAGAGCAGGTTTGAACCTGCTCTCTTCTTCGTTTCAAAACTTGAACAGTATTGAGCTTAAGCAGTGCGACGAGCCGACCACTTCGAGATTTTGTTCTTTAACTCAAGCAAGGTGAAGGGCTTACTAAGATAGTCATCCATGCCGGCACTCAAGCATCTTTCGCGATCTCCGGGCATAGCATGAGCAGTAACAGCTATTATCGGAACATCGTTCTCGCGAACATTGTCTACCAAACGCAAGCGCGCCACACACTCTACACCATCAGCATCAGGCATCTGCAAATCAACAAAGATCAAGTCAAAACGAGACCCAGCAGCTACTCTTATGGCATCGCGGCAGCAGTCAACGATAACCGGTGTCATCTGCACTTGATCTGCGATCATGTTATAAAGCTTTTGCTGCATTCTATCGTCTTCGATAATTAGTACTAAAGGATAGCCACCGGAAAGACGTCTTCGCGCTACTTTGCTATTGATATTATTCACTGCCTCTCCCTTCTGTCCTGCCAGCCGACGAAAGGCTATGCTAAAAGTTCCAATCTACGGCAGGTGCCATACTATCTAGAGTTACTTAGACACTGGCTGTTTACTCAAGTCTTTAGGGGCAGCACTGCCTGGAAAATCTTGTTCATCAATATTGGGGAAGAACTTGTGCCGATTTTTGTAGACAAGAACTGCAGCAATTGGAGTACCAATGGCAATACAGATTGTTGCCATAACAATCGAGGCGAGAACGGTAACGAGCAAAGCTCTCATGTCGGCCAGCTCCTTGCGAACCTGTTCAAGGGGCACTGCAACATTGTTTAACGGCTCAAGCAGAGCATGAAGAGGGGTCTGCAAACTGTTCAGATCTTCGCGCATTGAACTCAAGTCACCACGCACACCAGTGACTTGGCGACCGACAGCAGTAACGTGACCATCCATAGTGGTAAGATGGCCATCCATTGACTGTAGCCGTTTATCGACGCCATCCATTTTTTCGTGCAGACCGTTCATGGCTGGCTGCAAATTACTAATTGGTTTCTCCAGTCGTACAATCTGCTTTTGCAATTGCCTACTATTCTTTTCTAACCGCACCACTGGTGCTAAAGCCCTTTTAATTGGATGGAAGCCCTTAATCGGTGGCTCCTCTGCATCCAAGGGATCAACTGCTGCCGCCGCAGTCTTAGCTTTGACTTCGACCTCAACTTTATCTGCCTTAGATTGTGCCTTTAAAGCACTGGCATCGACACTTTCAGCTCTAGCCTGTAACTTTTTCTCATTGTCTGCCAACGCCAGTGGTGGCGTCAAAGCAATAGAAACAGCGGCAACGGCGAGTCCAAAAGCAATGCTTGGTCTCAATAGGAAAAACATTACTTAGCTCCGTTTAGTTGGTCAAGACCAAGTCATTTAGCGTTCAGACAGTGACACCAATTTCGGTTTGTAGCTGATCGCCCACGACTTGGCAGGTGCCACCATTAGCATCAATCAATAATGTTGCTGTCGGATCATCCCAGTCGCCCACAGCAACTTGCCCATCTATTGAAATAGTGCCACGCCAGTTGCCATGAAAGACAACGAGCATTCCGGCCTCGCCGCTGTCAGCGGCGAAAGTATAGACTGAGAGTTTGCCATCTTCTCCAACAGCAGCCCCCTGAATAGTTGGATCGGTAATTAAGTCGATAACGTTAGGCAAATAGTCGACAACTGCACCTAGAATTTTGTATTTCATATTCACCTTTCATAAAGTCGCAACGTATTAGAAATTGAGTTTTACATCGCCTGCGAATTTTGATCTTTTACCCGATTATTGCGAAAGCAATTGTTGCAAAAAATTGGCTTGCCATTTCTCGGCACAAAAGGCACCACTGTACGAGTTCCACATTCAGCGCATGGCACCTCGGTAGTCGTGGCACCGTCGCCAGAGACTCGTTGCACACGAGAAACTAGGCGACAGTTGTGACAACGCTTAGGTGAATTGGAAAGTCCACACGAAGTAAAGAACTCTTGTTCTTCTGTAGAAAAAACAAAGCGCTTAAAGCAAGAACGGCAATTGACAGTAATATCGCTTGGCATACTCGAAAATCCATTTTATTAGTTACTACTGTTCTGACCTTTAATTTCAAGCTGGTTGGTGAAACTAACAACACTTGGACAATTCTTTGCCAAATCACCAATCAAATTCTTTTCGCTCTCGCTCGAAACTGGCCCACGCAAAGTAACGACACCCTTTCGAGTAACAATTTTTACATTTTGACCATCAATAGACATGCCTTTAGTGGCCATAATTGCTTTACGCAATTCGCGAGTTATATCTACGTCCTTCTTTTGACCAGACTGATTTTGCGCCGTTGCCTTACCCAGTTTTTCATCTCGAGCATTTTTGCTTGAGTTATTTGGCGCCTTTTCTTGCGACTCTTCAAACTTCTGCTCAGCTTTAGCAGCGTCTTCAGCAAACACCACAGCAACGGCAGAGACATTTACAGTCAATGCTGCGATTGCCAACAGGCCCACTTTTCTCAATTGCATCTCGTACTCCTTAATTTGTTCTATCTGTAAATCTGTAATTCTGTACTTAGATCTATCTATCTATCTATCTATCTATCTATCTAAGTACTGCGTTCAGCTTTGAATTGCTTCAATTTCTGGTTGAGTTCCTCTGCTTTTTCACTACATTTATCTATTGCAGGAAAAAGCGCCTGACCTTCTTCAGCAAAATGTTTCTGCACTTTAGCGCTTAGATCTTGTACAGCCTTGTCGTAGCTCGAAGCATCAATATCAGCAGTCAAACGCTGCAGATGATCGAGGATCAACTTAGCTTGATGGTGACTTTCAGCTCCGGCACAGACAGCCTGAGAGAACGCTGCCTTGTCTACTAGAGCAGGATAAACAACATCGGCCTCAAGAGTGAAGTATGAAGACAACGCCATTGAAATCGTACTTACAATCTCTTCCTTCTTCTTATAGTCCTCAGCTTGCTCATAAACCGAAAACAACTTGGTCAGAGCAATCTGATCGTCTTTCAACAGTTTCACTGCCGAAGAACACGAATCACTAGCACATTTCGAACTATTGCCATCCATAGTCTTATCCAGCCTCCATAGCTAGCACTCAATAGAGATTGAGTACAGGCACGGTGACTCTCTTGGCTTTATTTAGTTCCCACCAAGACAAGCAACTAACTTAAAACCATCTGTTCAAATTGAGCATTGACGTGGGCCTTATCTGCCGATGAAAGACTAAATCGAAGAGCCGTGTAGTATTCATCGAGGCAAAAACTCATATGATCGTTGAACTTAGTAGCGAGAGCTTGAAGGGCATTGCGAAAACCAGGTTCATCTATATGAATCATGACAATGCTATCAATGGACTCCTTCATCGCTTGAATTTGCTCTTCAGCCTTGAGAGTTAAGGGCACCGCGACATCACTGTTATCGATATTTTTGACAATCATTCTCTCTTTATCAAAGTGACCTTCTAGAGAACTAAATGCTTTCTTAGTCTCCTCAAATAAGCGGTCTTGCGGCCACTGGCCAAATTCAGCAACGGTCACATTGAGGCGATGAGCAATCGACTCACCATCCTCTTGCAGATACTTAAATACGTCCATTTCATTACTCCTTATATAGGAATAACAGTGACGGATTAAACTCCCCAGAGTTCCTACAGACAAGTAGAAACCTAGAGCCCAAGACTCTAAACAAGAAAAAGGAACCAATTGAGACACCATCCGTCTGGGCAAGTGTGAGGACGAGGATAGTATATGTGGCGAAAACTTTTAGTTACTGTACCGCTTATACTAGTCTGTCAATCCGCTCATGCTAAGACATTTACTGTCGACGGTGAGCAAATCAACCTTTTAGCAATCATAAATACAGCCGAAGCGCAAGGCAGCCTGAGCAGACAACAAGCCAGGCAAATTCGCGCAGAAGAGTCAGCAATTTGCCAACGAGAACAGAAGTTCAAAGCTAATCACAATGGCGTGATCAGCTCAATTGAGCAAGCAAAAATCAATAGTCAAGTAATCAATCTTCGTCTGCGAATCAAGAAATTGTGTAATTTGCCAGGCGACAACAGCGGCCAGAATATTGGTGACAATCGCCCGGAGGCAATCACGCCGCAGGTGCAATCACTCAAGCCTAGCGACCTGCGCATAGTCACAGCCATACGCAGAGCCATGATTAAAGACGCAAATTTATCGACCAATGCCAAAAATGCCAAAGTCATAGTGATTAGCGGCAAAGTGATCCTGCGTGGACCAGTAGCTAGCTCCACCGAGAAGCAAACCATATTCGGCCTAGCCGAAAACTGCGTCGGCGCTGAAAACATTCTGAATGAATTAGAGGTTCTACCTAAGTGAGGATATATGAAACAAGCAGTAATTTGCCTGGTTAAGACGTACACCCAGGCCGACGCCCTAGTGGGGCAACTAAAAAATGAAGGTTTTGCCAGTAGTGACATCTCGGTCCTGATGCCCGATGAAAATGGCCTCAGAGATATGAGCTACGAGAAACACAGCAAGGCCCCAGAAGGCACTTCTACTGGTGCTGCATCTGGAGCAATACTTGGTGGTGCAATTGGTGTACTGGCTGGTCTTGGTGCTCTAACAATACCAGGGCTCGGACCATTTATAGCAGCCGGACCGATCATGGCTGGTCTTAGCGGAGCTGCTGTCGGAGGCGCCGTCGGTGGTGTTACCGGCGGTTTGATAGGTTTAGGTGTGCCTGAGTATGAAGCAATTCAATATGAAGGCAAACTAAAAGATGGCAATCTCCTCATCTCGGTACACACCGAAGATAAAGAGAAAGCCAAAAAGGCAGAGCAGATTTGCAAAAGCAATGGCGCCAGCGATATCAATTGCGTCAATGAAGAAAAAGTACCGACAAATCGTTAAAAGGAGAAAGCACATGAATATGGATCAAATGAAAGGTGACTGGAAACAGATTCAGGGAAAAGTAAAGGCTAAGTGGGGCAAACTCACCGACGATGATATGACCGTCATTGAAGGCAAAAGAGATGAACTAGCTGGCAAAATTCAAGAGCGCTATGGCATGGCCAAAGAAGCGGCCCAAAATGAGTTAGATGAGTTCTGCAAGTCACTGAATTAACTGATCTCAAATGAGCCTAGGTGAATTAAGCAAAACCGAGTTCTGCCAAGGCATCAACCACTTTCCAAGAGGCCGCTCAGTGCGGCCTCTTGGCTTTTTGTTCGGGAACAAATTAAAAATGTTTCGGTCAACTAATCTGTGAAGCCGAAGAGAACCCTGGGTGAAAGATCATGAATCAGTCAACTTACAACAATAACTACGATCAAGATTTGGCAATCGCTCTCGGCCTAGATTCTGACATCAACATTGACTTTGACAGCTACTCTAAAAGTGGCTCCAACAGCGACAGAATAATGAACCCAATCATATATCTAGTTAGCAACCTAGTAAAAGAATTTCAAGCCGACATGGTCGAGCTTAGCCAAAAGTTTCGTAGCGCTAGTGCGAAGATGAGCGCATTGATATTTATGCCAGAAAACTTACTGTCGAGCAAAAATGAAATCGCCAATGACCTGCAATTCAGCGCCATTCTTATTGAGCATCCTGACACTTCACTGTCATTCGCTCCTTCGCCACCAGTTTCAATGATCAAAAACAGCGAAGACGAAACCAAAAGAGAAGAAGACGAAACAGCTCTCATAAAAATGGAGTTGCAGCAACAGCTGCTTTGGTTTCAAGAATTCGGAAGACACGGTCTAATCAATACTCCTTCTGCCACTACTGCAGAATTAGCACAAGCTTCGGGTCAAATTACAAATCTAGTTACAGATCTAGCTGCAGAGCAAGCCAGAAATGAACCGACTGAGCATACTGAAAAAACAAAGCGTCATTTGACTCTAATTACAGATCACGTTCAAGCTGCTTAGTTAGGCCACCAGCAGAAAGACAAAAAGAAAATCTGAAGGGTGCCTCAGGTTTTCTTTCTTCTTGATTTTGCCTATACATAAAAAACCGCCGCTCAAGATAAGCGGCAGTTTTCTCTAATATAGAATCAGATAAGACTTAAGCAGCATCCTGCAAATAAGCATTGATTGTGCGTTGCATTTTCATTCTGGCACGAGCAATGCGAGATTTAACAGTACCAAGTTCGGTATCAGTAATCTGGGCAATCTGCTCGTATGAATAACCTTCGATATCACGAAGCATAGCAACTTTGCGAAAACGTGGTGGCATCTTGGCCATAGCTTTCTCAAGCACGTCAGATAGCTCATTAGTCAGCAGCCTGTCTTCTGGCTCAGGAGCAGTAGCAGCGATTTCGCGCGTACCCATATCTGAACCAGTATCAGAAGTAAGTCTCTCATCTAGTGAAACAAACTGTGTGTCGCGGGGACGCTTACGCAATTCATCATAGAAGAGATTGTTGACGATTTGATTGAGCCAAGTCTTGAAGGCATAGGGGTTTTTCAATTTCGGAACGGCTCTCCACATGCGGATCATAGCCTCTTGAACGAGGTCAGAATTGTCACGCCAATCTGGAGCAAGTTTATAGAACATAGCTATTGCAGTGCGTTCATGACGGGTGAGAAGTTGATTCATGGCCAAAGGGTCATTTGCCTGACACGCTATGACAAGCTCAGCGTCAGTCATATCTGCATAGTTTTTAGGTAGCGCAGCAATCTTCAAAACAGGAGAAGGCTTTTTCATAATAGACAGGGAATTCATTATAAGGATCTCCAAGTTGTGTGAGAAATCGCGATTGTTCGGCCAGATGTGAACCCCACATCCCGCTTTTTTTTGTTTAGTTGAACATCGATTTCGATTTGTCGATATTTCTATTCTCGCAGACGGCCCGGGTCAAAACAATTGGAAAAACCCCTAAGCAGCGCCCCTTGATCTCAGCTCCGCAACAGAGCCACAAACGCAATCTAACAAGCGGTTAAGCGAATCGACCATAAGGCATTTAAGGGGCATGATTAGGGGTTTCCCACAGCATCAGGCTTTGAGGCAAGAAAATCGGGAACATTTGTGCTAGCAATTCAAAGCGGCACAGAGACAGGTTTTCTTGTAGCGAATGCGCTACAAGAAAAGACCAGTTTACTGAACCAGGCTAAGCTTCTAGGGTTTAAGCTTACCCTGTAGAGAAAGATGTAGCAAATCGGCTACAGTTATTACTGAGAAACAGAACTCTCTTCTTGAATTTGCGACTCGACATAGTTCTTGAGACTTTCAAAGGAACGCTCCAAAGAACGCAGTGTCTCTTCAGCTTCAATCCAGTCTTGCTGGCCCACTGCTTGCTCAAGGTATAAACACAAACGGGCTAATTGCTTGGCCCCTATAGAGGCACACGATGCCTTGACTTCGTGAGCTAGACCGGCGATGCCCCGAGCATGGCGCTCAAACATCTGCGGCCTAATGCGCTCCAGCATGTCGGTGGTGTCGGCAATAAACATGCTCATCATTTGGTTCATTTGTTCAGCGCCATAGAACTCTTCCAGTTCCTCAAGATCTATGGGTTTGCCGTCAACCAGGGTCATAGTTGAGTTTGGGCGCAAATACTTGCGGCGCAATTTATGACTTTCATAAACAACATCGGTACGCAGCCAATGATTGATTTTGAGCTTGAGTAAATCTTTGTCGATCGGTTTGGAGATATAGTCGTCCATCCCAGCCGCAATGCAGCGCTCGCGGTCGCCACCCATGGCAAGAGCAGTGACAGCGATAATTGGTGTATAGGAGCCAGCCAGAGCTTCAAGCTTTCTTATTGCCACTGCCGCTTCAAAGCCATCCATCTCAGGCATGTGGCAATCCATCAAGATCAAGGAGAAGCGGTGGTCAGCAATGATATCCACAGCCTCGCGGCCATTGTTGGCTATTTTCACCGTCAACCCAAGTCTTTGCAACAAGATCGCCGCCACCTTCTGGTTGAGCAGATTATCTTCCACCAAGAGAACTAAAGGGCTCTCAGGAGCCTGAATCTCTTCTGCCGTGTTCATTACCGCGATCCTTGTAATTATAGTTGACGAAATTTATAGAGACCAAGACAGTGGCTGCCGTGGCCATACCATAGAAGAGCAATGCTTAATTTAACACATAGTACAAAATTAAGCCAAGGATTGGCTTTTAATCCTCAGCTAGTTGTAGAGCCATACCCGCAGTAATGAAAGCAAGCGATCGTAGTCAACCGGTTTAGCAATATAGTCTGAAGCGCCAGCATCTATGCATTTTTCGCGATCGCCTTTCATGGCCTTGGCCGTCAAAGCAATAATTGGCAACTTAGCAAACTTTTCTTGCTTGCGAATTTCGCGCATCGCCTGATAGCCATTCAAATTAGGCATCATGATATCCATCAAGACACACTCAACGCTAGGATTAGCCTCCAGTAAATCAATACCTTTGCGGCCATCCTCAGCGTGGAGAATTTTGAGACTCTGCTTAGCCAACATAGACTTCAAGGCCATTATGTTACGCGGGTCATCATCAATAATCAAAATAGTACGATTGGCTAAACTCTGGTCCGCAGTAACTATGTTGCTGTTATCTAGAGCAGCAAGCGCGCCTTGACCTTGTATGGTTTTGCTCGGTTGCAAAATAGACGAAAGTATTTCTTCTAAGGCCACTTTTGTCACTGGTTTTTGAATGAAGCTTTCAGCGCCAAGGCGCATTGCTTTGCTATCCTCGCTATCGACAGAGATCAAATGCACTGGAATATTCTTACTAGAAAGATTGTGCTTTAGTTGATCAAGAACTGTCCAACCCCAACCGTCAACTAGATGCAAATCGAGGATGATCGCCATTGGCTTAAAATGCCCAGCGAGATAAACTCCCTCTTCGCCGCTAGCAGTAACAATAGCCTTAATGCCATGTGCCGCAGAGAGCTGCCGCAGCAGTTTAGCAAACTGCAAATCATCTTCAATGATGAGCAGCACTTTGTCGCCAGATACAATTAGGTCACGATCGTCTTCAATAACTTCTGCCGGTATAGCCATGCGACCAACCTGCCTCTCCAGAACTGTCTTGCGGCGCTGTTCATAATCATCACGAGCGACTTCTTCTGTATTGACGAGGCAAGTACTAGCTGAGATAAAGAAAGTGAAGGTACTGCCATTGCCAGGCGAACTATCTACAACTAAACGCCCACCGAGCAAATTGGCAATTTCTCGACAGATGGCCAAGCCCAAACCTGTGCCACCATACTTGCGACTGGTTGTGCCATCAGCTTGCTGGAAAGCTTCAAAGATTATTTGCTGTTTGTCCTCACTAATACCAATACCAGTATCAGAAACAGCAAACGCCAGCTCGGGAACGTCGTCAGATGAAGCTCGAATCGAAAGAGTGACGCCACCAGACTCAGTAAACTTAAAGGCATTCGAGAGTAAGTTTTTAAGTATCTGATTCAGTCGCTTGCCATCGGTATAAAGACTCTGCGGCAGTCCCGGCCCAAGATCAATAGAAAAGCTCAAATGCCTGTTCTCAGCCACGTGCTTGAAACCGCGTTCCATGTCATCTTTGAGATCAGCAAGTAAGACTTCCCCAAGATCAAGAGTCATATTTCCAGACTCAATCTTAGACAAATCAAGAATATCGTTAATCAAAAATAGCAGCTCAGAGCCAGCGGCATGAACAGTTTCAGCGTATTCGACCTGGTCAGGGGTCAAATTACCCTCATCGTTCTCGGCGAGCAATCTTGAAAGAATAAGTAAACTGTTCAACGGAGTGCGCAATTCGTGCGACATATTGGCTAGAAATTCAGATTTATATTTAGAAGTAAGAGCCAATTGCCGAGCTTTCTCTTCTACTGTAATTCTGGCAGTTTCAATTTCGCGATTGTTTTGCTCCACTTCCTTATTCTGAATCGCTAGCAACTCTGCTTTTTCTTGCAGCTGCTGGTTGGTCTGACGCAATTCTTCTTGCTGTTGAGTCAAGAGAACTTCTGACTCACGCAGAGTATTGGCTTGAAGCTCTAGGCGTTTATTGGTCTCAGTTAGCTCTTGCTGCTGACTCTGCAACTCTTGGGCCAACGATTGCGATTGTCTAAGAAGATCTTCGGTTCGAGTATTAGCCTCGATGGTATTCAGCACAATTCCAATTGATTCGGTCAACTGATCGAGCAGATTTAAGTGCACATCACTGAAGGCATGCAAGGAAGCTAACTCTATGACAGCTCTAACTTGACCTTCAAATAAAACAGGAAGAACGACGATATTGCGCGGAGAACTCTCACCCAAGCCCGAAGTAATTTGCACATAGTTGTCAGGGACGTGCTGCAATAATAATCTCTTCCTTTCAAGAGCACATTGACCAATCAGACTCTCACCCATACGGAAGCGATCGACTAGGTGCTGGGGATTTCGATGAGCATAGCTACCAATCAACCTGAGATCATCATCAGTGCCACCGTGATCACAAATGTAGAAGACGCCTTGTTGAGCCGACACCAAATGTGATACTTCAGACAAAATCAAATTGGCAACAGTAAGCAGGTCTCTTTGCCCTTGCAGCATACGAGTAAACTTTGTCAGATTCGTCTTGAGCCAGTCTTGCTCTGTATTTTTGCGAGTAGTGTCTTTTAAATTGAAGATCATTTCGTTGATATTGTCTTTCAAGGAAGCTACTTCGCCAAGAGCTTCTACCGAAATGGATCTAGTCAAATCACCTTTGGTCACAGCCGTGGCAACGTCAGCAATGGCTCGCACCTGAGTAGTGAGATTGGCAGCCAACTGGTTGACGTTATCGGTCAAGTCTCTCCACGTACCAGCGGCCCCAGGAACCTTAGCTTGACCGCCAAGCTTGCCTTCAACACCTACTTCACGAGCAACTGTGGTTACTTGATCGGCAAATGTAGCAAGGGTGTCAATCATCTCGTTAATGGTGTCAGCCAAAGCGGCAATCTCGCCTTTGGCTGTCAATACTAGCTTGCGTTTTAAATCACCATTGGCCACAGCGGTTACAACGGCAGCAATGCCACGCACCTGTCCAGTGAGATTACCAGCCATTGAATTGACGTTATCAGTCAAGTCTTTCCAGATACCACCAATACCACTGACTTGCGCCTGCCCACCAAGCTTTCCTTCAGTGCCAACTTCACGAGCAACCCGGGTCACTTCAGAGGCAAAAGAACTAAGCTGGTCAACCATAGTATTGATTGTATTTTTCAGCTCAAGAATTTCGCCATTAGCATCTACTGTAATTTTCTTACTCAAATCACCGTTAGCCACTGCAGTTGTCACTTCAGCAATGTTGCGCACTTGGTTGGTCAAATTGCCAGCCATTGAATTGACATTGTCGGTCAAATCTTTCCAAGTACCGGCCACACCTCTGACTTTGGCTTGCCCACCGAGTTTTCCATCAGTACCAACTTCGCGGGCCACGCGAGTGACCTCCGAAGCGAACAAACCAAGCTGATCCACCATAGTGTTAATGGTATTTTTTAGCTCTAGAATCTCACCTTTCACATCTACTGTAATTTTCTTGCTTAGGTCGCCGGTAGCCACAGCGGTGGTTACTTCAGCAATGTTTCGCACCTGGGCTGTAAGATTACCCGCCATTGAATTGACATTTTCAGTCAAATCCTTCCAGGTACCCGATACTCCACTAACCTGGGCCTGACCACCGAGCTTGCCTTCAGTGCCGACTTCTTTGGCCACCCGAGTAACTTCAGAAGCAAAAGAGCTAAGTTGTTCCACCATGGTGTTGATGGTATTGGCTGTGCGAAGGAATTCACCCATGAGTGGACTGCCCTCGATTTCAAGAGCCATGGTCTGACTAAGATCACCTTTTGCCACCGAACCAATCACTCTAGCGACTTCGGTGGTGGGCCTGACGAGATCGCCCACCAAACCGTTGACTGCATTGACAGCATCTGCCCAAGAGCCACCAGCATCTCCTAGCTGAGCTCTGTTAGCAATTTTTCCTTCTCTACCGACAACATTGCCGATGCGCTCAAGTTCATTTAAGAGTCTGGCATTGAGCTCTGCTAGATCATTGAAGGCCTCTGAAACCTCGCCACTCAAGCCTGTTGCATCAAGTGGCATGCGCACTGAGAAATCACCACGCTTCATACCCCTGAGAGCCTTCAGAAGCGGTCGAGCATCTACCAGAAACTCGCTATCAGGGTTGGACATTTCAACATCTCTCTAAATAGGTAAGAAAAACAGTATAAAACCACGCCAATCGCAATGGGGTGCGAAGACCTGGCCAAGGACTAAAAGTTCCCGTTTGCATTGCCATTGATGAACTTTTGTTAACGAGCAAGCACCAATATCTAATCCAATACCCTTTGAGAATTTCAAATCACTCGCCAGCTAACAGCTAGACGGAACCGATAGTGCCGAGTTCCAACGTAATGAGGGAACTTCCACTGCGTTAGCCAGTCGTCAATCGAGATCTAGAGGAGTGCTAGCAATGAATATTGTTTCTCTCAAGGGCCCAGCGAAAGAAGATGGAATAACAGCCGCATTAGAGCGCTTGCACAAGGCAGGCGGGCGCACTCAATCTTGGTGGTATTTAGCACAAGACCAGATAAGATGCCAAACGAAAAGCGCAGTGCGCCATCTACCTAGCGAAAATATTCCTGCTCAAGTTTGTGATGCTCACTACCGTTTTTGCTATGAATTTATTTGGCCGCTCATGCACGATATGGCCGACCAAGCCACTTATGTAGAAGAAGATTTCTTCCTGTACAAGCGCCAGAATGCTATTCTAGTGGCGCAAATAGGGGTCATGAAAGTCATGACCCCTATTTCGTTCAAGACTTTCAGCTGGCTCTCATACCCAAATTTCTCAAACGCTCAGGTCGGCAGTCGGCGATCTTCTGGCACACCCCTTGGCCTAAATTCGTGCCAGACCATTTCTTGGCACCAATCATCGAGATTGCCGAATCGCTGCTAGCAGCTAAGGCCATTGCTTTCTCGACAAAAGAATATGCAGACAACTTCAATTCATTTGTCGACGAGCACCTTCCATATATTGACAGCTCTCGCTCATTTGGTCGTATTGCCGACGTATTGGTAGCACCACTGGGTGTTGACCTAGAGCACTGGCAGGCTCAAAGCAAGAAAATTTCTGGCAACCAAATTCTTGGCGAATTAGCAAACAGTCGGTACGTTCTTTCTATAGACAAAGCAGACTGCACAATGGGAGTAATTCCAAGACTAAAAGCCATTGACCTGTTTTTCTCTGCCAATCCAAAACTGAAAGAACAAATCACTTTTGTCCAAATCTGTGGCCGTTCAAATCCTGGAATCAAGGCCAATGATTCTTATTGGACAGAGTGCCAGAGTGAAATCGCTAAACTTACAGAAAAATACGCAACCTCAGACTGGAAGCCATTGATATCGCTCCCACATTCAATCAGCATTGACCAACTAACTCAACTATACCGACACGCAGCAGTAATGCTAGTTACCTCTGTGCGCGATGGTCTCAACCTCACTGCCAAAGAGTTTATCGCTTGCCAGTCCACAGACACCCCCGGAATTCTGGCACTTTCAACCGGTGCTGGAGCAACAGAAGAATTTGGCCGCCATGCTATTTCGTTTGCCCCCGATAACGCAGAGGCAATAGCTGAGGCAACAATTCGCTGTCTGCACATGCCAGCCTCACAGAAGAATAGACGCAACCAAAGACTGCAACTGCAGTTGCAGAAGAATCCGCCACAGCTATGGTGCGATACTTTCACGCAGATTCTCTACGACTATAAATCAGAATATAGGGCAAGCTGAAATTGCTGTAGCCTGATAACAAGCTGGAAACAAGCCAGCGCAGGGAAATTGGCAAATAAGCAAATAAGGCTACAAATGCTGGAACCAAATGAAGAAATTCATGTCTCCATTGCCGTATTCAATAAGTAAAGAGGAAATGACTCATGGGACACAGTTTAAATCAATCACAGTTAGGCAAACTATTCCTAGCGCTAACACTAATTTCGTTGACCACAACTGCTTGCAGTCAGCAATCCGAGCAACTTTCAGAACGCGAAAAAGACATCGATAAGCAAAAAGAAGTACAGATTAAAGTGGTAGAGCGCACTACCGACGAGTTAAAAGAGTCTGTCGAACGTCAAAAAGAGCAGAATTTACAAGCTATTGAAGTCAACAAGCAACAACTTGATATTGAAAAAGCCAACCTCGATGCCCAAGGCAAAGAAGTAAAAGAAAGTACCTCTTTTGCTAAAGACAACCTCGAGAAGCAGGCTGAAGAGTCAAAGAAAATAGTTGCTCGCAATGCCCAAGTAGCAAAAGACGAACTAAAAGATATGGTTCGTGCCAATAGAGCCAACAGGTAAATAAGCAAGTAGTAACTTTTTAAAGTCGCAGCTGCTGCCAATATCATTTGCTCAAAAAAGTAGTTTCCATGGAAACTACTTTTTTTTGGCTTTAACAACTGTCACTTTCATTCGTCACTTTATTCGTCAGTTTCATTCTCCCATACATATGAATCAACCCTGCGGACGACGAAAAATAATGTCTTTTCAGGTATCACAGATGCACAGGCTGGTTTGTGGCGGGTCTCAGAAAATTGAGAGGTTGATTTTGTTGAAGAACAGCTGGTTGAATGAAAGTTGCAGGCAAGTGCGCTTCAATGCAATCCTCGCCTATATTCTTATCCTCACCATTTGTCCGGCAATGGCGGAAGAGAATAGGGTAAAGGCTATTGGCCTTTATAATCTGGGGCTGGCAGAATACAAGAAAGGTGCCACGGACAGGGCAAGAATTTTTTTCAGCAGAGCTACAGACTACTGTCCTGATCTGAAAGATGCTCAGTACAACCTTGGCATAATTTACATGAGTCAACGTAGGTTCGATGAGGCGATTTCGCGATTTCAGGAAGTCTTAAAGCGTGATGCCCATGATCAGGACGCAAACTATAACCTAGCAGGGTGCTTTGAAAAATCTGGGAAGACAGACGAGGCAAAATGGCACTACTCTCAAATCGATAACAACTCTCAATACTTCAATAATGCCCGCAGCCGTATCACCGCTCTAAGCGGCAATCAGAGCACAGTAAGTTCTTCAGTCACAAACAAACCGATTCGCGACAAATGGGCTGTAATCATTGGCATAAGCAAGTTTGCCAATCCAAGCTACAACCTGCAATTTGCAGCAAAAGATGCCAGTGACTTTCGCGATTACCTAGTGAACAGTGGAAATTTCAAAGCAGATCATATCCTGACATTGCTCGATCAGCGGGCGACACGCGCCAATATTATGAGAGCCTTTGGCAGCAAGTGGCTGCCCAATCTTGTCGAGCCCGGAGATATGGCAGTGGTCTATATCTCAACCCATGGAACTCCAGCGGCACAGGACAGTGGCGGGAGAAACTACATTGTTGCCTACGACACCGACGCCAATGATCTTTACGCAAGCGGTGTGGACATGGATGAACTGGCGCGCCGAATCAAAGAAATTAAAACAGATCGAGCTGTAATAATATTAGACACCTGTTACAGCGGGGCGAGCATTCCTGGTTCACGTGGACTGACCAGAGTGGATAGCTTTGATGCTAAAAAATTAGAATGTGGCCAAGGACATCTAGTCATTTCGGCTAGCAGCCCAAATGAGCGCTCATGGGAATCTACCAGTGTCTCCAATGGTGTGTTCACCAAGTACCTAATCGATAGTTTAAAACTGAATAGCAATGCCAGCGTCAAGCAGGTTTTTGAAGCCTGCGCTAAGAAAGTCGAATGGGAAGTTAAACTAACTAGGGCCTCAAATCAGACACCGCAATTGGGGGGCGATTGGCAAGGCAGCCCTCTCATCCTATCGGCACCTGCTACTGAGCCACGTCCAATGATTCCATCGATGTTAGCTGAGTTCGGCAAAGCAGCCAACTAATTATTTGACGGCCACTTCAGTAGGGCCGACAGACTGCAATAAGGCACTAATAAGACCAGAGCGATTGATCTGCTCAAAGGTCTTGCTTTTGACGATATCGTGAACTGCCTTACGAGCGACCAAGCATTCATCGAGTTCTTGCAAATACTTGGTCGCCTTTAAATCAGTACCAACCTGCAAAAACGTAATAGCAATCTCATCTGATTCAGTCATTTGCTTAGTGGCTTCAATAATGGTTTCTTTCAGAGCAAGCGGTCTATCAGGTAGACCATCTGTAATCATGGCAATTAATAGCGGTCTTAAAGTGCCACCAGATTTGAGAGAATTGAGAGCTTTACGAGCAGCGAAATACTGGCCAAGCTCCGACTTAATCGCTCTGTTCATATCGGTATTACCGCTGGGCTTATTACACTCAAAGAATCTGGAGACACTGTCCCAATTAACATCAGGATATACCTTGAAATTGTCACTAAAAGCTACCATCTTAAGATGGTCACCCAAAGGTACCTTTTGTACCTTCAATGAATTACTCAAGGCCATTGTTTGTGCTTTGCACCACTGCCAGCGGCTTTGTCCGCCGCAATCGGCAATAGCCATTGAATGGGAAGCGTCAATAAAGACAATAACATCGTAAGCTTTCAAATTTTCTAGCTTTACTTTATCTACCGGCTCACTAACAACTGCTGGCGGAGAAATCACAGCAATTGAGAAAGCTTCTGAGGTGATTGGTCGCAGGGCCAGGCTAGCACTGAAGCATAGTGAAGATAAAGTCAGTACCCCAACTTTGCGCCCAATATTAGTAAACATCAAAAGCCACCTCGAACATTCTGCAGGCATCGACGCAGTGCTTGGCAGCTAGTTCCTTTTTCTTTACTTGCTTTGCTGGCGAGTTGCATGGCGGGCCAGCCGCCACAATGCCAATTTGAAGTGAGCCGTGGCAAAGCGATGAAAACCACAAGCGCGCATTTCTTTGTATGCTTCTTTGAGACTCCAGTCGTGGCGAAGAATTCTATACATTGCCACCATCACCCCAGTGCGATCAGCCCCGTGAAAGCAATGGATGAAGACAGGATGATTTGTTTGATCATCAATGATATCGAGCAACTCTTTAACATGGGCTTGACTGGGCAATGTCCAATAATTAAGGGGAATACTAACAAAGCGCATGCCCAATCTTTCGACAATGAGCCTCTCTGACTCAACTCGCCTCTTACGCCAGCGCAAACTAACCACTGTTTTGACTGCCATTTCGCTCAAGGCCACGAAACCCTTTTCATTGGGTTGGCCGCCCCGATAAAGCAACGGCGATACTTGATGAAAATTGTTAATTGGCATTGTTTGCGTAGATTTAGTCATGCGAATATGAAAAAAAAATAGATTAGGCTTCTCTAGCTCAGCTGCCGACGAAAACGGTTAGCACTAATCCACAATAGCAGAGAAGCAAAGACGAAGAGAAGAGCAACATCGGTCCATAGCATTTCAAAGGTGGCACCCTTGAGAATAACACCGCGGGCCACTAGGGTGTAATAGCGCAAGGGGTCAAACATAGCCAGAAATTGCATGGCAGCGGGCATGGTATCAAAGGGTACCACCGTTCCAGACAATAGAATCATAGGAATATTAATGAAAAAAGAAGCCAGTTGAGCTTGCCGTTGACTGTTGCAGACCGAGCCAAGCAACATGCCAAAACCTATGCCAACAAAAGCATACAGACCAGAAGCAATAATAAAGAGCAAGAAACTGCCTCTAAAAGGCAAAGCAAAAATCAGGCGAGCCGCCCCAATCGCTAAACAAACATCAGCAAGCAAGAAAACCACTAAAGGAATAATCTTAGCTAAGAGAATTTCCCAAGGCTCCGCTGGGGTCATCAGCAATTGCTCTATGGTGCCATTTTCACGCTCTTTTAAGATGGTTGCCGAAGCAACCAAAGTAGCTGTTAACGTCAAGGCTGCCCCCAAAACACCAGGCACAAAATACCAGCTGCTGAGCTGATCGGGATTGTACAAAATATTCATTTTCGCTTCGATGACACTGTCAACATTACCTAAGATCACTTTGTTCGGATTGTCTCTAGTCAGACCCTTGGGCTCAAAGCGACTAATGGTCTGCAAGACAAAACTACTAGCTACCCCGGCGCTGTAGGCATCAGCACCATCAACCAGTACCTGCACCGGAGCCGGAATCCCGCCCTCTAAGTCGCTGACAAAACGACCGGGAATTACAAGACCAACCGCTAATTTGCCACTTTCAAGGGCGCGACTGAGGCTTTCTTCATCCTCAAAGGTCTGAGCCTTTTCGAAGACTGTACCAGTCAACAAACTGGCAATCAATTCTCGACTGGCAGACGAGTCTGAACGGTCTACAGTGCCAAATGATAGATTGCGTACCTGTGGATCAAGCGAGCCCCCAAGAATCAATAGTTGTATCACCGGAGGGAAAATCATGAGGAAGAGCAAATATTTATTGCGCAAGATTTCTCTAAACTCTTTAGCAAGAAGCGCCCAAAGCCTTGTGCTAAGCAAATATTCAATAATATTTTTTGTCATTGCCATAGCTCCTATCTCACTAGTCTTTCAACTGCATCGTACGCAAACTAAACCAGCTGCCAAGCAAATAGACCAGACAGAAAGCTATCAAAATAGGCGGTATGCTCCAGACGGCAGACCAACCGGCCCCGCGCACAAAAGTGTCACGACATAGTTCTATGAAAAAGCGCGCCGGTACCAATACAGTGAAAAGATTGAGAGGGAAAGGGATATTGTAAATTGGATAAACGAATCCAGAAAGCAGCAGACAAGGAAAGAAACCAGCTGTGGAAGTAGCTTGCACTGCCACTGTTTGCGAACTAGAAAGAGTTCCAAGCATGAGGCCAAAGAGCACGGCGGCAAGCACATATAGAGGCAAAGCCACGAGTAGTGGTGTGGGATCGCTAGTGATTTTGACCGCAAATAATATCCACCCCAAAGAAATTACCAAAAGTGCAAGCACCATGCCTACAGCAAAATAGATTAGCGCCTTGCCAAGCAAGAACTCAAGCGGTGTAATTGTCGAAGCATAAACTCGAATAATAGTCTCTTGCTCTTTTTCACGTGAAGCCGCCACAGCAGAGAGCAGAGCCGGGTACATCCAAAGAATGATACCGATAGCACCAGGAACAATAAAGAGCGGCTCCAACCGGCCAGGGTTGAACCAGACTCGCAGCTGAGGAGAGACAACCCGAATATTGGCGGCCGGGGCAGCAATTTTGGCGGCCTTAAGGGCGCCAACGAAGTAGATATTGGCAGCCTTGATACTGTTCGATACAATCTGCGTATTGGCGATATCAGTACCGTCGATCAAAACCTCAAGACTAGATTTCTCCTTACGAAATACATGATCAGTAAAACCAGCCGGCACGATAATGGCTACTTTGGCCAAGCCTCTATCAATGGCATCGCGGGGAGATTTAGCCTGCTTTGCATCAGCACGAACTAAAATATTGGTGGCATAGAGTCGATTGATATATTCACGGCTAAAGGAGGTCTGATCGTTATCTTGCACCACCATGGCAATATTCTTTGACTCAAGGCGAATGCCATAACCGAATAAGAGCAGTGAAAACAATGGCAAAAGAAAGGCTAAAGCTAGGCTCAGTCTGTCCCGCTGAAACTCTTGCCATTCTTTGACAGCTTGCACCAAGATACGATTCGGACCAATCATCTTCGGCCCCCTTCGCAATTTTTGTCGCTTTGCACTCGAGCGATAAAGGCATCCTCAAGAGAAAACTTTATTGCTCTCAGTTCAACATCAACCAAACCAGCTGTAGCAAGAAGCGCCTTAACCTTAGGCATATCAGTTTGTGCATGATCGAGTAAGACGTGCAAGGCCTTGCCGAAAACCGAAATACGCCAAGGCTCAAGCTCCTCTGCCAAAGCAGCAAAAGCCTTTTGCGATTGGCTGGCATGTTCGCAAACTAGCTCAAAAAGCTCACCATCATGTTCAGACTTAATTTCGGAAGGAGTACCTTCGGCTACCATTTTACTGGCTGAGACAAAACTCAAGCGATTGCAGTATTCAGCTTCGTCAAGATAGTGAGTAGTCACCAGGATAGCCGCTCCACGCTTAGCAAAATCACGAATAGAACGCCAGATTTGCCGTCTGGCTAGTGGATCTACCCCAGCGGTCGGTTCATCTAAGAAAATCACCTGCGGGTCGTGCATAACCGCCGCACCAAAAGCGATGCGCTGCTTCCAACCAAGAGGCAAACTGCCTACCAAAGAATTGGCCATGTGGTCCAAGCCACAGGCGGCAAGGGCCCAGTCAAGCTGTTGTTTACGGCGAGCCCTAGGCAGCTCATAAATAGCAGAATAGAACTCTAGATTCTCAGCAACAGTTAGGCCATCATACAAAGTAAACTTCTGGCTCATATAGCCAATTTTGCGCCGCAGCTCTCGACTGCGCAAGCTAGTGCTTTCACCAGCCAGACTGACTTGACCAGAAGTCGGTGCCAATAAGCCGCAGAGCATTTTTATAGTGGTGGTCTTACCGGCACCATTGGCACCAAGCAAACCATATATTTCACCATATTTAATATCAAGACTGAGTCCATCAACCGCAGTGAAGTCACCATAACGCTTGACTAAATTCTTGGCAGAAATTGCTGAGGTATCGCCACTCTGCACAGATAAATTCACAGCAGGAAACTGAGGTGGTGTCAGTTCTTTTAGACCAAGCTCACGCAAGCGCATAACAAAGACATTCTCCATGGTCGGAGTGCTTTCATGACAATTGAGCTGACCGCCACCACAGAAACTTTCAATTTGATTCAGTGCGCTAGTTGCGTCTTTAGCAAGTACTTCTATGTGATCGCCAAAAGGATAGACATCGACGATATTGTCAGATAGAACAATCTGCTCGCTCAGTTCGCCAATCTTAAGACCGCGAATCTCTTCAGAATTAGAGTTCTGCAAGGTAATCTCTAACCTTCGCAGAGCTAGGGCTGTTTGCAATTCTTCCGGCGAACCACTTTGATGCACTTTGCCTTGATACATTAAGGCGATACGACTACAGCGCTCTGCTTCATCAAGAAAAGGTGTGGCAATGATAGTGGTTACACCGTCTTCAGCTAATGCCACTAGAGTTTGCCATAGTTCACGCCTGGCAATAGGATCAAGACCGGTAGTTGGTTCATCGAGAAGAATTAGCTGTGGTTGTGAAACCAGAGCACAGCATAAAGCCAAGTTCTGACGCATTCCGCCAGATAGCTTAGAAGTAAGACGATCGCCAAAGCGAGCAAGCCCCATACGCTCAAGATGCTTCTGGCGTAACTTCTGAAAAACATCAGGGGCGATATTGTGCAAACCAGCTTCATAAGCCAGACTCTCGTCTACAGTAAGTTCCGGATAGAGAGCACAGTTCTGCGGCACAAAACCAACTAAAGCGCGGGCAGCGCTAGCTTGCTGGCCAAAGACCAAAGCTTCACCGCCGCTAGCTTTGAGCACACCTGCCAAAATTTTCAAAGCCGTAGACTTGCCAGCACCATCCGGACCCACTAGACCAAAGAGATCGCCCTTCTTAACTTCAAGGTCAAGACCATCAAGAGCCTTAACACCGCCCTTGTAGGTTTTGCACAATTGACGAACGGCAACAACATCAGTCATTACTTCGGCCCATCTTCTTTTGCGGAAGACAAAACCTCGGCTTCAGCAGCCATACCGGCCTTGGCACGACTATCAGTATAAATATTGTCGATTGCTAGCTTTAAGCCGAACACTTGCCGCACCCGATCATCTTTAAAATAAATATTCTCAGGGGTAAAAGAGGGGGTAGGGTCAATGGCGACAATATGAGCAGGAAGTTTCAAATCAACAGAATCAAGAGAAACAGTGGCTTTCTGCCCGATTTTGATACGACTAATTTTCCCTTCCGGGATATAGCCCTTCATAAATATAGATTTGCCATCACTAAGAGTCAAAAGCACCTGGCCAGCAGCCACCAGCTCTCCTGGCTGTACGCTGCGAAGAGAAACAATACCGTCAATGGGACTTTTGATATTGAAGTAAGAAATTTTAGAAGTGGCCTCAGCCTTATAAGCCTGGGCACGAGCTAGACCAGCTTGGGCCTGCTGCAACATGAACTGAGATTCGATCATCTCTCTGCGCAATCCCTGAGCAATCTCTGCTTTCTTCTTTTTACTAGTAAACATTTTAGCGAAGAAACCTTTGCCCTTCGCCCTTGCCGTGGCAATTTTTTGCTGAGCAGCAGCCACTTGCGCCCGGGCAATTTTCTGCCCATTCTGCGCCACGGCGATGGCTGAACCAGAGGCCACAAGCTTGCTTTGTAGGGCTTGATCATCAAGGGTCAAAAGCAATTGGCCTTTCGCTACCCTATCACCTTCATTGACTGCCACTGATTGAACTCGGGTAGCAGTGGCAGCGGCAATATATGTCTCAGGAGCTTCAATTCGGCCACTAATTAAGATACGGCGATCTTCAGCCTGCTCTTTCAAACTGTCATATACAAGGTAGGCCAGGATACCAATTAGGCAAGCTACTACTACGCCAACCGCAATACTCTTATTCTTCTTTGATAGAGAAATAGTTATTTGATCACTAGAAACTCGGACTGGTGCTTCAACTGAAACTTGAACTGGACCTGTTTCTGCCGCTTGAAGTTGCTCTTGTTCTTGAACTTGTTCTTGCTTCTCTTTAGTGGGCTTGCTATTCATTTTTAAGGTTCTCTTGGTTGCTTCGCATAACATATAATTCGTAGAAGATATAAGCTTGTACGGGCCAACAGCGACGGCCATTAGGTCAAAGAGTTCCTTCTCAGAGCAATTGCTGCTGAAAAGTTCAAACAATTAGTTTTTGAATTATTTGAGATTTCTGGAAGTTTTTGGAACTTTCTTGACAAAATCGCGACTATTGACCGGTGACTAGTGACTAATAACTAATAACGAGTCAGGGCTTTCGCCATTTCGGTAATACAAACAGAATAATTAGCCATGCCAAAACAAATTTTACTGGTCTATAATCCCAGCGCACGCTCCCAAACTCATGCAGAAGAATGGCTTGGACACTTCGTTTCTGAGTTAACAAAAGATGGAGAGTACCTAGTTACTCTCTATCCCACCACACCCGAGACTACTGCACACCACCTAGTGCCATTGCTCAGGCCACCCCTCGATCTGGTCATTGCCGCAGGTGGAGATGGCACCATTCGCGTTGCCCTGGCCGCCCTTGCCGAAGCTAAATCAGACATACCGGCTGCCTTAATGCCACTTGGAACAGGCAATGTACTAGCGCGCAATTTAGGCATAGTGGCAGAAAAATTCTTTGCCAATCCTTTAGAGAACGCCTTAGATGTAATCACCAATGGCATTCCTATGCGCATTGACATGGGCATGATGAACGGCGAGTACTTCGCTGGCATGGCTGGTGCAGGGCCGCTATCAGACGCTTTTGTATTTCCTGCCAGACAGCTCAAAACAAAATTTAAAATGCTGGCTTATATAACAGCGATGATTAATACCATGGCGGTGCGACCAGTTGTATTCAAAGTCACCACCGGTGGTCAATCATTTTGTGTGCAAGCCTCTGGTATATTCGTCGCCAATGTAGAAGATTTGGGTTTGGGCAAAACTTCAGATGTTAGTATTTTGCAAGACGGTCTACTTGAGCTTCACATTCTTGACCCAGCGGGCTTCCAAGACTATATGCAAATTGGTTTTCGCTTTGTGGGCGGTTACACAAACAGCAAAAAGCCCCACTATGTTCGACAAGTAAAAGAAGCCATGATTGAAGTAGTACCAAGACGCGGGCTGCGTTCAGCCTTCCAAACTATTGCCCAAAGAGTGCGCAGAACTCTGACCCACAGCCAAGATGGCCAAAGGAGCGATAGAGTCACGGCTATGATTGATGGTGAAGAAGCAGGCACTACACCGATGCGTATTACAGTCATACCGCATGCAGTAACTGTCTTAGTACCGGCTAATGTCAGCAGTACCACAGAGCAAGTAAAGGCCAACTCAGCAGTTACATAATTAGTTAAAATCGCTTTAGAATGCTACAAAAAAACCAATCTCAGGTCAAACTATCAACCGATAGGGCGATGTCATTAGACCGGAGCCATGCCATAACTAGTAAAGGCGAGGAGGTTTTTATGTGGAAACGCTATCACAATCTAGTTTTAGGCCTAATCACCGTCGGTTATCTGGTGACCACACCTATGCCAGGCCAGCCTGCTCCCTTTCCCGCTCCACCTGGTTCTGACCCCCATGCACCCGGTCATGCCCCGCGCATCCCCGACCTGCCAAAGAACGACGATAAGCCGCCCATGCCCCGAATTCCTGAGCTTAAGCCAGCTCCACTGCCAGCTCCGGAACCATTGAAAAATATCTAAAATACTTAAACGAAAAAGGCGCAGACAAAATCTGCGCCATTTCTTTGGCTATTCACTAGAAGCGATTAGTTGACTTTGATACCAATTCTTGATCTTTTCGAATTGATATCGGCGATGTTGCGGTCCATAGAAGTTTGGACTTTGTCCAGTTTCGTCACGATTGTCTTCGTGTTCGAATCTTTCAGCTTTCCATTTCTAGTGTATTTGGTCTGCAACGAAGATGCTTCATTCAGCTGCGATTTGAGACGAGCCACATGGTCGTTAGAGAGCCTGCCAGCAGCATATTCATCGTCAACTCGTCTCTTCATTCTCATATTGCGAGCAGAGAGTTCATCAACAATAACCAGATTGCCAGAAGTAGTGATGAAGCGTGAGCCAATTAACGGAGTAACTGTCACACCGCGCATATAAGGCACTACTCGATCACCTAAAGCATTCAACCGAGTGGCCAAAGACAAGGCTTCTTCATAGTTGAGTGGGCGACCCGAAACTCTATAGGCAGATTCTTGAGCAGCAATACTAGCCAATTCATCGCGCAAAGCGACAGCTGTGACTTCACCAAAATTATTGGCTGTGCGACCACTGACAATCATGCGCTCCAGCTCAGCCCGACGAGCATCAATAGAGACCACCAAGCTGTCGTAAGCTGGAGCATTGGTCAGAGCAATTACTCTACCGCCGCCGTCGAAAGTAGCGACAACTCTGTTCGATGTGTTATCTACCACAACCAAACCAGGAGCAACAGTAGAGCCAACAAGACCACGCAATGGATCATAGACTCCTCTCATGGCACCAGTGACCGGGTCGACAACAACGTAGCTACCACCAGGGCTGAGTGTCACTACAGGCACATTTGTAGAATCACTTGTAACAGTAGTTGTTCTAACAGTGGTGATCTCGTCAGCTCTAACTGGTAGTGACAAACTACCGGCCAGCAAAACTGCTGCCAATGACAAATATACGCCAACTCTTACACTTTCTCGTGCGCTTCTCATTCTATTATTCCTTTTGTTTTATTGACTGGCTGCAGTTATACTCGAGCACCGCGACCAGTGACTATGTTGAAGATGAAAACTGCTACCGCCAGCACAAGTAGTGTGTGGACGAAGTCGCCACCGATATGTGAGACGAAGCCGACGATCCAGAAAAATATCAATAAAGAAATCAATGTATAAATCATGTTCTTACTCCAGAAATGGGCTTCGGGCGACCGATGACAATTGCACTCATCACCTTTGCCTTCGCAGAGACTCACGAAAAAGCAATTGGTTCCATAAAGTCTCAAAGGTGCCGTACACCTGACCAACAATTACCAAACTGATGTGTTGAGCCCGTCTGTAGTAAGGGTTTGCACTATTTTCTAAATTAGGAACCAACTGGAAGGGTCGACATGTCGGGCAATTTACTTCTAATTATTTTCGTACGGCTTCTTGCGGGCTTTGTCTCGGCATGGATTGGAATAATTATTGGCCTGCTCGCGCCTTTTCAGGTAGTCCCAACCCACCCACAAACTCTACTAAATCCAATCTTGCCAACTTCCTTTCTGTTTATAGGTCTGATTTCAACTTTTCTTACTGCATGTGTTGCTGTTCTAGCGGTGTTCATTTTCGTGTCATTCGTTATTATGCATAAACTGCCATGGTGGTTCTGTATCGTTATCGTCGCTGCCTTTGCCAGTGTTTCTCACACAGTGAAAACAACCTGGGCTTCATGATGCCCACTACAAACCACCACCGGCTCGACGTGCAACAAGCCTGTTGTACATGCCGTATATCCCAAATACTTCTCCGGCTATTAATATTGAAGTATTCGGAAACCAATGTCCAACATCGTTCGAATGCTCTTTCCATCCAAATTTCTAATCCGAGAGCTAGTGCGATTTGTATTGTTGGCAGCGTGAATCGATCTTTTTAAACTAGTGCCCAGCTCTTCTTCTAACGATTACGTCAACAAAGTGTTCCTTGCGGTCTTCTAACAGTTGCAGCGAATCACCACAATCGTTGCCATCGAGAATAATGGCAAGCGCTTTTTCAGCACGATCTACTTGCTTACAAGTGATGTGGAATACCGTCTCTCTATAACGATAGTGCAACTTATATGACTGCCAGTCACTAGGCAAACAAGGGGCGAAATAGAGTTTGTCTACTTCCAAGCGTATACCAAGAAGCGATTCAGTTAACAAGCGATAGAACCATCCGGCCGAGCCTGTATACCAGCTCCAACCGCCTCTACCAATATGCGGCGCCACACCATAGACATCGGCAGATATAACGTAGGGCTCAACTTTGTAGACTGCAACTTTCTCAGGTGAGTTAGCGTGATTAACAGGGTTAATCATATTTGTCAGTTCCCAAGCCAATCGATTGTCTCCTAGTTTGGCAAAAGCCATGGCAGCCCAAATGGCACTATGGGTATACTGTCCACCGTTTTCGCGCACCCCGGGAACGTAACCTTTGATATAACCAGGATTAAGCTCACCCTTATCAAAAGGTGGGTCAAGAAGCTGAATCAGAGCATGCTCACGCCTGACTAAGCGCTTGTTAAGCGAGCCCATGGCCTGGTTGCAGCGTCCGGTCTCACCACCACCCGATAAAACCGACCAACTTTGGGCAATTGAATCAATTTGACACTCAGCGCCACTAGCCGTTCCCAGAGCTGTGCCATCATCGAAATAAGCACGGCGATACCATTCGCCATCCCAGCCACTGGCAGCAATATTCGCTTTCAATATTTTCGCTTGTTCAGTACAAAGTTCAACCACAGCGGTATCACCCCGCTGCTCGGCTAGCTGCAAGAAATTATTCAAGACTTCGTATAAGAAGAACCCTAACCAGACACTCTCACCCTTGCCTTTTTCGCCTACCAGGTTCATGCCATCATTCCAGTCGCCCGCACCAATCAAAGGCAAACCATGAGCACCAAAACGCAAACCATGCCTAATTGCTCGCAAGCAGTGCTCGTACAAACTAGCCCTTTGTTCAGACTGAGCGGGCAAATCATAGTAAGACTCTTCATCATCATTAACGAGACGTCCGCTCAGAAATGACACTTGCTCATCTAAGACACCGGTATCACCAGTGGTTGTAACATAACGATGGGTCGCGAGTGCTAACCAGAGATAATCGTCAGAACAATGAGTACGCACGCCTCGGCCAGTAGGCGGATGCCACCAATGCTGCACGTCTCCCTCTACAAACTGCCTTGAGGCATTCTTCAGCAGTTGATCTCGCAAAATCTTTGGCTCACAGTGAACTAGAGCCATACAATCTTGCAATTGGTCTCTAAAGCCAAAGGCGCCACCAGATTGATAATAGCCTGTGCGCCCCCAGATACGGCAGCCAATCGTCTGGTAAATTAGCCAGCCATTGACAAGCATGTTAACAGAGGCATCGGGAGTTTGAATATTGACTGCTCCCAAAGTATGCTTCCAATAATGACAAACATTCTCGTAGGCATCGCGTTTGGCAGCCAAACCACGAAAACGATTAATAATGCCCCTAGCATGGTTGATGTCATTGCCCACACCCAAACGGAAAATAATCTCACGCTCTTCGCCGTCTTGCAGTTCAAACGGTACTTGAATGGCCGCACAAGGATCTAAACCAGCTCCGAACTTGCCCGATAGCCTAATTCGCTTCATCGCCGCCGGGCTTACTAAGCTACCATTGCGTCCAATAAATTCGGTACGATCGCCAGTTAGCGTACGAGTGGTATCGCTGACATCAAAGAAAGCAACACGATTAGCAAACTCAGTATTGTAAGCATTGCGCGCTAGAAGAGCACCAGTTCTAGTATCAAGTTCAGTAGCTACATGCATGCCGGTCTTTGACTTAAGGTCACCCAAGACCCATTCTATATAGCCAGTAGCTGAAAGTTTTCTTGTTCTACCTGAGCGGTTCTTTACCTTCAAGACTGAAAATTTGATGTTTTCATCTGCTGCTACAAAAACCAGAAGCTCAGACTCAATTCCTGATTCGGTGTGCTCGAAGGCACTATAACCAAAGCCATGGCGGCTAACATAGGGCGTAGCGCCACGAGCAGGCAGGGGCGACGGTGACCAGAAATTCGCGGTCTCTTCGTCTCTTAAATAGAAGGCCTCGCCACTTGAGTCTGTAATTGGATCGTTTTGCCAGGGCGTCAGTCTGAATTCATGGGCGTTCTCGGCCCAGGTATAGACAGAACCGCTCTCTGATACCACAGTGCCAAATTGACGATTAGCCAGTACATTACACCAAGGTGCTGGGGTGAGCTGATTGCTATCAGTAGCAATGACATATTCACGGCCATCAGAAGTAAAGCCACCAAGGCCGTTAACGAGAATCAAGTCAGAGCGCAGAGACGGGCTAGTTTTAGCCATCTCTGGTTTAAATATGCGAGTGGCAACCAACCTGGCTGGGCGCTTCTCTCGCAGGCCAGGTCCAGCTACTTGCTCAACCAGGGTGCCTTTGCTATCGGTAATGATGACGCGAGCAACAGCCTGAAAAAGTATGCGATCTTCGGCTGAAATCTGCTCAGCCGGTCTAACGAATATGCCACCAGTGCCTTCGCCCATATGAGACTCAATGCCAGAGGCAATAATACCGAGAATCTCTTCTTGCAAAACTTGGCGATAGCCAGCTTGATCTTCATTCCATATAACCAGATCACAAACAAGACCTTTAAGGCGCCAATAGGCATGGGCCTGTACCATCTGTCTGACCAAGCCACTATTGGCTTGTTCTTTGATTTGCAAGAGCACAACAGGCACATCACCAGACACAGAGTAGCCCCAGAGGCCAGACTGACCTCGAGTATTCTTCAGCAAAACATCGGCGTCTGCTCGCAGGGCACGACCAGCATAGACAATGGAGCTAGCCAGACGACTATACAGTTGGGCATCACCCTCAGTGGCATTGAGCTGTCTCAGAACTACTTGGCTATGGGTCCAGGCTAAGTTGAAGACTCGGGCAGCGAGGCCGCGATCGCGATACTTATCGACTAAGGCAAGTGCCCCTTCTTTCGTTTCATGAATACCAGTGACGATATTAATAGTGACTGTATCCTCGGCCTCGATAGTAATGCGATGCCGCACAGCCACAATCGGGTCAAGCACACTGCCCTGAGTACCAGAAAGGGGCGAAAGCCGCTTCATGGCTAGCGGGTCTGCCACTGTATTGCCCCGGCCGATGAAGCGAGAGCGATCGGTCTCGTAACTGACTTCTCCCACTTCAGCGCCGTGGACGGCCATTAAGTGGAACATCCAAGGAGTTGGTTCATCTACAGAGCGTGGTCTTCTATGACACAAAATAGCTTGTCGCTCAGTATCAATTTCAGTTTGCACAAAAAGATTATTAAAGGCAGTATGAGCCAGATCGGCATTGGCATTAGCGATAACCACTTCAGCATAACTGGTTATGTCAATGACACGGCGATTGCGTGAGCGGTTTGTCAGTTGTATACGCCTGACTTCAATATCATCCTCAGGCGATACGACAATTTCGGTATGAGTATCGAGATTGCCGTCACGCCTGCGAAATTCGACTTTAGACTCAGAGAATATCGCCTCAAAACTATCTGGCACTTCCAACGTGGGTTGATAAGTTGTCGAGAAAAAGTCTCCAGTCTCACGGTCTCTTATATAGCAGAAGCTCCCCCAGTTATCAGTGGTGGTATCTTCACGCCAGCGGGTTACGGCCAAATCTTTCCAGCGTGAGTAGCCACCGCCAGCGTTGCTGACCATAACATGATAGCGGCCATTAGAGAGAAGCTGTACTTCAGGAGTTGGTGTATCTGGGCTGGTTAATACTCTAATGGATGACTCGGCATTATCAGGAGTGGTGCGCAAATCAGCAATTTCAGAGGTGATTGACTGCACCGGTTTAACTTTCGGTACTCTCTCTTGTAAAAGCAAGTCTGATGCCTGAAAAGATGGATCTGCCAAAAAGCGCTTTTGCATGGGCATGCCCAGTAATCGATAAGCTATAGAAAGCAGGCTCATACCTTCATGGTGCGCCATGAAGGAGCGCACAATTACATGGTTGCGCCCGCGGGGCACGCGCGAAGCTGTATAGTCGATAGCCTCATAGAAGCCATACTTGCCAGAGAACCCATTAGCATGCATTTTCAGAAGATTAGTGACAGCCTCTTCTGGTGCCACCATAAGAGCCATGACACAGGCATAAGGAGCAATCACTAGGTCTTCTACGAGGCCACGCTTAAGACCGAGACCGGGTACACCAAAGGCCCTGTACTGATAATTTAGATTAACATCAACATTGTTATAGCCCGACTCAGAAATGCCCCAAGGCACTCCGCGCTGTTTGCCATATTCAATTTGTCTGGCGACACATATGCGATAGGTTTGAGCCAGCAAAGTATCTTCATAGCTGGGCATTACCAATAGTGGCATTAGATACTCAAACATAGAGCCGCTCCAAGAGAACAAGACAGCTCCCCCTGCCGCTCTGGTCAAGAGCCGACCAAGGGAGAACCAGCTCTCTTTGGGCAACTGGCCCTGAGCAATTGCCACAAAATTACCAAGGCGTGCTTCTGAAGCAAGTAAGTCATAATAAGACTGATCGAGTCTATGGTCTTCAACGTTGTAGCCAATTGAAAGCAAATGTCGCGAGCTATCGTAGAGAAAATCGAAAGGCATCTGAGCCAGCTTACCGAGAGAAGAAGCTAAATTTTCTATGGTGACAACCAATTCTTGTGCACGCACACTAGCTTCGCGGATCGACAGCAAAGTCGCCTTGATCTCGTCATTGTCTTGAACGCTCAAGTCGGCCAGAGCTTGCCAGTTGAATTGATCGGCAAGATTGTCATAATCAGCCAACTGCCTCAAAGAAGGTACTTGATCTAATGTGGGCTCAACACTAACAACTTTTGCAAAACCTTCCGTTTGCACCCAAGGGCTAAACATATTGAGTTCGAGCAAGGCAGCATGGCATTGCTGATGCATGGCATTGGCCCAAATCTCTACTTCTTCGCTTTGGTCGATACCCCGCAAAGGATCACACATCAAAATGAGATTTAACAAAATCTTGGCGGCAGAACTCTCTAAGCCAACTAAGTGCGTGCCAATCTCAGACAAGCTACTGGTGTTGGAGCGCCTCGCCCCTTCAAGCAGAGTCTCAAAGCCATTAATTTGCTCAGCCGATTGGCCCAAAGCTTGTTTTAATAAGCAGCAAGTATCATAAATTGCTTCAAATAAACGAACAGTAACAACGGGCTCCTCCACCAATCCAATCAGCCCAGGGCGCAGGGTGAGCAAGTGACCAGCTAAGTTGCCACTATCGACAGTTGAGACATAACGAGGGTGAAGGGGAGCAAGCGTAATGGTGTCATACCAATTGTAGAAGTGTCCTTTGTAGCGCTCTAACCTATTCAAAGTTGTGAGAGTTGAGTGAGTACGCTCTATAAGCTCAGAGGCATGAATGTAGCCAAAATCGTAGGCTGCCAAATTAGCCAGCAGGGCCATTCCTATATTAGTCGGAGAGGTGCGGTGGGCAACGCGCTCAACCGGTTCCTCCTGATAATTATCCGGGGGAAGATAGTTATCCTCGGCTCCAACCAAAACCTTAAAGTATTGCCACGTTTTACGGGCAATTTGCCGCAAGAATAGCTCTTGCTCTTGAGTAAGCTGAGAAACTGTCGGCGCGACAGACTTACTAAAATGAGCAGCAATCAACGGCGAAACAATCCACAATAGCAAAATTGGTAAAGCCAGAGGCAGACTAGCTCTAGAATAAACAGCTAAATAGCCAAGCAAAGAAAATGCCAATAGCTCAGTAGTCCACATCGACCTTACAAATGACGAAAGCGAATCGTCAGAGCGCGTTTCACCTGCGGTGCGCCACTCAAGCAGCTTCTGGTGGCTTACATACATGCGCCAGAGGGTGCGACCAATAGCAGTCAAACTATAAGTGGCTTCATAGGGCAAACAAGCAAGGCCAAAGAGAATTTGAGCTAAGTGCAGGCGAAACGAATCAAGTACGGCAGAGATATGTTGGCCTACTTCTAGTTCTTCAGGCTTGCGAAAAAGCTCAGTGACACTAGACAAAATAGGCGGTACAAACATCAGGGCCAGTAGAAGTGTCACCCAGAACCAGTGCGGAAGAAGCACAGTAAAGGCAAGCACTAGCATGATCAGCTGACAAGTAGAAACCAAGCTGCGGCGTAAATTGTCGACAATTTTCCACTTCGATAGCAGGCTCAATGAAGCTGCACCGCGTCGCTGATCGGCGCTGCGGGAGAAGGGCAGAAGCCAGGGTAGAAGCTGCCAATCGCCTCTTATCCAACGGGAGCGACGGGCCACATCAAAGCTATAACTAGAAGGATATTCTTCATACAACTGGGCATCGCTCAACAGTCCAGAGCGAACATAACAACCTTCTAGCAGGTCATGACTAAGAATTTGATTTTCGCAGAAGCGATCACGTAAACAATTTTCAAAAGCAGCTATTTCGTATATACCTTTACCGATGAAAGATCCTTCGTGAAAAAGATCTTGATAGACATCAGATACGGTGCGGGTGTACGGGTCAATACCAACGCCAGAGCCGTAAAGACGGGCATAAGGAGAGCGGTGAGTCAGAGGCGAAAGACTGACATCAACTCGCGGCTGCAAGATGCCATAGCCCTCTACCACTCTCTGTTTTGCTTGATCGAAACGAGCACGATTGAGAGGATGGGCAATTGCACCAACAAACTGCCTAGCCGCCTCTAAAGGAAGCTGTGTATCGGCATCAAGTGTGATTACGTAGCGCACCTTAGCGAGGTTGGTAATATCACCTTCTACCACTGAAAACTTATTTTTGCCACCACTAAGTAGACAATTAAGATCGCCTAGTTTGCCGCGCTTGCGTTCATGACCCATCCAGACATTGTCACTAGCATTCCAGAGACGCGAACGATGGAAAAGATAGAAGACATCTTTGCCATCGCCATACTTCTGGTTCAATTCCTCGACACGTTTGCGCAGCAAATCGACCAATTGGTCATCATCTTTCTGTATTTCAACAGGTGAATCGGTAAAGTCGGTGAGCAAAGCGAAATAGACGTTATCGTCTTGATTTGCCAGATACCTAACTTCTAAGGCCTCAACCATAGCTTCCACAGAGCTAACGCTAGTCAGCATCGTCGGCACCACAACTATAGTTGAATCAGCCTCAGGTATGCCTTTTGAATAATCCATCTTGGGCAAAGGGTAGGCTTTAGCAAATAGAGCCGATAGCCAATTAACTAGGCTGACGGCAAACTGACTGACCACAAATAATAGGGCGAGAGATACGGCAAACCAAGCACTACCAGGCAGTTCAACTCTACTGTGATAGCGCCAAATCGACAGAGCGGCAACAGCAACAGTAATCGCGCTTATGGTGCCGAAATAGACGAACTGTGGATAGCTCTTAAGCACTCTTCTAGTATAGTCAGAAAGTGAAAGATGAACTTCCACGGTCTTCTCTAATTGCGAGAAACCTTTATCAACCAAATAATAACCTACGTGATTGCGCTCTTCCTGTCCTTCTTGGCGAGCGGCAGCCACAGCCAAGCGCACCGCCTGACGAGCGACTTCACTTTCTGACAAATGCGTGTTTTTTGCCAGTTTTTCTACAACATGGCGATAATGGTCACGGGTAGCGAAATCCATTTGTCTATAGACGGCGCTGGGATCATCTCGCAATATCTGCTCGACACTACTATGGTCTTCAACAAAATCACGCCAGTTAAAGGAAGCAAGAGAGCGTAAGCTCGATATTGTATTACTGATCGATACTTGATCTTGGGCCTGCAGTTGACTCTCAGACTGAACCAGTTGCTCTGTTGTCAATCCGATTTCAGACAGCCATTGTTCAATCCATGAGAGAGGCAGTGCTAGCGCTGGCCCTTGGCCGCGCAGTAAGCGAGTTAACTCAGCAACAAAAGCACTAGCACGAGGCGGCCCAGAACGCGCCATATCAGCCAGTGTCACCACTAAATTTTTCGGATCGCGTTCGGCAATCTCAATCATTTGCCGCGCCCAGCTCTGAGCAAATTCGCGCTCTTCGCTATCGATTGCTATGCGAGCAGCTACCCGTCGCAAATTCTCAATCAGCGCCATGCGCAACATGATTGGAATGGCCCAGAGTTCACCTAATGTTAGATGGGTGACTGTTTGATAAGCACTGACCAAACGACTAAGACTTTCGCTATCAAGGCGACCATCGCCGTGAGAAATTGTCTCTAAAGCAATATCGTACACACGTGGGAAATTAGAATTGACGCCACCAAGCAAACGCGGCAGTTGCTTACTGTAACCCCTAGGCAAGTGGCTTTTGGCGATGCGAATTTGCTCTTCTACCAAATAGAAATTATCAAGCAGCCATTCACCGGCCGGACTGACGCGATTATTTGCTTTGACAGTAGCGGTGAGAATACGCACCGCGTGCAATAAAATTTCTTCATTCTCAGCCAAGCGCGAAAGCAGGCGATCGCCACTATGACCAGCAGCCAAAACGTGTTGCTTGGCCAAGGCATAGCCATGCTGTTCCATCTGTCCGGCACTAAACAACTCCGCTCGCAATGGAGCATCTCCAATTGCTTTTTGCTCGGCTAGATCATGAGTAGGAAGACGCAATGGAACCTCAACTGCAGCAGGCTAATTGCCTGGCGTAACATAGACCAGGAGATGCCGCAAAAGTTCCAGAAAATTTTAAATTTCGGGCAAAGACTAATTTGTTCACAGAAAGAAACTTTCTATGCAGTAGTCAGTCTCTAATGGCACGAAACAATCTAGATGATTGATGAACGGGTTTTCAACTGCGCCTCTACTATATCACTTATTGCAGTCTATATATGAAAACACACTAGTACTAGCTAAGACAAGCTAGCCCAAAAAATTAGCCTAGCACCGCAGATGGTGCTCAAGAGTTTGCAGAGAATCTTTGCCCCTCTGCACTAGTAAAAGGAACTCGTTCTTAGACAACGAGTTCCTTTTGCTATTCAATTGTAACGATCGTCGATTAAATCTCTTCGTAATTCCACCACTGCAGCGTGATTTCACTCTTGGCTACCAGACTGATAGCCCATACAGTAGCGTCACCCCCTCAACGGTGCGACGATGCCGATACTCACGCCAGGCGACCAGTCAGCAACCAATAAGAGCTCTTCATCAAGCGATGGGGTGAGCACCCTAGAACTTATCGGCGAGACCGCCAAGCATATTCCTGACGCCAGTATCGCTTTCGCCAAAGAGCTATATGACAAACCATTGGAGGCCACAGTTCATATCGGCACAACCCTAGCCACGTCTGCGGCCATGGGCGTTGCCTTAGGTTATGTTCTGCCCGGCAGAGGCCCTGCGGCAATGGCAATCGGCGCCGCTTTCACAATGCCAGTGATAGTTCACGGCTATAACCGCGTGCAAGAAGCCCACCTACAAATAGGAAGAGGAGCAACCGTTGAACAGGCCTCAAGAAAGCTTGCCCAAGAAGCTGTAGTTGGTGGCTTTGATCTTGGGCTCAATTTAGTTGGCGGCGTCGGCGGCACAGAACTTGGGGCGCGCCTTGCCCGTCATGAATCGGTAATAGGCAGCATCGGTCAGACTACCCAGCGACTGATACTTAAAGGTGAAAACGAAACCCTCCTGCAAATAGCAAAATGGAAAGGTGGCATCAAGAGCCACTTTAGCGAAAGTACTGCACCTTCGGTCAAAAGCGCTGAAGTAAAGCCCAAAATTGACTTGTTTCCTAACGCAGAACAAACGGCCAAAACTGAGAGCACGAGCACACTAGAATCGGTCTTTAAACCCAGTTCGATGGCCAGACGAGTCGAACAATATAGCTTTGCCAATGGCAAAATTGACCGAAACCTAGATGGCAGCCCAGACGCTTCGGGCATGCAGATGTACTTCGGCTCGCTTCATGGCCATTCACGCTATTCAGACGGTATGGGGTTACCAAAAGACCTATATGCCAAAGCCGCTAAAGACGGACAGCATGTCACCACCATAACCGATCACAACCATGCAGCTTCTAGAGGCGGCATCGGCCCTGACGATGCCAGAGCCAAAGATCAAACTGGCACACCAGTCAACACTGAAAACCCTATTGAATATTCACAAACATTCGCCGATGCAAAGGCTACAACAATTGATGGCAAGCACGTTTCGCTTGTTGGCACCGAAATGGGCACAATCGGAAAAGTCGGCAGCGAACACAAACACACTCACGGCATGGTCAATGCTGAATCGGTTGAAAAAGGCCTACCAGTAGGAGAGAAATTTGACTTGCACGAGGCACGCCTAGAGTCAAATGAAGCCCATCATTTAGGCGGTGTCAATCATATTAATCTCTTTGAAGTGCCAACATTTTTCGAAGCTGTGCGCGAGCCCAAAACTGGCTTACGCAGCTTCTTTTTGAGGGCTGTAGGCAAAGAGCCTGAAGTAGTTGTAAAACCACCCGATGTAATTAAATACAACGACGGCGACTACAAAGCGATGGTCGACCATCTAGACAAAATCAAAGATACCACTGGTAATACTCCGATAATACAACTCAATCATCCGCGTTATCTAGCCGATGAAAACCCCAACACACCAGCCTTTAAACGCGGTCGCGACTACGGACAAAAATCATTTAAAGACCAACAAGAATGGCTTGACCGCTTCGCTGACAAATACGTGCGCCAAATCGAGCTTATCAAGGGTGGTGCTTTGAATCCGAACCCCGTCGACACTGTGCCAACCGGACACCTAGACCCGACAAGCTTTGCCGGATACCTTGACAAGAGAGTGCACGCCAGCCCGACATTTGGCCGTGACTTCCACTTTGGTGAACCGGTTGGAAATCCAGGAGCAACAGGCTTCTACGCCAAAGGCCTTGACAAGCCGAGCATATTAGAAGCAATGCGCGAACGGCGAACTATTGCCACCACCAGTTCAAAGAATCTTAGTGGCTTACTGACAGCCAATGACCGCTTTGTTATGGGCAGTATTGTTGACCAAAGTGCGGTGCCAACCCTATCTCTAAAAATGCGCATTGACGGCAATATCGATCCGGCAGCCAACTATGCAGTCAAGCTATGGGGTGATACCAAAATTGGTGACGGTAAACTAGCAGAAGTATTGCAGCAAAGAGATATCAGCGGAGCCGACCTGCTTAACCAATCACAAACTGTGGCCTTCGACGCCATAACCGGAAAAGTTGGTCACAACTCAGCCTACTATGTTGAGGTTCAGAGAAAAGATCCACATACAGCAAATTTAGATAGAATGTGGACTGCACCGATATGGTTAGAACAGCTAGCCGGTGGCCATTCACTATTCACTCGCTGGATGACCGGAAGCGGCTCTCAGTTACTGCCTGTGCCAAACCAACAATAGTAAAAACCAAGAGTAAGTCAACTATACTTATGTCCATTCGCCAAACATGTCAATTCGCTTAAAATGTCCATTCGCTTAAAATGTCCATTCGCTTAAAATGTATACTCTTGATGCTGCTTCCAGTCACCTGCGGCTTAACTAGCATTGTCGCGGCCACTTATGCACTGAATAGTCTTGAGCATGAATATACAATTCACAAACACTCTGCCGAAAGAGTGCTCACTCTCCTTGCCTTTGAAGAAAAAATCACAAAACTGGTTAAGGTCTTAAGCAGCGACATAAGCAAAAATCAACAAGAAAGAGAACGCGTTTTCAATGACTTGACAGCTGGAATAAAAAAAGTACACGGCGACTTGCCAGTTGCCATAAAAGAGAACCCCAGATTGGCGGAACACGCCAAAGATATTGACGAACTTAGCAACGGTTTCTTAAAGCTGATTGACCATGCCAACAAGTTTCTCCATTCCGCCAACGACAGAGCAACGCTAGACCGGCTCAAAATGGGCTTCTTCTCGCTTGGTTTAAGCGCTCGTTCAATATTTGGTGACACTGAAGAAGCAGAAGACTGGCTGCAAAGCAATTCTATGGCCAATCTCAAACGCCAAGAGCAACTCTTTTTACCGTTTCTCCTATTAAGCAATCTCATTACCCTAGCAGCAACAGCTGGCGCCATTTTTATTTTCAACCGTCAATTAATAGATCCACTGCACAAGTTAAAAGACGATATCGAAAGTGGAAATCTCGCAGAAAAAGAAGAGCAAGAAAGCGCCCAAGCACTGCAAGAACTGCAAGCAGGGCAAATACTGCCACCGGCACTGAGGAGATTGGGGTCAAAAGGTGATGAAATTTCACAACTAGACCAGGAGATACACGACGCCCTTGACCAAATCTATAAGCTCAATCAATCTGAACTTGCCATTGTGCAATATTCAGGGGATGTTCTTTGTTCTCTCAGTGCCAATTGCATCATTACCAGGGTAAACAAGTCATGCGAAACATTCTGGGGCTACCCCGCTGAAAGCCTGATTGGTCAAAGCTTAGAAAAAATCATTGCCGAATCTTCGCTTTCAGCAATTCTCAAAATGTTAAACAAGGCAAAAATAGAAGGCGGCGTCCGTTCCGTAGAATGTCAGCACCTAGACGTCAGTGGTATTGATACATTCTTTCTATGGACTATTCATTGGGTCAAGGAAGAAAGCGAATTTTTATGCGTCTGCCACGACATTACCCAAAAGCATCAACTTCAAAGTTTACGAGAAAATATTTGCGCTACATTGAGCCATGACATGCGCACGCCGCTGATGTCTATGTCTACTAGCATTGAGCTTCTAGTGATGAAGAATGACAGCGGCTCAGCGCGGCAAGCAGCCATGCTCAAAGATAGCAGCCAACTGGCACAGAAGCTAATTAAGTTAGTTACCGACGTACTAGACTGGAAAAAAATCGAGTCAGGCAATCTTGGCCTAGCAGAGCAACAGATTGATTGTTTAGCCCTAACCACTGAAGCAGCAGAACGCCTTGAGAGCCTCTATCCGGCAATCAGCGTTGATCTGGTCAATGAACAAAATTCTAAAATTAGCGGTGACAACAGCCTTTTAGCAAGAGCGCTGCTATCAATCTTTGAACTGCTAGTATCAAGAGTGGTGCGCAGCCAACCATTTACAATGGTAGTCAGACGAGAAGATAACCCAAACGGAAATTTTGCCTGTATTAGCGCCTTCTTGCCTGATGCTACAAACGAAGGTGATTTCTCTAAGGCACCTCCCGAGACTTTAATCGATAGTGATTCAATCATGGGCATGAACCTTCCCATGTCGTTTTATCTTGTAGAAAATATCATTAGGAGCCATGGTGGCACTATTGCCGTAATAGTAGATCAAGGCTTTATTCAAAAAGCCACAGTGCGCCTTCCTCTTTCTATGACTATTACCGGCGAGGGGCAGAAGTGAACACCTTTTCGCTTAAGAAAATTGGCATCTTAGTGCTATCAATTCCATTAGTTTGTCAAATTGTCTTTTCGATAGTGCTCTACATCAATGTCACAAATGCTCAAAAAACAGTACAGACAGAAATTGCTGCCAAGGCTTATACAGTAACCATTCAAAAGCTAGTAACAGCAATGCTTGAACGCGTTCTTTCTATTCGCCTCGAGCGCCACAGCAACGGTGCAAATCTGGTGGCAGAGGCAAGCACCACAAAAAATAGCTTTGATAGTATTGCCAAACAACTCTTTCGCTACGAAGCACTCTCGCCTCAAGCGGCTAGTCGCTTGTCCAATATTCTCCAAAGATGGGCCGTCGCTGAAAAAGAACTCCCGCTAGTGACATTCGACTATAGCAATCCCAAAGAGCTAGACAAACTCGAACAATCAATTTCGTCAATTTTTAGCGATATTAATCTGATTGGCAATGAAGTGGCAGCTCAAGGCAACCAGGCATCCGAGAAAAACCTTGCCTCTCTCAGACTAGTGCGAGAATATCTCTATATTGCCCTTCTAGTTTCATCGCTTGGTGGCATATTTTTAGCCTGGCTCGTTGGTCAACTGGCCTATAAGCCGATTTCACACATCCTCGCCAACGCTGAAGCCATGGCTCGAAACAAAGCACTTAAGCCACTCAGCTCTGGGCCACCAGAACTAATGGCAATTGACAATGCTTTGCGCGAAATCGATCGCAAACTTTCGCACGCTAACTCAAGGCAACACAGCCTCTACCAATTGTCACCAGCCTTTCTACTAGAATTATCTGAGAGCGGTCAGATCATAAAGGGCAATGAAATTGTCTCCACCTGGCTCAATTTCGACGAGCGAAAACAATTCTTCGATTTCTTCGAAGGAGCCCACAGACTAAGATTAGAGAGTCAGTTTGAACTAGCACGCGAAAGCAAAAGTCGCAGGGTCTTTCGTCTCTCTAACGATCAACTCTTATCTTTTCCTAGTCATACGCAGTGGACGATTACTTACAATGATCAGTCACATTCATATTTCTGCGTGGCCCATGATATTACTGACTCAACAAACATCGAACAATTGCGCGATCAAATCAGCCGTTACTTGACCATTGAACTTGGTGCACCCCTGAAGACTATTGCTTCATTAATTGCCCAAACCAAACAGCTGACATTGAGCGAAGGGCGCGATAGCTGGACGAACAAACAACTACAAGGCATATCGAACAATGTCGAGAGACTGACCAATCTACTCAATCAACTTGACCACTCTACCGACCCCAGCAATCTTGAGCAAGCCACGACTCAAGGGGTCTGCTCTAATAAGGTTGCCATCAATCATGCCGTAGAAGCCGTGCGCAGCCTAGCTCAAGCTAAATCAGTGCAAATTATTGCTAAAGTTGAATGGGCCATGGTGCGCGCCACCGAATCTGAGCTAGAGAGAGTCTTAATCAATCTCATTTCTAACGCCATTAAGTACACACCAGAGGGCAGTCGCATTGAAGTACTTTCACAACTAGAAAGAGAAATGGTTCGCTTTACAGTAGTTGATCAGGGCTCGGGCATTCCAGAACAGTCAAGGCAAGAAGTATTTGCCCCCTTTAAGCAACTGGCCAATGCCAAGGCCGTAGCGTCGCCCTCAACAGGGCTGGGGCTGAGCGTCTGCAAAACCATCGTAGAGCGCGGTGGCGGCAAGATTTGGGTAGAAAATGCTAAAAGCGGTGGCGCCGCATTTAACTTTTTACTAACAGCAGACAGCGCTGGCGGCCAAAAATTAATCGATTGAGGCCAGTCAAATATTGGTTTTAAAGTCAAATTTCGTGGGTATTATGGGTGAACATCTAAGCCCGAAAGCAAGTCTCAAAGAAGGAAATTATGTTCGACCGATTCAAAAACGTTATGAAAGGCATGCTCAACCAGGGTGTAAGCAAACTTGAGACGCCTGCCATCTTGGCCGAGCAAGCCCAAATGGAACTAGAATCTGGGCTGAAGAAAGTAAAAGAAGCGGTCACTGTGGCTGTTACTAACGAAAAGATGTTAGAGACACAGCTACAGAAGAACAAAGACGACCTGGCTTTATGGGAAAAACGGGCGATTATGGCCGTTGAGCAAAACAATGATGACCTTGCTAGGCAATGCATTGCCAAGAAAAAAGAATTTAGTGAACATGTTCAATCTCTCACCACTCAACTAACTGAGCAAAAAAATAGCACCACTGCCATGAAGCAGAAGCTCAGTGAAATGGAAGAAGAATATCGGGATTTCAAAGTGAAAAAGCAAGCGATGCTGGCCCGAGCCAAAGCTGCTGACGGCGTAGCCAAAGCCAACGAGTTGATCTCAGGTGGTTCAGGTGGTGCTGGCGGTTCTAGTATGGACAAGTGGGAAGAGAAAATCAGAGATAAAGAAAACCGCAATGAAGCTCTAAAAGAAATGAGTGGTGCCAGCACCGAAAAACATTTCAGTGACGCTGCCAAAAGTCTTGATTTAGACGACGAACTAGCAGCCCTTAAAGCAAAGATGACAACGCCCAAACTGATAGAAGACAAAACTCCCACTGATAGCAAAAATGATGGTAAGACAATTGTTGATGCCAACGTACCGATGATTCGAAAAAACCAGCCAGAAACAGAGCTAGAAGTAATCGATGCTGAAGTCGTAGACGAAACCAAGTAGTAAGCGCGAAAAAGTAATAGCTTGAGAAGCACATTAACAGTAGATGAGAATTAGGTAAGTATTAAAGGGAACTTTCTAGTTCAACTCCCGTCACCCCCCAAGGAAACGGGAGAACCAAGATGTCAGACCAAGAAAAAGACTTAGATGCAGGTACAAACTCTAATACTGCTAATGCCAGCGCCTTTACTCAAGCCAAACAGCGACTAGCCTCGCACCCAGAGGCCAAGCCTGAAGTATTAGAGAAGCTCTCAGACAAGAGCAATAGCGATGTAGTTACACGCGTAGCCGAGAATGCTCAGGCAATGCCAAGCACTCTAGAGAAACTTTCAACTCACCAATCACCAGAAGTGCGCTCGGCTGTCACTAAGAACCCCAATACTACCAATGAAGTATTGACCACCTTAGCCCACGACGAAAACCCAGATGTGCGCTTTGAACTGGCCGGCAACGCCCATACCCCAGTGGAAATACTAGAAGTCTTGAAAGACGATGAGAACCCATATGTGGTAGACCGAGCTGAAAAGACTCTCAAATCTGTCAAAAGCGTACTAGAGACCGCCGATGCACTGTTAATGAGTGGCGATTTTGTCCAGGCGGAAGAAGTCTACAAGACCCTAATTCTTGCCCTTGAGACCCTGATTGGCACCGAACACCCCGAAGTAGCAGCAGCCCGTCACAAACTAGCTGCAGCACTGGCCGGACAAAACAAAAGCGAAGAATCACAGGCCGTTGAGAAGCACGCCCAGATGACAGTGGATGCAATAAAAGCAGCCAAGGCAGCGTCTTAAGCCATTTCTTAGCCCTATTTGTTCATCTATTTCTTGCTCGAATTTCCGGCCTTAAGAAAGTCAATCTGTCCGCTTGGCCAATTTCGGCTCAGCACTTGCCGTGCCGGTAAATTAGTCTCCGCTCCGGGTGCCAAATCTTGCAGCTCTTGCGATACCAGCTCGCCATCATGCTCAGAATTATCACCATGACCAGCATGATTCTTGGCATTCGCTAAATTGCGCACCGAGAAAGTTAACTCATGGCCGTTGCGCCAACGAGGAGCACAGCCAAAAGAGCCAGTGCGACTAACCTCGACCGTATCTGGCAATGGTTTCTCCAAAACTGTTACCTGGCCACTGTTTCCATCACTACTTAGACTAATTACCCGCACCGCGCCCTGGCTTGAGCATATGGCAATTTTTGTGCCGTCTTGATTAGGCTCAAAACTATCGAGGTCAGCGGCCAAAGCTGGGCCATCTAATTTAATTTGCTCCACGCTGGCCTTACTCTCCTTGCTGGCAGGCCTATAGCGAAAAAGTGCCCGCTCTTGCAAGCCCAACATCGCTCCACAAGCTGGCAGTTTTACTGGTGTTGAGCAGAACAATAAGCTGCCATCTTCAAGGGCATGAATGCGCCCGCCTGTGAAGAGATCACCAGCGCATTGTGCCAGGTCACGGCGAACCTTACTGACGATGGGCCGGCCATTAGCGTCGGCCACAGGCAAACTACAAATAGTGGCAACTGGAATGAAAGCGGTGGAGGCCGAATCTTTAGGAGTAATCTCTCTAAAAAAATAGATTGAGCGGCTGTCTCTAGACCATTCTGGCTTAGTGGCGTTTCTAGCCACATCTCTTTTTAACGCACCAGCAAGAGAGACTATAGATATTTTGTGTCGGCCTTTATCAGCTTGTGAAATGGCCGCTAGTTTTCCACTAGGAGACAGGCGCAAATCTTCTATTGCCTCGCTGCTCTTAAACAAAATAGGACCGGCAGTGACCTTGACTTCTTTGATTTCACCGTTGAAATCGAATAGCTGAAGATAGTCGACACTAGTATCGGCAGTTTTAGTTCCGGTTCTAACCCCCGCATTATTTCTATGGTGTTGGTAGCGGCGATAGGCAAGCAGAGCGTGATGGTTGTCAGGCAACCAACGGAATGACAGAACAGAGCCAAATTGCTTATTTAGAAGCGGCCTAGAAATAGAATCAGCGTCAGCTAGACGCAGCTGGTCGGTAAGGACAGCCATGCGCTTACCATCAGGAGACCAGGTCAGGCGCTCTTCAAAGTCACAAGAGCAAAGCACAGCAATGGGAAATAGAGAGGCAGTTATCAGCTTAAGTAGTTTCATAGCTTCCTAACAAACAGTCGATGAAAATTAGCCGGGATATCTTATATCCAATAATTCGGCTAATTCCATCGACTGATCATTAACTATTTAGAGCTTACTGAGCGTTAGCCACTTTACCCAAGTTGCTAGCACATTTGCGACACTCGTCGGCACAAGCCTTGATGTTTACGTCTGAACTGACAGTAGAGCCACCACAAGCCTTGATGCATTCATTACAGGCTTCAATAGCTATAGCAGCTGATTTCTTCTGCAAAGCCGATGCATTTGCAATGAATTCAGATGAAGACTTGCAGGCAGTAACCACATCTTTTAGAGCATTGGTCATTGACGCTTTACCGTAGTTACCTTTTTTGGTAACACAATAATTGAGTGTCTTAGCAGCAAAATTGGCACACGAATCACAATTATTTTTAGCAATTTCAGCAGTGGTTTGAGCCGAAGCTGAAAGCGAATAGGCGCTCAAAACAAATGCGCAAAGCACCATAAACAGTGCATTTATCATTTTTTTCATATCTTATTTAAACCTCAAATTGAGAGACCGCGATCTCAGCTTTATCTAACCACCACAGCACTGTTCAATTTAGCTTGCAGGCTGTTTAGGTCCGCAGTCATCATAGTTGCACCAGTAGTGCTAATTGCCGCACCATTTCTATAACCGGCTTCACGAGCCGATAGAGCAGTCAAGTCAGATTTAAATTGCAACAATTGGTCTTTAGTGATGTGACCAAAAGCATATTCATCTTCAATACGTCTTGTTAGTTGAATTTTGCGGAAAGTAAGATCATCAGCCAATGTTAGATGCCCATCAACAGTGACAAACTGAGGAGCAATCACATTTGAATAAGTCTTTTCAGTAATGGGAATTAAACGACTTGATACTGAGTTTAGACCAGAACCCATTTGTATTGCCCGGCTATAAGTGACAACACTAGATGAGCTGGAATCATAAGGTGTTACCACAGCTAATTCTTGACGCAACAGCTCAGCCTGAGCAGCCGCTAGGCGACCTTTGGCTTGAGCATCGGCAATCTGTGCTTCTAGGTCTTTGCGGCGCGAATCAATTGACAGAAGCAGAGTCTGATTAGCCGGAGCAACTGCCACATCAACAATATTGCCGTACTGGTCGACCATAGCCACCATGGCCCGAGTACTTTCATCAACAATGACATAACCATTAGATAGTGGTGCGCCATTAACCAAATGGGTAACGGTATTGTAAGAACCTTGAGCCACACCAGTTATCGGGTCTACAACAATGTAGCTAGAAGTAGTTGGTAGAGTATAAGTAGTGACAGATCTCAGCGGTGAAGTATTCGAACTGGTCGATCTAGTGGTTGTAGTGGTCACTTGGGTATCAGCATTGGCGGCAAGAGAGCCAGTTAATGCGAAGCCCGCTAGGAAGGCATATACGAATGTATAACGGAAGGTTTGCGTGCGACGCATAATATTATTCTCCATCTGCTGTAATTAGACATATGTTCGATTCAACTTGATTCGACCTTTATGTCTTCAGCAGGCAAAGACTGGCGGAACCTGAAGAAGTTCCACTATTCTCAATTTAGCTTGTCAATTGACTACTTAGAAACAGCCAAACCATCGACTATCGCTACATTTGCCAGTTTCAAAAGTTGCTCGGGCCTGAGCACAACCTTGGTCGAGCGATTGCCACCACCCAAGACTATCTCAGGAATGGCCATCACTGCAGCATCAACATACAGAGGAATATCAGGTAAACCAAAGGGTGTGACGCCACCAATTTGCATTCCAGTCAATGCCATTGTCTGCTCAGCAGTGGCAAATGAAACTTTCTTGGCGCCAAGTAGTTTGGATACCATTCTATTGACGTCTAATTTAGTATTTGCCAAAACGATACAACAAGCAAATCGAAACGGCTCGACTTTGGTAGCAACAATAATGGCATTGGCTGACTGCTCTAACCTAAAGCCATACTTTTCACAGAAGAGCGCCGTATCGGCAAAATCGGGATCACATGCAAAAACGCTGTACTGCAGCTCTTTAGCTGCTAATGCCTCGGCCACTAGGGCGTGCAGCAACTCACTTTGTTTAATCAAATTCACCCCTACTACTTCATTAGCCCAGGTAGCCAAGCGTTAAAATCTCAAACCAGAACGATTATCTTGCATCAATTTTGCTGGGAATAGTCGATAATTCTAATGGTTTTTAAAAGGATTCAAACTATGCAGCGCTGGTTGGCACTAGCCCTTTTACTTCTCACAATTCAGCCCGCCTATGCTGAAACCTGGGACGAGCACAATAAAAACGGCCTCGCCGCTCTCCACGACGGCAACTATGCCGAAGCCGAAAAGGAGTTTGCAGCCTGCCGTCGACAAGCCGAAAAAAGTGGTGCCCGCTACGGCAATTATGCCACCACATTAATCAACCAAGGCTTACTCTACGACAAGAAAAACAATGCTGCTGAAGCAGAGAAAGATTACAAAGAAGCGCTGTCAATCTACGAAAAATCGTATGGCAAAGATGCCATTCAAGTTTCAAATGCTCTCAATGGCCTAGCTGACGTCTACCGCCACCAGAAGCTCTACAGTGAAGCTGCCCCGCTCTATCTCAGAGCCAAGCAAATTAGAGAAAAAGTTGCACCAGACCATCCAGATTATGCCGACACACTCAACGGTCTAGCTGATGTCTATCGCAAGACTGGCAAGAATAGTGATGCCGCAATTCTCTATACAAAAGTGTTGGATATTCGCAAGAAGGCTTTTGGTGCCAATCATCCTAAAACAGCTAAAGCGCTAGAAAACCTAGCCAATGCATATACCGCTAGCGGCAAGATCGATATGGCCGAACCTGTATATGAAAACCTCATTGCTACAAGAGAAAGTCTCAATGGGTTAGAAGACCCCAAAGTAGCTCAAGCTCTAGAAGACGTGGCAGCTGCTCTAACAAAAAACGGAAAATTCAAAAAAGCTGAGAGCCGATACAAGAGGGCGCTAGCAATCAGAGAGAAAAATGCCAAAGCTGATCCAGCAGCATTAGCAACTTGCCTCAATGGTTACAGCCAACTCTTGCGCAAGACCGGCCTCAATGACGAAGCCGCCAAGCTTGAAGCTCGGGCAAAAAAACCTGCTGGCAAATAGTTTCTGTTTATCAATTAGCGCCTTGCTCAAGGTAATTTTTAAGCGCAGTCAGTCTAGTACTGGTTACCCGCGCTCTTCTCGCAGCATTGTCTTTTTCTTTCTCTTGTGCGATTGCGGCAACACTATTGACTCCACAAACAATACCTGAGCCCTTCCCTTTTTCTGAGTCCGGGGCAGGGAGCGCCGCAGCTGACTGGTGACAAGGTAAAGGGCGAGAATTTGATGGAGCAGGAAAAGCGCCTTGATTGCTTACAGACTCGGTTCTAGCAAAACGTGATTGACGCAAACGCTCAACCGTACCCAGGCGGTCTATTGACGGAGCTTTCAACGGTGCATCTTCAGACTTCTGAAACCTAACTAGACTTAGCACCCGGGCGATTACTATTTCATAGGACTCGCGAAATAAAGACATTTGTGACTCCTTGGTGTCGAGTAACTCTTACCAACATAGCGGCCGCAATCTGACCGGGCTATCCCCCTTTTTGACTATGTACAACTCTTTCAGGGTGATTTTGAGTAGAGTAGAATAGGTAGGTGACTAGGGTAGCAACAAGGAAGCGACGTCATCCATGAGCCCGAGCGAAAGAACTCCGTCATCAGAGCAAACAAACGCTCCTCAAAAGCAAATTTCTATCATGCTGGTAGAAGATCACCAGATCACTCGAATGGGCCTAAGGTTCGCCCTTGAGCAGATTAGCGACATCAAAGTTGTGGCAGAAGCAGAGGACGGCAATAGCGCAGTGACGACAGCGCTTCAAGTCAAACCCAATGTAATCCTTATGGATATTGGCTTGCCCGGACTAAACGGCATTGATGCCGCCCAGCAAATCAAAGCAAAAGACGCCACAATTGGCATCGTCATGCTGACATCCCACAGTCTCGATGAAGATATTTTGGCTGCTCTGGCCGCCAACTGCGATGGCTATTGCCTCAAAGACGTAGCAGCAGACCAGCTTGTTAACGCTATTAGAACGGTTAACCGTGGCGGCATATGGCTCGATCCCTCAATAGCCAAGCGGGTAATTCGTGCCTTTGTCGAGCAGAAGCCATTGTCGACGCCAGTCAGTAGTTGCACACTGACAGAGCGTGAGCTAGAAGTACTAACACTGGTTGTAGAAGGTTTAAGCAATCAGGAAATAGCCGAAAGGCTAATACTGAGCACTGAAACCATAAAAACACACATGCGTCACTTGATGGAAAAACTATCTGTTTCAGACAGAACACAGGCCGCCGTAAAAGCTTTACGTACCGGCCTGGTTTAGACAGAGCTAGTTTAAGTCACAAGCAATTCACTGACAGGTAGCTTAACTGTAATAGTAGTGCCCTCTTCTAGGGTGCTTTCACAAGTTATACGACCTTGGTGCAATTGAGCAATTCTATGACAAAGGTAAAGACCAAGGCCGGTCTTCGCCACATAGGTCTTACCAGGCACCCCTTTCCAGAATTTAGAAAGCATACCTTTCTTCACCTCATCTGGCATTGGTTTACCAAAATTGTGCACTCGCACATTAAGCATAGAATCGGCTATCTCGGCTGAAACATCAATCACTGAGCCACTTTCACTATACTTAACGGCATTGTCCAGCAAATCTACTAGCATTGCTTTTAGCGCTTCTTCCTCTCCCCATATACGACAGCCCGATTCAAGAGCATCAAACGAACAGTGAATTTGTTCCTTGTTACTCTCAGAGAATTGACTGACACAATCGACTAGAAGTTCTTTAGCATCGAGAATACGACGACTAAGATCGCTACCAACTTCATAGCGATATATTTCGAGCAAGCGACTAACAAGCTGAAGCTGGCTCTTATTGGCCTGCTTCATTACCGTCAAGGCCTCACTCTGCCTAGCATTCAACGGCCCAAGTTGCCCGTTGAGCAAGCCATTTAGAAGATTCTCTGTGCCAATCAAAGGTATGTTCATGTCATGGGCCAAGGTTGCAATAAAATCTTGGATGGCAGCCATTCTTTGGGTTTGCTCTTCAGAACGGCGTCTCTGAATAGCGTAGCGAATACTACGTACAAGAGACTCATTACCAATGTGTTGCTTAATCAGGTAATCTTGAGCACCCAGGCTCACTGATTGCAGACCCAACTGTTCATTATCGCTGCTGGTCAATATAATTATTGGACAGCCGTTAGCAACTTCTCTGGTGCGGCTCAAAGACTCAAGGCCGTGACTATCTGGCAAATTAAGGTCAAGCAGAACAACATCAGGCGTTTCATCTTGCAAATAGCGCTGCGCTTCAGCCATATCGCTAGCTCGCTGCAAGTCAAACTGAGGCTGATTGCGCCCAGCGAGCAATCGCCTCACATACTCGCAATAGTATTTGTCGTCTTCAATCATGAAGACATTTACTTGCTGAAGATTCTCGTGGATTAGCATTACTACTCAGAACTTTGGTTCAGCTCATCAAACTTGCAAATCAGTAGGTTGCACTTGAAACCAAGGGGTACCTTAATCATACCCCTTTAAGGAAGCAAGACATCCCCCAAAGGGTTGGATATCAGAATTGAAGGGGTGGGTGAAAAATACACCAAGCGGGTGATGGCGCAGCTAGTTCTGTCAGGGAAAATTAGGTTGAGGGACATCTGCAAAAAAAACAGCTAGTGTAGGGTGTAGGCATGACAAATAATCAGGTAACAGACACTCAATTGAAGATACTAGTTGTTGATGACGATGCCTTCTTCCGCCAACTTCTAAATCGCATCCTTACAGCTGTCGGCTACCATGTGATTGAAACCCGCAGCGTCGCCGATGCTATTAATGCCTTAGAACAAGCCCCCGATTTGGCCATAATCGACTATCGTATGCCCGGTAGCGACGGGGCCAGCTTTATAAAAGAGCTGAGAGAAAAAAACTATAAGTTTCCAATTGTCTTTTGTTCCGGTTCTGGAATGGACCAGAAGACTTTTGCTTCAATGCGCAATGTCTATCACGTCGATATGATTGTTCAAAAACCGATTCATCCCGAAACGTTCATACAACAAATAGGCGAATTGCTATATGAACGACAAAATGAACGACAATCTAAAGCCAATACTCAAAACCAGGCGTCGCCTGAACCAGAGGCCGAAACTGATGCAGTCGCTGAAGCCGAGCTCAATCAATATGCAGCGATAGAAGCGGAAGAGACAGAAGAGCAAGTGCAAGAACCAATCTTGAATGAACACAACCAGACTCTAGACGAGTTTCTGCGCCAAGAAAATTTGCTGCCCGAAGCAGGAGCATCAACTGTAGCAAAGGCTGATGAAGAAGCAGCTCAAGCCATGAGAGAAACAGAAGAAGCCATAGCAGAGCTCGGTAGTATCTATTTGCTTGAACTTCCTAACGAGCTTGAGCAAATGACTATAGAGATTGTGGCGGCGGCATCAAAGAATGATACCAGCGCCTTAAGCCAGGCTACCAACCGCGCCCACCAGATCAAAGGCACAGCGGGCTCACTGGGTTTTGATACTCTCAGTCAAATTGGTGCTGTGCTCGAAAAACAATTGCTCACGTTGGGTCAAGAAGAGCTCAATTGTCAAGATTATAGATGGACCGAAATTCAAGCTACATTAGAACAAGCCAGCACTTGGATTGAACAGAAGGTCAACGAACTAGACTCAGGCAAGCCTATTGAGAGCGCAATCAAAGTGGTGCCAGAACTCTCTGGGTCTATGATAGTTGAAACAATAAATTTAGATCAAAATACCCATAGCCAACCACAAGGCCGCCTTTTGCCACCCAGGGTTTTGGTGGTGGCAAGCGATCGCGCACTAATCTCCAACCTAACAAACGCCTTAGAAGAGGAGCGTCTAACAGTCAAGTCTATTACCAGCAGCATGGAGGCTTTTTCTGTGCTCGATGACTTTCAACCAGAGTTGATAATGTTGCAAGAGACAATGCCAAGTGTAAGCGGCAACGATATCTGTCGCATGATTCGCTGCAACTCACGCTGGCAAACCATACCTATATTGATTTTGGCTGATATAACTTCGTGCACAGTAGAGTCAAGGCAAAAAGTATTTGAAGCTGGTGCCAGCGATTTCGTTCTTACTCCGCTGGCCGCTCTTGAGCTCAAAGCAAAGCTCAAAAATTACTTGCCCCTTGTTAAAATCCAGAATCAGCCATTAACTTTCTAAATTTCCAGGAATTTAAGCTCAAAAGCCCTATAGCATAAGTTTTTAGGACTATTTACAAAATAGGCCCTGTACTATAGCAACAACAAAATGGAACTAATTGAGAGCTGGTCAGTCTACAGCTCCTACCTGTTAGTCCTGCTTCTACCTGTTGTCTTCGTAGTGCCACAAAATCAAAAGGAAAACCTATGTTGCAGAAGAATCGTTGCTTACCCCTTCTACTTTCACTATTAACTCTAGCTTCTACTCTTACGCTGGGCCAACCAGCCGCAGCAGCTCCTAGAGTAACTACTACCACTAAAACCACAAGATCCACTACCACAAGAGTACCGGTTTGGGCCGCCAAACTAAAGGTGCCATACCGCTCTTGGTTGCCTCTTTACCAACCTAAAGAAGTATTGCTTTGCGTACATGGCTTAGGCTTTAGCAGCGCCTCATTTGCAGACTTTGGCCGCAGCATGGCCGGTCGCGGCTTTGCTGTTTATGCCGTAGATGTGCGTGGCTTTGGTCAATGGGCCAAGCGTAAAGGGCAAGATACTGTAGATTTCGAAGCTTGTTTGCTAGACATCGAACAAGCCCTTAAAACATTGCGCAAGGCTTACCCAGGCGTACCTATCTTCATGGTGGGTGAATCTATGGGCGGTGCCATTGCCATGGCAACTACAGCACGCCATCCTGAACTCGTTGATGGCTTAGTTTCGTCAGTGCCATCCAGCGATCGCTACTACAAAATTGGCGGCGAGATTATTGTCGGCGCTCACTATTTAGAAGATCCTGACAAAAAGATAGACCCAGAAATCGTCGACAAAATTAGCACCGACGAAAGAACAAGAGCCCAGATGACCAACAATTCGATGAACCGTCTAACACTTTCACCCAAAGAACTAAAACAGTTTGAGACCTTTATGAAAGGCAACTTTGACAATGCCCATCTCATTGAAAAGCCACCGGTACTGATGCTCGCTGGCTTTAAAGATAAGCTCGTCAAGCCAGAAGGCACCATCGAACTGTTCAACGCCCTTTCAACTCGAGACAAACTCTTGATGGTAATTGGTGATGGCGAGCACCTCTTGCTCGAAGAAAATCAATTGACAAATCAACTAGCTCAAATGCTCAATGTCTGGATTACCGACGAAGGTCGAACATACAGAAGCAAGGGTCATTAATTTAGTTAGGACGAATGCTAATTCGGAAAGGCGCAGCGGGTAAATTCTCGACATTAAAGAGAGTGGCCTTAGCTGCGTCTTTCCAATCGTAGCGAACCTCAATTGGATTGAGCACCTGGGGGCTGCTAACGAGAAGATCTGATTCTACAATTTTCACTTCAGCAGGGAAGGTTCTTCCCTTGGTATCAATCATTTCAAAACCAGTGGGCTGCCCGGCTTTTAGCCGCAAAGCCAGACCGCTTTTGGCATTGCTAAAATGCACTTTTATTGCCGAACCTTGACTATCATAACCTTCATAGAGGGGGCCAAAGGCTGTCTTCTTTGCTTCAAATAATTTAGCCAGAATGGCCTGGCTGAGGCGGCCTGGCAATCCGTCGAGATGATTCAAGCTGGCGTGATTAGCATAATCTGTTGTCACGACCATCGCAGTCGAACCAACAGCTAAAGCTGTAGCCTGAGCATCGCGCATATTGATCCACGAATTAGCAACACCAACACAGGCGGGCAGTGAATTTATGTCAAAAGTGTTGGAGGCAATCTTACTACTAGGCAACTGCACAAAGAAAAATGGAACATCCGGTTCTTGCGCCCAGCGAGCGCGCCAATCTCTAATCATCATGGGCAATAATTTGCGATAGCTGACAGCCTGCCCAAGATCATGTAAACCCTGATACCAACAAACTGCTTTCAGGCCGTAACCAACCAGAGGTGCCACCATACCGTTATAAGCAACACAGGGTTTTGCAATACTGCTCAAAGTCGGCTTACCATCAGAACTAGCAGTAGGTTCAGGGGCTTTGAGAGTCGGATCTAAAATCTGCCGAAAGACCGACATCTGCATTAAACGATCTTTTGAAACCCAAGAAGCAATCGGAGTTTCGGGGTAAGAACAATCAATAATGCCAACCGGCACTTTCAAATTAGTTTGTAGGTTCTGGCCAAGATTGTAGGCCAAGGCTGAGCACTCAGACAAGGAGGCCTTATCACTAACACTGCTACTGTTACTACCGCTAACAGCGCTACTCACCTTCCAGCCACCAGATAAGGTGCCAGTAGGGCTTGTACTAACTCTCTTGGGTACAACAAAAATACGCAGTTTACTATTGGCGACCGCATGCTCGCTAGCAGAAAGACTCTTAACTGTATCTAGTAGCTCACTCTGACCAGCACAAAGAAAAACTTCTCCGACTTGCACATCTTTGAAAACAACTAGATTCTCGCCTTGAATCTTCAGTTCTTGGACAGCTCCTGGGCGAGCCTCTTCCAGCACCACGTGCCAATTACCACTCTTGTTAGCAATACAGCTGGCATGCTGATTGCCTAAAGTAACTTGCACTTTTTCAGCGGGCTTAGCGGTGCCCCAGATTTTAATTGGCAGATCTTGCTGCAAGACCATGTGGTCTGAAAATATTCCAGGCAACTTTACTGCAGCAAAAGCAGGCTGGCTCAATAGTGCTAGCAGAACAATTAACAGAACGCTTCTCAAAAACAATTTCTTACCGATGGCCAATAGTTAAGTATCGCAAGTATTTCAAGAGTTCAAAGTATCAGATAACGAAGCCTTAGGTTCAGCTATAGGTGTGAAAATTGTCTCACTACCAAAGCAGTGAATCAGTAGCAAAGCAACACCAGGTTGAAAAGCAGTCTTTACCCTCAAGCAATCAGCCAGCGGGGGAACAATGTAAACTGGCAAAAGATTATAAACATTCAGGCCGAATGCTCATGACAATGTATTTATGAACAATTTCACTCTTGCCCTAATAAAAATCCAAACAAAAATCGTAACAAAATTGCTAACAAAAGTCTCGGTACTGTTAGCTCTCGGCCTAGCCCCAGGGCTTCTAAGCCTAGCGCCAAGTCCGACACCAGCCAATGCAGCCGAGCCGCAGAAGACAGCGATGTCGCCGAGCGAACTAGCCTCTCTTAGCCAACTCAGAGCACTAAGAAAGGCCGACAATTTCAAGCAACTCGCCGTGCTCCTCAAGGCAATAAAGCCCCAAAACCACAGCCTTAACTACTGTGTAGAGTTACCCGACGTTGTCTCCAGTAAAGCTCACAACATCAAAGCAATCGTTGACTTTCTCACCACTGCAATTACGGTCTATCCCCAAAGTGACCAACTTTACTTAAAGCGGGGCGAGGCATGGCTCAAAGTCGACGAAAGCGAACTGGCAGAGCCAGATATTAGACGAGCCATTGAGCTAAACCCACGCTCTTCAGACGCCCACTCTGATTTGTCTGAGTTCTTGCGCAATCAACAAAAGTATAAAGAGGCCATAGCCGAAGTGCAAAAGGCCATTGATTGCGGTGGACCGAAAGACAAACTCTATGATCGAAAAGCTGAACTTTTCATCCAATTGTTTGAGCTAAAACAAGCAGAACAGGCCTTTAGAGAGGCTATCAAATACACTGACCCAACTAGAGCCTGGCTGCCGCGCTTGCACATGGCCAATATGTTTTGCAGTAGTAAGCGTTTTGCCGAAGCCTTAGCTGAGTTCAAATCACTGGCAGGACCAAACCCTAAGCCCAGCTCTAAAATCAACATTGCTACCTGTTTGGTTGGTTTAGGAAAGTACAAAGAAGCGCTCTCTCACCTCACTGGCGAATTTCCTGAAGAGTTTAGTTTGTCTAGTCATAGACTGAAGAAGCAGTGCTATCTTGGCCTCAAAGATTCAGCCAAAGCCCAGCAAGAAGAGCAGATTATTGCTAAGCTCAGTGCCGATTTCTAACATTTTTGCTATAGTGAGACCATGAAAAAGCGACTTATATTTCTCGGTCTAGTCGGTGCAGCAGTTGCCGCCGGTATTGCTCAAAATGAAGCGGTCTCAAAAGCCGAACAGCCGAAATATGACGTATTAGAAAGTCACGGCACAATAGAAATTAGACAGTACGACCCCACAGTCGTAGCCGAAGTAGAAATAGCTGGAGACCAGAAAGAAGCCCTTGAAACTGGTTTTCGGGTGTTGGCTGGCTATATATTTGGCAAGAATCAGTCGAATCAAACCTATAGCACTCAAAAAATTGCCATGACAGCCCCTGTGTCGCAGCAAAAAAGTGAAAAAATCGCTATGACCGCTCCAGTTACAGCTGAAGCCCATGGCAGTATCTGGAAAATCCGCTTCACCATGCCATCACAATATAGTCTTGCCACACTGCCGCAACCCAAAGATGAGCGCATTCACTTGATGGAAGTAGCAGGAGAAACAGTGGCTGCCCTTCGTTTTTCTGGTCTAGCCAATCAAAAAGATATGGAAAAGAAGGCTGAAGAACTTGAGACATTCTTGATCAAGAACAACAAAAAGAGCCTCGGCGAACCAGTGCATGCTTATTACAATCCACCATGGACCTTGCCTTTCTTGCGCCGCAACGAAGTGTTGATAAAGCTTTCGACCTAATATTTTGTATGCCAAAAGTTAGACAGAATTTGGCCCTAAAGTAGTTGCCAAGGAACCCATCCGGTTCCTGACACCCACCAGGGTTTCTGAAAAACATTTGGAGGTTCGTTATGGGCATTGATTCAACAAACAGATTTGTTGTCAGCGATTGTTTCGGTAGCGGCAGACAAACTAGAGACGAGCAAGTCGACTTAGTCTCACAAACTTATTCTTTCGCTATGCCTTCTGATTCACGGCGAGGCACTCCACTGAATCAATCTGGGCTTCAACACGAACAGCAGATGGGCCGGAGAATTCTCCCCGAAGTCTATCCTAGCTTCGAACCACACAGAATGCAGAACAGCAACGGCAGCGAAATAACTTTCGACCAATTCGATCGGGTAACAGCCATGCGCGACGCTGCCAACCGTAATTTCGAATTTAAGTATGATTACAACGGAGAGTTGAACCAGGTCAAAAACGAATACGGTATCTGGCGCCGACACAAGGAGACTGACGAGTGGAACTCTGACAATGGTGGCAAATGGAGAGGCGAGATCAAAGTCAATGCCCAAGGTTATTCTTATACCAATTGCGACCCACGTGGTAGCGGTGATCGCACAATTTATAGGCCCGACGGCAGCAAGACCGTTGAGTATCTAGGACCAAATGGCGCAGTTTTTTCACGCCATAGAGAAGATCGAAACGGCAATATTGCCGACGAAGACTTCCGTCAAGGCAGAATTAAATACACAATGAATAACGGACGCAGAGCCGATCGCGATCTCAACAACAATTCAGTAGTTGTATTTGACGCTGAGGGCAGACTGACAGCAATGAGAGATGCGGCCGGTAAAAAATTCAACTTCTCTGACTTCGATGATCGCGGCCGACCGCAGGCAATAAGAGACGAACGTGGCAGCTGGACTCGTCACGGTCAAGATAGATGGATCAACAATGCGACAGGGAAAAGCTGGCTTGGCGACGTAGAAATTGATAAATCTGGCCTCTATTCTTACACCGACTATGCTTCAGGAAATATTCGCAAAATAACCCACAGTCGAGATGGAAACACTGCCATCAGTGACCGCGGTATCGTCACCACTGTTGATAAAGACGGACACAAAGTTGATAGCTTTATCGATGGTGATAAGGTTCAAGATGGTGCCAAATCAGCCGTTCAGTTTAAAGTGGTAAAAGGAGAAACCACCGCTGGCATATTGAACTTTACGGCAGCCCCAGGAGAACCAGGAGCAAAAGCTGAAAAAGTAAAAGCAGAAATAGTCCACGACAAAGACGATGTGCATGCCATCATTCATACTAAACCAGACAGCGCCGTAAGAGCGATGCAAGAAGGTCGAGTAGTCTACAGCTTCAACCACAACGATAAAAATAATCGCGCCGGCAATTCACAATATAATTTAGGTACCGCCGACTTAGCGATGCTTGACCGCTATAGAAGGAACAATCCAGAACAAGATCTTGTAGTCATGGCCTGCTATGACAAACAAGCCCACGGCACCAGATATCAAATATATGGCTGCCTAGACCTAGCTAGCACCAAAACCGGTGACACAATAAAAGCTGGTGATGTCATCGGCCGCGCTAGCGACCAAGGCTATACTTATGCAGCGCGCAGACAGAAACTAACAGGCAAATCTGTCGAGTTGATGATTCAAGGACAGAAAATCTGAGTGAAAATTTGAAAGAAGATGCTATAGCCCGCCAAATTTAGTTTAAACTGCCAAGAAGATAATAAACCTGAATAATTATCTCTTGGTAGTTGGGGGCACAATGGCAAAAATCCTACTGGTAGAAGACGACACCGGGCTCTGCCGTATGATCAACGATTGGCTCACCCTTGAGCACCATCACATAGAAATCTCAGAAGACGGCAAAGATGGTCTTGAAAAAATGCGTTTCTATCAATATGACCTAGCAATCTTTGACTGGTCACTGCCGCATATGTCTGGTATTGAAATCTTGCAAGAAATTCGCAAGCTAGGGCTATCCACACCAGTGATTATGCTCACAGGACGCAATGCCATTGTAGACAAAGAAGAAGGTTTGGACGCCGGTGCTGATGACTATTTGACCAAGCCTTTTCACATGAAAGAGTTGAGCGCACGCATTCGCGCCCTACTGCGTAGACCAAGCGCCATGGTTGGAGAAGTATTTAAATGTGGTGATCTTGTTGTTGACCGCGGTACCTACAAAGTGACAAAAGCAGGCAAAGAAATAAAACTTCTTCCTACTGAATATGCCTTACTCGAATTTCTGCTCCGTCACCCCAATCAAGTATTTACTCAAGAAGCGCTCTTAGACAGAGTCTGGTCATCTCAGTCAGATGCCACCAGTAATGCATTGACGACTTGCATCAAAAGACTGCGAAAAAAAATCGATAGCGAAAATCAAGAATCAATCATCAAAACTGTCTATGGTGTTGGGTACAAGCTTGAAATGACCAAAACCTCCGAAACTCCTCCTTGAGAATATTCGCGGCCTTTCCAATTCAATCGACCCACTTTGATTTTACCTAACTCGATTTTTCGACTTGCGTAATAATAGTCAAGTCAAAAGACCTTACTAAACGCTGAACGGGTTGCCTCATGAGAAATAAGTTTGTTACAGCAGTCCTGCTCTTCTGCGCTACCCTCAGCGCATACGCACATGAGGACGAACAAAAGGTTCAAGTCAGTGGTGCTGAATCAAAAAATCCTTTAAGTCAGACCTACCAAGGCTATGTTGAAGAATTCAAGAGAGGGGCAAGCTCGCAAATATCAGAGAAAGATCTTAGGCGCATTTTTGGCGAATATTCTGGGCTAGTTTTGACAGGCCAAGATAACACAGAGTTAGTGAATGCTATTGAGGGAAGGAAGACAAGCTACTTCGCACTTAAAGAACTGCGAAAGGAACCATTCTATCAAAGCAACATAACCGCTCTACTCCAATCTACAAACCCATATCAACGCATTCTCGCCTATATTACAGTTGCCTCCGCAGGAGACAGCTCATTCAATAACGAATTGATGAAGGCAGCGAAGACGGAAACGTTCAAAGCTGGCAAACACTGGGCCGGACTAGCTCTGCTCTATCTAGGCGACCGTCGCACCTCAGATCTCTTTGATTTCCTCATTGAGAATGAAGACTTCAACGATGCCCATATGATGCCATTCTATATGGCATTAGATAAGAACTCTTTGAGAAAAACCGCCTACGAAAAAATCCAGTCTAAGAACCCCCAAGCACGAATTGTTGCCGTTCAAAGCCTATCAGTGACAGGACTCAATCCATCGACAGAAAAAGTCGTGAAGCAAGCAGTTAAAAGCTGGGATCCATCAAACAGGGGCTACGCAATCTACACGCTCAAAGCTTTAGGCATGGGAAACTTGAAAGAACTTCTGGCTCCAATGCTTAAGGACAAAGCAATCAGAGACATATCATTGCAAGCCCTAGCAAACAGCCCGACACCCGCTGATCAGCAATACCTGTCTTCTCTGATACCATCGAAAGGTCAAGTTCCTGAAGACATCCTTGATGCCTTCTTTACCTCAACAAGCAACGACTCAGTGAAGAAATGGCTAACACTCATTCGAGATCATAGGATTGCTCCAGAATATACTTTCTTCGTCAGTGACCAACCCCTTCTAACATCAGACAACATGCTAGATACCGTAAAGGACACAATTCGCGAAACCAGGAATCACAAAATACTGGAAGAGCTTCCACGGGCCTTAGAAGGCCGTAAAGATCGTGACAGCGTCAATCTTCTAATCCAATTGCTGTCAGATTCAGATTCCAGCGTGCGGTACTGGGCAGCCCACAGCCTCGATGGGAACACATCAGAACAGTTGCAACAGCTACTGCCAAATCTCATTCGCGATCCAAAAACTAGGACCGTTGCACTCACTGACCTCGCCATACAAAATAAGATGGACGGACTTCAGGAGGTGTACGAAAGCCTACTTGATAGCGACACAAAAAAATCCACAGATTGGTATAGAAGTTCACTAGAGTATTTGTCAGAGTTTCCCCGAAAGAAAGATCAAAGCTTGTTTAAGTCAATCCTTCAGAGCGACAAGGATGCCTTTATCAAAAGATTCGCTGTCGCTGGGCTTGGACGGCTACGCGACGAAAGCTCCGTAGAGCTCATCGAATCAGCACTTCGAAAAGAACCGCCAAACGATCTAAATGCGCTTACATATTTGGCAGCCTTCGGAAGAATCAAGGGTGACAAAGCCAAATCAATTGTTGAGTCATACAAGAACAGCAAGAATGACTCAGTTCACAATCTAGTTTCACGCTTACTGACCCACTGGTGAAAAAATTGGAGACGATGTACGGACTTAGGCAAAAAGGGACTCTTCTTAAGCTAGCTCTGGAGCATAAGCAGTACTTTGATACTGGGCGTATCAAAGGCTGCAGCAACTTATAGTCCACCAATCCAGAACAGCAGCTGCGGAAATGCGGCAAACATCGCGTTCACCCCTATCTGCCCCTAATAACTCATAAAGTCAGGACTACCTAACAGAAGTGCTGTTTTAAATTGCTCACCAGACTTGTCTATAACTGCACTAGTGCGGGAAGAAAGCTGGCCACCATTGACAGTGCGCAGCACCTGATCGTAGGCTTGGATATTTCCAGCGCTACCAACTGCAGTGGCAAAGCTTATACGCTTCAAGAGAGCATCAGAGTTAAGCCAGGCGTCTTTTGTATTCTTATAGCCATCAGGAGTGAGACAAGCATACAGTGGCTGGCCTTGGAGCTTCAAGAACGAAAAGATTGGCTCATAGCGCGGAGGCCGACCACCACTAGCGCGCAATGACGAAACTGCATAACGAAAAGGACTTTTAAATTTATTGTTTTGATATTGCGTATCAAAGAATTCGCTGCTTTCAAACAAAGTTGTAAGAACAGCTTTAATGTCACCATTGCTTTCGCTAAAGCGCTTTGCCATTCTATCCACAAGTGCCTTCGGGGGCTGATCGGCAACAAAATATTGAGCCAGAGCAAAACTTATGTGATGGGCAGTAGATGGATGACGAGCAAGAAAATCGAGAGCCTCTTCAATTTCACCAGCACCAGAGGCAGTGATTTTATGACCAAGAACTATTTTCTCGCCCTGGTCGTGACGACCGGGATAAAACTGCCCCCAATATCCTTTGCTCGGTAGTGAAAGGCCAGTTAAGACACGGGCTAACTCATTTACATCTTTTTGGGTATAGCCACCATCAACTCCAAGTGTATGCAGCTCCATTAGCTCGCGGGCATAATTTTCATTGAGCCCACCTGTCTTCTTCGCTTGCCCACTAGCTTTATTGGGGTTATTTAGACTAGCAGCAGATCCAGGAGGATATCCCATCGGACTTCCAGGCGCTGCATTTTGCCAGTTGTCTAAATAGAAAAGCATGGCTGGGTGATAGCAGGTAGCTCCGAGAATATCGCGAAAACGCCCTAGGGCATTGGGCCTAATAGCTTGCTCTTCGTAGACGCCAATCAAGACATGGTCAAGACCTTTGTTGATACTTATATTGAAGTGGTTGTACCAAAAATCAACCATCACTTCTTGCAGCTGTCGCTCACTATCAAGCGCTCGCACTAACCTGGTTTTAAATAGTTGATCGGACACTACTCTAATGTGTTTCTGCTTCTGCTCTAGCTCTTCTTTCGCCGCAGCTGCTTCTTTCTCTGACTCGTTCGATTGCTCTTTAGCATTACCACTGATATTGCTAGCAGTCTTGCGTACCGCATTGTTTTGAGCGGCCATCAAGCGAAACTCTTTGATTAAATCAGCCGACTTTCGGTGAAGGAGCTCGGCCGAGGCTACTTGAGAATCAACCACAGGGTTCTCAGCAATCGACCGCGGATTTAACTGACTAGAAATATAGGCTTTCACCCCCATGGCCTTGACCCGGTCGAAATCTCCTGGTTTGGCCCCAAAAGTAAGCCTGTTTAGAACCTGAACTACTTTCTGGTCAGAGTTCATGGGCTTTGAAGCTAAAGCTGGAGTCAAAGTCTGAGTAGAAGCCGGAACTGCAGTTTGAGTCCGAGATGGTGTCCGAGCCGGCCCCGCAGCTGGGGAGGCGGCCAGAGCCTGGCTAGACGAACTTGCCAGACTAATAGCCAATGTCATTGTAGTTAGTGTTGTCGCCAGCCTTGTCCCTGAAAGTGGCCCTAATAGCAATTGCACAGTAGGGAAATCTGCATACTCTCGTTTCATCTTATTGGCCTCTTCGCTGTCTAAAATTGGGCGCTTCTTTGTACTACGTTCATACTGTCTAAAAAGTTCAATTGACAACCTTAATTTTGTTACTCAGCTTGAACCTTCGAGCAGTCAAGACTTATTGGCGAGTCAGGCGTGCTAATTTCAAGAGCTAACTGGAAGCTGTTCCATCTAAATTGGCTATGTAAAACATAAATGGAGGCCGCGTGAAGAACATCGGCATTATCACATCTGGCGGAGACTGCGGCGGACTAAACGGCGTAATAAAAGGGGCAGCCCTGAGCGCCCTTAGCAAAGGAATGACTGCCTGGATTATTCCCAACGGATACGCTGGCCTCTACAACCTCGTCGATTTGAAGTCATTGACCGAACTGACCCGCGACAGAATTGCCGCCATAGATGTCTTCATGGCCGGTAGCGAAGCAGGCAATTCAAGGGTCAAAGTCTCAAAAATCAAAGACGACAAGAAATACGACCGCATCAAAGACGGTCTCAAAAAATTCAACCTTGATGCCCTGGTCATTGCTGGCGGAGACGATACTGGCAGCGTTGTGGTTGACCTGTCGGCCCAAGGCATTGCCTGCGTGCATGCCCCCAAAACAATGGACCTCGACCTCATGCCCTACAGCGTTGGTGGCGACTCTACTATCAACCGCATTGCTGAGCAAGTGCGTGATTTACACACCACAGGCCGCACCCATAACCGCATTCTCGTGATGGAAGTATTTGGCCGCTATGCTGGCCACACAGCCTTCCGTGGTGGAGTAGCAGCCGACGCCGATGCCATTCTCATTCCTGAAATTCCCGTTGATTTTGACGTGCTCTACAAACATGTCAAAGCACTATTCATCAAACGCATCGAAGAAAGCGATGTCTTTGCTGGCACAGTAATGATTGTGGTAGCAGAAGGTTTGCGCGATTCATCCGGCAATGAACTGGTCGACATGAACTCTCAGCCAGACTCGTTTGGTCACCGCAAACTAATTGGCGCTGGTACTTATGTCGTCAAACAATTGCAAGACCGCATTAAGGCTGACCCAGAAATCAAAGAGTTCATGAAGCGCACTGGACAGTTTGTAGAAGGTGTCTATGAATCTCCAGAAGTACGTGATCTTAGACCTGGTCACTTAGTTAGATGTGGATTTGCTACTCCAGTTGATGCTAATTTTGGCTTAGAAGTTGGTGCAGCAGCGGTTGAACTAATTTCGCAAGGCACCTTTGGCGTCACTGTAGTGTCGTACCAAGACGGCAAAATCGAATACATGGATGTGGCAGACGCCATCAAACAGCGCTTCGTTAGCCCCGAAGACGTGGCCCTCTACGAGAGCCTTGGCACTTCCTTTGGCCGTGTGCCCGAGAAAGCGAAAGTAGAAACAGTCAAAGTTAGTGGTAGACCCAGCCGAGTTTATTAAAAACTATGAGCTACAACGGCATAATCGCCAACTTAGATATTGCCGAAACTAGAGAAGAGGAACATGCAGGGTCAGGGGCAGCCGCGTCCAGCGCTGCACCAACCCTCGCAAGCCTGCGTTTTGCCGTTAAAGACCTCTTTGCCATTGCCGGACGCACCACCGGCTTTGGCAATCCGGACTGGCTGAAAACCCACCAGCCAGAAAGCGCCCATGCCGAGGTCGTCAGCCAGCTGCTCAAAGCTCAGGCCAAACTTATAGCCGTCACCTGTACTGATGAAATGGCCTTCAGCCTGGATGGCATCAATATTCACTATGGCACCCCACTCAATAGTCAGCTACCTGACTGCATTCCTGGTGGATCGTCTAGTGGCTCAGCATCAGTAGTTGCCGCCGGTCTAGTAGACTTTGCCCTGGGCACAGACACAGCTGGGTCAATTCGCGTTCCCGCAAGTTACTGCGGCATCTGGGGCTTGAGACCAACCTATGGTGCTATTTCAAGCATTGGTGTCTTACCCCTAGGGCCATCTTTTGACACTGTGGGAATTCTCGCACCAAGCCGCCCGATCTTAGATAAAGTAGCGAGTGTGATTCTAAATAAAGAGGGCACAGAAGCAACTAGCAATGAGAAGAAGCAGATCAAGCAACTTCTAATCTGCGATGATTTGCTTGCGCTACTTGAGCCCAGCCTTGCACCAGATATAGTGGCAGCAATAACAAAAGCTAGCTCTAGTTTTGCAACGGTCAAACATATCAAAATTAGCGACACCCTAGAGCTCAATAGCCTGGTGGGAGTATTCAATGCCATTCGCGCCTATGAAGCATGGCAGTGCCACGGTCAGTGGCTAGAAAGCACTAACCCCAATCTGGCCCCAGCAATTAAAGAGCGTTTCTTCAATTGTAAAGACGCCACCGAAGATGAAGCCATAAAAGCAGGCATAGAACAACAAAAGTTGCGGCAAAAGTTAGAGGCATTATTGGCTGATGATACCGCTCTATGCTTCCCCACCACCATCAATCTACCTCCACTAAAAACAGCTTCAGCAGAGCTTCTTCAAAAAAACAGAATGACCAACATGTCGCTCTGCGCCATAGCCTCACTCAGTGGATTTCCGCAAATTTCGATACCAATTTCTGTAAGCAATCGTAAGCCAATTGTAAAGACAGGACTGTCTCTATTAGCCAATTCCGAGATGAATCAGGCAATTATTAATGCCGCGGCGGCTTTCGAATAATATATTATAAGAAATATGAGCACGAGCAAGATAGTTCTTACCAATTTTGTGCAGCCGAGCTATCGCAGTCGAAAGACTAAACGCCAGCGGCATGGTTCGTCTATTGCTGAGTTTGGACCAGCTCTATTTTTCATCTTTATCTTTGCCGTCTTTCCCGTAATCGACATTATTGCCCTGAGCTTCAATTACACAGCCTGCGCTTCTCTCAATGATATTCAGCTGCGCGAAGCAGTTAAGCTCCCCAAAAGTATTGCCACTAATCCCAAAGGTCCAGTTCTGGGAAGTATCCCAGACAGATGGATGGCCACAGTTCTAGGCGGGGCCTCCGGCATGGTAGAACGCCCGACAACTAACGTCGATTATGACCCCAGTTCGGGGAATATGTATGTACAGGTGTCTACGACGGTGACGGTGCGCCCCTTGCTCAACATCCCTTTCTTCTTCAAAGTACCAGGTATAGGCGCACCGGCCACATTCACAGTCTCAAGTAGTCGACTAATCGAAAATCCCATATTCGCCGCGCAATAAGCACTATGCCATCGAGAAAAATCCACAAAAAATCAAGAAAGCCCAGCGCTCAGACCTTAATTGAAGCGATGGTTGGTTTCATTATCTTAATTCCCATAGCTCTTTTTGCAGTGGATGTCGTGGCTTTGATGAGTACAGCCCAAACTAACGAGCAGTGGGCCGAGACCGCAGCTCGAGCAGCGGGTAGTTGCAGCTGCGAGAGCATGGCCCAAACTGCCGTGAAAAACTCACTGAGGCGCTTTGTCCCTTCCAGCATTATCCGCTCAGTAGAATTAGAAAAAATCACCTTCGATCAAATCAATGGTCAGGTTACCGTGGCCACGGTGATGCAAATTAATGTGCCCATTCCTCTACCCTGGATGAACCAATTTGAGTTCAGAGCCAGCGCTATCCAGCCGCTACTTGGTACACCGGCTGCGCAATAGCCATTGAGAGTAAAAAATGTCGCAATTTATCAGGCAAACTATTAGCCATCCACAAAGACTAAGAACAATACGCAGCCAGAGGGCGGCCTCGTTGATTTTAGTAATTGCTTGCAGCTTCGGCTTGATGGCCCTAATTTATGGCCTTTTCTCACTAGCAATGTTTTTGGGGGGCTCAAGGCAGGTACGCAACGCTGCCGATGCTGGTGCTCTCAATGTCTCAAGAAAAATGATGGACATCCGTGTGCCCACAGACCCTAAGTATGCTGATGTGGCAGACACCAGCGGCAAAGTAGGCATGAGCAATGTCAACAGACTCTGGGGCAAAGCCTATTTGATCAACGCCAATCTAGAGGAAATGCAAAAAAGCGGCCAGGCCGGCCCCAAAGCCAGCGGCAATGGCGACTCAGCCTATCAAATCGCCCAGACAATTAATGACACTCTCTACAGCGAGATCGCCTCTAGCAAAACCCAAGATTTGTTTTTCAATCAAATGGCTGGCAGGCGCACGGCCAACATGATAAATCCAGGTATGGGTATCGACAAAAGTAGTCAGACTACCTGCCCCATTGCCATGGTAGACAGGGGCGATGAAAGCAACTTGGTCATGACACCAGGACAAATTCCCACTGGCGTCACGGCAGGCAAAGTAGACAAAGGCTCCAGGAGCTACATGCAAGGCTACGTGCCGATGACAGCTAACAATAAAAAATTCACTTTCACTTCTTTTCACGAAGGCGAGCAGCCTCACCTGATTTCCGATTCAGTCTTTGATCCTAACCGCGCCGACATAGCACCAATCGATGGCAGTGCCACAGTTATTCCTAACGCCTTTCGCCAATCGGCCTTGGCTAGCAATGGCAAACTAGACTCTACGGCCACGGCCAGCGCCGTAGCCAATCCCATTCGCAGCTACAGCATGACCATCCCCGAGTCTTACATCACCCTCTACGTCTTGAATATGTCAAATTGGAACGTGGACGGTAAGAAGGTCAAGTCAATTCCTTATGAAACCAAAGCCGACCAAACAATTCACGGCTTAGTTGACTATCAAACCCCAACTAGAGTAATCAATTGCTTCGGCAAGCTCGGTGGCGAATACGCTGGCGGCCACAATATTATGGCCATAATTAAAGCCTTGAAAGCTGATTATCAGCCAGCCATGAAAAAGCTATTGCAACGCATTCAAGGCATGGACCCAAGCTTTACCATGGCAAAACTGACAACAATGCTAGAAAATCAAAACTACGACAAAAATGTCAGCCGCTATTATATTTTCGCCAAAGACGACAGCGCCGACCACACTAACCCACAAATTGAGATTGAAGCTGATACAGGCAACCTGCCCCCTTGGATTAATGTAAAGAACTGGCAGGAAGACTTTGACGGCACCCCCAAAGACTTAGTGACAGAGCCATCCACAACTGATGAGTATGCCAATGCCTGGCAGAGCCCACCAGGCACACCTCAGCCAACAGCCAAAAACTCTGGTGTAATGATCTGGCAGCCCGGCTCTGGTTACACTAAAGCAGTGGGTAACCTCTTTATCTCTAGAACCACCAATCTCGATTTCTCCAGTAAGCCTTGATCTACAAATAAATAAGCAATGAAAATTACAGCCCATAATAATGCCAGCAAACAGGCCAGAAAAAAAGTCAATAACATGACCGTAGGCATTGCTTTGGCGCTGTTTTTAGCCTCTCTCTATTGCCCTGCCCGAGCTGAGAACGTCGCCATGACTGAAGGGGTAGAAGCCTTCAAAGATGGCGATTTTAAGCTCGCCGAGTCGCGCTTAGGCTGCGCCCAAGCGGCTGAATTTAGCAATCCCGTTTTTCATTACTACTTGGCCAACACTTACATTAAGCTCAACAAAAAAGAGCTGGCCATCCAAGAATATCGCATTGCCTTTGCCCTAGCGCCAGAAAAAGAAGTCGGTAAACTCTCCAAGCAAGCCCTGATTTCACTCGGGCTAGAGTCAGAAGAAAAGAAGTCCGCCAAAGCTGACCGACCGAAAGTCAAGGAACCACCCAAAGACCTAGTATTGGAACACGCCAAAAGCTCATTGCAGCAACAGGCTGAAAACGCCAAAAACTCCACTCGCTCAAAAGGCGAGCGCGATGCCATGGAAGCTGCTCGGGTGCAGAGCGAGGCTATAGAAAAAGCGCAAAAGGAACTAGAAGACAACATAGCAAAGGGCAAAGGCAGCAAAGATTCGCTCAAGCAGCTGCAGCAACTCAAGCAATACTATGATTCACAGCGCACTTCGCTAGAGCGTGGCAACAGCAGGGCTCAAGAAATTCAAAGGAGTGCCGACAACTTGCAGACCCTACTAGACGAAAAAAAGCCAATCGGCACACGAAAGCTTAGCCCAGTCGGCACTAACCTCTATGTGCGCAACTACGCTGATGCTTACGCCAACCCCACCCCGGCACCAACAACAGCCCCTACAGCAAGTAATAAGACTCAGCCGTCCACCACAACCACCCTGCAAACAAGCGGCAAACTGATTCCGCCTGGCAAAAATTAGCAATTTAAACTAGAACTTCAAGCTAGGCCTTTAAGCCAGTCATATTAACCAGACCGGCAAAACCAGACCTTGTAGTCCAATTAATACTTATTACAGACTATTGAGCAGAAAGCTTCCACCCATAGGGTTTGTAAGGCCTGAATGCCTATTTTACTGGGCTACTTTGCGGTTTAATCTGATCTTTGCCTCGGGGCTGATTCACCATGGCCAAAGCACGGTAGAACTCTTAAAGAGGAAGAAAGGAGCGGGATGGCCGAGAGATATACTAGATGAATGCTTTCGATGACCCTATCGAAGAAACTCAAGCGAGTCTCTCCATAGCGCAGGGAGCTTTTAAGCAATGGCAAGCAGGTGAGATTGAACCTGTCGTTGCTTTGCTGCGTATTAGCCAAGCAGCCAGCCAGCTAGAAGTAACTAGAGCAATCTGGATGGAAACGGCCCGGCAAGGTGTTTCGCGCCTTTCGACCAGGAGCGAACGCGAGCTACTCAACTTTTGCGAACTGGTCAAAGGTATAGACAACCAAAAAGACTACGGCGTCAGCCTCTTAGAACACGTACTTAGAGACGCCTTGTCATCACTAGAATCAGGCCTGGCCTTGAGTAACGGCCATGAAGGCGAAGAGACTGTTAGCTCGGTTTTAGATTCATGTACCATCGTACTGGCGATTAAGTCAGCTTTACTTGAAACTCTTTCACTCAAAGCTACAATTGAAGCCAATGGCCAGCCAACTTCTCAAGTAGAAGAGTTAAAGAAACGCCATGCCGTTGTGACGAGCCTGCAAGAGCGCTTGCAAGCCGCCGCAAGCCACGAATAGCCAAAGATAAGCCACAGCAAAGATGTCATTCAAACCAGCCATTACTAAATTTGCCGATCTCTCAAGTACTGATCAAGAATTAGTCAGCGCCGCCTGGGTAGCGGCTAAAGCAGCCCATGCACCCTACTCTAAGTTCTATGTAGGCTCGGTAATCGAAGCACAAAATGCCGAAGGAGTGGTACGCCGCTTCTCTGGCTGCAATATAGAAAATGCCAGCTATGGCGGTGCCATTTGTGCCGAGCGCACAGCAGCTGTCAAAGCGGTTTCAGAAGGATTTACTAAATTTCTTCGCATGTCGGTGGTTTGCGCCACCAAGCCTGGGGGCTCACCTTGCGGTATTTGCCGACAATTTTTAAGAGAATTCGGTGGGTTAGACCTAGTCTTACTCTCCATTCAGAATGAAGCAAATGATGTCTGCATCTGGCAACTAGACGACCTACTGCCAGACTCTTTCGGACCTGAAGCACTAGATTTTTGAACCAGGCAACTAGAACACAGAGGAAAATATATGGCCGTCCGCAAGAAAAGCAATCTCAACAAGTTCTTTCAACTGCGCGTCAATTTAAAAGATGCGCCTTTGCCCATCTGGCGGAGACTCTTGGTCAATGGCGACATAACTCTAGATCAACTGCATGAGATTTTGCAGCTTTCTATGGGATGGTCAGGCTATCACATTCATCACTTTCACTTCGGCAACACCATATATGGTGACTTAGTTGACGCCAAAAACAAGAAGATCAAAGATCAATCTTCAATTAAGCTCAGCGATATATTGAACGAAGAAGGGGACGAATTTATCTATGAATATGATTTAGCAGACTCATGGCAGCACGAAGTAAAAGTAGAGCGAGTTGTCGAGCTAGAAGGTGGCCCAGCCCTGGCCCGCTGCATCATGGGCAAACGCGCTTGCCCACCAGAAGACGTTGGTGGCACCGAAGGCTATCGTCAATTTTTAGAAGTGGTAGAAGATCCTGAAAATCCTGAAATCGAAGAAAAGCTGACTTGGGTTGGTTGCGATTTTGACGCCAATAGTTTTGACGCTCGTTTAGTCAATCTACAACTATCGTTGATGGAAGCCAATCTTAGTGGTGCCATGGCTTCGATATTCTAAGGCAAGATATTAGAACAGTGTATTTGCTGAATTGCAGGACGCAAACAGCGCGGCACCACGGGCAGTGCTGCGCTGTTTTAGATTTCTGGGGCTGTTACGTTAGGTTTTGTCGGCTGCTATCACAGCATCGGTTATGACTTCCTTTATCATGGTAGCGGTGTTAGGCAGTTCATTGCCGCTGAGTGCCGTCAGGGTTTCAAGATATTCGCTCCAGGTCACAGGCGGTTTGTTCAATCGCTTTTTTATCAGGTTGACGATGACACCTAGACCTTTTGCGCCTTCATCGCCAAATTCGTCTATCAATGAGCAAATGAAATCATCGGCGGTCATCGCCTGTACGCCATGTGGGTCAAGTTTCGCTGCCGGGAAATCGCATATGTTTGCTGTTCGTAGCCCTCTACAAGGCAGTCGTCAATTGCATTGTTCATCAAATCACGCGTTCTGAGCAAAGTGTTTCGCTCAATGTCAGTGCGCGTCTTGAGCAAATTCTCCATCCACTCCCCGTGAATTTTCTCGGTCCATTTTGCGCGAAACCAGTGTTTGTTTTGCCCATACGCTGCTAGCTGTATCAGCAGATCCCGCAAGGGCGCAGGATACAGCACGCAAGCGTCGAAGATGACTGCGGTATTGCGAATCATCTGGCTTTAATAACCCATGTTGAGTTCTTGAGCTTGGGCGATAAGTTCGTCCATAGCCTGATTCTGTTTTGTGATTCGTCTACTCTTGTATTCGAGCAAGTCTTCGTAGTTAACCCGTCTAAATCTGCCGACCGTGTGATGAGGAATCTCTCCGGAATCAAGCAATTTGCACAAATAGGGACGCGAAACATTGAGAAAATCGGCGGCTTCTTGAGTCTCCATCACCTTATCGATGGAATTGACGACAACGGCTTTACCGTGAGCAATGAGACTTACAGCTTCAATAAGCGCCTGGACTGCCGAAGGCGTAATGTCTATCTCCTGATCGTTGTCGATTTTCAAAGTAAATGAGGACTCGCAAGACGAAGTCTGCCCCGAAAACAAGTTTGTCAGCTTGGGCAAGCTAACCTTAGCCAGCTCAACTTCCGCGCTACTGGGCAAAAATGCTTCTTTGTCGGTACTGGTCATAATGTTGCTCCCACCGCGCCTGCCGCCAGTGTACCACCTAGTCGAAATAGTCGCAATGATCGAATTATTCGAACTTTGGTACTTGACCCTGGCCACCGGGCTGAAAGGCTCATTGGTGGGTATATTGAAGAACTCTGAGCGAAGTGACCTGCCATGTCTAAAGATGACAACGACGCTCCAGCAAGCCGCACACGAGCAGCAGTATCTAACGGTAATTATGAGACGTCGGTTGAGAGGCAACACTATGGTGTCTAACGCAGATTGAAGAGGAGCGGCCGCAGTCACGATGAGATATGGGCAATGTGCAAGAATTGCGGTGGTCGGGTTGGCGTTTGTCGCGACCGGCACTGCGCCTAATTGTGCCGCCCAGTCCATAGAAAAGTCCGAAGGTTCAGCTTTTCCATTGCATAAGCAGGTGATACCACAGACGCTGTCATTGGTGATTTATTCACACAAGTTGGCGGACAAGAATGGGTCTCCCGCGTGGAGCTTTGTTACTGAGGGGCTGGCGACAACTGGTCAGCCTGAGATGATGGTGACAATCGTCCAGGACAATAGTGAAAAGATAGCCGACTATCCTCGTGCGCCGGAAGAATTTTTCAAAACGATTTTCGCTTTGGCTAAACAGGGAAGAATCGTTCACCAAGGAGATTCCACACTCCTTGGTGACGGTGGTCATGAATTTATTGCCCCGCAATTCCATGGAGCAATCTATCTTCCCGCTCAGTCATTCCCTGGTGTCAATGTTGCCCAAGACACACTGGCCGTCATCCCTCTTACAAAGGAAGAGTTAGACGTGTATGAAGTTGGTGGCCCCTCTCGTTTGACAGGGCGGCTCTCGCACCAAAGCAGCTATTATCCTTTCCCCACCTGGTGCGATCGGACAAGGGCTTCTGTATTTTCAGCCGCGGATGTTAAAGCAATGAGAGCAGAGCCGGTAAGTAAAGCCCCTAGGGCGCTCCTTTATGATGCTGGTGTGATCGAGCAAGGAACATCGCTGAGTTTGTCTGTGCCTCCGAAAGCACAGAAGCGCTTTGCCGATCTTGTGAAATCCCTTCCGAATAAAACACCACTGATGTTGATGCTCGGCGTAGATCCTAGAGCAAACGCGTTTCTGGTTTGGGGCCCGGGCGACGCTCGGGCAGTATCTCCACCAGGGAGCGATGGCTCCATACTCTCCGGATCGTTTGTCGAACTTCTTCCGGGCGTAAGCAAAAACGAATTCAGAAGATTTGGTGATGGCTATGTGGTTATGCTAACAGCAGACGCCTGGAACAAACTAAAAACCGCTGCTTCAGGACGCATTGGCATTTCCCTCTCCAGCTCAGGCGGGGGGGGACTTAAATCAGTTTGCAATCTCACAGCCAAAGTCAAGTTACCACAACCCTGTAGACCACATGAACTACGAGGCTGAACAGGGATGGGTGCAATATAGCTCAGACGGACATGGACCGAAGGGCACGGGTCCTGTCGTTGTCGACAAATATGTGTTGCTAACGGATCAAACCAAGATAGCGGAATACATCTCAGTAGCGAGTCTAGTCGATTACATGAAGGTAATTGAGAATACGGTAACAACGCATGTTTCACAGCTGAAGAAGGAAACGACAACTTACGAAATGATCATTGAATCGGAAGTTTCGCCAGGTGGCAAGGCTGTCTACAAGGTCGCGGCCAAGCCGCCTGGCATACCGTCTAGCCTAATCAGTGCAGTCTCCCAATGGCTCGGGGCCATAAAAGCGCCTTCTACTAAAGGTCCAATCCGTTTTCAAATTCTATTGCGACTCTGGCCGCGATGATGTGGGGAGTCAGCGGCCATCCTTTTAGAACGGCAGCAATTGATTTGAAGCTAGCTCAAGTTGAAGATCGAGCCCGGAGTGCTTGAACGTCTTGCTACACAGGCCAGTTTGACACTATACCAAATCTGGTATAGTGTTTATCAATGAGAGAATCGCGAAAAACGTCTGCGCATAAAGCGGTCGAAAAAGACGCTGCAACGCCAGCCGAAAAGCCGAGCAAGAAAGAAACTCAATGGGTATTGGAGAGTCTTCTCCAAGAGGTTAAAGAATGGCCCTCTGACAGTACCGGCTTATTTATGTTGCAAAATTCGAAGAGGCCATTTATGTGCTTCACGTAATTACAAAAAAGAAAACCCAGCAAACCGCTCAAGTTGATATTGACACCGCTAAGAGTCGCTTTGCAAAGTTGCAAGAGTGGAGGAAAAAACAAAAGCTATGAGCGGGAAAAAGATAAAGAAGGAGGAATTCAATCCGAAAGGAAGTGGCAACATTTTCAGAGATTTCGGTTTTTCTGAACAGGAATCCGCTGCACTCAATATAAAAGCTTGCTTCTTCCGTAAGCTGCAAGAGGCGCTTAAGGAGTCTAACTGCACTCAAGTAGAGCTTGCTGCAAAACTCCGAATTGCTCAACCCAAAGTATCCGATATCATCAATGGCAAAATGGCGGGATTCTCTGTAGAGCGAATCGTAAATCTGTTGCTAAGGCTAAATTATGTGATCGGGCTTGATGCTCATCCAGCCCCTGCCGGTGCCCGTGGCGGTGTGATAGATCTTGCGGAGAAACGCGATAAAGACAGTTTAGTCAGTTAAGATTTTCGGATATGTTCGAAGCGGCCTACCCGCAAATGCCACGACTACCTGACGGGATGTTGAGCGAGTTACGACCATCATGATCGTATGCGTCTATTACTCGTTGTCTGGAACAGGTGCGCCTTCAGGCAATGTTGGTGCAGTCTTCTGATGCCTTTCGGCGCGCCCAGGAGAGTAGTGTCTAATATCATGCATGCTTGGCTCTACTATAAAACCCATTGACTGTGTAAGACCTTCAGCTCTTTGCTTTTCGTCTAGTCGTTTCAGTTCGTTGGCAATTACTGTTGTCTCGTCTTTTCTGTTCTGCGAAATGAGAAAGTTAGAATATTCGCTCCAGACTTGCTTCTCAAAGGCAATGTCATGCTTCGACTTAGTTAGCGCAGAAGTTGCATCTTTGAAATTCTGCTCTGCTTCAATATAGTTTTTCGCTGCGATATTAGTTCTTGCTTTAGTCAGTAAATCTGAAGCGAGAGTATCCTTCAATGAACCGGGCATTAAGCCAGGCATTGAAGTACTGTGTGTAGCATCTTTAATTTCTGAAATAGGTGTCTGCGAATTTTTTGCTTTAGCCTTCGCCTTATTGCTTGCAGACTTCGGCCTGGGCGTGCTCTCTGTTTTTATAACACTGGGTTGCGCAGACACACTTGTGAAAGACAATGCCAGTGCCCACAATGATGCTGCTATCTTTGAAGCTGTGCGAGCACCACGGCGAAGGGTGCGCAAGCCGAAGGGACAGTCTTCGGTTAGTAGCGTGCCATCTGCTCGACGATAGATTTTTAGGCAGGCATTGCTGTCGGCCGCCATCAAATCTAGAATCTCTTTTGTAGTCAATTTGCTGGTGTCGTAGACGTTCTGTTTGCAAGCCCCGCAAACACGGACACGGTCATCGCCATCCATCGTATTCCAATCGACAGTGCATGGTGAGGCAATCATGATGTTTTTCATTTTTGAACATCCTTCTCAGATACCGTCTTGTTGACAACGGCCGCCAGCTTTTCTGGCTTCCATCTGCCCTTTTGCTCGTCTAAAATGTGAGAAACAAACGCGACACCTTCAACATCAGCTTTGTTGCCGTCTAACTGCGAGCAACCAGATACCATAAAAACTGCAGATACCATTAAGACAGTAAACATTGTAGAAAACAATCTTGCAGCAAGCATGTTCATAGTAAACTCCAAAGTAGAAGCAATGCGAGCTTATTATGACCGCTTTTTCAAATGAACATTCTATTTGGTAGTCGAATATTTGCGAGTAATCAATAATGATGAGTGAGAGCAGTTCACCTCGCAAAGCTAGAGCAACTGAACTCAATGCTGATAGTGTCAAAAGTGAGCGTACATGGTACGCCGGTGGCCACGACTTTGAGCCTTTGAGCAAAACGTTTAAGCAGCTGGCCAGTCAATGGCATGCTACTAATAACGGCCAGTGGACTGCCCATGATTTTTCAAGCGGGTCTGACGTCATTGCCTGGTGGCAGTGTGTAGCAGGGCCAGACCATGTCTGGCAAGCGGCTATTTTCTCGCGAGCGGCCGGCAAAGGTTGCCCCTTTTGCGCCAACAAAAGGGTCTCGATCACTAATTCTCTGGTTATCCTTTTTCCACAAGTGGCGCAAGAATGGCACCCTACTCTCAATGATGGCATGAGTGCCGCTGAGTTCACTTGCCGATCAAAGAAAAAAATCTGGTGGCTTTGTCGCAACAATAGCGAGCATCAATGGCAGGCAGAAGTTTCTAGACGAGCGGACGGTAGTGGTTGCCCCTATTGCACTAATCAAAGAGCTAGTCGAGAGAATTGCCTGGCTACTAAATTTCCCAATATCGCTGCCCAGCTGCACCCAACTAAAAATGGTACCGTCAGTGGTGAAACGTTGACATCAGCGTCTAGTAAAAAAGTTTGGTGGCTTTGCCCTGAAGGCAATCACGAATGGCAAGCCACCGTTGCCAATCGGACTAGTAAAAAATCCGGTTGCCCGCACTGCTTATCGAGCACTCGTGTCTCCACTAGCGGCGGGTAAATATTGCAAAAAATCAGGTGTCGTAAACGCCGGAATCCCAAGGCTCATGAAATGCCATCACATTGCCAGGCAACACTTCGACAGTCCAGTGGTCTTCATATTTGCTAGGAATCATTCCAAGCAATTCACCGCTATGCTCGACGAAAATGGGAGGAGCGAAGAACTGTACACCAGCAGCAGTGCGTCCAATGTATTTGGCATGATAGTCGTCATGCTCAACATATATTAACTCGGGAGGTCCCATATTTTGTTCTTCAGTTTTTGCCTTCAACTCTTGCTTCCAGAGTTCGAAGTCGCGAACAATGTCGTCGTTTCTACTCACAGCACCTCAATACAGAACTTTCTGTAAAATACAATAAACTTTCAGAAATAAGAGTGACAGCATTTTAGAGTAAACTCAATGACCTGAGGCTTCTTAGCAGAACAATTGGAAAATTGAATCTCATGATAAGTACGAATACTTTTCGAAGACTGTCCTTCGGTGTTGGGATTACACTCGCATGTTTCACCCTATCGGGCTGCAGTCTTAAAGGCATCACTAACACTCTTTTGGAGATGGCATGCCCGCGCTGGGGATATATTGATACCAAAAATAAACTGGTAATAAATATTTTCGCAGCGAACAAGTATTACCCATACCTTGAGGGCTCGCTTGGTAAATTCTACTGTGGAAGGGCGCGAATAAGAGTGGGTAGCGACAAAGGTAGTGTTTGTCGATTTTTGTTTATTGATCGTGAAGGAATTCGATCTGGGCCAGATTTTTGGGCCGCTGGCAATTTCTCCGAGCAGCTGGCAGCTGCTGCACCTTCGAAGGAAGAAGGTTTTGGCTATTTGGACCGGAACTACAATTGGGTGATTAAGCCTACCTTTGAAAGAGCCAGAGGGTTCAAGGAGGGGCTGGCTGCTGTTCAACAGAAGAGTACCTCGCTTTGGGGGTTCGTTGATAAAAGAGGCCGGCTAGCCATTCCATGCCAATTCGACGATGTAAGAGACTTTTCTAAAAGTTTGGCAGTTTTCCGTCGAGGCACCAAATATGGATATATCGACAAGAATGGCCAAGAGCGAATACCTGCGACGGGTGACTTCGCTTGGAGTTTTTCCGAAGGATTAGCGGCTGTCGACTATCGTGTTGACTCAGGCAAGTACAAGAGGAAATACCTAAACCCTGATGGCACGGTCAGATTTGAATATTCTTTTGAGCCAGGCCGTCCCGATTTCTCACTGGATAGGTCTAGCCATTTTGTAGGAGAGTTTGACTCTTCTGATTTCACAGAAGATAAACTAAAACCTAGTCATTGCTTGGAAGACCCAGCGTTTAATAGTGGCCTTGCCGTGATTCAAAAACATAATTTGTACGGCTTCATTAATACAAGCGGCGAAGTAGTTATTCCTTTCGCTTTCGGCTTTGCAAGGCCCTTTTCTGAAAATTATGCCGTCGTATTTAGCAAATCTGGTGATCATTTGTGTGGAGTGGTAAATCGCGACGGAACCCTGTCAGTCGAGTGTAAATACAAGCACCTAAGCGATTTTTCAAATGGATTAGCCTGTGCGTCTGCTACGGGGACTCTCTATGGTTTTATCGCACCTGACGGTATCTATAAAATTAACGCTAACATACATGACCTTGCTGACAGCTTCTCTGAGGGTCTAGCGGCGGTTGGGGTGGCTCCTATTTGCCCATGAGTGGATACTTTGCAACTAGTTAACCAAGCGGGTCTTAGCGGCTTGCAGCGAGGATAACGATAAAATCGGGGTTTGTTTTTGAAGATTGTGAATTACTCCGTAAGAACAGCAAGTCTAGTTGCTTCCGCTACAGCAATGGTAATGTTGTTCTGGGGGACTGTTCCAGCCTATGGGAAAAACTCAATGAAAATAGCTGTTGGAGCAGACGATCAAAATAAGAAAGTACCTCTTAAATCAATAGTCAACTTGGCTGTCCAAAACACATTTCCTGATTCTGAGAAGTTTCGTTCAAACCTTGAAAGGCGAATACAACGACACTGGTTTCCACCTAAAAAAAACGTGGCAGAATCAGTAACAATTAGATTTCGAGTAAATCCAAATGGCTCGATTGATAATCTTGACACAATTAAATCCTCGAACAATGATATCGCTGATCAATCAGCAATAAGGGCTGTTGAGCATGTGGCCCCTATTTCCGACGTCAAACATTCAATAGTGTGCGAAGTGCACTTTAGCTTTGCCCCCCTTTAGGCGCAAAAGCAGTCGGCAGGCGTCAGGCCTCATTTATTGTTGGCAATTAAGTCTTTGGTCTTTCATGGCTGACTTTCTGGCCAACAAACCCAGCGGTGATAAATGATGATGAAACTGTTACCGTTAAAAGTCTACTTGGACTTAAGGGACATTGCACTCTCGCTGATCTGCGAGTAGTTACTGATCAGTTCTGTTCTAGAGTTTATGAAGATATTGTTCGCCTATTTCCTGACTATTTTACGTTCATGGACATATTACTTCCTGGTAAAGTTAAAAGCGAAATTAGTCCTTCAGAAAGAATCATTGGCGAGTTGCTTGGAAGGCAGTGACATTGTTCTATTTCTCATTACAAACCAGGCTTGTGAACTCGAACGTGAGCGGCTCGCTGCCAAAGTATGTTGATGTGCCTTTATTCAAAAAACGGTAGAGCAAAGTGAGCAAAGTAATCCTAGATGAAGTGATGGTTAGGTTTCAGGAAACCAGAGATCCGAAATCTCCGGCTTCTCAAATTCCAGCGATAAGGCAGCTGGGTCTCAGATGGGGAATGTTACTTAGAAACTCTAGTTTCGAACTTATTGAGCCCAGACCGCTCTTGATAATTTCAATTATTACCAGTGAGCCGTGCTCAAGCATTTCTGTTGAGCGTATAAACCCGCCAACAGACGGCGATTACATTTTGATGAATTGCTTTGTTCCGCCAAGTTGCGGTAGTGGCGAGCTGCCAGAACAATTAGAATCGGCAAACGATTGCATTTTTAAGTGTGTGCAAGCGTTATCCCTGGATAAAGAAAGAAATGACTCCTTGGTTCAAGAGATCTATCAGTCGATTCTAAACTCAATGAGTCAAAGCATTCCCTTTCTGACTGGATGTTCCGATATGCATGAAGTGTCAATCGAGATGAGTCCGCAAGGCCCAGAGGCCTGCGGTGGTCTCATCTGGTTGCGATTAACAAATAGAACCAATGGTAAATCGGTTTGCAAACAGCTTTTTGATTATCAGAACTATATGGTTGTCGAAGCCCTATTTTGCAATCTTCAAATTGATAAAGACAGCATATCTGTTTGTGGTGATGAAACCTGGAAAGAGCTTTTCCCAAATCTCATGTCGAGATTCGCTATTTCAGCGGAGCAATTCTTTTCATCAGATGACTCAAAAGATTGGTTTCTTACTGACGTAACTAGAATCAAGAGGAGGTTGCATACTCCCATCTTGGAACCAATTCTTTTTCCAAATATTCTTCTGCGGCTGTATAAAGAAGAAGACTTGCTTACCAAATTTATGCAAATTGGCTATGAAGAGAACATAGTATTTACACACCATGGCATTGTAGGCACGACAGGAGAAGTCGAGGATTTCACGGTATATGATCACGAGCTGGCCCTTGCCCTTGTAGACCGGTTGAATGAGAAATATATCCATGCTGGCTATGCAGAGCTTGAGGCATCTTCTTCCCTGATGATTGAATACCAAACAGAGAAACTCAGGGAAGAAGAAGAGGCTGAGACGCGCTCTCGTGTGCAAGACGTTTTGGATTATTGTCTGGCCGTAACAGGCAATGGGCGTTGGGAAGGATGGGATAGTGGAATGGGAACGATGGCTGTTTATTTTGGTGTTATTGACACAGAAGCTGCTGCGCGAACGGCAATAAAGGCACTCCGTAATAATGACCTGTTGAATGGCGCCACAATATCTACAAAAGAAACTTTAGATGATTTTCAAGACCGTGTTCGAATACATTGGCCACTGGCCTTGAGTTAGAGAGTTCAAGCAGATGGTTTAGACTCCGGTATATCTTTTAAGGTTTTTCCAAACAATTAGGGTGTGGCCTTCAGGAAGGATCATTGGCGAGTTGCTTGGAAGGCAGTGACAGTCTATTTGCTTGATTGCAGAACACGAATTAAGTCATAGCGTCTAACGTCCATATCAACTGGCGTAGCGCACATGCAATAGTATTGAACTTTGTCACTGGCTGTATTGCTTGCTGCATTACTTGCGAATTTCAGCACAGTGATTCCACTCATGGCCACGGTGGCACGAGGGTCATTTTTATTGAGCAAATCATAGGTAAACTCAAGAGCTAGAGCCGAGGGGGCATAACGGCTGTAATCTTGAGCCCGCACCACTTTGAAGTTGGGCAACAATTTTGCCGTCTGCGTTTTCGTCACCAAGTCAAGCATAATAGTTTTTAGATCGCGGCCGTTACTGTCAATTTGACTTATTGTTAGAGTCGACGCCCCCACTGGCTCTATCAATGTATAGAGAGCTGAGTTGGCATTAACTACTGGCTTGCCAAAGCGGGCTGGTACTTTAAGCCCAGAGGCCATGGGCAGATTGGCCTGCTGCATTGCCGCTTTCGGCAACTGCAGCGAGGCACTGTAAATCAGGCCCGCAAGCAATAGGACAGCAGCAGCGTTGAGCTCAAATAGTGAAAATCCAGATTTCTCGGCTTCTTTAGACTGACCTTGCCCAGAATCTTCTTGTCCAGAACTTTCTTCTATAGACCTTACAGCCCTGATTAGTAGATAGGCAAAGACTACAGCAGCAAGTATTGCACCAGTCTCTAGCATACCAGTAGAGCGCAACCATACTTCTTGCCCAGGCCAAGCCCAACTAATGAAGAAATTAACGGCAAAGGCAAGGGCACAGGCCAATAACCAACGCCATTTAGATGAGCTGGTTCCAGATTCAGTTCCAGTTCCAGATTTAGTTCCAGGTCCAACCATTAGGGCAAATAGCAGCGCGGCTATGCCAGCTGAAAGATAAAGAGCCACGAGATAATAGTCAAAGAAGAGACTGGTATGAAATGGTGCCACGAGAATTCGCACATGATCAGGCAAGGGCAAATCAACAGTAGTTTTAGAAAAAGAGGCAAAGCCGCTAGCAAAGGCCAGGCAGGCAAAGATCACAGCGGCTTTACTGCTAGTATTCGCACTGGTTTTCTCGCTACTTTTGTTAGCCTGTGTAGAGCTGCTCAAGCGCTTTTGATAGCTCACCACCATAGCTACAAGGGCAAGCGCTGCCACAAAAGCGGCCGAGCGCAAGGCAATTGAAAGCAACGAAAGCTCGGGCTCTTGGGCGGCAATGAAGCCCTTATTAGTGAATGTGGCGATCTCATCTTGCCAGACACTATTGAGCCCAGAGAGACTCCAACCGCCTAAAGCAAGCTTATCGAGAATATTTAGAGGGTAGGTAAGAAGGGCGCCAGCACAGAATATTTGAAAAATTTCGGCAATCTTCAGAGGCAATTGCTGAAAGCGACGACTAGCAAAAACGTAGAGAAAGTAGGGCAAGCCCACGTCAATAATTCCTCTGAACATATAGAGGAATATTTCATTCATAACCCCATAGTCTTTGATGGCACAACGGGCATGAATCTCAAGTAAGGCGAAGAGCACGATGCTACCAAAAATAGCAAGGCGACCAATAGAAGGAAAAGTCTTAGAGGTTTGCAAGCTCATTTCTAGCCCGACAGTATGAAATAGCCACAGCAACCACATAGAAAAGGTCATCAGCAGAATCACAGAGTGAGCAGCAGAGCGGCCAAACGACAGCCACTGAAACATATACTCAGTAACAGCAAAGCAGGAAAGAGCGGAAAAATAGAGGAGCGTACTAGCGCTATCGGCGTTCAAGCGTTTCTTGAACGAAAGCCAAACCAGGGCAATCAAATCGAAAAGGAAGAACCACTTCAACACGGCGGCTGAAAATGAATTGATGGGCTCACTCCAATACCACTTTGTACCTTGATAAAATGGCCCAGTAATACCGCCCAGAAATTCATAGGGCAGAGACCAATTGACCAGATCATTGCGCCACATCAAAGCACTGCCAAAAACGATAAGAAGCACTACCGAAGGCAAGTAAAGGGAGCTAGGCAAAGCCTCTTTAATAGACTTGGTGATCACTTTAGTGTTCTTGATTAGCTTAAAGATAATACCAATGCCAATGAAGTACCAGACTGGCCAGAGATAGCCGTTCCAGAGACTCATCTCAGACAATAGCTGCCCAGAAAAGGCAGCGGCACCACCGCGGCAAACCAGAGTAATGAGAAAGATAAGGGTTAGAGACGATAGCAACCCAGCACTACTGGCAATAGAAAGCGGTTGGCGCAAAAGCGAAGATATTCGTATGGCAGCAACACTGTTTTTAGGTGCCGCTTCATAGCGACCACCAGGCCCTCGGCAAAAAGTAGCAATGCTCAAAGCTAGAAGGCCACCGATGACCATTCCTGATTCGAGCACCAAGGGCTTAAAGAGTGGCTGCAATGGTGTTAGAGCAAGCAGATAGACCCCAGCAGGAGCGCCTACTACTAAAGCAACGAACATTGATAGAAAGCGGTCAATGCCACCAGGTTTCTTCAAGGTACGTTCACTAAAACTCAGTGCCAGAAATACTACAAGAGGCAAAAGAGCGTTGGCATATGAGCGGGGAATAAATAAGGCGCAGGCACCAAAAAGAGTAATGTAGATAACAGCAACAAAAGCGAAGAAAATGCGATTACAAACAGCAGAACCAGCCAGAATACAGCCCCAAGCAAGAGCCGCTGCTATTACCCAAAGATAGACAGACCAAAGCGGAGCACTACCGGTAGCACCAGCCAAAGTAGTCAAATTAACTGCTGGTTTAGTGATGACCGAGAGCAAAGGTAAGAGGACAGTCAAAGCCACCGTGGCAAGAAAAAGCGGACGCAATATTGCCAAACTACCTTGGGGCAACCGCTCTAATACCAGCCGATCTTGAGCATAATCTTTCCAGTAGAAGCGGCGAATAGCCGGAGTAGCAGCCTTGACCACGGGCAACTGCTGAAACTTGTCTATTTGCCCTTGAACTTTCGCCGCAGAACTAGCACGCACCTGTATTGCTCTACCGGCACGAATAAACGGTGCCAGGAGCCAATCTAATATGGTGCCAAGCACGGGAAAAAGGCCAATGACGAAATTCCCAAACTTACGCAGAGAAGCAATCATGCTCAGCAAGTTCATAGTGTAGATTTTGGAATTCTTGACTAGCATTTGTCAACAGATAGAAAAGAGATAACTTTAGAGCGCTTAGTCAGGCGCTCTAAATCACCCTGTATTTGCTAGGATCAGGCAAATTAACGAGTAATCAAGATGTCAAAACAAAACGCCTTTAAAAATCACCTAAGAGACAAAGCACTAAAGCTCAGCTTCAGCCTCGCTATTACTATCGTTCCCTTCATGACTTTGAGCCAACAGGCTGCCATGCCTCAGGCAACCCTATGGCAGAGTTTCGAAGAAGGTGGTCAGAAAGCCCTGAAGGCCGCTCGCTACGCTGAAGCAGAAAGACTCTTTAGCGAGGCCGTCGAAGCAGCCCGTAGCGTCAAAGACAAAGGTGCTCGCTTAGGCCAAAGTCTGATCAATTTGGCCAGTTGCTATACAGAAGAGGGCAACTACAAAAAAGCCGAAGAAATGTTTAAGCAAGCAATTGTAGTGCTTGAAGAAAACAAAGGCGGCCAGAGCATCAATATGGCTCTGCTCTTAAATAACCTAGCCAGCATGTATGAGAAGCAAGCTCGCTTCAATGAAGCGGAACAATTTTATCGCCGTGCTATCTCCATGGGCGAAAAAGCTGTGGGGGCAAAACAGGTCGGCCTGGCTCTGGGCTGGAACAATTTGGCTCAGCTTTTGATTACATTCGGCCGCTTTGAAGAAGCAGAAAAAGTAATTAAACATAGCGATTCACTCTTCAACAATGATAAGAAAAAGAACAGCCTCAACTATGCAGTTTTGCTTTATGACAAAGGCTACCTGCAAGAGGCGCGCGGTCACTTCAAAGAAGCTGAAGCTTACTACCACCTTGAACAAGAGGTGATGGAAAAAGTTTTGGGTAACAAAGCACCACTCTACGGCAAAGGCATGCAAGGCCTAGCCCTGCTCTACGTCAAAGAAGGAAAATATAAAGAAGCAGAGGCTGCAGCCAAGCAGGCCTATGAAATCATGAAGCTCACTTACAATAGCGAGCATCCAGACATGGCCACCGCCAGAGAAACTTTGGCAACAGTCTATCTAGCCATGGGTCTCTATCAAGAAGCTGAGCCCCAGTGCAAGCAAGCCTTAGAGATTCGCCAAAAAGCCTTTGGCAAAGACAGTGCCTTGCTCAGTTGCAGCTTAGTTCTATTAGCTCGTACTTATCAACAGTTAGGCAACTACAGCGAAGCTAGACCGCTCTTTCAGCAAACTTTGAATCTAAGAGAAAGAGAAGTTGGTCACGACCACACCGCAGTAGCACAATGCTTCAAATATCTTGGTGCCCTCGATCAAGAAGAAGGCAAATATGCAGAATCACTAGTCAACCTCGACAAGGCTCTGGCAATTGATGAAGCCAAGCTCGGACCAGATCACCCTGAGGTAGCCGAAATCGTTCGCTACTTAGCCATCGCCTATGCTCATCTTGGCAAAACAGAACAGGCCGAAGAATACTATAAGAAGTCAATTGCCGCCTTAGAAAAATCAACAGGCAATGACAATGATCAATATGCCAGCAGCGTACGCGAACTGGCGGCCTTCTACGTTACCCAGAACAAAACAAAAGAAGCTATCGAACTTTATCAACAAGTTCTAAGTATCGATGAAACCACCTATGGTGCTACTAGTGCCAAAGTCGCCGGTGACCTTGAGACCCTAGCCAAAATCATGAACAAAGCAGGAGACGCTGCGGCCAAGCCACTCATTGCTAGAGCCGCCGAAATCAAAAAGAGTCTACCTGGCTCGGCCATGCTCAGCCAACTAGCCAATTCGCAAGTATCTTCTTCTGGAGCTCCCGGAAGTTCTTCAGGAAGTTCTTCAGGTGTTTCATCAACGTCAAAAGTACCCGAAAAACCAGTAGCCGACAAATGGGCTCTGGTAGTTGGTATCAGCAATTTCAAAGACCCTTCTATCAATTTGAAATATGCCGCTAAAGATGCCACTGACTTCCGCAATTACCTAATCTCAAAAGGCAACTTCCAACCAGATCACGTCAAACTTTTAGTTGACGGTAGCGCTAGCAGGCAAAACATCATCGATCAGCTCGGCGACAAATGGCTAGGACGCGTGGCCAACCGCGACGATCTGGTTGTAGTTTATGTATCAAGCCACGGCAGTGGCGCCATGGAACAAGCCGGCGGCGTCAACTTTTTAGTAGCCCACGACACTAACAAAAATAGCTTGCTCGCTACAGGCATTCCGATGCAGTGGCTTACCAATATGGTCAAAGAGCAAGTGCATTCAGAACGCACTGTGATCATCATGGACGTTTGTCACGGCGGCTCGGCCGCCCCCGCAGAAAAAGGCTTGACCCGCAATACAGGACTCAATCTAGACAAGCTCAGCCTCGGGAATGGCCAAGCTGTATTGTGTTCGAGCTTGGCCGACCAGGTCTCTTGGGAGTCAAAGACTTATCAAAATAGTGTCTTTACGAGACGACTAATAGAAGGGCTCGAATCTAAAGGTAATAAGACCAATTTGGCTGATGCCTATGATTATTTAAGAGACGCTGTGGAGTCTGAAGTACTGCGTGATCGCGGTGAGTTGCAAACGCCAGTTCTCAATACTAAGCTCTGGCTTGGCAGTGGTGCAATCCTCGCAGTCAAACCAGCGAAACCCAGACCTAATCTCAAATAGTTGCGGTTTTACTTTTACAGTTCTAGCTTAGGTTCTAGGGTTAGTTTTAGTTCTGGTAAATTCCGTCGTAAGAAACTACGACATCTTCGCCCACTACACGAAAAACTAATTTGAGCATGTGCTTAGAGCGCCCTATTGCCGACCAGAGAAAGAAATCTTGGGCCCACTTGCTGCCGCCATCGGAGACATAAATAATCGTGTTATGACTGGCTGTACCTCGCGGAAGGGGGCCTGAATTCCACTGGCGATCATCAAAATTGAACAGTTGCACACTGGCTAACGCAGCTTCTGGTGGCATGACCAAGCGAGAAGAAGACAGCTCAAAATCGCGCACAGCATGATCAATTTCTTCTGCAGTAAGACCGGGCGCCAGTTTAAATTCGCGTTGAATGCCCCAATATTGACCAGCAACTAGAAGCTGCAGCACCCGCTTAGTATAGTGCTTTGACAATTGAACTATTTCTTCCACCGATTGCAATTCCCTAGAAGTCTATTTTCTACAAGTCTAAGACTTAGTCTTTTCCTATTTCAACTTTTTTGTAGGGCCTGTTGTTTGGCCTGTGCCTATAGCTACTGTGCTTAGCATATTCTGATACTTTTCCACCTGTTCAATATTATTCTGATTCTCATAGAATTTGATCAGCTTACCAATATTTTCACGAGAGTTTTTGGCTCCACTGGCCAGGCTCTGCTCGATGCGTCTCATTGCCACCTTGGTGAGATATCCCCGTGGTCCAAAAAGAATTTTCGATACAACAATTGAAACGACAAAAACCAAGACTGTCACCACCATCGAAGCCAGCGGATCGTTTTTAGTCTCGTGCCGTTTTAAAATAGCATCAGCTCGCTCTTGATAGCGCTTGGCTTTGGTAGCACCATCAGGGTCGCCACTAAGACGCAGCAATTTGGCATACTCAACCAAAGTCTCGGCCGCTTTGACACTGCCAGGCCCAAACTGTTTTTCGCGCATCTGCAAAGCTTCCAAATAGAGCGGCTCCGCCTCGCTATATTTGCCCTGATCGCGCAGATTGTCGGCCACTTGCGTGATAATCTGACCCATACCTGTGTTCTTCAAAACTTTACGGGAAATTGCTAGGGCCTGTTTGCTGATTTCCTCCGCCTTAGCAAAATTGCCTTCTTTGCGATAAAGATTGGCTGAATCGGCCAAAATACCAGCGTACAGTTCACTATCGACGCCAAACAGTTGCTTTCTCATAGCCTTCAACTCTTTGGTCAATTCTCGAGCACGGGCGTGCTTACCGGCCTCAATGTAGGCGCCTGTGAGAATCTCCATAGAATAGGCCGGGTGAATTCCCGGTATTGCAATATTAGAGGAATTGGAAATATTAGAGGAATTAGAAATACTTGCGGCATGCCCTCTAGCGCCAGAAACAGCCGCATAGAGACTGCGCCCTATGCCGTAATGCCCCATATAAATACTGTTCGAGAGGCTGGAATTGCCTACCCAGGCCGCAGTAAGGGCAGTGAGGTCAATCACGAGAAAAATAGTGAGCGAAAGCCAGCAGGCTAGAACCAACGCACTTCCTGATTTACGCAAAAAATCTAAGGCTTTCCATTTTGAGCCCAGTTCATCCAGGACCATATTTTCCAAACGAGTGGCCTTACTGCGATTCTGCTGCAGTTTGAAAGCCAAGACAAAAATGAAAATAACCACTTCGAAAGCTATGGCCCGCAACAATTCGGCCGATGGGTAAGCAGTGGCGAAAATAATGAAGTAGCAGAAGACCAGAAGCCCGACGGCCACACTAAGCGCTGTGCTGTATCTACCCATTTCTCAATTAGTCTCGTATCAGTAGTCATTCCAGTAATGGTTTCAATAAACCTTGCATTACTAAGTGACAACATAACCGCCTGAGCTTGCCATAGCAATGCGGCAATTCCCCATCAGCCAAGCTATTTAGGAATATATTTGGCAATATATTTTGAACCCCGATTAGCACAACTTGGTAACGGAAGGTCACCATTTCATTCAGGCTGTTTTTTTCATGGTTGGCTAACTGCTATTCTCAGCTTCAAATCATTATTGATAATGGAAAAGTCAGAGGGAAGCTAATGGAATTAGAACTGAAGGGTAAAAAAGCCCTGATTACGGGCGCTAGTTACGGCTTAGGCCATGCATGCGCCGTTTCGCTAGCCGAAGAAGGCGTAGATATAGCGATTTCATCGCGTCACGTCGACAAAATTGACCTGGTATCGGCCGAAATCGCCGCGAAAACAGGGGTTAAGGTAGTGGGCATTGCCGCCGACCTAACCAAAATGGAAGATTTAGAAAAGACCGCCCGTGAAGCCCAAGATCGCCTAGGTGAAATCGATATTTTGATTGTCAGCACAGGCCATCCGCCCACTTATCCCTTTTCTGAAGCAACAGATGAACAGTGGCAGTATGGCCACGACCTAGTGCTGCGTCCACCAATTGTTCTAACAAGAATGCTTTTAGAGGGCATGCGCAAAAGGAACTATGGCCGTGTCATCTACATCGGCTCAATATTCGGCATCGAAGCTGAAGCCAGCTCAGTCGTGCAAAGTACCTTACGCACAGGTCTCAATGCCTTGACTAAGTGCATAGCCACAGAAGTGGCCGCTGATGGCGTCACAGTAAACGTCATCTGCCCAGGTTATTTTGATACTCCCCTGGTGCACGAACTAGCTAAGCAATACGCCACAACCCATGGAGTATCGGCTCAAGAAGTCGTTAACGCTTGGAAGTACTCAGCACCTGTGAAGAAATTCGGCAAGCCTGAAGATCTTGGTGCCCTAATTGCATTTTTAGCTTCTCCAAAAGGCGAATTTATCACCGGTACTGCTATCACCATAGATGGTGGCGCAGTTAAGCAGTATTAAAATATCCAGAACTAGAAATATCCAGAACTAGAAATGACCAGAACTAGAAATCACCGCACTAGTCTAGCTGTAACAAAATTGCTCACGGCTTCAATGGCATTGGCGCTGGTAGTTTCTCTGGGCCTTATATACTCTTTGACCATGCCAGCCCCAGCTCTTGCCGACCGCGATGATGACTACGCTGATGGAGTGGAAGCCTACAACCGCGGCAACTACCGCGTTGCCAATCAGTATTTTCTCGATGCTATGAAAGAAGGCAATTCCAACGCCATTGTCATGCTTTACCTCGCCCATTCTTACGCTGCCCAAGGGCAGTACAAACTAGCACTGCCTGTATATCGCAATATCCGCGACAGCTTCAGAGGGACGCCAGAAGCAGCACAAGCAGCCAGCTGCGTATTGCGGCTAGAAAATCCAGCAACTTTTGCCGCGCAAAAAGGCCAAAGCCAAGCTGCCACGTTCTACAACCGGGTCAAACCTTTTTCAGCGAAAAAGGGACACGCGCCAGTGAGTAAAGCTACTATTGCCGCAGTACAAAAAGCAATCATGGGCATGCCTCGAGCAATTTATCAAATTCTCGACACGGCGCAAGTAACTGTCAGCGTGGCTCCCTCTGCTCAAGATAAATTAGCGGCAAATTCTAAACTACAAGAAGCAGCAATTTTGAACGGCAAAGAAATCGCTGTCTTTGAAAACTTGATGGTACCTGGCAAAGGCGGAAAGAGTGCAACAGCTAAACCGTTCACCCCAGCTGAAATCAAAGAGGCTTTCCTCAAACAAGTAGGCCATGCCATTGAACAATGCTCTGGAGGCTTAGCACTCGACCCCGACTTTCATGCGGCCTACAAATTGGATATGCGAGACCTGCCGCCAGCCACAGAAGAAACCATGCCATTTCTAGCACCTCCAGCGAATCTTGCCGAGCAAGAAGTCTGCGCCTACATAATCGATGGTATCGCCGGTGGTTCGAGCCAGTTAACTACTACTGTATCGCAAAACTTCCCTAAAACCAAAGCGTGGCTGATCAATAAACTGCGCCTGCAGAACTAGGAACTCGGCAAAACTAAGAACTAAGCCAGAGCCTCGGCCAGCCACTTTGTCATGCGTTCCATTTTTTCAGCACTAACTTGCTTGACTGTCGAACCCAGCACATCGGCAATTGATACCTTAGCCAACTCTTTGCGCCAGGCATCTTCGGCTTTCCACATCGACACTGCAATATTGCAAGGAACACTATAACTGGGATTGTCGATGGCGGCGATGGCACAAGGGCCGTCTTGGCGAATTTCAGTACAGCGAAAACAAGGGTCATCACCCTCTAAAGCTACATAAACATCGAGAAGGCTGATTTTGTCACTACTGCGTCCCAAGCGATAGCCGCCCTGTGGGCCAGTGACGGTACTAACCAGCCCAGCCTTAGAGAGGGCCTGGAAGTGCTTGCGCAAGTATGCGACTTTGAGATTGTGAAACTCGGCTAGTTTCTCAAGCTTAAGACTGCGCCCACTGGGCAAAGCCCCGAGCAGGGCCAGACAATGTATTGACCACTCGACACCATTTCCTAGTTTCACCGATAAAGCCCGTGGTTAGTCAAAACTGCATGATCTGCATACTTGGTGATCTGGATACTTGAGGCACTATAGCGTCGCACATAGAAACTTGTATCTAGCCTTTCCATATGGACATATTATATCCAAGATTAAAAGAACCACAGGGCTATTGTGGATAAAATCTATCCATGATTGAATAGTCACACCAATTACGGATGAAAGTTATCCAATAATATGTTGGTCCTATTTTTAGACCAGTATTTCAGTCCCAACATTTTCAGCATCATATACAAAGAGAGCAGGAAAAATGAAATCGCGAGAAACAGCCAAAATTGCAGTAGTCGGTGCAGGAATGGCGGGTCTGACTGCCACTCAGAAGCTACTAGCTGGTGGGGCGGAAGTTACTCTATTCGATAAGTCGCAAGGCCCAGGCGGTCGAGCCAGCACCTTAAAGCGCGATAGTTTCTTTCTCAATCAAGGGCCACATGCTTTGTACAAAGGCGGGGCCGCCTATGAAATCCTGACTAAATTGAATATAAATCCTGCTGGTGCTTCACCTGCACCCAAGCGATCGCTGGCGATTCTCAAAGGCGAAATTTTAGACTTACCGATTGATGCCACTTCAATCGTGGCCACCAAGCTTCTATCTATAGTGGAAAAGATCGAATGGGGAATGCTAATGGGCGGCCTGGCAAAAACCGACTTGAGCAAATTGCATAATGTCACTCTGAATCAGTGGCTCAAATCAACGGTGAAAAGTGAGCGCGTGCAAGAGTTATTCACAGCCCTTGTGAGATTGGCGACTTATTGCAACAGCCCTGAAAAAATCTCAGCAGCCGCTGCCATACAGCAGTTAGTGCTTGTGCAAAAAGACGGTGTGCTCTATCTGGATTGCGGTTGGCAGAGTCTTGTTGATTCGATGGTGCAACTAATTCGTAGCGAAGGAAAAGACAAACTTACTGAAATCTACGAAGCGGAAGTCTCTGCTATTTCTGTAAATACTGGTGGACCGCAACAAGAGCAAGAAGAGAGACAAGAACGGGACCAAGTCGAAATCACAATCAATGGTGCCAAGCAAAACTTTGATGCGGTCATTCTTGCCCTACCGCCCAAACAAGTAAGCAGACTTCTGGCGACTGGCTCAAGCGAAACAAAAACTCTTCAGACTACCCTCGACGGCATCCTGCCCAGTCATGCTGCTTGCCTTGATGTCTGCTTGAAAAAGTTGCCTAATCTAGAAAATACTTTTGCCATCGGTATTGACGAGCCCCTCTATTACTCTGTGCATTCCACAACAGCAAAATTAGCTGAGGCCAATCACGCTCTCATTCACTTAGCAGTATATTTACATGAAGGAGAGAAAGGCACGGACAAGCATGAGCATCAACTTCTAGAACTACTAGATAAGATGCAGCCAGGCTGGCAAGACGAGCTTGTTTACAAGCGCTTCTTACCTAATATGGCAGCAAGTTTCGGTACAGCGCTAGCTTCAGAAAATGGCTCGAACGGTTTAGCCAGCGTGACACTGCCAATGGTGACAACGCAGACAAAGAGAGATACAGTTTTCGTCTGCGGCGACTGGGTAGGAGTAGGACATCTACTGGTAGATGCAGCAATGAGCAGTGCAGTTGCATCTGCAGAAGCTGCTCTTGCTAGAGCCGAGAAAAAAGCTTATGCTGCCAGTAGCATCACCTAGTCAAAAATAACTCACCGAAATGAAGCAGCAAAGCGATTTCCTAAAGACAGTTTTCGTTGCCGCCCCTTGCGAAATGGGCTGGGAGAACATGCAAGGTGTCAACGGCGCGGCCCTTTCGGATGCCGATGCTGTGCGATTTTGCTCTGGTTGCAGCTTAAACGTCTTCAACCTCACTAACATGACTGCACCAGAAGCAGAAGAACTGCTGAGAAGCAGAAGTGCGACGGGTGAAAAGCTCTGTGCTGGTATTTACCGGCGTGAAGACGGAACGGTGATGACCGAAAACTGTCCGCAAGGATTGAGAAGACTGCGTGATAGTGTTCACAAGACTATTAGCAGAGCAGCAGCTTTCCTAGCAATGCTCACGAGCGTATCGCTCTGGCTACCAGCTCTAGGGCAAAGTAAATCCAACCACCGAGAGCAAGGATTATCTTCAAACCTTCAAATTATAACGGTAGAGACAGCCCAATCGAACCCGCTTCCCAGCAACACAGAAAAGCTTAGCGTACCTGCAACGATACGCGGGGTTCACACATCACCTCGATTTGGCAACGTAGTAAACGTATGGCAGCCGCGCAAACACATTAGCCCCAATCTACCCATACCCATGAGACCAGCCGTTCCCCTCGACGCCAATGCCTACAATCAACTAATCATGGCTCAACGAAATGACAGCGACGGGAAATTTGTCTTGGCCGAAGTGCACTACAAAGAAGCTCTAAAGCTAAGCCTCGACAAGAAGCACGATCCAGCTCTATCGAACAATATCGCCAAAAGTTATGCGGCATTCCTACGAAAACATCAACGCCAAAGCGAAGCAGTTAAGCTTGAGAACGACTACAAGATTAAATAACTGGGCCAAATCCCGCCGCAAGAAGGGCAGTAGATAGCTACGAATCTTGGAAGAGCGAGCCAATTCCACCGATTATGCCACCACCACCAGACTCTGATGGGCTGCCACCAGCGCGTGGGGCATGCTCAAGAATGCGATTAGCCAAGCGCGAGAACGGTAGGCTCTGCAACCAAACTGTTCCATGACCGCTCAATGTCGCCAGAAATAGACCTTCTCCACCAAATACCATAGATTTCAAATTGCCAGCGCGAGCTATTGAGTATTCAATACCTGGAGTAAATCCCACCAAACAACCAGTGTCTACCCGCAGAGTCTGGCCTTTCAGTTCCCTTTTGACAATAGTGCCGCAAGCGTGGACAAAAGCTAAACCATCACCGCTCAAGCGCTGAAGGATAAAGCCTTCGCCGCCAAAGAAGCCAGTTCCTAATTTTTGCGTGAAGGCGATATCGAGCTTTGTGCCGTATGCAGCACAAAGAAATCCGTCGCGCTGGCAGGTCACTTGACCACCAAGCTGAGCCAAATCAAGAGGAATAATTTTGCCTGGATAGGGAGCAGCAAAGGCAACTTTTTGTTTGCCGGCCCCTCCATTAGAGAAGTGGGTAATCATCATTGATTCACCGGCCAGCATGCGCTTGCCTGCTCCAAAGAGCTTTTTCATCATGCCTTGGTCGGCGTCAGTGCCGTCGCCCATTTTCGACTCGAAGACGATGCCCTCTTCCATATAGTTCATAGCACCAGCTTCAGCAATTACTGTCTCGCCAGGATCCAGCTCAATTTCCACCAGCTGCATATCATCACCAATAATGGTGTAATCAATTTCGTGTGCGCGCATAGTGCCCATTGTTGTCTCTCCTTAGTGAACATGACTTAGAGTGAAAATGCCTTGACGTGAACAGGCCTTAGCGTGAACAGGCCTTCGTAAAATAGGGTTGCAGGAAGTTCAGGACTGGGAGTGTATCACGTTACCCTAAGCTTAAGATTAAGAACCGAAGCTTAAGGATATAAGCTTAAAGACCATGGGCAGGATCACCGCTACAACCGCCAAAACTAGTTCCCTCGAGCAGAGCGCTGGACATTGCAACATCCTTCAATCGGTTCAATACTCACTAGCGAATCGCTGGAGTGCGCGACAGTACTGTAGCACTTGAGATCAATCCGGTATCGTGTAGCAGATCAATCTGAGCATTATTGAAATTGACAATAGCTCGTGCTTTTTCAATCAAAGAAGAAGTGTAATCTTGCTGAGCCTTAAGCACATCTATGTTGCGCCCCACTCCATTTTGAAAGCGCAGCTGAGCCAGACGCAGCTCCTCGTTAGCGGAGCGTACTTGGGCAACAGCTTCCTCAATCTTTCTATCAGTTTTGAGTGATTGCAGATACGACCGCCTGACTTCAGAAGTGACTTTGTTCAGTACCTGCTGCTGCTGCAGTCCAGCCTGCCGAGCAGTCATCTTAGCGGCATAGGTGTTGGCAAGATCAACGGCTCCGAGACCTTCGAAATTCCAATTGACATTTACCCCAAGCGTGTACAAGGCTGTGATCTGTCTATTGCGCAGACCCACTCCACCAGCTCCCCCAGCGGCACCGGCCAAGGTGATTGGTGCCAATTCATACTGCTTGCTAAGAGTTTCGCCAATACCGAGTACGTTTCCACTGAAGGCAAAATTAGGCTGCAATTTGGCAGCATTGACAACGATTTGTTTTTTAGCAGCCAAGCGCAGCTCTTCGTATTGCTTCAACTCCGGTCGATTGTCAATTGCCAATTGCAAGAGTCGAGCAGCATTTGCTTGCTCAGAGACTATGCGAATTTTCTGCAGTAACAAATCGTTTGGAACGATATCTAGACCCTGATTGACATTGAGAAACTCAGCTAAAAGAATGGCCGCTTCACGACGAGCAATTTGTTGATCGATTAGATTCTGGCGATCTTGAGACAGTTGTGTTTCCGCCTGCAAAACCTCTAGATTAGTGGCCAAGCCACCTTGCTTCAAGTCTTTGTTGAGTGAGAGCTGACCAACGGATGTTTCTACGGCTTTCACTCTGATTTGGAGGAGAGCTTCTTGTAGCAGCAAATCGTAGTAGCGCTTGGCGGCAGTCTGTAGTGTATCGCTAACGGTAGCGTGCTTAGAATGGCGTGCGGCGCGATAATTATTGCGATTTTGCAGGGCACCAAATAAGACGCTACCACCACGGTATCCATAATATTTAAAACCAGCGGAAGTTAGAATAAAGGGGTTGTTAAAGCTTAATGGCTCCAGTGCTTGACCAAAGGGGACATTGGCTTTGCCTTTGAGATAATTCCACTGATAAGACAAAGCAATATCAGGCAAGAACTTGCCCATTGAAGAAACCAAGTTGGCCTTACGTGCTCGTTCGCTGAATGACGAAATACCAATATCGAGATTGTTCCTAACAGCTGACTGCACCACGTCATCTAAGCTCATCGGTACTGTTGAAGCTGCGTCAAGCAAGGAAGAATCTACTTTCTTGTCAATCGAAATCAAAGCCGACAATGGTGGTCGAACGATTTGAATACGCTGGGGATCGATATCGCTACCAGACAGATCGTCAACTGGCACCACTTCATCAAGGGGTCCCTTAATAAGAGAACCATTAGTCAGAGGACCATTATTGAGACCGCGCAGGGGCAAACTTTGACTTGAACTTGAACTTGAGCTTGGACTTGAGCCTTGACTTGAACTTGAACTTGAGCTTGAACTTGAGCTTGAACTTGAGCCTTGACTTGAGTTCTGGTTGGCAGCATCTTGCGCCAGAGCACTGCTCGAAGACAAGAGACTAGCGAAACCGACTAACAAAGCAAGAGGAAGAGCAACCGATAGCGAGAGAGTGCGAAACATTATGCCAACTGCCTCCCGAATTTGGATGTGCTTAAAGCTAAGAGAATCGTGGCAAATGCCGCTAGAGCAAGAACGTCTGGCCAGATTGCTTCAAGCCCGGCACCTTTGAGAATAATAGCCCGCACACAGCTAACGTAATAGCGCAGGGGGTCAAGAAGAGACAAAATCTGGAAAAATTCAGGAATACTTTCCAGCGGTGCTACTGCACCAGAGAGCTGGATTACTGGTAAGTTAACAAAGAAGGAAGTAAGAAGTGCCTGCCTCTGATTTTGCGAGAAGGCAGCTAGAGCAATGCCAATAGCAATACCAACAAGAATGGCCAGAAAAGATACAAAGAGAAAGAGAAAAATATTGCCCCTGAATGGCACATGGAATACCGTTGAACTTATCAGCAGGCAAACGAGCACTGTAATCATGAGCAGCATTGAGAGCGGAATAATCTTAGCCAAGAGAATCTGCAACGAATTAACTGGTGTCATCAAAAGTTGCTCAAGAGTGCCTGAATCTTTCTCTCTAATTACTGCAGTACTAGACACCAAAGTACTAACGAGATTGATCACAAGAGCGATTACTCCTGGTACAAAGAACCAGCTACTGATTAAACCAGGGTTGTATGCAAATGTAATCTGGGGACTAATCAGCTCATGAGATTTCTGTGACCCCGTAACAAGCAGTCTGTTAAAGGTCGAAACAATCTGACTAATATAACCGTTGGCAATGCCAGCGGTATTGGCATCGACGCCATCGAGCATGACCTGTATTGAGACCTTGGTTCCGTGCTTAATTTCGCGCTCGAACTCCGGGGGCACGATCAAGCCAGCTTCAAGATTGCCGTCCCGAACATTTTTCGCTAAGGTGGCTTCGGTGCCACCGGAAGCGGTGAGATCAAAAACACCATTTTCCACCAAAGCAGCAACGACCTCACGACTGGTGGGAGAAGCGGCATGATCAATAACCCCTAAGCGCAAGTGCTCAACATCGGGGCTCAAGGCAAATCCATAGAGAAATAATTGCAACACCGGCATAAAGAAGAGCAGAAAAATCAGCTGCTTATCACGCATGATTTGACGCAACTCTTTAATAATGAGAGCCCGTATTTGGTGGCGATAATTACGAGTACTAGTTGACATACAGTTTTCCAAAATATTCTATCGTTCGCATTCTTTAGCTCTCACTCTCTATACAGCACTCTCTAGTCGGCACTCTCTAACCGCCACCGGATAGTTGCATTCTGCGCATGATCCGAGCAGCACCCACTAGCAAAACGGTGGCGCAAATAGCCAGGGCCACTGGTAGGTGAATCTGACTGGTAAAATCGCTGCCACGAACAAAGGCATTGCGCGAAGCTTCAACAAAATATCTCGCTGGCAAGATATTGCAAATGAGAGACAAGGGATAAGTAATATTCCGCAATGGATAGAGAAACCCAGAGAGCAAGAGAGCAGTAGTAAATCCAGTTGTAGCAACCATTTGCACCGCCGCACTTTGAGTGTTGGCACGGGTGCCAACAAAAAGGCCAAACAATACAGCACTAGCGAGAAATACTGTCGTGGAAATCAGATAGATATAGGGGTCACCAACCAATCTGATCCCAAATAGAACCATAGCCATAGAAATTACGATGAAAGCCTGAACAAATGCAATGGCTGTGTAAGCCAGGGCCTTACCAACCACCAACTCAAACGAAGAAATGCTGGAGGCATAGAGCTGCAAAATGGTGCCTTGTTCTTTCTCCCGCGACATAGCAAGAGCCGACAGAAGGCACGGGAAGATCCAAAGAATAACTGCCGTAGCGCCAGGAGCAACATAGAGGGCTTCTTCGCGACCGGGATTAAACCACAAGCGTACTTTAGTAGTAACTAGATTCTTTACTTGGTTGAAATTATGGCTACGTAAGAAATATCCGGTGGTGGCAAGTATGCTGTTCTTCACAACACGAGCATTATTAACATCAGTAGCGTCGATTATCACTTGAACGTCAGAAGCCTGACCTTGCCTAATGCGTCGCGAAAATTCAGGCGGAATAGTGATGGTCGCCTTCGCCTCTCCTAAATCAAGAGGGCCCATGGCGCTGCTTGATACTACACTTGCCGGAGCAGATCTAAGATGCACCGGATCATGCCAAGGCGTATTAACTAATTGTCCGTTTGCAAAAATAGTATCGATATAGTCGCGACTGAGTGCGCCATTGTCGAAATTTCTCACAGCTACTGGAATATCTTTGGATTCAAGTCTGGTGGCATAACCATAAAGAAGCATTGCCACTGATGGCAACAAAAACGCCAGGGCCAGGGTGAGTTTATCCCTTCTAAATTGCGCAATTTCTTTTCCTGCTTGAGAAATGATTCGCCGCATCAGCTCTAAACTACCCCCGAAGCGCGCTGCACAATTGAGATAAACGAATCTTCCAAACTAAAATCTATTTGCCTAGTAGAAAGTGGCGCCAAACCATTTGCAGTCAATTCGTTGGTTAAAGCTGGCAATTCGCTATCAGGATCATCAAAAACCACATGCAAACTATCAGCAAACATTGAAACACGCCAAGATACTAATTTACGCTTCAAAAAAGCATAAGCGGCCTGAGCATTGCCAAATCGCATCTCCACAAGTTTTCCCGGCTGACTAGCCTTAATCTGAGAGGGCGACCCCTCAGCGACAAGAGAGCCAGCCACCATAAAGCCGAGATTATTGCAGTATTCAGCTTCTTCTAAGAAGTGTGTTGTCACAAGCACAGCAGTACCCTGCCTAGAAAAATCTCGAATCAACTTCCACATTTCGCGTCGAGCCAGAGGGTCAACTCCTGATGTTGGTTCATCGAGAAACAATACTTCTGGTTGGTGCAACACTGCTGCACCAAATGACAGCCGTTGCTTCCAACCTCCCGGTAATTTAGAGGTAAGCAAACCCTCTTGCCCAGCTAAATCTGAGCTTCTCAAAACCCATGTTATGCGTTCACGCTTAAGAGCATCTGGCACGCAATAAACACCACAATAAAATTCCAAATTTTCGCGAATGGTTAAGTCATCATATAGAGTAAATTTCTGGCTCATATAACCAAGCCGCTGTCTTAGTGACTGCGAACGCAAGTTGGACTTCTGACCGCACAATTCCATACGTCCAGCTGTGGGTTTTATCAGTCCACAAAGTATTTTAATGGTAGTTGTCTTTCCCGCACCATTGGCACCAAGTAGACCATAAATGTCGCCATATTCGATTCGCAAATTGACATCTTTAACAGCATGAAAACTACCATAGACTTTCTTTACACCCTGAGCCAATATGGCCGAACCTGCTCCGCTCGCCGTTTCTGCCTTGATGCTAGCCTCGGCCTTGCTGCTGGCACCGGTAATAATACTGGCTTCGGCCCTGCTACTGGCACCGGTCATAATACTGGCTCCAGCTTTAATACCCGAGTCTACAAAGGGAAACATCCGCTCCACTGCATGGATTTCACTTCCCGATTTAGCCCTTAGCTTAGTAACGAAAACATTTTCTAAAGTTGGCTCCTGCACGTCAATAGACAGCGAATCGGTAGTTTTCTCTAGAGCTGCAGCCTGGCGAACAGCAGCACAAGCCTTTTCGACATCATCAACCAGTACGTCCAGTCGATCACCAAAAGTCTGCACATCAGAAAAAATACTTGGATCATCCTTCTCAACTTGGTGTAATCTTCGCTCCAAATTGTCTATGGCACTAGCTCTCACCTCTAGTCGATGCAGACCAAGTCCTTTCTTCAATTCCATCGGTGTACCGATTTCCTCAATCTCGCCTTCATGCATCAGAATCAAACGATTACAACGCTCTGCTTCATCTAGATAGGGAGTAGCGACAGCAACAGTGACACCTTCTGTAGTGACCGTCGCCAGTAAGTCCCAAAACTCGCGGCGCGAAACGGGATCGACTCCAGTGGTGGGCTCATCGAGCAGAAGTAGCTTAGGTCTAGCAATTAAAGCGCAACAAAGAGCTAGTTTCTGCTTCATTCCACCGGACAACTCTCCAGCCAAACGACCAGAAAAACGCTCGATATTCATCAGCTTTAAATATTTCTGACTGCGCTCTTCAAATTCAGTTTTTTCGACTTCTCTCAAACCAGCTACGTAGCGCAAATTTTCAGCAATACTGAGATCGAGATAAAGCGAAAATTGTTGAGTCAAATAACCAATTTCGAGGCGAACATCCCGCGGCTTCTGCCCGATTACACTGGCACTCCCTTCAGTCTGCTCCATTACGCCACCAAGAACATGAAAAGTAGTCGTCTTTCCAGCACCATCAGGACCAATCAAACCAAATATTTCGCCCTCGAAAATATCGAAATCGAGACCTTTGACAGCCTCTAGTGCACCATAAGATTTTTTCAAGCCCTGCACTTTAACTATGGGCTGGACAGCGCTAATAGCTGACTTGGCGAGCGGCTCTATCATGATCAAGGCGCGTCTACAATAATCTCAGCGTCAGCAGGCATCCCTGGCTTGGCAAAGCGATCGGGTTGGGCTATGGCAATTTTGATGCCGAAAACTTGTTTGACTCGATCATCCTTGAAGTAAATATTCTCTGGGGTGAACGAACCTTCAGGGTCAATTTGAATGACTGTGCCTTCAAAAGGCTTATCGGGTGAAGAATCAAGAAACACTTTAGCCTTCTGCCCGACGCGAACACGTCCTATCTGACCTTCTGGAACATAACCACGGAGGTAAACAGTGCTCAAATCTATTACCGAAATAAGAGTCTGACCAGGCACTGCCACCACTCCAGGTTCAACCGCACGCGCAGTTACGATTCCTGAAATCGGACTCTTCACACTTAGGTAGGCGATATTAGCTAGAATTTGCTCCTCATCAGCTTTGGCGCTTAACTCGTCTTGCTTTGCACTTTTCAGTTGATATTGCGCCTGGAGTAACTGATCTCCAAAGGCTCGCAACTGAGACTGACGCATACGTGGATTGAGACGAGCAGACCGAGCCTGTGCCAAAGCCGCCTTAGAAACATTCAACTGCTTGCGAGCTGCTTCAACCGAGCTAGATTTGGCACTAACAACAGCTTCAGAAGTTGCAGCACTGGTCGACACCTGATCGTTTTCATCAAGGGTAACTGCACCTCGAGAAGCAAGAAAGTTATAACGCTCCTTTCTAATTCGAGCCAACTTCAAATCAGATTGAGCTTGAATTAACTGGGCCTCTGTTTCGCTAACTCTGGCATCAGCCTGGGCTACATTGGCATCGGCCTGATCAATTTGCGCCCGCATATCTTCAGAAGACTGGAGCACTCTCAATTTAGCTTCATCTATTTGATTGTTTACGACTCCGATCTGATAGCCTGCCTGATCGGCCAGAGCAGCTGCTCTCCGTCTTTTTGCCTCGGCACTGCGCAACTGAGCTTGAACATCGTCATCACTAATTTTGACTAGTACGTCGCCCTTTTTTACTTGATCGCCCTCTCGATAAGCCACAAAATCTACTCGCCCACCAATCTTGGGGCCAATATTCGACTCATAACCCTCGATACGACCGCTGACCTTGACAGCTCGAGTATCTGTTGGCTGAGGCCAGAACTGCTTACAAAAGATCCAACCAGCGCCCCCCAGTAGACACAGGGTGACAAGAACGACAAGCAGCTTAGGAAGACCACGCCTTGAGGGCTTACGACCGGCACTTGGAGCGTTGGCGGTCGGGCCGGAAACATGCGACTGCTGAGAGGCTCCTGACTGTGGATCTACGGTTTGCATCGTCACTTACTCATACTCATCTAACTATCCATCTTAAAAGTAAAATCCGAAGTCTATCCAAATTTCTGGCCAAAGTTATCAGATACTGCTATCATACCAACCGGTATGGATGGTATGTCAATCCCTCATCGACGCAATTTTTGATAATCTTGTCCGCGAACTTGGCCGATATCGGCCAAGTTCGCGATTTCAAACAATCGCATTAAAATTTTGCGCAGCCAACTTGCTAGACTGTTCGCTTTCCCAAAGGTGCCATTTCGTGACAGCAGAATTGCCCTCAAATACAGATGCCATAAAATCTGAGGCTGAAGACAAACGTGCGCATCCACGCAGCAAGCGCGATCAAATAGTAGCCGCGGCAATAAAAGTATTTCTAGAAAACGGTTACAAAGCAACAAGCATGAATCGGGTTGCCGATCAGGCTGGGGTAATCAAAGCAACTATCTATAGCCACTTCAAAGACAAAGAACAGCTTTTCATAGCCATAATTGAAGAACTAACTATAAAGAAAATCGACCTAAACTATGAAGATCTGGAACCACTAATGGTCTTATCTCCAGAGATGTTCATAGAGCAAGTCAGCAATAAATTTTCAGTACTGATGGAAGATCCTGAATACTTAAGATTATTTCGCCTGATGGTAGGAGAATCAGAGCGATTCCCAGAACTAGCTAGTATCTATGTTAGAACAGTAATTCTCAGAGGCATGGACCTAGCCACCACTTATTTCGATCGTCATCCAGAGTTGAATATAGCTGACAGCGCTGCGATGGCTCACATCTGTGCTGGCTCATTCGTCTCTCTGATGACGTGGCAACAGATACTAGGCGGAAAAAAGATAAGGACTCTTGAAGTCGAGCGCGTGACTAGAATGCTCAAAACCTTAATTTGCGACGGTGCGCAACATAGAGGGAAAGACAACTAGCCTGGACGGACAAAACGCTCCACGTCCGTTGACATCAATCGGACCAGATTTTAGACAAGCTACAAGTAGAGTTCCACGAGTCCACCGAACCTTGTCAAAGAAGAACCAGATCATGGCAAGAAAACTTTGAAGCCATTTAAAACTAACGCCATGATGAATAGACCAAATTAGACGATGGACAGCAGCGATTAGAGCAAGAGCCTCAGCTGTAAGTATTTCGCTTCGTTCCGAAGTCGACGCTGTACTCGATTTACTGCGCACAAAGAAATCACCATCCAGACAATTAATGCGGCCAGACAACTCCAGCATTACCAAAGCCGCCGAAACAATGCCAACAGACAATCCCGTTAGCTCGCAGAGAGAGTCAAAACTTATTGGGGTATACGAGATATAGTCAAAAACTCTCTGTTCGTTTTCCTCCATAGAAGAAGAAGGGTCCGGAGCCGACGGTGCTCTTTCACTATCAGAAGCGAAACCAGAATCGACATCCTCCCTGGGCTCAAACTCAGATCTCGAAAAGCAATCAGCAGGCTGATTCTCTGCAGACATTGTCCTTAACTCCGCATCAGGGTGGGCGTTGGGAAGGCTACTTCTAGAACGCTTTGTCATGATTGAAATAAATAGTGTGGAAGAAATGGACGGAGCTTCTGCTTCGAAACAATCCTCGACCAAGAGCCGAATCTTTTTCAGAATGTTGTGTGCTGTTGCCTGAGCAATTCCAGCCAATTGAGCTAGTCTACTTGAAGCCACAGCAATGCCGTTTTCCATTAGCCAAATAGCGCCGAGCCAGGCCTTAAATTGCTTCACTCTATAGAATAGAGTGCCAGCCGTAAACCAAACTTTCGCATGACAATCACCACACGAAAATGTTCTTGATCTTTCTTCTCTAACTACAGCCTGACTGCCGCACTTACAGCGCACAAGGCCGAGCATACTCAAGGCTCTGAAAACTATTTCTAAGCCGACTTCATCATCGGGTACTAGTTCCTCGAACTCTGGCCACCTCTGTTGAATTAGGCCCTCATTAACCGCATGTTCGATACAACGAAATTTCATAATTACTCCCCCTCGCCTTTTCTGATAAACGTAGGCAAGGCGGAAAAAGTTCAACGCCTGTCAAGCGGAAGCGGTTTGAATTTGCCTTAAAATCTCATTGAAATTTGATTCAGCCAAAAAAGAATTTGGCCGATATCGGTCAAATTCTTAGCGCAATAACAAGGAAAGTACGAAAAAAACATCGAACCAAAAAGTTCAAAGTTTTAAACGATAACCAATTCCAGGCTCAGTAATAAGATGCCGCGGGTGCGCAGAATCTTGTTCCAGTTTTCTTCTTAGCTGAGCCATATAAACACGCAAATAATGAGTTTCGGCCTGATAGCCAACCCCCCAAGCTTCTCGTAGAAGCAGGTTATGAGTTACAACCTTTCCGGCATAGCGCACCAATGTAGTCAAAAGCTTATACTCAATCGGTGTTAAATGAATCTCCTCACCAGCAACCTTAACTTCTCTCTTAGCCAGATCAATGGTGACTTCACCGAATGCAATATTTGACTCGACAACTGATTTCGAGTTCTTGGAAGCATTTCGCAGGGCCACACGCACCCTGGCAAGTAGCTCCGAAATGCCAAATGGTTTAGTTAGGTAGTCATCAGCTCCCGCATCAAGAGCTTCGACTTTATCTCTCTCTTGACCGCGGGCAGACAGAACAATAACCGGTACATCACTCCACTGTCTCAGTTCCTTAGTTACGTTCAAGCCATCCATATCTGGTAGGCCAAGGTCTAAAATTATCAAGTCTGGGCATCGACTTGCCAAAATGGTCAATCCTTCACGACCAGTTAACGCTTCTTCAAAAGCAAAGCCTTGATCGATTAGGGCCATTTTTAAAAAGCGGCGAATTGGGGCCTCATCCTCAATTACTAGTATCAATGGTGTAGTTGGTTGATTAGTCATTGACATTTTCGAGGTGATCTAGGTTCGGAATACCTTCAATTGGCAAAGTAAACTTAAATACGGCACCACCACCAGCCCGGTTTTGCACCCAAATCTTACCGCCGTGTGCTTCTACAATCCCGCTACATATAGCAAGCCCAAGTCCAACACCTGTGCGGTCAGAACGTTCCTCGCGAAAGAACTTTTCAAAGATTTTCTCAACATTCTCAGGAGGGATTCCCGGACCACGATCAGCGACTTCAATCTGGGCAACTTGGTCAGATACAGAAGCACGCAAAACTAGTTCGGAACCGTCGGGAGTGTACTTTAAAGCATTCTCGAGCAAGTTAACTAGGACTTGTTGAATGAGAATTGAATCAACAGGAATCAAAGGCAAATCGGGCGAAATTAGAATTCGCACATGCCTATCGCTCAACCTATCGTCAACATAACTTAGGGCAGCCCCGATGAGTTCATCTATAGGACACCACTCTTTGCGCACCTTTAAATTTCCAGACTGAACCTTGGTCATATCGAGTAAATTCCCGACCAAGCGATTGAGACGTTCAGATTCATGAAAAATCTCGGCAGCCATGTCCTTGCACTTCTCCACAGTAAGACTGGCAGAGCCTTCCACAATTGTGCTCGCTGCACCAGTAATAGTGGCAAGCGGTGTACGCAGATCGTGGGAGACTGAACTGAGCAAACTATTCCTTAACTGCTCGGCCTTGACCTGCAAACGAGCACGTTCGTTATCGTCAGCCAGTTGTGCCCGCTCCAGCGCTATTGCTATTTGATTACCGAAGGTCTCTAGCAGATGCAACTGTTCAGGTGCAAGAAAGCGATCATTGTCAGCAGGCCGAATCGCCAACACTCCAATTACAGCCTTTGCTCCAAACAACGGCACGTAAAGCGCATTTGCTGCCGGAAGGGTATTGGTGCCAAGACCAGCAGGTTGTTTGTTCTTAAAAGACCAGACGGCCACACCAGCATCAAGACCGTCAAGGTGTACACGAACCTGCAAAACGCCTTCAAAATTGGGCAAATAGACAGCCACCTTACTTTCAAAAGTTTCAGCTATGTGGCGCAAGCCAATGCTGACTAAATCGTCTAGATTTAACGTAGAAGATAATTCACGGCTCATCAAATAGAGAGCTGCAGTACGTCGCTCTCGCAAACGCGCAGATTGCGCCTGTTGGCGAATGCGAGCAGTCAGTGTGCTGATAACAAGTGCGATTGTCAACATAACGGCAAAAGTAACCAAATACTGAGTGTCGGAAACAGCGAAGGTTAAGAAAGGCGGTACAAAGAAGAAATCGAAACTGGCAACACTAATAACTGACGCGAAAACAGCCGGCCCTCGCCCGTACTGCGAAGCAACAATAACAATGCCGAGCATGTAGACCATAATCACATTGGATAGCTCGAAATGACCAGTCATGAAAGCGGCAATAACTGTGCACAAGGCGACGATAGCAGATGACCCTAAATAGTCTTTAGGTCTGCGAGTGGTTCGCACTTTCTTCACCCAGGGCACGGCTGCGCCTTCGGCATCACCAGTGATGACATATACGTCAATCATGCCGCTCTTGCGCACGATCTCATCAACAATTGATCCACGCAACACTTCCAACCAACGAGGTTGAGCTGGTTTGCCAATGACAATCTTAGTAATATTGTTACTGCGAGCCCAGCGCACTAACTCTTCGCTGACATTTTCGCCACTTAGCTCTAAGGTTTCAGCGCCCAGTTGTTCGGCCAAGCGCAGTGTCTCGACAACACGAGCCTTCTCACTATCAGGCAGACGCAAGTAACCTGGTGTTTCGACAAATGCAACATACCATTTAGCCTTCAGAGCTACGGCCATGCGCTTAGTGGCACGCACAAGTCGAATTGAAAGTGGACTATTACTGACACAGACAAGCATTCGATCAGTGGTTGGCCAGGGCTCATTAATTTGGTGAACATGTCTATATCTCAGCATTTCGCCATCTACATGTTCTGCAGTGTAGCGCAGCGCCAATTCGCGCAGTGCTATAAGATTTCCTTTGCGAAAGAAATTGTTCAGTGCAGACTCAGCCCTTTCGCTGACATAAATTTTGCCATCACGAAGACGCTGGATTAGCTCATCTGGTGGCAAATCGACCAGTTCAAATTCGGCGGCATTTTCCAACAATGAATCAGGAATTCGCTCATGAACAAGCACACCAGTGATTTGAGAGACAACATCATGCAGGCTTTCAATATGCTGTACGTTCAAAGTTGAGAAGACGTCGATGCCAGCCTCGAGAAGCTCCTGGACATCCTGCCAACGCTTTGCATGCCGAGAGCCTGGAGCATTGCTATGGGCCAATTCGTCTACTAGAATTAGCTGTGGCTTGCGCGCTAGGGCGGCGTCAATATCAAATTCGGCTAAGGTAGTTCCACGATAATCAACTGAAACCCGTGGCAGAATCTCTAAGCTCTCAAGCAGTAAAGCTGTCTCTGCTCGACCGTGAGTCTCTGCACAACCAACAACGACATCGACGCCCGCTTCCTTCAGCTTGCCGGCAGCTTGAAGCATTGAGTAGGTTTTACCCACACCAGCTGAAGCACCAAAAAATATCTTTAAATGACCGCGACCCGTGCCTTCCTCTTCTCGAAGTCGAGTCAATAACAAACTTGGATCGGGGCGGGAGTCATTCATGGCTCACATCTTTTGGTTCAACTGATCAAGGGCTAAATTTAACTCCAAAACATTGACGCGATGGTCGCCGAGCACGCCAAAATCTCTACCCTTTGTATGCTCAGCGACTAACTTCAGTACTTGTTCCCGGCTGATAGAACGAGCATTGGCGACTCGCTCGACTTGAACGCGAGCAGCAGCAGGGCTGATGTCGGGATCTAAACCACTGGCAGAAGCGGTGACCAAATCAACTGGTACTTTTTCCAACCTAGTGCTACCTGGCGATGGCTGGCCTGTCGAAATTGCTCTCAATGCGTCAGCCCTCTTGCTAACAGTAGCTAAAAAATCGGGATTGGTCGGCCCGAGATTAGAACCAGAAGAGGCCGCGGCATTATAGGCTGGACTTGTCGCCGAGGGCCGAGGCCAAAAATACTTTGGCGCAGTAAAAGACTGTCCGACTAAACTAGAGCCAACTACTACGTCGTGATTAACGTCGTGATTAGCATCGTGATTAGCATCGTGATTAGCATCGTGATTAGTACTACTATTGACTTCATTATTGACGCCGTTTTGGACTTTGTTACTAGCGACAGCTTTACTTAGTCTTTCCAACGGTGAACGAATCAAACTACCTTCGGCTTGACGAGGAAAAACAGCTTGGGCAACGAAAGTAATCAGACATGGATAGACTAGGCCGGTCAATACAGTAAAAATTGCGAAAAGTAAAACGGCCGATTTGACGATTGGTTCCGAGGCAGGCACAATCGCCGACCGACAGTTTGATTCTGGCATTGCCGAAATCTCAGACGATGCTGTAGTTGAAGGCTTAGCTATTGGTTCCTGCGCTGACATGATCGGTTCCTGGGCTGACATGATCGTCTCCTATCCTTAAACTAGCTTCAATCCACTCAAAAGCATGTCAATCAGTTTGATACCAACGAACGGAGCAACAATACCACCAAGACCGTAGATGAGTAAGTTGTCGCGCAGTAGAATAGAGGCACCAACAGCGCGATAACGGACACCCTTTAGCGCTAGTGGTAAAAGAAATAGAATAACTAGAGCATTGAATATGACCGCCGACAACACCGCACTCTGCGGCGACACCAGTTGCATAATATTTAGCTTGTTGAGCACTGGATAAGTAGTGGCAAATGCAGCAGGAATAATGGCAAAATATTTGGCAACATCATTGGCGATGCTAAATGTTGTCAGTGCACCACGAGTCATCAAGAGCTGTTTGCCTATCTCCACAATCTCAATCAACTTAGTAGGACTAGAGTCGAGATCGACCATATTGCAGGCCTCTTTGGCAGCTTGGGTACCAGTGTTCATGGCCACGGCCACGTCAGCCTGGGCCAGGGCAGGCGCATCATTAGTACCGTCCCCAGTCATCGCTACCAGGCGACCGCCAGCTTGAGCTTCGCGAATCAGACGCAACTTCTCCTCTGGAGTAGCTTGAGCCAAGTAATCATCTACACCAGCCTCGGCAGCGATAGCAGCTGCAGTCAGGGGATTATCACCGGTAATCATGACTGTCTTGATACCCATCGCCCGCAGCGCAGCAAAGCGCTCTTTGATACCACCCTTCACAATGTCTTTTAGCTGAACAACTCCCAAGACACGGCCACGATCTGATACTACTAGTGGTGTACCACCTTGCCGAGCAATATTGTCGACAGCTTCGCGCACTTCTTCCGGATATGTACCACCTTGATCAAGCACATACGCTTCCACGGCATCGGCCGCGCCTTTGCGAATCTCCCGTCCACTAAAGTTGACACCGCTCATTCTTGTCTGAGCAGAAAATGGAACAAACTCTGCGCCAAGCTCTTGCATATTGCGCTCACGGATAGAAAATTTCTCTTTAGCCAAGACCACAATACTTCTTCCTTCAGGTGTCTCATCGGCCAGGGAAGAGATCTGAGCTGCATCTGCCAGTTCTGACTCTGTAACACCTTTAGCGGCGACAAACAAAGTGGCCTGCCTGTTGCCCATTGTTATCGTGCCAGTCTTGTCGAGAAGCAGCATATCAACATCTCCGGCGGCCTCGACGGCACGACCTGACATGGCAATGACATTGGCTTTGATTAAGCGGTCCATGCCAGCAATGCCTATAGCCGAGAGCAATCCTCCAATAGTTGTAGGAATTAGACAAACGAGAAGTGCCACTAAGACAGTAAGCGAAACTGGCTGACCATGAGAGACACTGGCACTGTAACTAGAAAAAGGATAGAGAGTAAAAGTGACCAGCAAGAACACCAAGGTCAATGCCGCCAACAAAATGTTCAGAGCAATTTCATTAGGGGTCTTCTGCCGTTTGGCTCCCTCAACCATGGCAATCATACGATCGAGAAAAGTTTCCCCGGGATTGACCGAAATTCTTACTATGAGCCAATCTGACAATACTCTTGTGCCACCAGTTACGGCACTGCGATCGCCTCCACTTTCTCTGATTACAGGGGCGCTTTCACCAGTGATCGCGCTCTCATCAACTGAGGCCACACCTTCTATCACTTCGCCGTCGCAAGGAATAATGTCGGCCGCTTCCACCAATACAATGTCACCTTTTCTCAGTCCACTGGCCGATATAGAAGTAACAACAGCTTTCAGCGATGCTTCTGCCAACTTCTTAGCCATAACGTCTTTGCGCGACTTACGCAAAGAGTCAGCTTGAGCCTTTCCTCGACCTTCGGCCATAGACTCGGCAAAATTAGCGCAAAGCACAGTAATCCACAGCCAAATCGATATTGAAAATATAAAGCCAGGCGAAGCTTCACCCTGATGAGAAAGTGCTGCGAAGAAAAGTAGCGTAGTAATGACGCTACCCAACTCCACCACGAACATTACCGGGTTGCGAATCTGAACTCGGGGGTCCAATTTGACGAACGAATCGATTACAGCTTTCCACAAAATTGCTGAGTCAATAATAGATTTAGGTATCGACTTAGACTGGGATTTAGACTGTGATTTAGATGTAGACATAGAATTAGATTTGGAGTCTGAGTCAGTTTTAATTGGTATCATCATTTTGTAAATATCATCTGAAGCTGTTCTACAATTGGTCCCAGCGCTAAAGCAGGAACAAATGTCAATCCTCCAAAAATCACGACCACTCCCACAAGCAACATAACAAACAGCAAATTATCTGTTTGCATTGTTCCGGCGCTAGTCGGCACCTTCTTCTTCGCCACCAGAGAACCAGCCAAGGCCAGAACTGGAACCGCTAGGGCATAGCGAGCTACAAACATAGCGACACCGAGAGCATAATTATAGAAGGGAGTATTAGCGCTAAGGCCAGCAAAAGCACTGCCATTGTTGTTTGCTGCTGAAGAAAAAGCATAGAGAATTTCGCTGAAACCATGAGCACCACCATTGAGTACACCAGCACAGCCATCCTTGAGAGAGACAGCCAGGGCGGTTCCCAACAGCACGGCCATAGGCGGGAAGAGAATCACAAGAGATGACATTTTCATCTCAAAAGCTTCAATCTTCTTGCCTAGATATTCAGGAGTACGACCCACCATCAAGCCAGCAATAAAGACCGTAATAATGGCAAAAACCAACATACCATATAAGCCACAGCCGACTCCACCGTAGACCACTTCGCCCAACTGCATGAGCAGCATCGGAGCAAGCCCGGCCAGAGGAATAAAAGAGTCATGCATACTATTCACAGAACCATTTGAGGCAGCCGTAGTAGCAACCGCCCATAGTACCGAATTCGCGACACCAAAGCGCACCTCCTTGCCTTCCATATTGCCACCGCTACTCTCAGAGGAAGCCTGTTGGTCGATTCCCATGGCGGCGAAGGCCGGATTTCCAGCCTGTTCAGGTAAGTAACAAAGAGTCAAACAGCCAACAAATATGGCTGTCATAGCGGCAAGCAGAGCCATGCCATTTCTACCGCTGCCGACCATCTTGCCAAAAGTCTGACAGAGAGCTACTGGAATCAGCAGAATGGCGAGCATCTCAAAGAAGTTAGAAAGTGGCGTGGGATTCTCTAGAGGATGGCTTGAGTTGACATTGAAGAAGCCTCCACCATTGGTGCCCAGCTGTTTGATAGCAATCTGAGAGGCGGCCGGTCCACGAGCAATTTTATAGACTGCAGGTGAAGCTGGGTCTGCGCTTTTAGCAAAACTAGAGGAAGAACTAGAGGGAGAACTGGAGGGAGAACTGGACGCGGCAACAGACAACTGCTCCAGTGGCTTATATTCAGTGTATCCGCCAAAAGTTTGCACAACACCCTGGGACACCAGAAAAATCGCAAATACACAAGACAACGGCAACAGAATATAAATAACAGAACGGGTCAAATCAACAAAGAAATTACCGATTGTTTCTGTCTGCTGGCGACTGAAAGCTCGGATCAAAGCCACGAGAATCGCCATGCCCGTTGCTGCTGAAAGGAAATTCTGCACAGTCAAAACAAGCATCTGGGTGAGATAACTCATGGTAGTCTCACCACCATAACTCTGCCAGTTTGTATTACTGGTGAAGCTCACAGCCGTATTAAAAGCGCAGTCAGCCGAAACCGCTGCTAGGTTCTCACAATTGCCTGGCAGCAAGAATTGCAAGCGCTGCACTAGATAGGTAAATGTCATTCCGATCAAGTTAAAAACCAGCATGGCCATAGCGTATTCGCGCCAGCCCATTTCGCGATCTGACTTAATACCCGCCATTCGGTAAATCAAAGTTTCGCTAGCTAAAAAAGCTTTGAGCAACGCATTTGGCTTTTGCGACGTATGCGAAGGCTCTAGCGAAGGTTCAAGTAAAGATGAACGTGAAGACTGCAGTACAAATTTAAGCGGTCGTCCATAGATCAACGCCATGTAGTTACCTAAGGGCACGGCCAAAACGAAAAGGACCAACATGAATAGAATTATTTGTAGGACACCAGATGAAATCATGAAAAACGCTCAGGTAGTACGAGGGCTATAAGCAAATAAATCATCAGCAGGGCTGAAATTACAGCAGATAATATGTGAATCCAAGTCATTGTTTTAGTACCATCAACTTCGAGCAAGCCCAGACCAAGGCAAAGGCCGCAAACCAAAGGATGAGAAAAAGCATGCAACTAAATAAATCCGCCATCTGACACCGCCAAGATTGTGATCATCATCAAACAACTGCCTACGGCAAGAAGGCATCAAGAAGCAGCCTATTCACATCAAGATTTCATCAAGACCAATGCAAATTTCTTTCAATGGCGCCGGAGTGTTTGAACCTGAGCAATTCGCAACCCACGTGCTCGCTGGTGCTGCCACCAATATGATAGGAGCCGCTATTGGCGCTATAGCTGGAGATATATCGGCTAAGACTGGAGATACTTTAGCTAGAGCTGGAGATGTTTCTGCCAGAACATTGGATAGAGCAGCTCAGAACTTTGAGCCTGCTGCTGTAAACCAAGCTCAGCGCAATTTTCCGGGATCGACCGCACGGGAATACCAGATGGTCGGCAACACCCTTCCAGTGGCCGAAATGATGGCCACGTTCTAATAAGCCCTGGCTATGACCAAAGTGCGCGAAGTCAAAACCGGCGATAACCCTGTCAAAATCAACTAGCGCTTAGCGGGCAAAGCTGACTTAGTTGCCACCTGTAACCCTTCATGCCTACCAGACTTCTTGAAAGGGAAACAGATACTTGCTTCCGCTCAAGAAACGCTGGTCTGAAGCCTTTGTAAAATTAGTTTTTGCTAGAGCGCGATCTAAGCTAGTCGATTAAAAGTCACTGACAGCAAAGTACCGACGCCACTAGGTGGCGTCTCAATAGCAACACTGGCGCGATGGGATCGGGCTATTTCGCGCACAATTGGCAAGCCGAGACCACTGCCCTGCTCACCCGTACCGAGAACGCGATAGAAGCGCTCAAAGACACGCTCTCGCTCTTCAATCGGTATACCAGGCCCATCGTCTTCCACTGACAGAACCACGCCCTTGTGAGCCAGAACACGCACGGTGACGTGACCACCGTGGCCAGTATAGCGCAGTGCATTATCAACTAAGTTCATAACAAGCTCGCTCACTGAAGCTGGATCACCCTCTATCAAAGCCGGGCCATCAGCTCCTTCAAAGGCGAGATCAATATCCTTTTCAATTGCTACATTGACTAAATCAGAGGCGGAGGCTGCCGCTACCTGATTCAAGTCGAAAGACTGCTTGGGCAGTATTGCCGCAGCGTTTGGCTCAGCCTTAGCTAGGGCGAGTAACCGATTAACCATATGAGTCATACGATTGACTCCATGATCAAGTTGGGTAACTGCTTGCTCCACTTCTGGAGCCTTAGCAAAGCCTTGCAACAACCCAATATATGTCTTTAGACCAGCTAAGGGTGTGCGCAATTGATGAGCAGCGTTGGCAACGAAACGATTTTGGGCCTCAATATCACTGCGCAGACGACCAAGTAGTTCATTGATGGAATGCACAAGTGGCCGCACCTCCAGTGGTGCACTTTCGGTCGAAAGCGGATGGAGATCATGCTGCGACCGGCGCAATAGAGCTTCTTGCACATCTTTTAGGGGATCAAGACCGCGACCAATACCGGACCAAATGGCAATGGCACCAAGTAGAATGAAGAAAATTTCTGGTGCCACCATGCTGACAAGCAACTCTTGAGCAAAGCGTTTGCGTGCCTTCAACGTTTCAGCAACTTGCACAATAAATGTCTCGCCCTGACTTTCGGCCTCTGGCACAGGAACAAGAATAGAAGCCACTCTAACAGTAGTACCATCAATTACACCATCACTAAAGACAGGCATTGCCAGCTTTAAGTGCTGGGGCAAAGGCGGCATATTCTCGTCACCAGAAATGCGCTCACGCTCAGGTGAAAGTATTTGGTAATAAAAGCTATCTGTATTATCATGCCTGAGAATCGCGCGCACATATGGCGGCAAGTCAATTGAGTACTGCCCACCTTTATGAGTAGTGCGAACAGCTACAGAATCAGCAGAGTTTAACAATTCACGGTCGTAGGTATCGTTAGCAAATGCCACCGACGTGTAATAGGCAAAGGCAGTTGAACCGAGCCACAGAACACTCAAGGGCAGAAGCAGCCAGGCGAGAAGCTGTCCACGGATGGAATTATTAGCCGGTCTTTTCAATCAGATAACCTAGGCCCCGCATAGTACGGATACTGAAGCCATCACACTCTAACTTTTTGCGCAAACGATGCACAATAATTTCGATAGCATTATGGGTAAGGTCAGTATCCCAGCTGGTCAGGTGATCTGCAATCTGATTTTTATTGACTACCCGACCAGCGCGCTGGAGGAGCAGCTCTAAAACTGCCAGCTCTCGGGCAGAAAGGTCTATCGGACTGTCATTAACGAGCACCCGGCGAGACGAAGTATTGAATTTGATTGGTCCATAAACGAATTCGGTGGTATTGCCCCAGCGGTCGTTGCGAATTAAAGCTCGCACCCGAGCCATGAGCTCAGGCAACTCGAAGGGCTTAGTCAAATAGTCGTTGGCGCCAGAGTCTAGCCCAGACACACGATCTTCTAGACGATCTCGAGCGGTAAGTACCAACACAGGCAAAGACTGGCCACGGCTTCGCAGATTCCCCAAAACTTCCATACCATCCATCTTTGGCAGACCAAGATCAAGAATCACCAGGTCGTAGTCTGTGTATTTCAGTGCATGGTCTGTGTCTGTTCCGGATCGAACATGATCGACAGAAAACCGGTTATTACGCAGAGCAAGAGCTATGCCTCCCGCCAGAAAATCATCATCTTCTGCAAGCAATATTCTCATTTGGTCTACCTTTTCCGCACTCTTTTCAAAAGACTTCTCTGCACCCTTGTCAACACTGGCTTGAGCATTTGTTTGGAGATTCTTTTGATGATCAGAGTCAAGATTATTATCGAAAGTATTCAATGTTCTTTCGCTTCTGCTAACTACTTTGTGTACTTTTTGTGTACCTTTTTGCGTACCTTCCAAGTGAAAAGCACGGTACTTTTTTACAATAAATGGCGATTCTTTCAAGCAGCTTGCATCGAAAGCAAAGGTTGTCAGTATTTCCTTTCTTAAGTATTTGTTTTAGGCAGCATTTGTTTTCAACACTAATTGCAAGCATCTCATAAACTCCAATGGCAGTCCTAATATAATGTCCGCTTGGCTGCAGCAAAAACTGGCAGCCCTTCTTGTCATTGGAGACTGAAATGCTCAAGGCCGGTATCGTTGGTTTGCCAAACGTTGGCAAGTCTACTCTTTTTAACGCATTAACTGCTTCCTACCAAGCGGAGAGCGCCAATTATCCTTTCTGCACAATTGAACCAAACACTGGCATCGTCAAGGTGCCGGATGAGCGACTCGATAAATTAAAAGAGTTAGTCAAGCCCCAACAAGTACTTCCGGGAGTCTTTGAGTTCGTCGATATCGCCGGCCTTGTGCGCGGGGCGAGCAAGGGAGAAGGACTGGGCAACCAATTTCTCTCACACATACGCGAAGTCGATGCCATAGTGCACGTAGTGCGCTGTTTCGATGACGAAAACATCACCCACGTGGACGGCTCAGTTGACCCACTGAGAGACGTAGAAACAATTCACATTGAGCTGGCCATGGCCGACCAGGCATCAATCGGCAAAAGAATGGAACGTCTGAAAAAGCAAAAGAATAATATCGACAAACGCTCCCAGCTAGAAATAAGCATTTTTGAGAAAATTTCGCCTTTTATCGATAACGTAGAGGCTGTAGACCTATCAATCTTGACCGATGAAGAGAAAGCAATCTTGCCTCAGCTTCAATTGCTGTCCACCAAGCCATTGCTCTACGCCGCTAATGTCAAAGAAGACCAACTAGCCGACCCAGATGCCAATAAATATCTGCAAATCTTGAAGAAGAAGGCAGAAGAAGAGAAGCGGCCAGTTGTACTAATCTCAGCCCAAATTGAAGCCGAGTTGTCAGCTTTAGATAAAGACGAACGCGACAGCTATCTGGAAAGCCTTGGTGTGCAAGACTCTGGAGTCAACACCATGATTAGAGCAGCGTTTGCCCTTCTAGGCTTAAAAACATACTTTACTGCTGGAGAAAAAGAGGTGAGAGCCTGGCCTTTTGAAACCGGCTTCACGGCTCCTCAGTGTGCCGGCATTATTCATAGCGATTTTGAACGGGGCTTCATCAAAGCAGAGGTCATTGGCTACAAAGATTACGTCGCTTGTGGCACGGAAAAGACAGCCAAAGAAAAAGGCCTAATGCGCCTTGAGGGAAAAGACTATGTCATGGCCGATGGCGATGTCGTTCACTTTAGATTCAATGTATAGTCCAGCAATCAAACTTTTTTTTGATATCCACATAGGTTAAATCAGAGTTCTGAGGTAGTTCGAAGCTCAAAACTTGACCGATATCGGCCGAGTTTTGATTGCCAAAATGACCTTTTCTATAGTTGAGCGTCGACAACTTGACCGATATCGGCCAAGTTGTCGACACTCAGCTAGCAATGACGGCCGCACACCATGAGAAAACAGCAAGAAGCTGCCAGGTATGGGAATTACACCATTTGCAATGGGGCTAGGGCAACGTAATATCAGCCTTACGAAAGGTAAGGCCATGAAGAACCGCACAATTGTTCAACACACACTATCTATAGTTCTAATTCTTGCAACAGCCCTAGGAGCAATGCCATCAGCATTGGCGCAAGGATATTCCACCTATGGACCATATCCGGCAACTCCTGGACCTTGGACCGGTTCAGTAACGCCGGTGCAACCATATGTGCCAAGCAATTTACCAAATGGCCTTCCCACCAATACACAAATTTCACCAAACTATATAGGCAATGGCCATGGAACTAGCTATGGCGATTATCGCAATCCTTCCACCGGCTATCAGGTTGGAACCAACACCGGGCAACCTCTGACCTATCGACCAAATTCACAGACATTAGGTGGCAGCTACCCCCGCGGGCAATACGGCAGCGGCGGTTCTAATCCCATGGGGCTTATTGTCGGTGGTGGAATTCTTGGAGCCGGAGCATTGGCAGTCGGGGCCCGCTCATTAACTTCTCGTCGCGGGCTAGGCAGTATGCGCGGTGGAGCCCATTCTAACTATCATAAAGATATGGAAAACGCCGAAAAACGGCGAAAGAAGCAGGAAGAGAAGATTCAGAACGAGTTAAGACAAGCCCACGAGGCTGATCTTAAGCGCAAGGGAATTCTGCCAACTTCGGCCCAAGCACCTAGCTCTAGCTATGGTTCTAGTTCTAGTTCTAGTTCTAGCTCTAGCTCAGTTCGGCATTCACAAGACATGCCATATGGCCAATCTAATCAATCAAACAGAGCTAGTCAGCCAAACCAACCACAATACCAGCCAAGCAATTCTGAGCAACTTGAAGGGGATGTTTTGCCTGCTAGTGCAGCCCAAAAGCTCGACTTTTAAGAAGATAAAGATGGCCGACAAGATCAATAGCCAACAAGAACCGTTGAGGGTACAACTAAATTAGTTGTTGCCCTATAAACGATTTGAAGGTGATCTTGGCCGAAGCTGAACTTACCATTCAGTACAAAAGCACTCCAGCGGCTCTAACCAATGCCGCCTGTTGGATCGCTTGGCCGATTTCAATGTTCGTCTGGATTTGGTCATGTGTGGCGCTGGGAATGCGCATGGAAACCTTGAGCAACGGCCCAGTAATTATATTTCTAGGCGCCAACGCCGTTGCAGTCACTGTTATTGGTCTGCTACTATTTCTTTCCTCAGACAAAACCATATTCATTTCACGAGACGGGCTCTCTTTGCCATTCTTTGTCAGCTCTTGCTTTGGCATGCGAGCCAAAAAGAGGTGGAGTGACTTAGTGTCTATCGATTTCGACTCTGCCAATGGCGGCAACATTAAACTCTTGTTTAAGCACTCCGCACATGTAAATTTGCGGCTCCAGCACTTAAAAAAAGAGCATCTAGATAGCCTGGTCATGGCCCTAGACGTCTGGGCTGGAGGCTCCGAAAACTTCAACGCTCTACTTGATGCACGCACTTTTCTCCACCAAAAAGACGGAGGACAATTACCGGAGCACAACCAGCCTGGCTACACTGAAATGTGGCAAGACGAACTAGCCCGTCGCTTCGGCTCAACCACTTTCATTCCCCTCGAACCAGGTGACAGCGTTCAAGAGGGAAACTACACGATAGAGAGACAAATTGCTTTCGGTGGATTATCAGCAATCTATCTAGCACGCAACAAAACATCTGAGCGAATAGTGCTAAAGGAAGCGGTGGTTCCAGATGGCGGCAATGAAGAACTGAAAGAACAATCATACAATTTACTAAAGAGAGAAGCTGAAATGCTTGCTCGTCTTTCCCATGAACAAATTGCTCAAGTCTTTGACCACTTTATAGACAATCAAAGACACTATATTGTTGTCGAATATTTAAGCGGCAGCGATTTAAGGCGTCTAGTTAAGGAGAACGGCCCTCAGCCTCAGACCGTGGTTGTGGAATGGGGTCTACAAATGGCTCAAATGCTAGCTTATCTTCACGGTCAAGAAGAAGCCATTCTTCATCGAGACTTCACACCTGACAATATGATTTTAAAAACAGACGGCACAATTGCTATTATCGATTTCGGCGCTGCCAATTTTTTCCTGGGCACCGCTACCGGTACTATGATTGGCAAGCAAGCCTATATCGCCCCAGAGCAACTAAGAGGCAAAGCCAATCCACAAAGTGACCTCTATGCTCTCGGCGGCAGCCTCTTCTTTCTTTTAACAGGAGAAGACCCTGAGCCGCTATCAGTATCGCAGCCCGCCCTTATAAACCGGCAAATCACCCCCGAGTTAGATCGACTGGTCTCTTCCCTAACACAAATGGAAGTTGAAGACCGAATGCAGACAGCGCAGCATGCTATCGAAGCACTAAATGAAATAAAAAGAGTTGAGAAGAGCTATACATGACTGAAGCAAGAGACAAATTGCTGCCTTCAGTTTCGCACCAGACTCCGAACGTGCTCGATCAGTCAGACGTTATGGCATTTATGCCCAATGCTGATTTCTTTCTCTGGTTTACACCAGTTATATCCAGACTGGCCATAGTAATAGCTCTGACTCCAATGTTTCTCTTCCTTCTCGGCTATTTAGGCATCCTGGACAAAATTGTCTTCCCAATTACTATTGTCTATATAAATAGCCTCAAACCATTTCTTCAACTTGCAGTCAGTGCCGAATTTGCACCGATGATGGACGGCATGACCAATTTGCTCTACCTGGTATTTGGCTTACTGGGTTTAGGAGTGACGGCACTGACTATACGCATCTTGCTTAACTCCAACTCTCTTTGCCTGACGGTAAAGGGCATAAGCCTCGGCACGGCATCTAGTATCTCTGGCAATGCTAGCCTAGTAAGTAATTCCGGCTTATCAAGTCATTCAGGCTTCGGCAGCAATTCAGGGCTATTAAGTTCATCCAGAACCGGAAGTCCGACTATTATAGGCAATGCCTCTGACTCTAGAATACCAGCAACAGGCGGAGCATCATCAACGCCCTCTAGCATTGCCAAAGGCCAAGTCATCTACCAAGAACGAGAAGAACTAGACTTTAAGCAAGTAACTTCAATTGAAATCATCAGGCCAAAGACTACCCGCTCAAATTTAGACTATGTATTTGTCTTCCACCGCGGCCTAATGCCTGCGTTCAAAATCCGCTATGGCGATATTCTCAAGCCAAAAGATCGCGCCGTTTTTGTAGAAGCCATCAAGAAAAGATTCGGCGATCAAATTGACGATGAACTGCTTGAACCTTTCGAAGTTGTCGGAGAGAAGCAGAGCTATACAGAACTATGGCTGAAAGAATTGTCGGCTTCACCAAAAAGAGACAAGCTCACTCCCCTTGAGCTAGGGGCGCAACTGCACAATGGTCGCTACACAATAATTTCTAGAATTGGTATGGGTGGTCAGGGCACTGTCTACTTGGCTCAAGACCACAAAGCAACCACGACCCAAGACACTGACAACAGACACGAAATACGGGCAATCGAAGCTCGCAGTGAGGCTCGTAGTGAAGCTGGGAGTGAAGCTGGCAGTGAAGCTGGCAGTGAAGCTCGTAGCGCGGCTTGCAGCGAAGCCGTTAGTGAAATCGCCCTAAAAAAGGAGGGCCTGAACGAAGTCGTACTCAAAGAATTCCTTTTGCCTGTATTTCCTGACACTCGGGTGCGCAAAGCAGCGGCCATAAAATTTCAAGAAGAAGCTGATTTGCTAGGGAAATTAGAGCATCCACAAATTGTCAAATTCTATGAGCTCTTCCTTGAAGACCACCGGGCTTATCTGGTCTTAGAAAAGCTAGATGGAGTCACCCTGAAAGACCATGTAGAGAGCAAAGGCAGCCTGCTCCCTGATACTATTGAAGACTTAGCTAGGCAAATGTGTTTAATACTTCAGTATCTACACAATCAAACACCACCAGTAGTGCACCGAGATTTCACCCCTGATAATCTAATTTTAGGTGATGATGGCCAACTCAAATTACTCGACTTCTCGGTCGCTCAATCAGTGACCTCAAATGTTACTGGTTCTGTTGTAGGTAAACCGCACTATATTGCCCCCGAACAATTTCGGGGCAAATCTTGCTCGCAGAGCGACATCTATTCAATGGGAGCCACTCTGTATTTCCTCGCCACAGGCAAGCAACCAGAACCAATCACCAACTTGAAGCTAGCATCCGAAGAATCTAGCTCATCCAGCAATTTCGACTTCTCAAAAGATGCAAAAGCCAACAAGAAGTCACACACAAAACTCAGTAGAATAATTGAGAAGTCGACCAAACTTGACTTAGGAAACCGATACAAGAAAGTAGAAGAAATCTTGCAAGATCTGGGTTAAGTGCGAAGTGAAAAATGAACGACAAGGCAGCTGAAGAAGCATCTGAGAAAAACACATCTAATGAAGACTTCTGCGGAGATGAAGTCCAAGCCGATGTACTGAGAGAGAGCGATGTATCTACCAACTCCCCATCGGCCGAATTGGACTCTAAATCTTTCGATTCAAATCAGCCGCCAAAATTAGCGCACCTTGACTTGCCAGTATTTACTGTTGCCACCCTCACCCTCCTGAGCGGACTAGCAGGCACCTGGGAGCCGCTGTTGATGCGACTTTCAAACCACCCTCGCCTCTTCAATACCCTTGTTCCTTACGAGCTCTACCATCTCAGCAATTCACTGACAATCGCCTTCGGCTACTTGTTGATATTTCTCAGCATCAATCTCTATCAGCGAAAGAAAACGGCATGGTGGATTGCCATGACCCTCTCCGGCTTATCTCTGGCCTTGCAACTAGCGCGACTCGGAAGCGAACACATACACTGGCTGGAGAACCAAGACTGGGCGAGAGAACTGCCAGCCTACTCTATCGTTCCATCTATTGTCGCTCTGCTGGCGCTAACGCTAACCCGCAGGCGATTTAGTGTTAGAAGCGCCAAAGAGACTTTCCTGCAGGCTGCAAAGATAATCATCCTAGCTCTCCTAGCAGTAGTCAGCTACGGATGCCTGGGCTTTTTCCTGCTAGACAAACGGGACTTCGGTGTCAACTTTGAACTTGACCAGGCACTGATACATACACTCAGAGAACTAGCATTAATCGGCAATCCTGATCTCGTCGCCAGTTCAAAATTTGGTCACTGGTTTATTGAGTCGCTAAGACTGTCTGGCATACTAGCAGGCACAGCTGTAGTTTTTAGTGCCTTTCGGCCGATTCGCTACAAGCTATTGACAGAGCCGCTAGAACATGACTTGGCAGCCACTATCCTTGATCAATATGGCCGCACCGCCCTCGATCTATTTAAACTTTTGTCAGACAAGTCTTATTTTTTCAACAGCGACAAAGACGGAGTAATCGCTTACAAGACCGTTCTTGGAGTAGCAGTTGTGCTGGGCGATGCCACCGCTCCTGAGGCCAAGCTACTTAGCTTAATCAGCGACTTCAAGTCATTTGCCCACGACAATGGTTGGCAGGTAGCATTCTTGCAAACCACTCCGAAATATATTGAAGTCTACAAGCAGAGTGGTTTTAGAGCAGTAAAAGTTGGAGAAGACGGAGTAGTAAATCTAGAAAAATTCGTCACCACAACCATAAACAAAAAGACTTTCAAAAGTAGTATCAAGAAATTCGACAAAGACGGCTTTGTTTTGCACAAGTATTCACCACCACTAGCAAGTGAGTTGATAGATGAAGTTCAAGAAATATCCAATCAATGGCTAGAACTACCTGGTCGCCGCGAACGCGGATTCTCTCTTGGCCAATTCAATAGAGAAGAACTACAGCATAACGACCTCTATGTATTACGAGACAAAGCGGGTCAGGCTCTAGCCTTCGTCAATCAAATTAGATCTTATAGCCCGGAAGAAGTGACAATTGATATGATGCGTCACAAAGAAAACGCACCAAACAGTTCAATGGATTTTCTCTTTGCCAAGCTCCTCAAAGAACTTCACGCCGAAGGTTTCAAGTACTTCAGCCTGGGTCTGGCGGCACTTTCCGGAGTGGGCGATGACCCCCACGACCCGTTAGAGGAGAAGGCACTACACCAGGTTTACGAGCACCTAAACCGATTCTTTTCATACAAGGGTCTAAGGAGCTATAAAGAAAAGTTCGATCCTGACTGGGAAGCGCGCTACCTCATCTACGAAGGCGGTCCAGCAGGGTTAGTAAAAGCTGGTTTAGCCATTGCTAAGGCGACTGAAGAGTAGCTTGAGTAACTTGAGTAGCTTGAGTAACTTGAGTAGCTTGAGTAATTGGAGTAACTTCCTAACTGTTAGCGGCTGCTCACTGCGCCTTTTTGTAACTATGCTTTAGGGCATTAATGCGAGCCTGATACGCCTTGGTAATACTCTCTTCCTCTTCTTTGTAGAGACGATAGATTTTCGCTCTTTTGGCCGCGGCCTCAACACGAACAGCTTCTATCATATCGTCGCGTTGAATTGACAGAGTGGCAGCCGCTTCTAGAATGGCCTGGTTCTCTTCCTCACCTACGAGCTCCAGATCTTGACTCTGTCTGCGCCGCTTTACTTCAATGGCATCAGCGAGGTCTTTACGCAATACAGCAATAGCTTCTCGATTAGCAGGGCTGACATCAGAATCAGACGAATCAGGAGGAGCAGAAGAATCACTGGAATTAGCAGTATTAGGCGCACCCGAACCGGCTCCGCTATCAGAGGCAGCACCAGAAGCAGTGCCACTGGCAGCACCAGGCCCAGTTCCGTTATCAGAAGCAGAACCAGAAGCACTACTCTTCGCTGTGGCACCAGCGGCTGAGGCTCCTTTAGAAACGGCCTCTGCCCGCACGAAGAACTGTGGATTGGCCTTCTTCGAATCGATTTTGAGTGCAAGAATAGCCTTGCGCGCCATTTGAGCAAGTGCAGAATTGCCTCCACATTTGACACAAGCTTCATATTGCACCAGAGCCTGCCCACCTCTCTTCTGCTGCAACAGAACACTGGCAAGATAGTAGCGAGCACGCACATCATAAGGGTCTATTTTTAGACGCGCATGGGCAATTGCTTCAACTTTGGCATAATCTTTAGACTGATAGACTCTCTCTATTTCATCAGGATCAAACTGGGCGTAGACCGGCTCGCCTAAAGGAAGCGACAGAAAGCTAAGAATAAGAAGAGTAGTCAGCCTTCTACTGTTCAATTCTCTCCATTCGCGCTGGCTCATATCTCGCCCCGACAGTCAATCGACAAATAGCATCAAGCTCTTCCATATCTTCCATAGACAATTCTAGCTCAAGGGCCTGAACATTTTCATCCAAATATTTGACTTTCTTGGTTCCTGGAATTGGCACTATGTCTTGCCCCTTCTGCAACAGCCAAGCCAGCGCCAACTGGGCTGGGCTAGCCTCATAGCTCCGAGCTAGGTGCTTCACTTCATTGACTATCTTTAAATTCTTGCTGAAATTATCACCTTGATAGCGAGGATCATTGCGTCTATAGTCACCCTCTTCTAGCTGATCCACATTCTTAATTTGACCAGCTAAAAGCCCTCGGCCAAGGGGAGAATAAGGCACAAAGCCAATGCCAAGCTCTCTAAGGGCAGGCAAGATGCTCTCTTCGACAGAGCGCTCCCAGAGCGAATATTCAGTCTGTACACAAGTCAACGGAAAAGTGCGGTGAGCTTTGCCTATATTCTCGGCACTAGCCTCAGATAAACCGATATAGCGGACCTTGCCCTGCTCAACGAGCTCACCCATGGTGCCTGCAACTTCTTCAATTGGAATTGCCGGATCAACTCGATGCTGATAGTAGAGATCAATATAATCAGTGTTGAGCCGTCTAAGCGAATCTTCACAGGCGCGCCTAATATTGCGGGGATGGCTATCCACTCCTACGACCTGCTTCATGGAGATATCAAAACCAAACTTAGTGGCAATGATAATCTCGTCGCGCCTGCCCTTCAACACTTCGCCAAGCAATTCCTCATTTTCATAAGGGCCATAAACTTCAGCAGTATCAAAAAAATTAATTCCTAGGGCGATAGCGCGTTTAAGAGTGCGCACAGATTCGGCGTGATCGGGTGTACCGTAGAGCCAACTCATCCCCATACAACCCAGTCCTAGAGCCGTTACTTCTAGCCCCTGTTGTCCTAGTTTGCGTAGCGGTAACATCAGCCCTCCGGCTCCAATTTAAAACTAGTGATGCCAGAAATTCATCAAAATTTCAATCGAAATTAAAGCAATAACCATGAATTCAAGAAACTCGCTGCGACCATGCTCAGCTTGGTCATGGGTAAAGCGGTAGACTTCGCCAACACTAGTCAGTTTAGTTTCAACTTGGTGCTGCCACTCAGACAAACTTAGCCTCACAGCCATGCCCCGATAAAGCCTGGCATAGTAGGCGTCACCAATCATTTTCAGGGCATTGCTAGCTCTATCAGAAAGCTCGCGCACATCAACCAACAAATAGCGCAAGCGCTCTGCCTGCCTAGTTGCCACCTTACCTCCATGAAGCCAATTGGAGCGCATATGCTCAGCCTTCGACTTATAAATTTCATCAAGATAGCGATCAAGCAGACTGTCATATGTTCGCAATTCAACCAGCTGAGTATTGGCAAATTCGATGATACTGTCTACGGTATTAGCGCCCTCGAGATTATCAAAGACAAAAGCCACGTCCCACGTGAGAATCGCCAACTCACATTCCATGTAGCTAAAATTGACACGCAAGACCTCATCTTGCTCAGCAGCAGCAAGAGGCCGCTCTTCGCCGGCCACAAGACTAGCAAGCGGGCTGCGATGAGCCTGCAGCAACTGAGAGGCGCTAATATCCGTGCCGAAAGACTGCACTTCAGCAACAAAGTAATCTTCAAGCAGCACCTTATGTGGTGACGACATAGCTGAAGTGATTTCAGCCATAACACTGGTTATCGTAGTCTGGGCAATTTGACTGAGCGCCTCAGAATTTTTCACTCTGCGCGATAAGGCTGTAAATTCTTGCCAGGTACCACTAAAGGGGAAAGAAAAGCGCAAAGCAACGGTGCCATAGTCGTAGAGCTTGAGACGCACTTCAGCCTTCTCAGTCGTGTCACCAATGTCAATTGTGGCATCTGGCAGCTGGGCCAATAGCGGAGCCACAGCAAATTGAATATAGCTAGGCGCTGGTACATCGGCTAATTTGATTTGAGCGGCTTGATATTCCTTGCCCGAAGAAGATTTCACTAGATTGAGATTGAGCGAATCAGCCACTGAATACATGAAGTAGGCGCGCAGATAGCCAACTTCAATATCGGGCGGATAAGCAGAGCACGCCCCTGCTGAACTGGCCGGACTTGTCGGATTAGTCTCGCTTGTCGAACTGGTCTGACTAGCCGAACTGGAAGAGCTTGAAATAGGCAATGACGGCAAAAGCAACTCACAATATGACGGAAAAAACGAAAATTACTTTGAGAACGGAGGAAAGCGTGGCCAATTAAGTCTACATCCTACACCAGGCAATCTACAGGGCAATGAAGGGGGCAATGAAGGGGGCAATGAAGGGGGCAATGAAGGGAGCAATAGGAGCCCTTGCCGCTTTCCATTTGGCAATACGGGTTTTACTCAAAATTCGACAATTTGAGCTAATTAAATACTAACCATTTAACTGGGCTCAAAATGTAACGCAGCCAACATCTTGGAGTGCTTGGCAGATCATCTTTTGTTATTATTCTCAGCACTAACAGCCTTATCTAACGGCCTTATCTAGCACCCTTGCCAACAGCCCTAAAGCGATGTAATCAATGACAAAAACCAACAAAAGCTTGCCTCAAGAGCGTCAAAAATGTGCCACAGGGCGCCAGATCATTGCTACTGCTAGTCTGCTATTTGCTCTTTTAGGTAGCTTTTCGCTCGCGATAAGCTCAGCCGATGCGGCAGCAGGCCCCCAATACAAGCTCGGGGTCAAAGCCTATCAGGCGCGTCGCTATAGCGAAGCGGCCACCTATTTTCACAACTCAATTGCCAAGGAGGGCGGCTCGGCTGATGCTTGGCTCTACCTAGGACATTCGTTCTACGCCGCCGGCGACACCGCCAGGGCTGAACAAACTTACAAAACACTGCAAGCGAACATCAACAAATATTCGCCACAGTCAATTACTGCCGGACGAAGCTTGCGTATGATGCACCTGGTTAACGCCACCAAATTAGAACATGTCGCCTTAGGCATCAGTCGTGCTACCAACCTGGCGTCGGCAAAGGCATCGACTCAAGGAGGCCAATCAGGCGGGCAGATCACAGTTCAGACTCCGAAAATTGGCCATCCTGAAGTAAGCAGCACAGCAGTCAACACCATCAGAGCAGCATTTGACGGTCTGCCACCTAGCGTCAAACAGCTCCTAATTGCTGGCAACGTCCAAATCGTAGTAACACCTACGATGATTGATAAGTTCCCAGCTGGTGCCTATCAAGAGAGAATGGGATATAACGGCGGCACCGACAAGAGCTGCGATGGACTTTGCACAGGAAGGACTGTGGTAATAGCCGAGCATAAAATCAATGAACGCACTGATGAAGTGGGCCCGGCGATAAGCCCAGGGATTATGCAAGAAACTTTCTTGCACGAAACCGGCCACGCCGTCGACAACTGCATTAATGGTTACGCCCAATCAGCTGAGTTCAAAGCAGCCTATAGCTCTGACATAGCGAAAATGTCGGATGATGACAAAGCTAGGCTCTCATATTTTCTGCAAAAGAATGGCCAGGGGCAAGTCGAAACCTTTGCTGAGCTGACCTCTTATCTATTGGGCAATCATCGTTGGGCAGCTGGCGAAATGGTGCAAAACTGCCCAGCTTCTTTCAAATGTGTCAAAGAAAAACTAGGTCTCTAAGCAACAAATTCTCAGATTTCAATCTGTGGGATTCTCGTGCTCGTTACTGAGCGCAAGGAGCCAGAGACACGCCCGAGAGCACAGGCCTGAAGGTGATCCGCTTCATCTACGCGACCAGCCGATCGCAAGAGATGGGCATAGTTTTCTAGCAAAGAAATGATATCTGAATCAAAAGGCCCAGCTGATTCACGCATGATCTTCAAAGCCTTAGCGTAGAAGGCCTCAGCTTCCTGCAACTTATTCTGTTCTTGCAAAATCATGGCCAGATTCTGCGACACCTTCCCCACTTCCAGGTGCTTGGAACCAAGGCTCTTTTCATAGGTATTGACAATCTGACGACAGAGTTTTTCGGCTTCAGCAAAGCGACTCTGCTCATAGTAAATACTGGCCAAATGGTTGGAAGAATCGGCCACACTCTTATGATATGGGCCAAAGTTACTAGTGTTAATGGCAATTGCCCGCAACAAGTGCTCCTCGGCCTGGTCATCACAACCGGTCCGATGGCAAGCCTCGGCTAGCTTATGGAGATTTTGGATCAAGCGACTGTCACGCACTTCAAATTGACTAGCCAAGACAAGAGCTTGCTCTAGCAGCTGTTTCGCCTGATCGAACTGAATTTTGGTCGAGGCTTGTTCAGCGCTGTCAACCAACTCCTCCCAGGATTCAACCATTGAAGAAATACCCCATACCAAAGACTCTGCTGAAAGCTTATAACAATGAAAGCCCCAGGATAATTAGAGCACAGCCGACAAGAGCTATGTTAACGAGGTTTAATGTTCCAATTGCCAGTTGCTAAAACCCTGTCAATGGAAGAAATCAGCGACACCGTCATAAGCTATAATCGGCAACTAAAATCGCCAGGTCCCAGCCCCAGCAGGTATCCGGCAGGCATCTAATTTGGCATTGAAGTTATGGCAGCAAAAATTTCCAGCAAAACAACGAGCGACCAAGTCAATGGCAAAGCCTTGCTGCGATTGATTTTAGTTTTTTCCAGCTTGCTAGTGCTCTCCGGCAGCTTGGCGCCCGCAGCCTCGGCGTCAGCTGAAGCTGCACCGCTGACACAGCTAGAAGACCATTTCTTCCAACATACCTATCCCGCTGACACAGAAGATGATCGCCTAGCACGCTTAGAAAAGTTGGTTTTCGGTGAAGCGAAAACTGGCGACATAGCCACTCGCATCAGTGATTTGCAAAAGGTTGTGACAGAAGCAGACACTGACTCAACTTCATCTAGCCAGTCCGGCTCCGGAAGTCAAACTCAAACTGGAAGTCAAACTCAAGCTGGTGCAAACAACAACAGCAATTCAGACAATATCTCAAATAATTCACCCAGTTCGAATACTCCGCCTGATTCTAATGACTCAGCCGCTCTAGCCGGGACAGATTATCCGCGAGTTGATGAGCTGGAACAGCTGATTCTCAATCAATCATTCAAACAGATGCCTCTGAGCAAACGTCTCAACCAACTGGAAGTCAATGCCTTCGGCAAGCCAAGCAATGATGACGACCTCAGTGCTCGCACCGATGCCCTCGAAGTACATTGGGAGAAAACCCTCTCACCCAGCCTAGAAAGACAGTATCTGAGCACTATTGAGTGGCTAGAAAATAAAGTTATCGGCCAAAATTACAGTTCAAAGCCTTTGATAGAAAGAGTGCAGACTCTCGAAGGAATTGTTTTCCCCAACCAGCCACCAGATACCACCAATGGTATCAAAGAGCAACTTGATACACTAACCAACGCCGTACATATAAGCAAGAACAGCAGCCCCGATGTCACCCCGATGGCAAGCCCTGAGCAAAATCAGCAACCACATACATACCCAGGTCAACCAGCCCAGAGCCAATACACGGCCCAAGGTCAATACCCGCAGGCACCAGCTTACCCTACTAACTATCAGAACCAAGCTAGCTCAGGCACTAACTATGCAGATAGCTCTGGAAATAGTTACGGAACTAGTTACGGCCAACAATCATTCCAAATGCCGAGCGCCGAAAATTTACAGGGTGCCCCAGCTTATCAACAAAATCAAGGCTATCAAACGGCTCAAGGCTACCAACAAACACAGGGTTATCAGCCCGCCCAGAATTACCAACAAGCCCAAGGCTATCAAACGGCTCAGGGCTATCAAACAGCTCAAAATTATCAACAGGCTCAAAACTACCAGCAGAATCAGCCAGCACAGCAGTATTCACAAACCGGCCAGGCCACAGAGAACGCTGCCGGAAACTCTAGCAGTACAAGCGAACAGCAGGCTGCTCAAAGCAAAGGGCACCCACTCTTAAAAGGTCTGGCCAAAGCTCTGGGAGCAGCCGCCACCATGGCCGCTGGTGCCATGAGTTCAGGCATGATGAATATGAATTTTGGCAATAGCATGTACGGTAACGGCATGTACGGCAATTCACTCTATTCAGGTGGCTACGGGGGTTATAACGGATACAACGCTGGATATGGTGGATACGGAGGTTATGGTGGAAGCGGCACAAACATACGTTTTTAAAATCAGCATCGCCTTAGGCCTTGCTCTTCTCACACAATTTCAAAGCGGAAGCGAGCTAATGGCAAAAGAAAGTATGCAAAAACTTCCACTGGTTGTAGCCCATCGTGGCGGCAAGCGCTGGGGTCCAGAAAATAGCCTGACCAGCTTCAAGAAAAGCGTGGCGGCTAATGCAGACGGTATCGAACTAGACATTCACCGCTGTAAATCTGGCGAATTGGTAGTGATTCATGACGACACTCTAAACCGCACAACCAATGGTAGTGGCGCCGTAAAAGATGCCAGCTGGAAAGAATTATCGGCTCTCGATAGTGGCAGTTGGTATGAAGCGAAATTTAAAGATGAACGCTTGCCCTTACTCAAGGACGTACTTGACGCCGTAGACGGCAAGCTCACAATCAATATCGAAATCAAGAATTGCCCAGGCAACTATGCCGGCATAGACGACGAACTGCTCAAGTTACTAAAAGACTATCCCTATCCTGACAAAATTATGATTAGCTCGTTTGATCATATTATTCTGAAAAAAATTCACGATAAAACCAGCAAATATAAGCTGGCACTATTGGGCGACTCTGTCATCTACAACCTGCCGGCCTATGCCAAATCAGTAGGGGCCACCGGCTGGAATCCAGATTTTGATTGCGTTCGTCCTGACACTGTCAAAGCGGCTCATGACGCTGGTTTGACCGTCAACACCTGGACAGTTAACAGCAAAGAAGGCTGGAAGCGCGCCTGCGATCTTGGGGTCGACTCAATTATTACGGACGATCCAGAAGGCCTCAAAGATTTTCTTCGTCTCTTGAATTAAAGACGATGTTGAGCAAATGCTGAAGTACTACACCGCGCTCAAAGATTGTCAGCACAGTGGCGTCTTCTCTCACCATTTCTCGAATTTTTGCTCGGGCCAGAAGTTGATCGCTATCTTCAGCTAGACGCAAGGACTTCAAGTCATATTCAGCTCGCAAAAGAACAATCAAATTTTCTACACTTTCTTCAATCAAGTCTTGATTGATGGCAAAGCTGCCGAGTAACTCAGCTTGGCAGAGAGGACAGTTGTTAATAGATTCGTAAATCTCCGCAGCACACTGAGGACAACGGTTAAGTAGTACTTGCTGCGGTTTTTCTTGTTCGCACTGGCCTTGCGCAGACTGCTCTTGTCCGGACTGATCTTGTTTAGATTTCTCTTGCTCAACTTTCTCTTGCTCAACTTTCTCTTGCTTGGACATCGCGCTCCATCACCACTCTATATATTTTTGGCTTGAACAGCTTCTATAGCTTATTCTGAAATCTCACCTTCATCCAAATCAAGTGACTCAATTTCATCTTCGGCCAAAGGCAATGAGAACCAGAAGATTGACCCGCCGCCATTAGGAAGTTCCACCCCGATCTCACCTCCGTGCTGCTCAACAATGGCCTTGGCTATAGCTAAACCTAATCCCGAACCAGCACGATTTTTGCCGTCTTTAGAACGCAGCTGCTCGAAGCGCCCAAAAAGCTTGTGTGCCTGATTTTTAGCCACTCCCGGACCATAATCACGCACTGAGATCTTACAACTTGAACCGCTCTTTTCGCAAGCAACAATGATGCTGCCAGGGGTTGGAGAATACTTAATGGCGTTAGCCAAAATGTTGGAAAGGACCTGCAGAATTCGATCACCATCGCAGTATACGTCAAGTGATTGCTTAGCCTCATTCTTAATTGAGACCTTTGATTCTTGCGCTAAGCTGTCGATGCCCTCTATAGCCTTGCTGACAAGCTTACTGGCGTCAAAAGCATCAAGAGCAAGTTCAAGCTTGCCCGATTCAACTTTGCGCATATCAAGGATATCGTTGATCAATCGCATCAAACGATCGGCTTCAGCAGCGGCGATACGCACAACCGGTCTAGTTTTATCACTGAGTTCATCACTAAAACTCTCCATCAGACCAAGAGCAGTGCGAATAGAAGCAAGCGGTGTGCGCAGTTCATGAGAGACCATAGAATAAAAATCTTTTACTCGTTCTTCAACTTCTTTGCGTTCAGTGATGTCGCGAATGATGCCAGTGTAGACATCTTCATGACCAAGGCTAACAGTAGAGGTAGAGACCTCAACAGGCACATGGCTGCCATCCTGTCGCATAGCGTATAGTTCACGCCCAGCACAAAAAGGAGAACGCTGACCACTGGCTAAATCACTGATCCGACCATCCAAAAGGAAACTGGGGATAATGCGCTCGATATCAACCCCAATTAAATCAGCTGCAGGAACCCCACAGAGATTTTCTAGAACGGCATTAACAGATTCGATGGTGCCATCAGACCTAATTGTGACAATGCCATCAGGAGCAGTCTCGACTAAAGCACGCATGCGCGCTTCCCTTTCAGACAGAGCTTGCTGAGCAGCTCGCAGTGCTTCTTCAGCTCTCTGGCGCTCAGAGACATAGCGATTAACACCAAGGATAACTGTGAGCAGAGCCAATAGTGCCGAAATCAAAATGAACGATATACCAACCAAAGTAGTCAAACTAGCCTTGTCTAATTCACTAAAACGCGCAGTCATTTCACTATTGATGGTGCCAGACACCTCTTTGGCAAGCCACTCTACATGCCTAGTCAAATGACCTTCATCAAATTTTTCCGATCGGGCAAGGGCACTAGCCATACTACCGCTCGCTCGTACTTGAATCACTTCTTCGGCACAACTTTTTCTAAAGCTAATTGAATCGGTCAATTCATCAAGCAACATCGAATAGCGTGAATTATCTGATAGCAATGTCTTCAATCTAGCAACACAAGCATCGATTCGATTAAAACAAAGTTTGTGTTGCTCAATTGTTTGGGGGTTTCCCGTGAGTACATATTCGCGCTCTTGCGCATCAGCCCGCGACATATCAAGGACAATTTGATCTAAAAGATCTACCAACTGAAACTGCTTAGAAGCAAGATAACTATTTGCCAGTCGATCAGCGGCTAAATTCAGGGTCATGGTGCCAATATAAATCAATACCGCCGCCACAATTAAAATAATTGCTGTGGTTTTGGCAGTAAGTGAATTTTTCATGGGCTTTAGCTACTGATCTACTATTCTGTATCCGGCTCCACGCTTAGTTCTTATGATGCCGTTTTCCTCACTATCACCAAGCTTGCGCCTTAGTGTTTTCATATGAGTACGCACAGTATCAACTGAAGCGCTTGAATCGCTTTGCCATACTCGACTGAGGATAGTCTCTAAGGTAAAACTTTGATTGGGATAACGCATCAAAAGTTCGAGCAAACTAAATTCTTTTGAGGTCAAATCCACTTCTTGAGCGGCGCGAAAAACGCGACAAGCCTCAGTGTCTAGTTCGATATCACGCACGGTCAATACCTTGCCAGCATAACTTTGTGGGCGCCGCAGCAGAGCCTGCACTCGAGCATTGAGCTCAACTGGATGGAAGGGCTTGACGAGATAATCATCAGCACCAGCATTAAGACCAGTGGCTTTGTCTTCGATAGCACCACGCGCAGTCAACATCAATATTGGCGTCCGGCCCCCAGATCCTCTGTATTGTCTGCACATATCAATACCAGAAATATCTGGCAGCATCCAATCGAGTATGACAAGTTCGTAGCTGGTCATACGCAGCTGACTAATTGCAGTGAGACCAGTATCAACATGATCAACCAAGTGGCGACCTTGCTCCAGCTGCATCTTTACTAGAAAAGCGAGATTGGTATCATCCTCGACTAACAAAATCTTTGCCATTTCAGCCTACGATTTGCCTCCCTTTTATTTCACCCGAGTCTATTTCATGCGAGTTTATAGCGAGTGAGTTTATATCGAGTGAGCTAGAGTCTTGCGCTTTACTACTGCCGCCGGCAGTGGCGCTAGGTTTATACTGCTCAAGTGAAACTGTCTGTCCACAAGCGGCAGCAAACCATTTTCGCGGCAACAACGTACTAAGTCGATTGAAGGGCTGGGCCGCATTTGAGCCTATGTTTCTACTACTTATGCCTTTACTACGATAGCGCCGCTTCGGATCAACCAAAGCAGCGCCAGCTCCATAAGCATCGAGCAAGCGATAGGTCTGATCTATGCAATTATTCGTCAAAAGCGACCAACCACCAGCCTTGATCATCTCTAATTCCTGCAAAGCACGCTCAACATTGCCAGATTGTTGACCATAATACAATTCTTTGTAGGCATGATAGTTAATATGGTAGCGAATCTCCTGGTGCTGAATATGGTGCCCTTGCGACATGCTCTCTAGCATGCGCTCGAAACTACCTTCTTCACACCAAAAGTCTATATCCCCGCCAGGCGGAACATGCGAATATTTTGCCAAAGCAATGACATCGCTCATTGGCGTGCGTAGCAAATGGTCGGATGAGCCCCAACAGTATTTCTTTCTTTTGGATTCTCTGGACGAAAGAGCAAAACCCCAAGCGACGTGGCCAAATCGCAGAGCCTGATGATAATTGATAAAAATAAATGCCTGTGCCACTCAGAATTTACCCATTTGCTTGACTTCCGTCACTCTTAACTTGATTGAGGCTAGCATGAAGCTCAGCCTCAAGCTGACCAATTCTAAGCATGGCAGCTTCTAGGCGCCTTGATGTGTCAGAAAGCATCTGCGTCGTCAGCTCGAGTTTGGCACCAAGGCAGACGATCTCAAGGCTATGATCTATGGCTGTATCAATGGTCATGTCCAGACCAGCTCCGCTGAGATGCACAGCCATGGTGCTGCGCCCAGCATCAGCACAGCCGATAGCAATGATAGGCTCTTCAGAATTATTCTCTGTCACTTCCATAAATTAGATTCCTAATGGCCCTGTACTCACATTTAGATTCTCGGTTAGATTCTTAGCTAGGTTTATCGTCAAACAATTGGCTCGATTCTTGTCAAATTTGCTCTCAAAATTTTGAGCTCAAAATTACTGGCAAATCACTTCCATTATTAATTTCATGCCCAATTCGCCCCCGACCTAGCGTTATTATCAGACCCAGGGCCAAGCAAATGGCAATCGATATTGATTGAAAAGCGACGTGCAAAACGCCTATAACGGGGAATAAACTATGCATTACCAGGCATCTCTACCCCTAATAAGTAAGAATCTACGCAACAAATCGGTAGCGCATGATGTTCAGACCCCAAAAGTCGCAACCCCCTCCCCCAATCCGCCTATCAAAAATGCACGGAATTCCTGTGTATCAAGACGTCTTTCATGGTTTGGAAGAAGCTCAGAAGAACTTGAACCGCTTAGTTGAGCTGCCTTGGATTGCCGAAAACCCAACCAGAGACTGCACTCTTGCGGTTATGTGCGACAAAGATGGCGGCGATCCCCAATGGACATTCACCATTGGCGAGGGAGCTGCCAAAGAAATACGCTGGAACTATCAGACGGGCGATATCGGTCTAGTTACAAACTTACTAACCCGCGAATGCTTGGGTGACAACACCGACATGAACGCCCAACAACTTGAAGCTTTCGGCGGTATGAGGGCAACAGCCAGCAACATACCGAGCGTCACAGCGCCAGCGGATGACACGCCCGTTGCCAGAGCAGCTTTCACTGAAAGCCAAGAAGTGCCAAGGCACGCCACCCTTGAAGGCGACTTGCTCAATATGACAGTGCCCCACGTGCTGCAATCTATTTTGATTAGCAAAATGACGGGCTTGCTCAGCGTCACCCAACAAGACGAATTAATTGATGTTTTCTTTGAAAGCGGCCAACCACTGCACGCCTCATCCTCAGAGTGCAAGGGTGAAGACGCAATAATGGAGCTTTTGACCTGGAGCAAAGGCAAATTTTCATTCTATCCCAATGACCGCTCTAGCGAGCGCACAGTACACAGAGCAATTGAGCTTTTAATAGCAGAATCTGGCCCCTTGGTAGAACAGTATGAAGTACTTCTGAAAAATGGCGTCAGCATAAACTCGTACTTCATCCGCAAGCATCCGCACTTAACCGAAGCGCAATTCGAAGAGAAAGTGTCTCGTGGAGCCAATCTTAGCATTGACGAGCAAAAACAGTTCTATCAAATTATCGACAACCAGAGCACGCTGTTTGAGCTTCTGCGAAAAATGCCATTCAATAAAGTGGAATGGATTCCTCTAATATACAATTTGCTCGTTTGCGATTTAGTTGCTCTCACCGACAAGCCCACCCAAACCAAACAGCAACCTCTTGAGGCTATGGGTGTGGACCGCTCGGCCATCGATGCCGGCATGAAAAACATGATGAGACAAGAAACAGGACTGATTAACTATCCTGTTATCCTCTATTTTCTTGAGCAAGAATACTTTAGGTGGGAGCATACCGGCGCGCCATTTTGTTTGCTGATTTTCGAAATGCGTGTGCGCACCCCAGCAGGCCTAGAGCCACTGCCCCTAAATATGATCAAAGAGGCAGCTAGACGTATCAATTTGGTCAAACGAAATATTGACCAGCTTGCTCACTTTGAAACATTTGGATTTTTGCTAATGCTGCCCTACACTGGTGTGCAAGCTGCCACCATGGTGGCGAAAAGAGTTACTGAAGTGCTCTGGGACGAAAAAATGGGTACCGAACTCGACAGCCGCAATCTTGCCATCGCCTTTGGTGTCACTGGTATTCCTGAAGACTGCCAAGACCTAGGCATGATGCTCTCTGCCGCTAAAGATGCGATGAATTCATCGAAAGCCAGCGGTACACCAGTAGTATCATTTAGAGCTTCCCGCAATCAGTAGATTTAAGCTGCAAGCGCAGTTAGGTCAATCAATAAATTGGCTAGATCAGTTCAAGCCAGCTACTCCGAATTTTAGTTCAAGGGCCGCCAAGTTCAATACCTTAGGCAGAACGGCTTTAGGCCTACGCAGCAAAGCACGAACCCAAGCCAATAGTTCCGTGGGATGAACCGGCTTGACAGTCTAGTCATCACAACCAGCATCAAGTTCTTCGGCCTTATTATCAACACTGCCATTAGCCGTCTACCGAATAGCGCTCGTGCTCTAAGCAGACTTTGACCAAATCAGAGACATGGTGATCATCTTCAGCTACTAGAATCTTAGACATTTCATTGAGACCTCTTATCTGCAGACAAGAACGAATACTCAAGGTCGCGCTTGAGCTCGCTTACAACCAGGGGATCAAATGCCGCCATCAATGCTTCAAGTTTCTTCTCGATACTGAGCATGATATTTCCCACCTCGGCTAAACCATACGAACCAGCGCTGCCAGATTAGACCTAGAGCACCACGAATTGAAATCACATCTAGAGTGAGAAGATAGCAAAGCACGCTAATGGTGCCAACCACTATAAATGTGACGATAAATGTGATTGGAGCTTTGCCCTTGAGCAAATTCCTAACAGACTCTCTTAGAGCCTAGATTGAGCCCAATGTCATTTATGTGGACCTAAATTAAGGCAAACCCTAGTGACAGGATATCTCACAATTGTGAAGGTAGAAGGAAGATTGCGTATACTGTTTTTATAGCCACTGGAACCATAGCCATGAACGAAACTAAAAGCCCTGCTAAAAACGCCGAAAAGCTACAGTCAACAGAATCGCTGATTCTCTTTGATGGCGTATGTGGGCTATGCAACAAGTTTGTCCAATACGTACTCAACCACGACCCCAATGGGCGCTTCCGCTTTGCTTCACTACAAAGCGAATTAGCCCACGAAATTCTTGGTCGCCACGGTAAAGATCCGGCCCTGTTGAAAACTATCTACTTGATTCGCAACCCTAGCCGCCCAGACGAACAGATCTTCTCTAAATCAGCGGCCGCCTTGCGCATCATCGGTGAACTCAATGGCGCAGCCAAGGGCCTCAAGCTCTTCTTAGCAGTGCCGGCTCCACTGCGTGATTTAGGCTACGACATGGTGGCTGCCGTTCGCTACCAGGTTTTTGGCAAGCATGATGTCTGCCCCATGCCAACAGCAGCAGACCGGGAGAAGTTCCTCGATATATAGACTGGTCTTGTGTTTGGACTTATGTTTGGTCTATTTTTTTGGATTCTAGCATGGTCCAATCTGGTCTTTGCCTGGGTATCAAGCCTCATCTTTAGCCTAGTCTTGAGTCTTGTCATTAGTGCCCAACTCAGGGACAATTGCTAGCAGCTGCGAATTACGAATTGAGAATTAGAAAAGTTTGCGCAACTAAGTTAGTGAGGCCATTTGAGACCGCCAACCAAAACGCTAAAAATATTCTCTACCTTATCGTTAATGTCGGTCTCTCTCTGCCTGCAGCAGTTTTCGCTAGAAAAGGCCTCAGCTCAAAGCACAACAAACAAAGGCACTAGTGAGCAGACGGCCCTAACTCGGCCCCTAAAAACATGGAAGCAGCCTCCCCAGAGCAGCTGGAAACAAAGCAGTGGGAAGCAAAACAGCGGGAAACAAAGTGGATGGAAACAAAGCGCTGCAGTTTCCAAGGTGCCCCAAGCGTTGACTGGAGCGTCACTAAAACCCGCTCGAAGTAAAGCAGCTGCCAGTTTCCCCGCAGCTTCAAGCTATGTGAACAAGGCAGCAAAAGAAGCTGAGAAGAAAATTCAAGCTCACGACCTGGCCGGCGCTGTTAATATCTGGAGCACTGAAATCGAGGCTAGACCAGAGAATACCGATTCTTGGGTAGGAAGAGCCAGTGTCAAACGTATGATTGGCGATTATCATGGCGCACAGGACGACCTTGATCACGCCCTCGAGCTTAACGCAAATAATGTTCCAGCCCTAATTTCCCGAGCTGCTGTCCTCCGTCGCCTAGCTGATTTAAGAGGTGCCGCCAAAGATATAGATAGAGCAGTTGAGCTAGCTCCCAAAAGCTACCAAGCCTTCGCCGAAAGAAGCTCATTGCGCTTTGCTCTAAACGATATGCAAGGGGCGATGGCCGATTATAACTACGCCATCACACTCAACCCGGAGATGAACAGACAAGCGGCAAAATACACCTACTCAGCCAACAGTCAGCCGGCAATAACTATTCGCGACGCTCGCGACGTAAGCAAAGCAGACTGTCACCCAGAAGGCAGAACTGGAGCCGAGAACAAAACTGCCGAGAATAAAACTGTAGAGAATAGAGCCGGAGAAAATAGGGCTGGAGAAAATAGAACTGGGGAAAACAAAACCGGAGACAATAGGACTCTAGCAGCAAATAAATCTAGCGAAGCCGTCGAAGCGCCCTACACATCGGCTGAACTAGCGCATCTGAACAACACTGCTGTTCACGAAATTAACGCAAAGCATTTTGCCATTGCCATAAAAACATTCGAGCGACTGCTGGAAATTTCGCCCAATTATGCCCATGCTAAAGACAATCTGGTAATTGCTCACAACAATTACGGATTGGAGCTTTCAATGCGCCAGCCCAAAGAAGCGCTCAAACAGTTTCGCGCTGCTCTCTATTTAGATCCTTGTCAGGCAGCCATTCGCAAAAATCTTTCAGCAATTATGCGAGAGAATGGCCAAGATCCATCTAGCACAGAAGACCGACTAGCCATTGCCAATGATTGCCTGGCGCAAGGCGAAGCAGAGGGCGCATTTGTCGAACTATCTGAAGCCCTGAGAAGCAAAAACACACCAGAGCTGCGCGAGAAACTACAGGTCGCTCTAGCTGCTATCAACAACAATAATAGTAAGAAAGTCAGCCAACCGATAAATCAAAGAGAAAAACTAGAACCAAAACTAGAAGCGAAACTAGAAACGAAACTAGAAACGAAACCAGAAACGAAACCAGAAGTAAAACTAGAGCCAAGCCAAAAGGCTAACGAGCTAGACCTGCCACCGCCGACAATACTAGGCACCATACTTCCGGCAATACCAGAGAGTCGCTCGACCATGACGACAATTGCAGACTTACCTAATGCCACCATAAGAAACAGAGAACCAATGGCCATGAGGCCCGTGCGCGTTACAGAAGACAAACCACAATCAGCTCCAGTTCATCTAGAATCGCCATCAGCGTCTCCAAGCTACGATGCCGCTTTCGTTAAGTCGACTCTCGACAATACACCAGAAACTGTATTGCAAGTTGCCAGACAACTGGCAAGCGAAAATAGAGAGCTTGACGCCGAAGCACTACTGAACCGCCTCTGTGAAATCCTTCGCAAGAAAAGTTTGAAAGGCGATAAAACTGCAGAACAAATGCTTGAGAACACACTCGAGACGCTGAATGAGCTCTATTTAAAAGCTAATCGCTTACAAAATGCCGAACCGACCTTGCGTGAGCTAGTAGCTATTAGAGAGAAGACTAAAGGCCCCGATGATCACGTTCTAGGTAAAACCTTAGCTGAATATTCAATGGTGCTTAAATCACTAGGCCGTAGCGAAGAAGCATCCAAGCAAGAGCTAAAAGCAAACTTCATTCTCAATCAACTCTCAGCACACTAGTATTACTTGTTAGTCTTCTTATTAGTTGTTCTTGACGGTCTCGTTTGACGGTCTGGTTTGTTGTTCCTGATGGTCTTCTTTCTCTCTTCTCTGTGGGTTCTTCACTTTCCGCCAGTTGAAGCAGGCACCACGGCTCCAGAACCGTCGTCAGGCAAGGCTAAAAGCAAGCGCATGTATAACTTTGCAGCCGCTGAACACTGCTCGTCGCTCCAAGGCAAAACGCGAAACTCTTCCATAATCGAAAGAATTGCACTACGACTTTTGGCCCCAGCAATTTTAGTCAGCCACTGCTGGAGTTCCGCATTATCAAGGTCAGCCATAAATACCAATCTTTGAGAGTAACTTACTACACTCATTATAAAGAAGAACTCGCGGAGCAAACTGAATTGCAGGCCGCGAGTTCTATTTATCTAGTGAAATTTAAGCGCTTGCCGGAGCAAAGCCTAAATTATTACTCTTCTAGTTTGTTAACGCTGAATGAATCTGGATGGAATGGTGTTTGGAAACCATCCATGATGCCATTTTTCATACCGTAGTAGGTACCAGTAGCGCCACCGTATACAAGGCCAGCTGGCAATGTTACGACTGAAACTAGCAAGCAAGCAGGACCGCAATCTTTGCCGCCGATTTTGTCAGCGCATTTCTCGGTCAAGTCTTTGTAACCCTTTACTGATTGGCGAACAATCGCAATCGGTGTTCCGACTACAACGCCGGCAGCAACGCCACCAACTCTTGTAGGAAGAAGAGCGCCTTGGACAACTTTGTCCATATTATCGTCAGCAGCGAAAGCTGGGGCAGCAACTGCTGCAACAGCTAGAGCAGCTATTGCCAAACTCATAACTTTCTTGATCACAACGAACCTCCTAGAAACCCTTTAATACTAGCAACCTACTTGACGACTTAAATAATCACGCTCTACCACAAACATCTTCTGACACTAGTGGCGTCGTAAACTCGGCAAAGTTATCAGACAGTGGCGTTTTGAGCGATTTTTGCCTGATGCCTGCGGGTCGCCAAGACCCCTCAGACACCTACATTTTGCCACGTTGCCTAGCAAAACTCAAGAAGACTCTTCTTAGTCTATAAAGTTCCAACATTTTAGATATACGGAGAGTATCTTCTATTCCTCATATTCTGATGTTCTGTTGAAACCTAGACATATGCTAAATCAGAACACGATACTACCAATGGTGCGCAGCCACCTTTGAGTTGAATAACCAGACCGTAGAGGGAACAAGCGATTTACTTAACGGCCCGAATGGAGAGCGCGTGGGAGAGAAAGAACTTCACGACTTGCCACTCACTCCAAAAACGATCACGTAGTTGCGTTTTGCTTGGTTTAGCAGAAAGAAGCTCTACTTCTAAAGCACTTGCCATATCGCTCAAATAAATATCACCGGCACTAACAAAAGCCACATGCCCTCCATTCTTTGGCGTTAACAAGGTAACGCTATCATTCTCAGCAAACTCATTGCCAGCGAAGCTAGAAATTGGCACCAAGGGGTCGTCCACGGCAGCCACAACAAGAGCTGGAACGTTGATATCCGAAATTACTCTCAAAGCAGAGGCGCCATGATAATAGGCAGCAGCGTCTACATAGCCTGCGTCAGGAGCAGTAAAAGCGTTATCGAAACCACGCAAAGAAGTGATGGACGGCAGAATCTCGACATCGTATCGCCCGGGAAACAGCCGGTTCTTGGCACGTACTTTCTCTTTCAGACTAAGCAGAAACCCATGCTCGTACAACCAATTTTCACCGCGCTCGATAGTGCTAACGCAGTGGTCTAGCTCAACCGGAGGGCAAACAGCACAAACTGCATCAATGACACTATCTACGTCAGCCGCTTCTTTGTCAGCGGCTAGACCCCCTTTCTCAACAGCGGCAGGCCCTTTCTCTAGAGCTGCGCAACCTTTAAGAGCAGTTGCAGCAAATTGCTCGCCGACTTGCTCACCAAGTGCGCGCCCCTGCTCTCCCGCTGCCTTGAGAACGATATTGCCACCGAGCGAAAAGCCACTGAGAAAAATCTGCTCGAAGCCAAAGCGCTTTTTCAAATAAGCCGCAATCGCTACGATGTCATCACTCATCCCAGCGTTATAGAGACCACGAGCGAGATGAAGAGTGTCGCCACAATTGCGCAAATTGACACGACAAACGCTAAAACCAATGTTCAAAGCTTTCTCACAAACACCTTTTACATAACTTGATTCAACAGAACCTTCGAGACCATGCACGATCAAGACCAGACTTTTAGACAAGCTTTGGGTGAGAGGAGCGTAATTTTTGTTCTTCTGCGCCAACTGCTCAGGCCGGTGCAAAACTACAAGCACTTGATTGCGATCAGGCTTAAGTGACTGCTGATGGGGGTTTTGAGAACTCAGAGGGGATGCAGATGATGTCGGATCAACATCAATAATGAGCTTCTCGCTTGTGCAATCGGTCAACGGAAAACTTCGACGCATAGCCAAAGGAGCTAGGGTCATTAGGTGAGCATTCGCTAACCCAAGGGCTGGTTTGAATTTCGCTAAGCGCACCTTAACTGGATCTCCCACTTACAACTGGTATAATCAGCTTATATCATTACCTTCACCCGAGCACCCACTGCAATGTTATCCGATGGCGAACCAGCATTTTTCGCAATGTTCTTGGTCTTTGCCCTGCTCATTCTTCTGGGCATCGCGCAGAACATGCCAGGCGTGGAGCTAATTCCAGCTCTGTATAACTAGAAGATAGAGGAAGCTGAGCGACTTTTATGTCATTAGCCGCTATCTATAGCATCCTATTCGGGCGGTATCAGCCCGGCATTAACGCTGGGAGAAACGCCTGGAGCAATGCTTCAAGCAACGTTTTGATTAGCGGTTCAGTTTTTTGTGGCACTATGTTGCTGCTTGCCTCACTCTTAACATTCTCTGTCACAGTAACCGGCTGCACTCCAGAACTAGGCGACGCTACTTTGACGCAAAACACCCGCATAGAACTTGTTGATTGGCACATTTCCGGTCTTTGGGTAATTAATTGCCCTGTCTGCTGGATACGGGTTGCCAACTACAACAACGTACCAATCAAAGACGTAACCATCAAATATCAGACTTTTGACTTTGACAGCAAGCCCCTCGATCAAGGCAGTTACACCATAGATGGCGAAGTTGGCCCAGGCCAAGTGAAGAACTTTATCGAACAATACGTCGGCATTGTTCAAGTCGAAAGCGACAAACTAAAAATTGAACTTTCTACTGTTCACCTTGGCGAAGGGCACTAGTTTCTGATCTAACAAGAAAACACTTGGCCGATATCGGTCAAATTTCGGCTCTAACAAGAAAACACTTGGCCGATATCGGTCAAATTTCAGCTCTAACAAGAAAACACTTGGCCGATATCGGTCAAATTTCGAATGAAGACAAAAAAACTCGACCTTTCGGTCGAGCTCTAAACACAATAATTTCATCGAAACAGCTCAATACTGTTGCTCGGCCTTGAATGCCGACTTCCAAACTAGGTAGGCAATCAGACCATAGACCACAAGTAAAATCAAAAAAATCACAAGTGGCATCTTCTGATAGATTTTCAGAAACGGACGCAAAATGAAATCGATTACAAAAAAGCCAGCTGTCGCTTGCATTGAATTGCCCTCCGTTGTCAACATATTATATGAACAACGGCCGCAGCAAAACCAATACATTACGAGAGTTCTATTTAGATCTCGCTCATATAACGCTTGGCTATGCAGAGTTAAAAGATTTAGTGGCTCTTATATTTGTGGTTGCGATCCCAGCGTTTAGCTAAGCTCGGCGAAACCAGATCGGGGTTCATGATCAGAACCATGCCAATCAAAAGAAAAAGACTAAGACCAATCGAGAGAATAAAAATCATCGGCATTGGTGAGACCTCAGCGCAAAGGCTGTCGTAGTGGGGGAATGGCAGAAGAAAACAAAAACACAGAACAAGAACGAATTTACTAAAAGTTGCTCAAGAACAAAATGATCATGATGCAAGCTCGATTAAGGCCAGGTTAAGGAAAAAGAATCCCTAGCTAGGTTGGAAACAAATAATACAACGAAAGGAGGCAGTAATAGCCTCCTTTCGCAGAGATTTTTATGAGATTTTGAGGCTAGCCTTAGCAGGCTTTAATCAAGAGTGACTATTGCCAAAGACCTAGCACTCAAATGTGCTGCAAAGCCACGTCTACGTGAAGCACTCCTGAAGATTGCTGAGACACGACAGTGACGGTTCCTTCTTCTTCCTTCGGCGAACTCGACGCACCTGAACTAGTTGAAGAACCAGACGCAACTGCATGCTTCACCTTCACTTTCACCGCAGGTCGGTGAGCCGCTTTTGGCTTATCATCGGCAACTGATACCTGCGTAACTTTCTCGCTGTGCTCACTTACAGCAGCCTTAGTAACCTTAGGGTGGGTAACTTTGGCAATTTTTTCAGTCTTTTCGACTTTAGTCACCTTCTCAGGCTTGCTCGGCGTAGTGGCTGGCAAGAAAACAGGAGCCTCAACTCGTGGGGCATTGTAAGAAACATAGATTCTGGCTGGCACTAGGTCTTTACTACCAGTCTGAGCCGAGGCTATCATAGTCACTTCTTTCTGTGGCTTTTGCAGATAGGCTTGGGCGTCCATTGGCGAGCGCGAAAGCAGCAGTGTAAGTTTTTCAAGACCAGGGTTTTCGTCAAAAGTTAAGTAGCCGTCCGATGGCAAAGCGTAGTCTTTGCCTCTGTCTACTTTGTTATTTTCAGCGGCTCTACTATCAGGGAAAAGTACACTCTGCTCCCCGCGACTGCCGCTAGAAAGCAAGATATAGGCATAGCCATCGATATTAGAGCGAACGTGAAAACGAATGCTGTCATTGGTCTTAAACTGAAACTTATTGCTCACCCGGGTAACGTTATTACCCCGCTTCAGCTCTATCCAGTAGCGCAAGCCAGTGTTGAGCGACTCAGTTGGTTTTTCCAGCTGTTCGAAGAAGAGACCCTTAGCACCGCTCTGCTCCTGGGCGTAAACACCGGTAGAAATCGCTACTCCAAGTGCCACAGCCAGCGAAACTGCGCAAGATTTTCTGATTAGCTCAAGCGCTTTCATGTTCTTCTCCTCTATCTACGAATTTACCGGGATTCCTGAATACTCTTGCCCTACGGCTATCGAAATCAAATTAGGGGGCAATAGATTCTAATTGTTCTAGTTTAATTGGTCGGAGTGATATTACTTGGTGTGATATTACTCGGCATTTGACTATCAAGCGTCGGATCTTTCTTGTGCCTTACATCCACTTGCGTAATATAGACTTCGCGCCCCATCAAACCACTTGTGCCAAATTTGCCATTCTTCGGCTTATTGTCGTCAAAGAAGTGCTCACCTAGTTCCTTAGCGTCAACGACAACGCCATTGCCGCTTTCATCACAACTTAAAAGCTGGAGTGAACGGTTTACAAACTGCTCAATAGCTTTCTCTTGAGCCAAAGGATCGCTCATGGTCAACAAGTCGCTCTTCATACCACTGGCGACCAGTAAGATTTTCTCTGTGCCATCACTGTTGTCGCAGCCAAAGGCAGTGACAGCCTTAGCCAAAGGAATTCTTTCTAAGCCATCACCCACTAATATGTAACGGGCACCAGCGTCAAGAACCACATCATTAGCCGCCGAAGATGGAGTATGTAGAATCACTTTGCCCGAATTCTGCACGAGGAAAGCATACATATAGAATGACTGCTTAGCCATTACATCAACGCCGAATTTTGCCCGTCCAGTAAAGACATAATTCTTGTCGTGCATCACCACCGGCCCAGAAGTAAACTCAGCCAGCGTAGTGGCTAACCAAGCCTGACTCTGGCTGGGCAAAATCACAGGACTAGTATTAATGATATTTGGCTTGGGAATCATGGCAAGTGCAGCAGCACCGCCACCAGCAAATAAGAGCACTAAAGCCGCGGCCAATAAAGCAGGACTATAAGTTTTAGCATTGGTAACAGGTCGAATAATCTGTGGGCCAGTGCGAGTTCGAGTCTTTCCCACCAATCTAGTTTTAGCTCTGGTTTGCGCTTTTGTTTTTTTGGTGATCGGCCCTTTGTAATCAGAATCTTGGATCAATCGCTGTCCGCAGCCTTTGCAGAAATTAGGCTCGTCCATTGATGAGCGGCCGCATTTCGGGCACTGTATGCGAGCAACTTGGCGGCAGCCACCGAAGCGTCCCGAAACTTCTGTTTCGTCTCCATTGCCAGAAAGTGTGAGCTTCCGGGCAAGAGTAGTCTCCCCTGCGTTCTTCAAACATTCAATAACTTGCTCCACCCAAATCATCTGATGGAAGCCACCATCTGGTGCCACCACTGCTGGGTCTGGTGGCACGGCACCACAATGTATGCCGATCACGGTCCCATCTTTAAAAATAGGACAGCCGGCCGCTTCAAAGGGAAGTCCAATGTTATGCAGCACATGTGATGGATCGAGATCTCTAACACTACCAAGCAAAGTTCCGGGACGCAAAAGTGGTGCCAACGACGCATCTTCGACCCAAAGAGCTGTAACAAGATCATTGGGCGAGAGCGGAGTTTTCACACCAAGCGGCAGCGGAACGATGTCGCCGCCCTTAACAAACGGAGCCTCAAAGTAACTAATCTGGCGGGTTTTAACAAGCTCTTGCATGGCTGCGTAAATAGAATAGTCGTCTATTCCGGCAACTTGCCACATCAGACCCAAGGGAGTGCCACCATCAAGAAACGGCCAAATTAGCTTTGTCGCGTCCCTTGAATCAGGAGGAAGTATGTCGTAATTAGGTTGGGGAGTCACTCTCACAAACAAACTAGAAGGCCCACCTACAATCGACACCATTTTCTCCATCTCGTCTGTGCGTCGCAAAGACTCGATTAAAAGCATATCGATAGGCCGGGAGATTTCAGTCACAGTCGTCCAACTAGGCTCATCTTCAGAAGTGAAATAGAAGCTACCATTGAACTTATGTCGAATAATTTGATAGATCGCCATCTCGTTGACGAGATTGTGATAGTAAGCGTGAGTAGCGCGTCCATTTTGACAGAAGAGCTTGCCGACAACACGGTTGCGTTCATCGAGAATAGAGACCGTACCAACTTTTCGTGCATTAGTAATTGTTTGCACTACTAGAGGCAATTCAATTTCAGCCAAACTTCCGCCTAAACCAGCTTCATGCTCAGGCACGAAGCGCTCGAACGAATCATTGATTTCTTTAATCTCGTCAGCAGAAAGCTCATTGGCATTTGGTGAAAGTTTGAGCAAAGCGACATTGTGTTTCTGCAAAGGCAAGCCGTTTACCGGATCAGTAAGGCCATGCTTAGCCATGGCTTTTAGAACGGTCTTGTCGACTTTAGGGTGGAAAACCACTGACTTAATTGAGTATTCGCGGCCACTACTCGGAAAACGCACCCGCAGTGCTTTAAGAATTTCAGTATAGAGAATGACCGAATGAGCACAGGTGACAACAGTTTCGCCGTCCACTTGCCAGACTGCAGCAAGTGGATAACGCACAGGCAAGCTCAGGTCGTAAACGAGCCCCACGGCATTGGCGTATTTGGTTAGCTCTAGTTCTGGCACTGGTTACCGCTGACTGCTCGGGTATTACTCGAAACGAAATGAAGCGAAACGTAGGGAAGGAAACAAAAGAAGGAAACAAAAGAAGGAAACAAAGGGAGGCAAACGAAACGAGGGAATAGCTGACTGGCAATCCATAAATAAAGGGACCCCTATAGTATAAGGGCTTCTACAATATCTATGTTTTTTGAGGTTAAGCCCACGGTTGCCAGTAGATAGAGAACTCGCAGTTAAGCCAAGCCTAGTTAACAAAAGCTTAGTCAATTCAAACCTAGATAGTTCAAACCTATATAAGCCCCTAGGAATCATAGGTTGTGACTATAGCGCGGCTATGTCCAAGCCAAATAGTTCCAGGCCAAATGCGACCTGGATTACCTACGGCAACCTTGTGAAAGGAGCCAAGCCGGCTGACAGCGCCCAACCTAAGGCTGCTTCTATCTTGCACATATACAGCCTAGAAAACATCGGCTCAGACAGGCTTCTTGATAATCTGCTTGCTCTTAAAAGCCCTTCCTCAGCCCAACATGGAGCCAATAACTCAAACCCCAATAACTCAGACCCCCAATATTGCCACTGCTCCGACTGGCTGATCTGCCTTGACTTCCCTTTCTCATTCCCCAAGCCCTTCGCCGAGATATTAATGGGACCAGACCCCTCGTGCACTTGGGTAGATTTAGCTGAAATAGTGAGCAACATGAGCTTCGAAGAGCTTTTAGGCCAAGTCAAGGCCGCCAAGCCACTCATGGGCGGTGAGGTGAAAAGGCTGACGGACAATTCCACCGACCCAAAGGCACAAAGCCCCCTGCATCAAATCAATCCGGGAATGCTGAAAATGACTTGGCAAGGTATGCACCTTCTTCTAGGGCTGCACAAGCAGGGCTTAGCTATTTTGCCGTTTACAACTTCTGACAGCACTACAGGGCTATCTATGAATGGTCAATTAACAAAAGGGGCCAACACCTTCATGGCTAGGGCGATGGAGGTTTACCCAGCAGCAGTGCTCAAATCACTGAGCCTGCCTTGGCGCAAATACAAAGGCAAAAGCCCAGAGGCAGAGCAGCTGCGACAATCTATCTTAAACAACCTGATTGGCAAGGGCGACAAGTTACGCTCTGTAAACAGAATCGCAATAGCCATACCAGAGCTTGCACTACCGCCCCATCTAGAGCAACTAGCCCTAGCCTGCGACGACGCTCTCGATGCAGTTATTGCCGCATTGGGAGTGGCGATTGCCTACCGCAATCCCGGCCAAACAGCCCCACCCAGGCAGATTTCAGCAGACCTAATCGCCCTTGAGGGCTGGATATACGTGCCCTACCCACAAACCTACCGACAAACTTACGCAACAACCTCGTAGGTTGTTGCGTAGGTTATAATGTTTGCTCCAGACTAATGTTTGGTCCATGCATTTGCTCTGAAGGCTCGCAAATGTTTGTATATGCGTCCGTAGCTCAGCGGATAGAGCTCCCGCCTTCTAAGCGGGAGGTCGTTGGTTCGAATCCAACCGGGCGTATTTTTTTGAAGCTGCAAATCTGAGGATACAGTCTGAAGATCAAAGTAGCGCCAATCGCAATAACCGTAGGTTTACTAGCCGCCATTGCTGGCGGTGGCTACTGGTATTGGACAACAACCCCGCTCTACGCTCTGCAAGCTCTAATGATGGCAGTGCAAAACCACGATGGCCAAGCGTTTGCTAAACGAGTTGACGTTGAAGGGGCGGTTGAAAACATGCTCGAAGATGTGCTGGTTTATCCAGCCTTGAGCACTCCGAATTTATCATCATTTCAAAAGCAAGTAGCCACTGGTGCCATCACCATGGCCAAAACACAGATCAAAGAAGAGCTTCTCAAGTCAATCTACAGATCCCTAAGCGCACCAATTCAATATGGCGATGGCAATAGGCCAACTTCGAGTTTGTTGATAGCTCCAGCCTACGCTGCCGACAATGTTGCGCCGCAAACCGCAACAACCGGCACCGCCAGCGCAACGGCGAAAAAGACAGGTGATGTGCGCGATTTGCTCAATGTAGCCAGCCACGAACTTGGTGGCGAAGTGGGCAAGCTCAAAAACGAAGCATTTCAACGCATGCAGAACTATGTACACAATCATCCATACACAATTCCCGGACGTGTAATCAATGCGCCCGCCGGCCAGCGCGGTGCAATAATAAGACGCGTACTGGAAGATCACGGCTTCAGCCAAAACTATTTCAAAGGCTTGACCGGTTACAAACTTGTTCCAATAACAATCGAAGCAGCAGCAACAAGCGGTGGAGACTCGTCAGTCTTGCCCCTAGGCGAAATTACTATCACCACGGGCAATGCCTCAACTAATAGCAATTCAGAAAGAGCACTTGTAGGCCTGCGCTTTTACAGCCCTAGAATAAGCCAAGAAGTAATCGTCGAAATTGAGATGATGAAAAACTTTAAGGCAACCAACAGTAGTGTTGAAGACACAGAGTGGTGCGTCACTCGCTTAGCCAACGTGCGCCCGGTGCTCGACAACGTAGCACAAGATTATCTTACCGATGTGCACGAACTAATTGCCTACTCTTTGCACGGCATGAACAATCAGAACATAAATAAAGATATGCGCGGCATCTCCGATCGCATAAAGAGTCATCCTGCCGCCCAAGACTTTTTGAAAAAGCTGGGAATCTAAAAATTGTTAATAGCCTCTGCCAACTATGTTAATAGTGCGCACCAGGCTATTTTCACATTAATTTTTGAACGTGCTGCTCGATCGACCGCGAGCGAAGCATTGTTGGTGCCGAATTTTGACCGATATCGGTCAAAATTCGACTAGCGAAACCCACCCCGACGCTAAAATCAAGCGCCAAAAGCCCCGCCGAATAAGCGATTCGAGACTTCGACGAAAATTCACCCAGCCATTGCCAGCCATACCGATGCGCAAGCTGGAAATCTTTCGAACAAGAAAAGCGAAAACTGTCAAGAAAATTTTTTTCTGTACTCTTTAAATAGCAGCCACGCATCAAAGAGTAGAGATGTACAAATGAATATCCATCCATCAATAGTGAGTATCACCAGACAGCCTCGAATATTTTGCGGAGTGGTGTCAGATAAGTTATCATTGGTGTGTAGTGAATTAGTGAGCCCATGAACATAATCACCAGTAATTTCAATCTCTCTAAACCTCGATTGCATCCAGGCTTAAGGCTATCGATAGCCTTAAGCCTCTCCCTTACCGCACAGTGGTCGGTTGCACCGTGTTCAGCAGATTCTGTTGCCACCGCTATTGGAGACACGACAGCTCAAAACATCGTAGTCGACACTGCCGACAGCGACAACAATATAGATAACAATGCCGATATCCACAGCGGCAGCATCAAAATTCCCTATAGAGTGCCAACAAGCACAGCTAGCACAACAAACAAAGCTAACACGACTAGCACAACAACATCATCACAAGTGAAGCCAAGCAACTCAGCAGAAAGCTGGGAGCAGCTAGAAGCTCAAGGCGAAAAAGCATCATACAATTGCGAGTATGGTGATGCAGAACGCCTGCTAAAACAAGCTGTAGAAAAGGCACGCAACTTTCCCGCTGGCGATCTTCGCCTAGCAAAAAGCTCAGGAGAGCTAGGTCGCCTCCTTGCTATTCGCGGACGCTTCAACGAAGCTGAACCACTCTTAGAAGAAGAACTGGCAGTCAAGACAGTAGCCAGTGGAGCTGAAGATGAGCACTTAATTCCGGCGATGTCGTCTATGGTGCGTTTCTACCTGCTCCATGGAACTGCAGGCAAAGCCACGCCACTGGCAGAGAAGATACTTTCCTTTGTCGAAGGCAAACTCAATGAAGCTAGAACCCAAGCTCAGGGAAAAGTGACACTCAAAGCTGGCCAGCCGCTTCAAGCCTGGGCTGGTGAGGCATCAGCAGTGATGCGCGACCCATTAATTGAATGGGCCATTGCTTGCGATGAAATCGGCAATGTCTATGCCACGCGAACCAGCTCTGCAGATAACTCACAAAACGCAACCAGCGAAGACTTCTCTCTGGCCGAGCGCCTCTTCACCGCCGCGCTCAATGTCAAATCAACGGTATTGGGAGCGCACCACCTCTCCCTCGCCAACAGCTATGACAGCCTTGGTGGATTGGCTCTGACCCGCAAAGACTATGAAGACGCTGAAGCCAATTTAAAGGATGCCCTCGACATAACAGAACGCATTCAGCCGCCGGAGAACTATCAAGTCTATGCCCGCTTAGACAAGCTGGGCAAATGCCTGCTTCAAGAAAACAAACTAGCAGAAGCGGAAGCACTTTACCTAAGGGCCCAAGACTTCTGGAAAGCAGCGCCCTCAAAGAACGGCAACGAAGCTAGAGCTGCCTTTGCTCTAGCCAATATTTACGCACAAGAAAAGAAATACGCAGAAGCTGCACCACTTTTCGAAAAAGCCTTGCAAATTGCTGAGCAGAACAGCGGCCCAGATTCTGTCGCTCTGGTTCCCTATCTAGATAGATATGCCTACGTTCTCTACTACCTTGGTATGCGCGAACAAACCGACGAGCTGCGCGCCCGCGCCCAAGCTATCACCGAAGGCAATACCAGCATAACTATGAGCAAAGACCCTGCCGCCGGTGTCCAACAGTAAAGCAGAATCACAGCTGCTTCAAATATTGCTCTAGAACCGAGCGCTTCTGATAACCTTGAGCAAGTGCTTTCTTCATATCGCCGTCAGCTAACTCATTCAACTTCAATCTCCGATAGGCCTCAGAGCGAAGTCGATAGGTAGTACCTGACTTATATTGGTTGCTCTCCGCTACTTCTTTAGCCATGGTAGCATCGCACAAGGCTACTGCTTCTTGATACTTCTTGAGAAAAAGCAAAGCTATAACTCTATCTTTGGCAGTGCTGGCTCCACCTGGTGAGAGCTTCTCGGCCCTATCGAGCAAGGCAAAAGTTTTCTTCGCGTCGCCTAATCGTGCAGCCACAAATTCAAGTGTTTGCAAAGCTCTTTGACTGTCTGATTGAAGAGATAGCGCCTTATCAGCCAAAGCACCGGCCTGTTCAAGATCATTTATACAGAAGTAACATGTCGCTTTATCGGCGTATCCTAAAGCCGCATCGGGGAATTGCGCGATCAATTGATCGGCAACTTTAATCGCACTGCCACTGTCACCTTTAATTAAATCTATTGCTAACAGATACTCAGAAGCACGCCAATACTTCTTATTGAGACTGAGAACCTTAAGCGCGTCGGCATATGAATGTTCGCAATCGCCCTTAGCCAGGTACAACTTCGCCCTCGCCAGGTAAGAACCCGGATAATTGCCATCAAGCTGGATTGCCTTGTTAGCATCTAAAAAACCCTTTTCAAATTCACCAAGCTCAGAAAAGGCCTCTGCCCTATTGCAGTAATTATAGCTCTGACTAGGATCAAGTTTTATCGCTTCACTAGCATCAGCCACAGCTTTACCAGGTTCACTCAAGCAAAGATTGGCATAAGCCCGACCAGTATAAGATCCAGACGCGTTGTGCACACTTGAATCTAGGCGCAAAGAGTTATCGAAAGAAGCAATAGCGTCTTTATACTTGCCTTGATCAGAATAGACATTTCCCAATTCACGATGATACCAACCGGACTTATCATCAAGGGCAATCGCTTTCAGCAAGTCAGCCTTTGCTAGATCGGCTTTGCCAGACCTTAATTGAGCCACTCCTCGATAGGCAAGCAATTCAGGATCATTTGGTTTCGCCTTCAGCCCCTTGTCGCAAAGCGCAATTAGGTCGACATATTTACACTGTTTAACCAGGGCTCTAGCCTGCTCAGTAAGGTCATTTTCAGGAGAAGTACTGCAACCACTAGTGATACCAGTGCCGCAAAACAAAAAACTTAGAGCGAAAAGGCAGAGCGCTCGACGAAGATACCTTTTGATAAAGTCTCGAGCCATCATAATGCACCTATCATTGTCAACCGGCCGCATAAAGTCTATTATCTATCCCCGAAAAAGACCAGTGCTTGCACACTATTACACATTGCTCTAGAGCATCAATTTGGGCGAGGCTAGCATCTGCTAATAAAGCGAGAAACTCATGACTGCATGAACGCAAACGCTCATAACTAAACGAGGCAAAAAGCTAAAAAGGCTCCGAATAGCAGCAGCATCAATGATCCTAGGGCAATAAGGCCAGGCTGTCCTTTGCTAGACTCACCGATTTTTGAGGGCTGCGGTATTGATAAGACGAAAGCAATTACCAACCCTATAAGACCTGACAAAATCATGTACTGGCCAACTTTATGCACGACACCGAGAACGCTCATTTTCACCCACCACTAGTCTTTGCAATTCTTCTCTAAATGAAAAGTCAAGACTCCCTTGCCCCCAATGCCTCAAAACCAGATACGACTTCAAATAGCTCCTCGTCAATATTGCTTTGTCGCAAACGATGGAAGTTACCGTTTAAATCTTCGAGCAACTCATCAATGTTCCTCTCCGCCCTTTGCATGGCAGCAAGGCGACTGGCATTTTCGCTGGCCAAAGATTCGGCGCAAGCACGAAATAACGAAACAAAGATATAAGAGCTGACCAGTGGCTGCAAGGCAGTAGCTCTTCCACCAATTACCTCGGGAATGCTTTTTGTCGGCCAGGGTAGAGAGACCAATCTCGCTCGCCAAGCTTCATCTAGGGGAAGCAGCTGTTGGGAAACAGGTTCATAGATAGAACCAGCCAGGGGACGGTTATAAAAAAGTTGTAGATTGCTAACCAAAGCATCACCATGACCAGTTTGATTGTCAATGATAATTTGACCAATCAGGGGGCTAATTGCCGCCACCGAATTCGGTACTGAATAGAGTCCAACGTCTGCTAGACCCAAATCAATCAAACGCGCATGCACGCGCTCGCCAACAGCCCAAACCTTAACTGGCCTATTTAGCTGCAAAGATTGCGATAACTTGGCAAAAGCAAAATCTGCCACCACATCATTGAACTGACCCACCAAACCTTGATCTGAACCAAAGACAATGGCATTAACTACAGCGGAGCGCCTGCCCTCTCCCCTTGACATAGCATGCGGCGCCCCGGGATTAGATGACTCGGGACTAGACGATACTAGATTAGATGACTCGGGACTAGACTGTACTAGGCTAGATGACTCTGGGCCAGATGACACTAGACCAGATAACTCACCAGTGTCCGACACACCATAAAGTGGTGCAGCATCGCGGGGGATGCAAGCATGCAGACCCAATTCTATGGTGCGATAGTAATCAGCCAATGCTTCCACTGACCTTTCATACTGACCAATACTAGAAGCAGTCAACGCTTTCATTGTACGCACAACTGACTGCAAATCAGTAGCACTCTTGATCTTCCGCCGCAGATTTTCAGTGGTATCGCTCATGGCATATTTACTCTGAAACTGGAGTTGCTGGTTGCTGTTCTTGAGACGCAGATTGAAGCTCATGAGGCAAAGGTGGCGACTCTTTAGATACTTGTTGCTGCTCTTGAGACAATGCTTGGTTCTCGTTCAGCAAAAGTTGCGAATTAAAGCCGATTAACGCCTGTCGAGCAATCTGCACAATCGCTTCTCTATCTTCAGCACTCAAGTTCTTGGCGTGGAGCAAACGATCAAGCACAGCAGAAGGAATCTTGACAGCGGCTTCTTGCACTAATTTCTGCGCCTCGTTCATTTGAGCAATTGCTATTTGATCAAACAAACCAGCAATCAGAGCCAGTAGAACAGTAATCTGTTCCGAAACCGACAATGGAGAAAACTCTGGCTGCTTCAAGCAAGAACGAATGCGTTGGCCGTGATCAATGATTTTGCGAGTACTCGCATCAAGACTGGCACCAAAGCGGGCAAAGGTCTCAAGCTCCTCAAACTGGGCGTAAGCAAGCTTAAGATCGCTGGCTACAGCGCGGTAAGCTGGCAGTTGAGCCTTGCCCCCCACTCGCGAAACTGATTTTCCAACATCTATTGCCGGCAGCATGCCCAACTCAAAAAGTGTGGGCGAGAGATAGATTTGTCCATCAGTAATTGAAATTAGATTAGTAGGAATATAAGCAGCAATGTCTTGAGCCTCGGTCTCGATAATTGGCAATGCCGTCAATGAGCCACCACCAAACTCGTCGCACATCCTCGTAGCTCGCTCCAACAGCCGAGAATGTATGTAGAAGATGTCACCAGGAAAAGCCTCTCGCCCAGGCGGTCGGCGCAAGAGCAGCGAAAGCTCACGATAGGCCCGGGCATGCTGAGTGAGATCGTCGTACACAATGAGCACATCGCGTCCAGCGGCCATAAAATATTCAGCGATACTGGTAGCAGCATAAGGAGCAATATAAGCCAGGCCTGGAGGCGCGTCGCCTTCTGTAACCACGACCACGGTGTACTCCATCGCCCCGCGATCGCGCAGAATAGCTATATTGCGCCCCACAGTAGAGGCACGCTGACCAATGGCGCAATAGATGCAAACCACGTTCTGCCCGCGCTGACTAATAATAGTATCAATGGCAATAGTAGTTTTACCAGTCTGACGATCGCCTAAAATTAGCTCCCTTTGGCCCCGACCAATAGGAATCAAGGCATCAATCACCTTAAGCCCTGTTTGCAGAGGCACCGTTACCGGTGCGCGGTCCATTATTGAAGCAGCGGGTCGCTCTATGGGCAGGCGCTCGCTAGAGGGCAGCAGTTCTTTATTATCGAGGGCCCGCCCAAGAGGATCCATCACCCGGCCCAAGAGATAGTCGCCCACAGCAACGTCCATAACACGGCCGGTGCGCTCCACTCGATCACCGGCTTTTAGATGCCAATAATCGCCGAGCAGTATAACTCCGATTTCTGCTTCATCTATATTGAAAGCAATACCAAAAACATTTCCGGGAAATTTCAACAGCTCTTCGAAGCCGACATTAGGCAGTCCATCAACTTTGGCTATGCCAGTCAATACGGAGGTTACAGTACCGACTTCACGCAGCAACAGCTGAGGAACAAAGCTCTCACGATGAGCGGTGAGGCGATTAAAAGTATTATCAATAACGCTGGCCAAACTAACTGTCACAGCTTCAATCGAGGTAGCATCAAGAAACTGAGGATTTCTAGACTCAGGATTTCTAGACTCAGGATTTCTAGACTCGGAATTTCTAGAGCCAGAATTTGTAGACTCCATTTCTTTAGAATCACTAGCCATAGGCCACCTTTTCCATAGCCTTGAGATAGTCAGAAATATTCCAAGCAATACTTTGACCATTGGCCACAAGCTCGATGCCACCAATCAAATCAGGAGCCGTTTCGAAACCAAGTTGTATTGACGTCGACAGTGCTTGATTAAGAGCCGCTTCTATGTCAGCGCGCTGCTCGCTAGACAGGTCAAATGCGCTGCGCACAGTGGCGACAGCCGTTGCAGATCCAGTAGTCGCAGCTCCAGCCACACCAGAGACGAGACTGACTTTAGTCTGGCTATCCATCTCTCGTATGCGGCGAATGAATGTGGCTGCAATCTGCTCTTCTAAACTTGCACTAGCAAGGTCGCTTAGAGTTTTCCTGGCGATGGCAAAAACTTCCTTCTGTGTGCGCTCACGAATCGACTGCCTCAAATTTTCAGCATCAACGGCAAAACGTTCTTTGCTCTTTGCTCTCACTTGATCTGCTGCCTGGCGCGCTTCTTCAAGGAGCTTCTCGCGCTCCGCTTTGGCAGCATCTTGAGCTTTGTTCATCAGCGCTTGGCGCTCCTGATCAAACTGCTCATTTTTAGCTTGAAGTTGCTCCCGCTCATTTTGCGCTTCGGCTCGCCTGGCATCGGCGTCAGCTAACTCAGCAGCAACTTTTTTCTCCCGCAAGTCAATAGCGTTCAAAATAGGCTTATAGAGAAAACGCTTCATCAACCAGACCAAGATCAAGAAGTTGATAGCTTGTGCGCCGACAGTAAACCAATCGATTAACATGGCCTACTTTCCTACGCTCTGCGCGATGATGTGATTCCAAAATGGATTGGCAAAAATGAGAATCATCGAAACGACAAAGCAATAAATCGCCATCGACTCAATCATGGCCAAGCCAACAAACAATGTGCGAGTGATAGTGGCCGAGGCATCCGGCTGCTGCGCTAGAGCAGTGAGCGCAGTAGAAACAGCCTTCCCTTCGCTCAATGCCGGCCCCATGCAACCGAAACTGGTTGTCAGTCCAGCAGTGACAATCGAGGCAATGGCGATGGCAGTAATGTTGTCCATGTCTATCTTTCTTTCCTTCTATCTTTCTATCTTTCTACTTTTGGTGATGAATTTGATCTAGTCAGTGTGGCGGCAGCAATATAGACTCCGGCTAAAATGCTAAAAATATAGGCTTGCACCATTCCTGTAAGCAGGCCAAGCAGAGTCATAAAGAGAGGAAAGATCAATGGTGCAATAGTCAAAAGAATGGCGATAATCATTGTGCCACTCATCATGTTGCCAAAGAGCCTGACAGCCAGTGCTAGGGTGCGCGACACTTCACTAATAATATTGAAGGGCAACATAATTGCAGTGGGCTCCAAGTATGACTTAAGATAGCGGCCCAGGCCCTGGTCTTCAATGCCAAAGTAGGGCACAGCGATAAAGACACTGAGCGCCAAAGCAAGAGTGGTGGATAGAGAACCAGTCGGTGGCTCATAATAAGGAACAATGGTGGCAAGAGCAGCCATGGCCACAAACAAGAAGAGCGTACCCAAGAAGCCGATATACCTTTCAGGCTGACGCAAGCCAACGTCTTCAATCTGCTTATTGATGCTAGTAACTATAATTTCCAGAAAGTTTTGCCACGGCGACCGCTCAATACCAGTTGAAAGCCTACTGGTTATAAGCATCGAGCCAACCACCATGAAGAACATCAATGCCCAAGTCGAAACAATGGTGGCATTGATTTTGACAAATCCGTTTTCACTTTGCCAAAAAATTAGTTGATCAGGAGTTAGGTGCATGATTAACCTCCGTGCTTGAGGCTTCCAAAGGTTGTTCAGCTAGACTAAATGCCTCAGCTAGACTAGATGCCTCGGCTAGACTAGATTGCTCAACGGCTTCAGAAAGCAAGGGCAAAGTAAGCACCTTAGAAGGCCGCGTAAACCAACGAATAATCAAGCCGGTTATGGTGAATGCAACTAAAGAAGAAATCAACCTCTCCATCTGCAAAACTGGTTCAGTAGAGTGAGGTAAAACAGGAGCTGAAATTGAAAGAGCTGAGATCGAAAGAGAAGGAACAGACGAACCCTGTATCGGGTAGCTAGAGACAAAATAGAATCCAGCTAAAACAATACTGACACGCGCAAGTAGACTGAACAGAAACCACAAGGCCGGATGCTTAGAAGCTAGACCGCGTGAGACAGTCCAGTAAAGACCACCGTAAAAAACCAAGCCTAAAACAATACCGACCAGAGCGGCTATGGCTAGTATGAAAATTGCACTAGTGCTAAGGGTCATGAGCGCGGCCCTCTTTGGGTATCGGCATCGACTTCGTTATTCTCATGCATGGCTTTATCTTCTGCTTGCACCCAATGCCAAGCATTTAAACAGCCCACAAGAATGCCGACTGCTAGCCCCATTAAAGTCCACGAATGAACTCCTGGATATTTGCTATCCAGCCAGACTCCAAATGCGGTGCCAAGCAATGTGGGAACAACCACCGACCAACCGATTAACCCGGTCATGCCCAAGCCGAACCAAACACCTGGCGTACCGCTGCGCTGAGCCTTGAGCTTACGAGCCGCCTTAGCACCGATTTCGGCACTCAAAGAATCAACTTCCTTTTCAGGCTCAGAACTAAAATTAGTCACGTTGCAACCCCGCTAGGCGACTAATCAAACCAATTTCCAACTTGGCCATCAAAGAACGGACACTCTTTTCTTGCTGATTCAAATTGAGAAATTGATTGGAGACCGCCTCTTTCAGTTGATTAAGATCTTTGCCAGCAATGGCATTGCTGACTGAAATTAGCACGCTAGGCCCAACTTTGACTAAAATACCTTGGTCAACAGCGATATAAACATCGCCCTCACTCTTACTCTGGTAGAACAAAATTCCTGGGGTTAAAGCCGCTACACAGTCTAAGCGATGAGGTAATATGCCTAACGAACCCACATTGGTATCAGCCACCACTTTCAAGACATCTGCCTTCTCAGCAAAGACACCAAAGGGCAAGAGAACTTTTAGATTGATCAAATCAGACTCTTGCATGGGCAGCACCCTCTTCAGGCGTTGCCACAATTTTAGCGCTCAGACCGGACTTTGGAGCGGCAGCTGGTGCATTGCTTGCAGCTCTCTTAGCATCGGCTTCGCCAATGGCCCCAATCATGTATAGCGCGCTTTCAGGATAGTCTTTGAACTCATCGCGCAAAATTCGCTCGCAGCCGTCTAACGAGTCGCTCAAGCTGACTAACTTTCCTTTGATACCACTAAACTGCTCGGTACTGAAAAACGGCTGAGTGAGAAAACGCTCAAGGCGACGAGCCCGTGCCACCACTTTTCGATCTTCTGGTGAAAGTTGCTCTAGACCAAGCATGGCAATAATATCTTTGAGATCTGCGTATTGAGCCAGTGTTCGCCTAATCTCCTGAGCTAATTCATAATGCCGTTGGCCAACAAACCCAGCTGTTGCCATCCGTGAATTTGATTGCAATAAATCAATAGCAGGAAAAAGACCTTCGCTGGCACGCTTACGCGAAAGCACAATTGATGCAGAGAGATGCGAAAATGTGTGCACCGCCGATGGATCAGTTAGATCATCAGCAGGAACATAGACAGCCTGAATTGATGTAATCGCACCAGCATCAGTATTGGCGATGCGCTCTTCTAAACTAGATAGCTCAGTGCCCATGGTGGGCTGATAGCCAAGCCTTGAAGGCATTTGCCCCATCAGGCCCGATACTTCCATCCCAGCCTGAATAAAACGAAAAATATTATCGATTAGTAGAAGCACATCGCGATGCTCATCATCACGGAAATACTCAGCCATAGTCAAAGCAGCGTGACCGACACGAAAGCGACTGCCAGGCGGCTCATTCATCTGGCCAAAAATCATCACCATGTTCTTCAAGACACCAACATCGCGCATGTCGGTATAAAGCTCTTGGCCTTCGCGACAGCGCTCGCCAATGCCGCAAAAAATACTGACACCCTCTTGGTGTCCAATCATGTTGTGAATCATCTCAGTAAGCAAGACAGTCTTGCCCACGCCAGCTCCACCGAATAGTCCAGCCTTGCCACCACGTTCTAAAGGCACCAAAACATCAATTACCTTAATGCCAGTTTCGAATATTTGAGACTTAGTAGAACGTTTGAAAAGAGCTGGCGGAGACCTGTGCACAGAACGCCACTCAACATCAGCCACCGGCCCTTCTCTATCGATAGGGTTGCCGAAGACATCGAACATGCGCGACAAGATCGCTTTGCCAACCGGCGCTTTGAGCGGGCCGCCACTATCTTGCACGGCCATACCGCGAGCCAGACCTTGAGTAGGAGTCATGGCAATGCCGCGCACGTGATGGGCGTCACGCTGCGCCAAAACCTCGATAACTATTTGCCCACTATCGCCAGCACGTAAGAGAGTGTGAATCGCCGGCAAATTCTTTTCGAACTTTACATCTACCACACTGCCACGCACAGCGACAACGGTGCCGATATTAGAGGTGGTGGCTTCATTTGGCATAAGTCAAGCAGTAAACTTGGAAGCGCTCCGCTGGTGTTGCAAGACTGTTTAAGTACAGAACCTGATTCTAGTGACAAATCAGATTTTAGCAATAAATCAGGTTCCAATTGACAATCTAATCCTATAGACTCGGACCGACATGCCTAATTAGTGAAAAGTTCCCGAAAAAAGCCTTCAGGCAAATTGCCTAGCTAAATTTCCAAATGGTTAAAATTCAGCTGCCTTGGCCACGAAAATAAATTCTGGGCTACCAGCCTCAGCTAGCTGAAAATCCCAATTGCCATAGACGCACTCAACGGTAAAGCCAGCAGCAACGAGATTAGCCTCTAGCTCACCACGAGTGCGGAAGCGCAACTCATTAGTTGATATGGCCTTTTCGCCAGTCTTCTCAAACAGGTAGTGAATCTCGTAGAGCACGCGATCACCTTCAACAGATAAAAGCTGAAACCACCACTCAACAGCTCCGGCCACAGGATCGATTACCCGGCGTCTATTGGTTTCGGAAGGCCAGTCTACGTGATCAGATTCTCGGTCAGACCCTTGGTCAGACTCTTGGACAGCAGTCTGCCTCGAAGCCATTAGAAACGGCTGCACAATCGGATTGCGACTCTCAAAAACGAGATATCCGCCAGGTTTCAAGGCCTTATAGATAGAAGCAAGCGCCCCATGCCAGATTTCGTCTTCAAGAAAGAACTGAGCCACATGGCCAGTCATGACGGCAAGATCAGCATCGAAGGCTCCCAAGCTCTGAGCACCACCATGAATCCATTCGACAGTTCCTATGTCAGCAGCAGTCAATTCCGCTGCAACTAAATCAGTCGCGGTCCTACGTCGAGCCAAGTTGAGCATAGCGCTAGAGGGTTCAACTCCGATGAGATGATGACCTTGCTTAGCCAACTCACACGTCAATTGTCCACTGCCACAGCCAATATCAACTATGGACGACACCTGCCGCGCACCTGCTAATTTTGCAGCCAGCTCAATATAAAACGCTCTATACTCAGCGATCGGATTCACTGTATCGTAGATGGCCACCAAGCAGGGGTCTGAAAACTCACTGTATTTCATGTCTTTCTAACACATCGGCAATTCGGCAAATAGTATCTAGCGAGGCAGCACCATAATTCGTACTCTCATACTTCTGAATCTGTTGCTCATGCAGACCAAGAAGCTGGGCTAGTTCTCGCTGAGTCAAATGTTTTGCTATTCGGTACTTGATCAGCAAATCAGGTACATTCTGAACAGCACTACTCAGAGCCGGTAGTTTTACCTTACCAACCTTGAGGTTCTCAAATTCCTCGACAAGCTTTACTAGCCTAGCGATCTCGCCCTTAACAGTCTTGAGCTGCTCGTCATAGAGCCACTTCGGTGTATCTACGGCGCCGCGTTCTTCTAGCAGCAATAGACTAGCCCTAAAATCAGCCAGATTCTTACAAGTCACTTGATACTGTCTGTCGTTCTTAATCATTGAACCGTAAGTTCTCATTCTGGTCAAAGCCTGGTATCATGACACAAGTATATCGTTGTGACGCAGAGATGTCAAACAGCCGCAGGAAAAGCCCCGTTCGCCGCCCCGATATGACGAGCAAAATTAGCGTCGTCAGCAGAAGTGTAATCTTCTCGTAGGTGCGAGCCGCGAGATTCTTTTCGTAAGAACGCTGCTTGAGCAATCAGTCGACCAACTTGATAGATATTGCGAGCGCTATGGTGCGCAGCAGACAAACCAGCTACAGCAGACGAACTAGACTTAGAACTAGATCCATAACTAGAGCCGGAACCATCAACACAACCAGCTCCAGAACCAATAGGCACCGACTGCCCAGGATAATTCAAGAGCCGAATGAGACCAGACTGCGAGCGCACAAGCCCAGCATAGCGGTACATCTGCGAGCGGAAACTTTGCAAATCAACAGGCAACAAAATCTGCTGGTCTTTTCTCAGTGTCGGAATAAGCGCCACCGACTTTATATCAGCAGAGGCCAAAGCGATAGCTGCTTCCAAATTGGAAGAATCAAAATCAGAAGCGCCACTCAGTGGCTCACCAAGTACTTGCCCTCCGACTACTTGCCCACCAAAAACTTCTCCCCCCAAGAGCTCATCACCGAGATTGAGAGCCATGACACCGGCTTCCAAAAGTGAATTGCTCGCCAGTCTATTGGCCCCATGCAAACCAGTGCAAGCGCACTCACCTATGGCATAAAGGCCTTCAACACTGGTGCGACCACTCAAAGACGCCTTGATTCCACCCATCATATAATGTGCCGCAGGTGCCACAGGTATCGGTTGAGTTAAAAGGTCGATGCCATACTGAGCGCAGGTTTTGAGGATATTGGGAAATCTCTCGCGTATCTGGGTAGCGCCAATTGGTCTCATATCTAAGTAGACTTGCGCCATTTCGTTCTCAGCCATGACCGAATGAATGGCCCGCGAAACAATGTCGCGAGTAGCTAACTCACCATCATGGTGGAAGCGCTTGACGAATCTTTGACCCTTGTGGTCAAGCAAGGTGGCACCCGCTCCCCGAGCGGCTTCCGAGATCAGAAAAGCAGGAGCACCTTCGAGCATCAATGCTGTAGGATGGAACTGCACAAACTCCATATCACTCAAAGCAGCACCAGCGCGGTAAGCTAGAGCGATACCATCAGCGGTTGCAACTTCTGGGTTAGTAGTACGCTCAAATATCTGGCCGACGCCACCGGTAGCAAGCACAGTAAAGGCTGCCCGCACCAGAATTTCAGATCTATCAAAAAGCCCTTCACTGACAATAAACTGGGCGCCGCAACAAACTCCATCAACCATAACAAGATCGATAGCGCAGGTATTTTCTAAGACCACAAGATTTTCATTGATGGCAGCAGCTTGCAAAACTTTATCGCCCAGAGCTTGAGTAATCGAGCGGCCAGTAGTGTCTTTGGTGTGCACGACACGGGCCTCTTTGTGCCCACCTTCAAGAGCCAAGTCGCGGCCACCAGAAGGATTCTTATCGAAATCTACACCAAGGCGATCTAACTCATCTATTAATCTCTGTCCAGCAAAAACTATGCCGCGTGCAGCATCAACATCGGTAAGTCCGGCACCACTTTTGATGGTATCAGCCAAGTGAATTTCCGGCGAGTCAAACGGATTTGCCCCGGTGACGGCAGCTACTCCGCCTTGAGCCCAAGAGCTATTGGAGTCAAGGAGTCCAGCTTTAGATACCAGCACCACTTTGAGACCAGACAAGCTCTTACCGGCAGATTGCAGACGGAGAGCCAGCATCAAACCAGCCAGGCCTGAGCCGATGATCAAAACATCGGCATCAATTATTGGAGCTATATTTGAGTTTGGCATTGTTCTGTACCTAAAACGTACCTAAATGATTCCTAAATGATTCCTAGATGGTTCCTAGATGGTTCCTAAAAAATCGAGATCATGCGCTCGATGGCAAGACGTGCTTTAGAAGCTGTTTCTTCGGGCACAGTGACGTGGAATACATCTTCGACTAGCGAACGATGCAGTTTCTCAAGGGTGATCATCTTCATAAACTGACAGCTCATTTCAGAACTGATGGGCAAGAACTCTTTATCAGGATTCTCTTTTTTCAGCCTATGCAAGATACCAATTTCAGTGGCCACCACAAACTTCTTCGTTGGCGAAGAATGCGCAAGCTTGAGCATGCCCTCAGTCGATGCCACTTTCAAAACGTCTTGACCAGCACTATTAACGGTGGCGCCATCTTTGCCATCTGCAGCATTGCGTGCTACGCGATCGAGGTAAGGCGTGAGACAGCCGCACTCTGGGTGAATCAAAAGCTCAGCATCGGGATGTTCTTTCATTTTTTCATCAATTTTGCTTGGATGCACCGCAGCGTGCACGTGGCACTCGCCCATCCAGATGTGCATGTTCTTGCGGCCGGTCATCTTCTGCACCCAAGAGCCCAAGAACTGGTCAGGCAAGAAGAGAATTTCTTTGTCTTCAGGGATGGACTGCACAATTTTCAAAGCATTGCCAGAAGTGCAGCAATAATCAGATAAGGCCTTAATCTCGGCAGTAGTATTGACGTAAGAGACCACTACAGCATTGGGATGCTCAGCCTTCCAAGCCACTAACCCTGCCAGATCAATAGAAGCCGCCAACGAGCAGCCTGCCTCAAGATCAGGGATAAGCACACGCTTGGTCGGACACAAAATAGCTGCCGTCTCGGCCATAAAATGCACACCGCAAAAGACGATAGTTTCTGCATTAGTCTTGGCCGCTTGCTGCGAGAGCCCGAGGGAATCGCCAACGAAGTCAGCCACATCTTGAATAATCGGAATCTGATAGTTGTGAGCCAGAATGACAGCATTGCGTTTCTTGCTCAGCTGCTTAATTTCGTCAACAAGCTTCTGAGTATGACTGTCGATTTTATATGCAGATAGAGATGCTGTAGTATTCATCGAATTTATTTCATCCTCGGTTGCTTCGTCTGACGCTTAGCCTTAGGTTTCTAGACTTAAGCGTCAGATTAGTCCTCTTGGCCAGAACTTTATTTGGAACTTTCCCCTTGAGTAAACGTACATTTTACGTTTTACTACTTCTGTTTTACCACTTACCGTTTGACAATGCACCTAAATATTGCGCCAGAGGGGCTAGAAACAGATTAATCTTGTTTTTTCAGCCCCAGTTGGCAGGGTAGTGGGAAAGAAAAGGGCAAACTAGCGGCCCCAAAGACTAGCGAAAAAGCCCAAGCTATGGCTATTCCTAGAATCCAGCCGACCGATAAGCCTGACGCCCCGAGCAGCCACCCAGAGGGCGTAGACGTCGAGACAAACGTTACAAATACGCTTATTAATGTATACTTAAGAAATGACCGTAGAACCAATCAAATTGACCGTAGATACCGTCGCTCTGGCAGCCCAAGAAGGCCAGCTAGAGATAGTCTTGATTAGACGCAAGCATGATCCATTTAAGACCATGTGGGCCCTACCAGGGGGCTTCCTTCACGATGACGACAGCGTCGAACAAGCCGCAGCCAGAGTACTTCTAGAAGAGACAAATGTCGGCGATGTTTACCTAGAGCAGCTCTACACCTTTGGCGACAAGCACCGCGACCCGCGCGCTCGCGTAGTAACAGTGTCTTATCTCGCCCTGCTGCGTCAAGACGACCTCAAACTAATTGCCAGCTCAGACTCTAGCGGAGTAGCCTGGTGGCCCGTTCTCGACCTGCCAAAGCTAGCATTCGATCACAAAAGAATTATCGACTACGCCCATCAAAGAATTAAATACAAAATCGAATACTCAGCAGCGGCCTTTAGTTTGTTGCCCGAAAAGTTTACTCTGCGCGACCTGCAGTCAGTCTACGAAGCCGTTCTTGGCCGACCAGTGGACAACCGCAACTTCCGCAAAAAATTTCTCAAGCTAGGTGTACTGCAAGAACTAGATGAAACAACGCAGCAGGGCTCATTCCGCCCAGCCAAACTCTATCGCTTTGACCAGAAAGAATTTGAGCAGCTACCAGATCGTCCGGTTTTTAGTTTTTAGGCACGAAACGGACATTCTTTAGACTTCATTGACGTTATTCACTCGGCACTGCTATCAAATCGCTCGCCCAAGTTCCAAAAGTTAGCAAGATATCACCAGCAGCGAAACCGGTCTAGCAAACGACCTTGCACCTTTTGTATATACGCTAGAGGCCTTGAAACCACTGCTAGATATTGGCGATGATGAGCTCAACATACGAGGAGCAGCTTATGGCCAGAGTAGCAACCCGAAGCAAGGACAAAGAAAAGACTACAGCCATCGACGAGTCAATCAAGGCGTTCTTGATTGAGTTACGCTCGAACTTCCCAGCTCAGTCCGTTGAAAACGCCGCCGTGATTTTGGGAATGCTCAGAAACTATCTGGACGACGATGACCAAATGGAAGAGTCAGCTAGCTCGTTTTGCCAAAGCTCCGCGCCAGCGAGTATGATCAAACGCCTCGATCGTTTCCTTCGCTATACAGTAATGCGCGAGCTAGTTTTATCATTTCAACAGCAAGAGTTCGTCTTCTTCGTCACTTATGATTTTTGCGAATGGCTTAAAAAAAAGGGACTTTTGCCTGATAAGGACTATCAGCAGTTCCAAGACTTGAGAGACGGGCACCTAAAAATGTGGAAACAGGCTGGTGCAGTGGCAGAGGCAATCGCATTTTCATTACAGCGCACAAAATCGGCTGGCAGAAGCTCAAAAACAATTGAATTTGCAAGACACGACGTCTTGAAAATTGAAGGAGATCAGATCTGGCTAGACATCTGGTCACCGCTGATGCTTCCGGACGAAACAAAAATTGGCCCAATTCTCCTTCCTGGAGCCTTGACAGACTCGCTTCAAGTTGGCTGGATGGTCACCTGCGAGCTAAAGAAATTCAAGTCTGAGTGGCGAATTACCGACATCGGAAATATCTACCCGTCCCTTCCATTCTAATTGCACTAAGCTTCGCAATGGCAAAACGCAAGAAGAGGTCGAACACTCCAAGATATAAGCGAATGAAGCGGCAGGCAAGGCTTCAAGCGGCTCCACATTGGCTGCCGACCTACACCGGCAAAAACCTAGTGCGCGGTTACGCGCGTCACTTTGGCGTTGATCTGCTATGCGCCATCGCGGAACTGCAACTACTCGGCATTGAAATCGATCCGAACTACATTGCTCAAACAAAGCTCACTCTAATAAATAAACAACGGCAACGAGCAAAGAAGAAGGCAAAACAGGCGGAAAGGAAAAGAGAAGAGCAATTCGGAGAATGTTATTCTTACAGCGGATTCTATGACGACTCGGCCTCAATGGCCGAGTTCACAGATTGGCTAATACCAGACGACAGCCTCTATGGAACAGATTGGAGAGGAAGTAACATCCAACCCGGCGACGTTTTCTTCTGAACAGCCATGCTAACGTCCCTACACATGGAACACAGTCTCCCTGCGAGTCGCAAGCCCTGTATAGGATACTAATTCTGACCCAAGTGCTTGAGGTAAGAAACGGCCAAAGCAAACTCATCCATCGAAGGCTCACCAGTATTGCGCACCAAACTCAAGTATTTACGCGCGCTGTTTTTATCATTGCGCGAATAAGCATCGAGCCCAAGAAGAGTGTTCACACGAGTTTTATACTTATCATCACCAGCCACAATACGATCAAGAGAAGGCGCCCTGGACAAAGAACCAGACTGACGAGCTCGATTTAAGAAATACTCCAACTCTTTTGGAAGCACTTTACTGGGCAGCCTTTTGCCATAAGCCACTAGCAACTTATCGGCCTCGACAGTTTTATTTTGCAATCGCAAAGCTATACTGCCGTAGCAAACAGCAGAATTGGCAGTAGCATTGCAATCTTTCGATTGTGCCACCACTGCCTGCATATCAGCCGCTGCTTTGGCGGCATCACCCATGGTGAGATAAAGCAGACCACGGTTATAGAGGCTATCGGTTGCAGTGCCAGGAAACATCTTGATCAACTTATCATAGTGAGCAATCTGGCCCTTCAAATCAGCTGCACTAGGAGGCGCTTTTGAAACTGCCCCCACTTCGGTCTTGCTTGAATTGCTTAGATCAACTGTAGCCTGCTCAAACTCGCCAAGCGACAACATAATCTTTCCGCGCCGCTCAGAAATCAATTTGTTATCAGGAGCCAATACCATTGCCGCTTCATAGTCTTTTAACGCTTGATTCTTGTTGCCCAAGCGTTCATAGAGAGCGCCACGATTGCTCAATATTTCAGCCCTTTCTTCAGGCAAAAGCACAAACGTGAGAGCCTTGCTTAGATCTCTAATAGCGGCAGCATATTCTTTTAGATGGCCGTAGCAGCCGGCTCTCTTGACATGCGTGTTCAGCAACATTCCTTTGCCCTTAGGATTGATCTCAATAATCTTGCTATAGTCAGCCATGGCATCACTATACTTTTTCAGCGCTGAATAAGCTTTAGCCCGATCGAAGTAAGGCATAGCACAAGTAGAATCAAGGGCTATCGCCTGACTAAATTCTCTCACTGCGTCGCTATACTTCCTCTGCTCCATGAGCAACAAGCCATAAGACCAATGGGCCTCAACCAGCTTTCCATCAAGCTTAATCGCTGCTAGATGACACTTCTCACTTTCGCCCAAATGGTGCAATTGTCTATTTACGACACCCAGCGCAATCAGTTTTCTAGCTGACGGTGCCTGCCGCGAGATCAAGCTATACATATATTTAGAGCCAATCAGCGAAGCAAAGTTCAAGTTATCCTTGGCGTTTAGCGAACGACAGCGGTTGTATGATTCAAGATCTTTTCGCTCTAAATCAAACTGATTCCTTGCTCTATAGACAGCGGCCCTGTCGCGATAAGCAAATTCAAAGCGATCACTAATCTGAAGGGCCTTACCGGCTGCGGCAAGTGCATCATCCAGACGACCAACTCGAAAGTATGCTTGGCACAAGTTAGAAAAAGCGGCGCCATTGTAAGGATTAAAAGCAACCGCTTTACTAAAACAATCTACAGCATCTGCCTTCTGGTTTAGGCAACCAGAAACCATGCCTTTCACGCCATAAATATCGCTAAGGTGTAGTCTTCTAAGCTGCTCAGCGTTCAACTCACGCAGAGCCAAATTTTGGCCCGTAGGATCGGTATACCAAGGAGCAATCGAAATCTTATATGTTGGTTTGGGGCTAGCCAAGTCATCAATATTGGCCTGCAGTACAAGCAGAGCACGTCTATATTTGCCGCTATCCAATAGGCGACTAGCTTCTCTCGATGGGAAATCCTTCTCAGATTTTGTCAGCGAAACGTTGCTAGCACTTGTTGCAGGTGGAGCCGCGACAGATGGCTCAAACAACAGTGAGAGCAGCAGACAGAGCGCTAGCAAAAACTTAGTCATCAATTCAACCCCAAGCGCTTGAGATAAGAGACAGCTACGGCAAACTCATCCATGGAAGGCTCACCAGTATTGCGCACCAAACTCAAGTATTTTCGAGCACTGTTCTTATCATTGCGCGAATAAGCATCGAGCCCAATCAAGGTCAGAACCCTAGTTCTATGCTTAAGATCACCGTTCAGCAGACGTTTGATTGGCAAAAACGAAGGTCTGTGCAAGAAGAAATCAACCTCAACCGGTACTGATTGCGCAGGTGAGCCGCTGCGTGGCTTTTTACAATACGCTTGAAGCAGACTTTCAGCCTCTGCCGTTCTATTCTGCATTCGCAAAGCTATACTACCGTAGCAAACAGCAGAATCGGCAGTAGCACTGCACTCCTTCGATTGTGCCACCACTGACTGCATATCAGCCGCTGCGCGAGCGGCATCACCCATGGTGAGATAAAGCAGGCCACGGTTGTAGAGGCTGTCGGTTGCAGTGCGCGGAAACATCTTAATCAACTTATCATAGTGAGCAATCTGAGTCTTCAGATCAGCGGCACTAGGAGGCTCTTTAGAAACTTCCCCCACCTCGGACTTGTTAGAATCGCTGAGATCGACTGTGGCCTGCTCAAACTCGCCAAGCGACAACATAATCTCTCCGCGCTGGGCGGCAATCTGCTTATTATCAGGTGCAAGCTCCATGGCCGCTTCATAGTCGTTCAAGGCCTGAGTCTTATTGCCCAAACCCTCATAGAGAGCGCCGCGATTGCTCAATATTTCAGCATGCAAGTTGGGCGAAATCTTAAAGGTGAGAACCTTATTGAGATCCTTAATACCCTCAGCAAACGCTTTCAGACGACCGTGGCAAGCAGCTCGACTGAAGTAAACATCAAGATCTAGATTCGAATTTCTCTGCTTCATTTCAAGAACCTTGCTGTAGTCAGCAATAGCCTCACTATATTTTTTCGACAGGGCATAAGATTCGGCCCGGTGGTAGTAAGGCATAGCATAATTAGAATCAAGACCAATGGCCTGAGTAAATTCGCGGATTGCCTCAGTATATTTGTGCTGGGCCATCAGCAGTAAGCCATAAGACCAATGGGCCTCAACCAGCTTTCCATCAATCTTAATGGCAGCTAGGTGACACTTCTCACTCTCTACAAAATTGTTGAATTGTTTATTGATGACACCAAGAGCAATTTGCTTCTTAGCCGATGGTGCCTCCTGCGAAATCAAACTAAACATGTACTTAGAGCGACATAAATTGGACAGGTTCAAATGGTCTTTGGCAGTAAGAGCAAGGCATTGGTTGTAAGCTTCAATCTCTTTACGCTCTAATTCAAACTGATTTTTTCTTCTAAAAATAACAGAGCGGTGGCGATGAGCATCAAGAAAGCGATCACTGATCTTCAGAGCCTGCCCGGATGCAGTAAGGGCATCATCCAAACGTCCGAGCTGTATATACACACTTGCCAAATTAGATAAAGCTACACCATTTTGCGGATTATAAGAAATGGACTTGCGCAAACTAGCCTCAGCATCTGTAAGCTGTTGCAACAAACTGAATGCGACTCCCCGAAGGTTATAGATCTCGCTATAGTGCAGGTGCCTGAGCTGCTCGCTGCTCAACTCACGCAGAGCTAAGTTTTGACCAGTGGAATCTAAATGCCAATCAGCGACATTAATATTTATCGGTTTTTTTGGATTGGCATTGGTATCAATATTGTGCTGCAGCACACGCAAAGCCCGGCGAGGATTGCCACGAGAAATTAGGCGACGAGACTCTTCAGCCGGCTTGTCTATTTCGTCTTTAGTAATAGGCCAGATGTCGCCAGGCGGCCCACCGAAACGCCCTCGACCAGAATTATGCCCACTAGAATTAGGCCCACTAGAAGAGGGTCCACTAGAAGAGGGTCCACTATTAGACGACCCACCAGAAGACGGAGGAGCAGCAATGACCGGCTCACTCGCTAGCGCCAGAAGCAGAAGGAGCGATAGCGCACTTGTTAAAGATAGTTTGATCTGAGCCACTAATTCTTACCCAAACGCTTGAGATATGACACCGCCAGGGCAAACTCATCCATGGAAGGGTCGCCAGTATTGAGCACCGAACTCAAATAATTGCGAGCTTTGATCTTATCATTGCGGGCGCCAGCATCTAGCCCAAGTAAAGTCAATACTCTTGTTCGCTGCTTAGCATCACCAAGCATGAGCTTACTCGAAGGAAGAGACTGTGCTCCATTCAAGAACGACAGCACCTCTGGCGGTGCTGGTTCTCGACGGGGCTTCTTGCTATAGACTTGAAGTAATTTATCAGCATCAACTGCCTTCTTCTGCATTCTCAGGGCAATGCTACCGTAGCAAGCCGCATAGTCAGCCGTGGCATTTCCTTCTTTCGAGAGGGTCACCACTGACTGCATATCGGCTCCAGCGCGAGCAGCATCCCCCATGGTGAGATAGAGCAGGCCACGATTATAAAGGCTGTCAATCGCAGTCTTGGGAAACATCTTAATCAACTTATCGTAGTGAACAATCTGAGCCTGAAGATCAGTGGCACTGGGAGGCTCTTTTGAAACTTCCGACACAGCAGTACTATTAGAGCGACTGAGATCGACGGTAGCCTGCTCGTACTCACCAAGGGAAAGCATAACTTTGCCCCGCAGTTCATAAATGTCTTTGTGATTGGGAGCCAGCTCCAAAGCCGCATCATAGTCTTTCAGGGCCTGGGTCTTATTGCTCAAAGCCTGATAGTGCATACCGCGCCTTGCCAATAATTGAGCCTTCACATTGGGCGTGTTATCAAACGTGAGAGCCTTATTTAGGTCTTTGATACCAGCAACATGCTGTTTCAAATTGCCATAGCAAGCAGACCTATTGAAATATGCATCAAGCACCACAACTTGGTTCTTTGAATTCATCTCAAGAAACTTGGTATAGCCAGCAATCGCCTCTCTATACTTTTTCAAATAAAGACAAGCGTCAGCACGGTTAAAGTACGGCATATCAAATTTCGCATCAAGAGCAATCGCTTGATCAAACTCCTTAATAGCTTCTGTGTATCGCTTCTGCGCCAGAAGCAACAAACCATAAGACCAATGAGCCTCGACCAGCTTTCCATCAAGTTTAATAGCCGCTAAGTGGCACTTCTCACTTTCTGCAAATTTGTGCAATTGACTATTAGTTACACCTAGAGCAACAAGTCTTCTCGCTGATGGTGGCTTCTGCGAGATCAAGCTATACATATAGCTGGCACGGCTCACATCTACAAGATTCAATCTATCTTCGATATTGAGCTTTCGGCAGCGGTTGTATGCCTCGACTTCCTTTCGCTCTAAATCAAACTGACCCTTGACTCTATAAGCGGTGGCACGATTGCGATGGGCATCTTGAAAGCGATCACTAATCTTAAGGGCCTTGGCTGCAGTAGTCAGGCAATCGTCTAAGCGACCACTATTACAATACGCACCACTCATATTGGTTAGGGTTGAGGCATTTTGAGGATTTAAGGCGATGGACTTGCGAAAACTAGTCTCAGCATCGGAGTATTGCTTCAGCCAAGTATATGAAATTCCCTGAGTATTATAGACATCGCTATAGTGAAGATTGCTGAGCTGCGCAGGGCTCAACTCGCGCAGCGCCAAATTCTGGCCGGTCTCATCCAAATGCCAATCAGTAGCAGAAATCTTCAACGGCTTATTGGCATTGGCGTCGATAAAGGACTGCAGCACAAACAGTGCCCGCCGATAGTTGCCATTAGAATTGTGGTTGACACTTTCTCTAAGCGGGTCCTCTAGCTCTGCCTTGGTGAGAGGAGCGTTGCTAGATTTAGCTGGTGGAGCAGCGCTGACTGGCGCACTGAATAGCGCACTGAATAGCATACTAAATGGCACACTGAATAGAATACAGACTATCGCTAGCAGCAGAGAGAGCTGTACTGAAAGCATTGACTCAGTTATGAGCCTGAGCAACGACTTAAGCGATGGATAGAACTTAGCCATCAGTTTAATTTTGCCCCAAGCGCTTGAGATAAGACATTGCCAAGGCATACTCATCAGTAGATGGGTCGCCTGTGTTTCGCACAGCACTTAAATACTTGCGTGCGTCGTCCTTATCGTTGATGGCATAGGCCTCAAGACCCAAAAGTGTCATTGCTTTGGCGTTGTGCTTGGCCTTAAACAATAGAAGCTTCGCCAGCGGAGGCGTTTTGGCTCCCTTCAAGAAATAGGCTACCTCTGGCTCTGCTGGCTGGCTCCGGGCCTTGCTCTTGTATGCCCGCAGCATCTCATCGGCGGCAGCAGACTTCTTCTGCATTCTTAGAGCAATACTAGCGTAGCAAACGGCAGAGTCGCTAGTGGCAGTACTCACTTTCGTCTGTGCCACCACCGCTTGCATATCGGCCGCGGCTCTGGCAGCATCACCCATGGTGAGATAAAGTAAGCCGCGGTTGTACAAACTATCAAGTGACTTCCCGGGAAACATAGCAATCAATTTATTGTAGTGAGCAATTTGCCCTCGCAAATCAGCCTGACTAGGAGCCGTTTTAGGCACGTCACTAACTTCAGCACTAGCAGAGGTGCTGAGATCAATCGTAGCCTGCTCATACTCACCAAGTGAAAGCATAAGCTTGCCGCGCTGGGCCATAATGCGTTTATCATCAGGTGCACAAGCCATGGCTTCCTCATAGCTCTTCACCGCCTGAGCCTTGTCGCCCAGAGCTTCATACAAAGTTCCACGAGTGCTCAATATTGAAGCTCGGACAAGGGGCGCGGGCTTAAGCTTGAGTGCCATTTCGGTATCTTTGATACCAGCACCAAAGCGCTTGAGCTGGCCGTAGCAGACGGCTCTATTGGCATAAGCTTCAATCACCAGGCTGGGTAACTTCGCACCAATTTCAATGAACTTAGTAAAATCGGCAACAGCCAAATCAAACTTGTGCATCTGAGAATATACCAAGGCACGATTGAAGTAAGGAATACTAAAAGTACCATCAATAGCAATAGCTTGACTAAATTCTTTGAGCGCAGCAGCGTATTGTTGCTCAGACAGCAGCAGCAAGCCATGCGCCCAATGAGCCTCTAAGAGCTTAGGGTCAAGCTTGAGCGCTGCCTGATAGCATTTCTCGCTCTCGCTCAGTTTCAACAACTCTTTGTTGACCACTCCCAGTGCGACAAAGTTTTTTGCCGTAGGTGGATTTTTCAAGAGCATACCGCGCACAAACTCAAATCTACTGACATAAGAGAGATTGAGCCCCTCGACAGCATTCTGCTTCAGCCAATGCCTCCAGGTCTCAAGATCTTTGCGCTCAAGATCAAATTGACTTCTAGCGCGAAATACCAAAGCACGATTATGGTAAGCACTATGAAAGCGCTCATTAATTTGAATAGCCTGGTTCAAAGAACGAAAAGCTTCGTCGTACTTGCCTTGCTTAATCAAGGCACCACCCAGATTAGAGTGTGCCAAACAGTGCTGCGGATTAAGCACAATAGCCTGGCGAAAACTTGCTTCCGCTTTGACATGCTTATTCAGACCCTGATAGGCGACGCCCTCAAGATTGTACATGTCAGCATAATGAACACGCCCCAGTTGCGACGGAGTCAACAAGCGAAAAGTCAAATCTTGCGCTGTTGGATCGAGCCGCCAGTCTCCAACAGACAGTTGCGCCTTCTTCTCGTGGCTCTTTTGTTGAGCAAGACTGGTCTGAGCAACTAGCAGTGCTAAAGCAAATTTCTTCTTATGGATTAAGGCACGAGTAGCTTCAGAAGGATGATTCAGTTGCCAATCAGTGAGTAATGGTTCTGCATGTGCGGGTGGGAGAAGTGAAGCTTCAAGGAATGTATTGGGAATAAATGACGTCGGTAATATTGATAAGGACAATAGCCCAGCAGTATGCCCCAGTAGAACAAAGCTCGGAGCGACCACGCGCCAGAACTGTAGATGGGGACGACAGAACGAGCGCGCAATGGGCGAAGTCAGCAATGTCATCTTCTCAATTTTCAAGCACGAGCTCCAGCTCAGAGAATAAGTGCAGAACCGCTCCTAGCTATCAAGTCAAAACAAATCAAATCAAGTCTTCGATACGCTCGCTAGCAGCACGAAGTGCTTTCACGCTGGCTTTGAGGTCGCTACCAAGCTTCTTCACGGCAGCATTGTCTGGCTGGTCGTTAGAGAGTTGATCGAACAATTGATCAAGAGTTGTATGGAACGAAGCCGCGCAGCTATTCCACTGAGAAGCAATGGCAGCAGCAGAATTACCTTTGGTATTACCGATAGCACCACTGACAGGGCTAAGTGCATACTGCAAAGATTCAAGATCAACACAAGTAGAAAGCAGCGCTTCTCTTGTTCCACTAATCCAGCCGTCGCCCTGAGCCACTTCGCTTGGCACATAGTCAGCAAGAACGGTCATTTGCTTAATCATGCGCTCGATGTCTTTTAAAGTTGCAACATCAATCGGTCTGCTTGGCGATGCTTTAAGAGCACCCAATCCCGAAGTAGGCGATAGAGAATCAGCCACCAAAGACTTAGACTCGCTATCTTTATCAAACGAGAAAAGGCTGTCAGGCAAATCATTGCGCACTTCAACATTATTGAGTTGCAGCGCTGAAGCCAACTTATTACTGTTGAAAATATTCCACTCAGAAGGCAGCTTAACGTGCGAATCGACAGCAATGCGATCTTTGACATCGCCATCGCTCTCTAAAAGCTCCACCACCGCCGGCCGACCAGAGCCAGGACCAACAGCCAAGCACTTGAAATCACCCTTGGCCTTCTTTTCAGCATCGCTCAAAAGGCTCTCAAGATCAGCTTCCATAATGCTAAAGCCATTAGCCGACCTCAGTATCTTCGAATCTGGCGAAAGGGTAAGTTTGATGCCACGGAAGGCTCCGCCCATGTGTCCGCGAATCTTGCCATCGGCCTGCTTTACCACCACAGCCCCGCTGCGGGAGCCACTTTTAATCACTTCAAACCGCACCAAATTGGGGCTCTTGAAATACAGCTTGCCGATTTCAACAACCTGTTTGCTACCTGTATAAGTAGTGAGAACGCTGTCGTAGCAATAGCCCTTGAGTTGTCGTACACGCCCTAACATGGTCTTCAATTCGTCGCGGCCATCATTGCCAGAGCTAGCGGTCAAACTCTGCGGTGAGAGCAGGGCTTCATTGACAGTTACTCCCGCCCAACATGGCGCTGCCAAAAGCATGAGACCAACTGACAAAGCGAATTTACTGCGCATAAGCACCTCAACTATCCAGATGGATAAAGCGTGAGCCCTCAAGAGAGCACCGGCTAAGAATAGAGCATTGGCCAAGTCATTGGGCTAAACAACCGGGTAAAAGTTGCCAGGTGTAACAAAGCTCCCTATTTGCCCTATTTGTACTCAAACGTCGCCTGCTTTCCAAGATACGCCGCTGCACTTTGCTTCAGCCACTGCTTCTGCTTGGCGTCGCCCTTCAAATAAGCATCGAAAAAGGCCACACTAAGCTTGTTGATGAGCACATGATACTGAGCGTCTTTTGCCTGATCGCGCTTGCCAATTCCGCGAGCATGAGTTCCACCAAAAATGGCATGATCGCCACCATTAAAATTGACCTGGTACTGATCAGGAGCATTGACAAATTTATAGGGAATCAAGCGATCGGCAGCGGTATTGTTGTTGATGGGCGAATTGTCTTCAGTACCAGTCATGTGCATGCCAGGAATTTTAATTGAGCCATAAAGATTCTTTGGGTCGCGACCAGCGAGATTGACCGGAGCGCTCATATAAATAGCCGCTTTCACTCGTGGATCAGCCTCGACAATGCGCTTGGCTCCAATGCCAAAAGTTTGACCAGCGATGGCCATTGTGGTGCCAGCTCCAAACGAGTGTCCCGAGCAACCAATCTTGGTCATATCAAGCTTGCCGTGCCAAGGCCCAGCCCCGCTGTTTAGCCGCTCAAGCTGGTTGAGCACAAACTTGACGTCGTCAACGCGGGCGCGCAGATTCTCACCAGTCATCGCCTGTCTCATATCTTGCTGAATGCTTTGCTTCAAATCTTGCCCTGGGGCTTGCTGATTGCCGCCCCCACTGAGAGCACCCATCCAGACAGATGAATCGCTACCGGGATGCTGCAAATGCATCGACAAATAGCCGTTCTCGGCCATGGCTTCACCGAAGTATCCAGCAGCCTCACGGGAGCCACCAAGGCCATGAGAGAAAATCACCACCGGCCAAGGCCCGTCGCTCTTAGGCTGGTAGATTTTGATGGGAATAGTGCGCTTGCGAGCGGCGTCTGTCCAGTCTTGCAGAGAGATGATGACATTTGGGTTGTTGGAGTTTGCGGCGTTGGCAGCCTGTTTAGCCTGCATAAGTTTCTGGAACTTAGCGAATCTCTCAGCGCGGCTGCCCTGGAGCATGCCCTGGCCGGTGCCTTGAGCCATAACTGGCTCAGTCACTAGCGATGGCGCCGCCGTCACCACGCCAAGGTAAGCCAGGCCCAAAGAAAAGAAACTGAGAGCCAGACCAATGACAGAAGATTTGCTGTGAAACACTTTAGCCTCGCAAAACTGAAAGAAAACAGCATCAGTTTAGCAAGGATGGAGCGACCTTATTGTGTTGGTTGATTTCCCTTGGAAAGTTCAGCTTTGGAAGGGGAAAATCGCCAACAGAATTCAACGGATAGTGAAATGGCTTGAAACCGGCCCTAGGAGTCACGCGAGCAACGCTAGGCGGGCTCTGAAAAAAACTATTCAATGGGTTACCTTTAAGAGTTTGCTCATTGGCCAATGCCGGACAAGCGAACACAAAACTAGCAGACAAGATTGCCGCTTCTACGATCATAAATTTTGAAATAATTTCCATGGTATTTGTCCTCAAGAAAGTCTAAAAAGACGAACTTCTCTACCGACTAGTGTCTGGTGTTAAAAATACTCCCAGACAGATACTCACTATTATAGACCTTCCCCAGCACAGCGCCAAAATGTGTCAGAAATGCAAGAAAACAACATCACATTTGCAACAATGGAACTAATTTTGCGGTCGAGTTAATTTCTGCAACTAGACCTATTTCTGTTGATCGTTAACAACCGAAGTCTGATATGGAATGACCCAAGCAGGAACCCCAGTATGATTTTCTCGAACCAAGCCCGGTACTTGCCTGAAGCCACGAGCAACAAAGTGCTGCGAATTCTCTTTTTTAAGAACTTCAATCATCTTACCGATATTGATAGAGCCCCAGCCAGTTGATGCGTCCCAACCGGGTCCAGCAGGGTAGCCCTTGACACCACCATCGGTGTTATGACCGACAGTAATGTCATGGTAGACTTCAGGGTTGGTCTTGCCCAATCTATAAAGAGTGGGATTCCAAAAACCAGTATCTTTGCCTGTCGCCTGCGAGATCATTGCCGCAGCTACTGCTTTAGCCGGAGCAGAGGCACTGGTGCCACCAATAGCATCGATACCCTGATCGGTAAATGTATTCCAGCCACTGCGCGGATCGGCATTGCCAGCGATATCAGGTACGCCTCGGCCTTTGAATGCAGGGTTGTTCAAATTATCAGGCATAATCACATCTTTCTGGTACTCAGGCACTGGTGTCCGCAATGACCTACCACCACCAGTAGCGCCACTGCCAAACCAGGTTTTCTCAGAGCCCCAAGTGCCATCTGCTTTCAAAATCAGTTGTGTGCCACCAACAGCGGTGAAATTGGCCAGACCAGCAGGCAGGTCAACTTGTGCTTTCTTGCCACTCCAGCCGTCACCAGCGCCATCATCTCCAGAGGCCACAGTAATCGTAATCTTCTTCAGAGCAGCTCTCCTGCCAGCATCTTCCATTGCCGCAGCGGCTTGATCTGTCCAACCTGGTTCATTCATGCCCCAGCTGATACTGGCATGGGTGATTTGTTTCTCTCCAGGCTTAGGGAAAGTGATACGGTCGATACCATTGGGCATGCCAGTATCGTTATTAGGAGCCTGAATCATGACGGTCTCAGCCTTAGGCAAGGCCTCTTTGTGAATGACACCATCAAGAGCATTCTCGCCGTTGGCACCGCGGGGATCTGAACGCGGAGTAGTCTCACCAATATTGATGACTTTGAATGTCTTTGGATCAATTCCCTTAGATGCAAGATACTCGTTCCATCCTTTTGGCATTGTGCCACCAAGAGAAAGGAAACCAGTAGTGAGGCCAGCCCCATCAGTTGCCGGGGCGTTGTAGGCTTTGAATACTTCAGCAGTGTCGAGGGGTCGAGCACCCGAAGTCTTGGCTTTAGCAGTAGCTCCAACGGCATCTGCACCTACTGAAGCACCACCGCCAGTGACAGCCCCTCCAGCACTAGTGCCCACAGCACCTTGCACCTCACCTAAAAACTCAGGTGGCAAATCAGATAGCCTGACATAATTTGTATGGAACTGCGGCCGGTTGTCTAAGCCCAAAACACCTTTGATGTGCGGCGCTACGTCGGCCGGCACAGATAAAGTGCCTGAGCGACCACGATAGCTAAATCCATTTTGCTCAAACTGCTGCAGATTGGTGCCAAAAGCTGTTTGCATTTGATCGACAGAACCTTTGAGGACAATGCGTCCGGAAGCATGGGTTTGATCAGTCACAGCCAAACCATGATCAGCTGCGAATTTATGGACCGCCTGCGATGCAACTGGATCGGTACCAAACTTAGATTCGATTTGGGCGTCAGTTAATGCCTTGCCACCATTGGCGATGCGGTGAATATAACGGTCCATCAAGAACGCTGAACCCTTAGTTTTCGCCAAGACGGTGACGCTAATGTCTTCAACCGGGTTGATCTCGCCCATGAGCTTGCCCAGAGGTGCCGGCCGCTTGGTATAAAGCAAACTAGCGCGGTCGCCTTCTATACTTATTTGCGAGGCAATGCTGACACTCCTAGCGCCCAGTTGCCCTGCTGAAGATTCAGCGGCAGCCCCAGCTGGTGATGAAAGCCCTGGTATTTTGTACGATGAAATCTTGTCGTTGACACCATTCCAAAAATTATGCTTGACCTCAGCAAATCCATCCATGCGCTCGGTGAGCATAAATTTGTTTGCCGCTCCAGCACCCAGTCTGTAGCCGCCCATACCAATAGCCGAATTGACCACAAAGGCTCCGCCAGCATCTCCTAATAGATGACCGGCCGCATCTAGCTCGCCCATGGTCTTGGCGTGGCCAGCTTTTGAATATGCATCACCAATTGGCTTGGCCGACTCGTATAAGAAGTAGCCACCGATGGCAGTGCCTGCAATAAGACCGGCTGGTCCACCTTTTGGCAAGACGACCTTGAGCGCAGCACCCATCGCCGCCGAGGTGGCAACCATCTCGACCAATTCTTTTGGATGAGTAACATTGTCGACAACTGAGTGCACCATGCCAGCAGGCAAATTGTATAAACCTTTGGCCGTGACTTCTGCGTAGCGCACCGCAGCGCTTGATGGTGCGGCTTCAGTTGAGTTGAACGCCTGCTGACTTAATAACTGCCGTGAGTCACTTTGAGCTACACCTGTGCTGTCGCCAGGCCTTTCTATCGGCATACTTGAATCCTCGGCTATGTTTGGGGATGGGAAACCAGTAAGCCCGAAGGGCTCTATACTTTTGTGGTTTGTACAAGTTGTATAACTTGTATAAGATGCCTAACCTATCTAACTTGTTCAGTTAGATCTTTATTACCGCCACGCCAAGAATAAGCCAAGTATTAACTTTTGTACATTGGTGGAAATACGGTGAAGACGAAAGAATGCTGTCTGGGAGCGGCTATTGGGATTTGTCGTTGAGTTCGCATTCGAGCAGATCGAGATCTGTTCTTTCATATTTGGCTAAAATTTCTCTGCATTTTTGTCGGACCTCCTCTTGCACGAGGTCAGCATAACCATTGATGCGTGCTTCACTGCGCTGCAAGTGACCAGCACTGCAGAGGCGACGAAAGTCATCGAATATAGGAAGGTCGTGACACTCTGATTCAATTCCGACAAAGAAGTAATCATCAAATGGCGGCAGTTCGCGGGCACCAGTGGCGCATGATAAATAATGCAAGTTACAGGCGCCAATGAGAACAGCACGGCCAGTCGCAGTTAAAAGCTCTTCAGCAACGTCGAGCATCTCATTAATGTTCTCGCGTAGCGCATACTCTTTGCCGCTTAGCGGCTTCTGGTACATGTTCATCTAAAGCCTTTTGACTTGTCTTCCGTTGAGGTACCCCCGGAGACGTAGCCCCTACTGTAAGTTCGAATCGGAGTAGCGCTAGCTCTCCGACTTGTTGGCTTGCTCAGGCGAGGCGCCTCTCCTTTCCGAGCGGCACCACCAACACCCATCGGCTTCGCTTGCACCGACATCACTCGCGGCGACGTCATCGGTAGCGCATACTTACCGGCTGGACCAACTTCTCGCGGGAAGTTCAATTTTTCAAGCGGGAAATCACCAATTGGTCCCGTTGGAGTAAACCTGGTCCGCTCTCTCTCCGAGCTAGCAGCCGCATACGCCTTACCCAAAGGCGAAATTCGGCTTTGTGGCACAGGCACTTGCGGACGAGCAGGCGCGCTAGGCAGAAGGTCAGGTGGGAAGTTGGGCACTGGGGGCTGGAAATCACAAGTTGGGTTCACTTTAATAGCAGTGGGAATCTCACTCTTCGCCGACTTACTATCTGCTGGATAGTGCTTCCTCATACGCCATAATTGTCTTTGAGCTTCAGTCATTGGCGGTCGGGCTTCAGGACTCGCTGGAACAACAACAATTGGTGCACGCCTAAAGGGATTACTACTAGGGCCATCATCAATGATCTGAATATTCTGTCTAGTTGTCGGATTGGAGAAATCGCCAACATACAAAGGCTCATCTTTCGCCCACGCAGGATAAGCCACAACAAAACCAGCGAACAAGAGAGCCGCCTCTAAAATCACAAATTTAGAAATTAGTAGATCGAAATTGCTCATGATGGATACATACCACACAGCTTCCACTCAGGCAATCACAATATATACTAAGTTGCTGCACCAAAGGAGCTTGAAATACTTGGAAAAGGACTTAAATTGCCTAAGATGCAAAGGAAAAATGGAGCTGGGATTCTTGCTAGACCGCTCAGATGCCGTACATCTTGCGAGTAAGTGGGTAAAGGGTCGGGCGATGGAAAGTAAGTGGATGCCAGGGACCGTGAAAATGCCAGACTCCACAAGGGAAGTCAAAACATACCGCTGCACATCTTGTGGCTATCTCGAATCTTACGCCTAGTAACGCTCAAAAGCAGTTCACGCCTTGCGCTTCAGCCAGTTGAAGACATCGCTGGCATATTGATGCAAGCCAACCCAAAATGTGAAAAAGGAAACATCGAAAACGAATCTCGTAGGCGCATCGGCGAAATAATTTGTCAGACCGTAAGCAATTGCGATTACGCTCACGTTTATCGCGAGAATTCCTGGAACGAACATCTTACTTACAGGCTGCCCTCGCGATATGCCCATACGACAGGCATAGTCATAAGATCTTAGATAGTGATAGAAACTTGCCATGGCGATGTGAAAAACATAAATGCCTTGTTGAAATTGAAAGACCATGTATTGACGGTATGTCGCCCAAACCATACCTTCAGCAATCAAAGCCACCGCCAGCAGTGCATATTTCGAAAGCTGTTTATCTTTCAATTGCCGTCGCAGATTTAGGGCAAATCCAGCACCTATAGTGGCTTCCGCCAGCAAGATCAGATTCCATCTGTTTGAAAGAATCTCGACTGGTCCGAACAAGGCAAACGTGAAAAATGCAAACGCCAGCGCTGGAAAAATGTAAACTCCGGGGCTCGCAGAAGCTTCTGGTTTTTCGTTAAGAGTGTTAGTGAAAAGAATCTCTGCCCTGACAAAGTGGGGTAAGAAATAAATCCACATCAAAAAGCTGAACATCATATAGCCGAGAAAATGTCGAAGGGTAAGAAGAACTGCGGCTCCGACAATGAGCAGCCCGAGAAAGGGCGCAATTTTCTTGCGCGCCCGAGACAGGGCATTGGCCTGTCCATAGTAGGCGTAGACAAAGTGGGCGAGGCCCATCCAGCCGACCAGGAAGTTGAGATTGAGAATCTCAGGGCTGGTGGGACCGTTGAAAGCATGGGTCGTCGGATAAAGCGCAAAAGGCAGCGCGTATGCCAGCCCAGTGAGCAGCAACATTCCGGCAAGAGATGATGCGGCGCAGTCGACTTCGCTTTGTGCAATTTGGTTCGGTGGCGCGTCAGAAAGCATGGTCATTATGGATACATACCACACGGCGCTGACTCAGGCAATCGCGACAACAATCGCGACAAAAATGTCGCGATTCGAACTCCGCAAATGGCGTTTTCTCGAATCGCGACAACAATCGCGACAATGTGTCGCGATTCGAACCACGAAAACGGCACTTTTCTCGAATCGCGACAACAATCGCGACAAAGTGTCGCGATTCGAAGCCAAAAAACGGCATTTTTCTCGAATCGCGACATTAATCACGACATTTTGTCGCGATTCGACACTAAAAAAAGCTATAATTTAGCAATCGCGACAAAAAGATTCAAAAAGGAATCGAATTGATGGCAACGAAAGAGAATCATCGAAAATTCATGCTCCTAGCCATCGAGCAAATGCGGCTATCCGTTCATGAGCAGCGCTCAGACGGAAAGGCAACGCCATCAGTAGGCGCAGTGCTTCTAACAAAAGACGGAAAAGTTGAAGTAGCATGCCGGGGCGAGCTTCGCGACGGTGACCATGCGGAATTTACACTACTAGAGCGCAAGAATCGAAGCGAAAGACTAGACGGCGCCACACTCTATACAACACTTGAACCCTGCGCACCCGGGGCTCGTGCTCACCCTAAACTTGGCTGTGCTGAGCGCATTAAACTGGCGAGAATCAAAGAAGTGTGGGTTGGCATCGAGGATCCAGATCCAACTGTAGATACTAAAGGAATCAACTACCTAAAAGACAACGGAATTGCCGTAAAAATATTTGACCGCGACTTGCAAGAAATCATCGTCAACGAAAACAAGATATTCATAGCACAAGCAAAAGAAAGAGCTGGAGTCGCAAGAGAAGAACGCCCAGCAAAAGTATCCAAATTTGATACACCTTCACCCACAGCCAAATTTGCCGACCTCTCTAAACTGGCAATGCAGAAATATATTTCGGATGCTGGAATCGCTGATACAGTAGATTCAGAAACCTTCAAACAAAGACTCATTCAACAACAGCTACTAAAAGAACAAGACGGTGAGTATGTCCCGACTGGATACGGAATTCTACTTTTCGCAAAAGAGCCAAGAAACTTCTTACCGCAGTCAGGGCTGCTAGCAACAGTTCACGATGAAAACGGAGACACTGAAACGCAAGATTTTTCTGGCCCTATGGTGCTCATCCCAAGCGAGATAGAACCATGGTTAAGGGTACGACTTCCGAATATTATCAATCGAACTAAAATGCAGAGAAAGGAGCGCGCCGAATCACTGCTCGAGCTTCTCAGAGAATCAATAGTCAATGCTCTAATTCACAGAAATTATGAAATAGAGGGCGCAAAATGCCAGCTTGTATTCAATTCAAAGTCCATCAAAATTAAGAGCCCAGGCGCACCAATATCACCGATTACTCTAGAACAATTGCAAGCCTTCAATGCGCCGATGCTGAGTCGAAATCCACAGCTCCACTATATTTTCACACGCATGGGTTTGTCCGAAGAGAGAGGCTTAGGAATGTCAACAATTCGGTCTGTTCCAGAGTCTTTAGAACTTCCACTGCCGCAATACAGTTTTGAGAATCCTTACCTGGTATTGCAAATCTTCAGCAAAAGAGAAGGGGTGATAGACAATCTAGATCAAGAAACCTTAGCCTCATTGACCGCAGAAGAAATTGAAGGTTGGAAGTATGTGACCTCCAAGCTTTCTCTAACCAGCACCGAATATTCAGAAGCTTTCGATTTCGACAACCGCAAGAGCCAACGTCAACTTACGAAGTTCGTAGACCTAGGCTTGCTCAGGCGCATCGGGAAAGGCAAAGCGACTCACTATGAAGTAGTAGTACAGTGAACCAAATTACTGCAATTATATTTAAATGAGCGAAGACTTTAAAAAGAAAGCCAGCGATCAGCAGACTGCAGGGCCAGAAGATCGGCCCGAGAATAGCCACGAGAGTCGGCCAGAGAGTAAGGCCGCGCGCGAAGTCGGCAGCATCGACTCGACAATAATGAACCTCATCGCCAAGAAGCGAACCAACTCAAGCTCTGGCTCTCTCGATGAATCACAAGACCACAGCTTAGAAATTGACTTCGGCGGCAGCGTCGAATCACGGAAGAACCGATTGCCCAGCGAGCTACTCGCCCAGGCCAAAGAGCCGACTGTATTTAAGCCAATGCCGATGCCACTGCCTCCAGCCGAATTGCTCAGACCCGGCGACACCATGGCTCCCATCGCAGACTTAACAGCACCTTCTGATTTAATAAACAACCGCACAGAGCTGAAGCGCTTAGTGGAAGCAAAAATTCAAAGCCCTAGTGAGCAAAAACAATTTTTCGATGACGTAGCCCATTTCGAAAGTAATTTCGAACAACGCAGCACTAAAAGCGCCACTGGCAAACTACGCGAAATGGCCGATACCTATGCCCAACTATCACGCCTGCTGTCGGCTGATACAGATGCATTGGCGAAGTATCCGCAATGCCAACTCAAAGAAGGCGAAACCCCTTGGCGCGTGCGCGTGGCCGAGCAAATCATTCACCAAGCAGCCGAGCCATTCACCATAAGCCAGGGCAAATTGGCCATCTGCGCCGCCGCAGCTCTAGAAGTGCGTGAATACTACCGCGAGCCAGCAGCAGTAGCTCGGCTGGTCACTGACGTGCTGCTTACGGGCAACTATGAAGCCACTGCAGGTGGAACGAAGGTTGACCTGACGAAATGTCCGGATAATTTGATACCAGATCCATTCGCCAAGCAATTTACGGTGGAGAAGGAAGGTAAGGGCGAGCCAGTCAGAGTTTGGGATCGACCATATTTAGACGCAAGAAGTTTCGCCTCACAGCTATTTGAGGTGACAGCGATTAATTTGGCATTGCAGCCTAGAGGGTTTAGATATGAGCAGCCAGCACCAGCTGATTACACTAAGTTAGAAAACGAAGCCAACGGAAAAACAATAGACGTTAGAACCAATGAAGCACAACCTTGGGGAAGTGGCGAAAAGAGAGCCTTCTGTGATGCTGACATCGCAAGCGCCGCCCAGAAAATTTCAGGAAAGGATGAACGTCATTTTGTGCTAGTTCGTGCGCATCTCTCACAGACAGAAGCGCTCGATCCTGATTTGAGATCAATCTATGCTTTCGCCAATCGCGATCAACGGGTAATCTCACTATTTTCAACCAATGAACTCGATTTGGTTTTGAAGAGAACAAAAGAGCTTGATCAATGGCCACCAATTGTTAGACTTGATGCATCGAAACCACCGATAAACGAGCACAATGCAAGTGCTCACTTCTTAGTAATTAGCGACTACTCCACCGATGGCAGATTGCTTGCCTTTGACAACACCTGGTCAGAGAACAGAGACAGAAACGGTAAGCCTACAGTCTTAACCAGCCAGATAGCCGAAAGCATGTTTTCTAGTGGGATAGCACAACCGTCACAAGCCAATGGTTACTCTATCCTCGCAAAATATGCAAGAACTCATCCCAAGGAGTGGGGAGAGAGAATAGAAAAGTGGTTACAGCTTCCAAACAAGCTAAACTCTGATGGAAGAATAATTACACCAAGCGAATACGAGAAGCTGAACCCTGATGAAGAACTAAGGAATTGGATTTCTGAGCACCCTGAGGATAAAAAGCTAGAGCTCTGGCAAAAACTTCTTTTAGAATGGCGCGCAAGTTATCCTCACTAGTCTTTGCGATTTTACAACCATGGAGAACTATGATGCAGTTCGAAGCACCTCAAGCGATAAGCAAAACTGACGTTGCAGCAGAAGTAAGATACGCAGAGGCGAAATCAACACGAACTCCAATCGCCACATCAAAAAAGTCACAAAAAGAGCTGGAAGAAGCCCTTCGTCGATTACACAAGAAAACGCCTTCACCCGCACAAAAGCCAGTATACGTAACAGAAATTCCACCACTGGAACGCTTTCAGAGCATCTCTGTATCAGAAATGAAACTACCCCATGGGCAGTGGCAATACGAAAAGGTCCCATGCGGGTTGCCAGGTGCCTACAACGTCAACTTGCGTTTAAAGAACGAACCAAATACAGAAATCAATTTTTGTAGCGATGCTGTTCCAGCTGGTAAGAGATCTCCATTTATGGCAATTCTGGCAAAAGAGCCCTACGAGCTATCAAAGGAAGAAATAAAAACGCTTTATCCAGAGAAAGTTTTCTCAAAAATCCATTCAGAAGAAATCAACGGCAAGAAGGTAGTAATATTCGAAGACCACTTCGACTTGAAAGATGAAAAGGTAGATGTCTATCAGCTGGAATTCAACCACAACCCCAGCAGCTTCAAAATAGTTGTTCCTACGACAATTACCTTCAGCGCTCCGCCCTCCCTGTACAAGCGCCACATCAAAGAGGTCAAGGAAGCTTTGCAAACAATTAAATGGAATGAGTACATCATTGACCCCGGCTACGACGACAAGGCTGAAGTGCCTGCGAAGTAAGGGAATCTCGAGTGCCGCTTGTAGCTCAAAAACGCTGCAGAGATGAAAATGAACAACAATATTTTTTGGCTTCTAGCGCTAACAATAATTTCAACTCAGAACGTATTCGCGCAGAGCACAAACGAATTATTAGCTGACGACAAAGCGTGGAAGTGGGCACCGCCGCGGCACGGCTTGAAGACTTACATCTTTACTAAAATGACCTCAAAAGAACCGTTTGAATATTTGGCAGTTGACTATATGAAGTTGCCTCTAGGCCGGTGGCAGTATGAAGTGCCTTACACTGGCTTACCACGTGGTTACTGCATAAATCTAACAGGTCAGAAAGACCCGAAATTAAAACTTAGCATCTCTTGTTCTGGACGCTGCTTTGCCGACGATCACTATTTCAAAGACATTCTTAAGCAAGAGCCGCATGAACTCACAAAGGATGAACGTGAGTCAATACACATAGCCGATTTCTTTACTAACGCGCATACCGAAAATCTAAATGGCAAAAGAGTAATCGTCATTTCCGGCCACTTCGATCAAGACAACGAAGACATATATCGAATAATGTTCAACCACAACCCAGAGGCATCAAACACTGCAGTCTCAGGGGAAATTGAATTCTCCGCACCCCCTGCTCAATACAAGCAACATCTAGCTGAGGTCAAGAAGGCCTTCAAAACCATTCGCTGGAATAATGTCCACGTCTACAAGCCGGAATAAGATTAGGTCAAGTTCGAAAAGGAAATCCGGAACGAGGAACTATGAAGAATCTTGTAATAACCTATGGTATCGCCAGCAGTGTGGCATTAAGTTTGCTGCTGGGATTACCGGCAAATGCAACCCATAAGGCAAAGTCGAAGGAAAAGCTTCACACTCAAAGCAGTAAACTGACTTCTCCAACGAGCACTTTTCATTGGTTGCCAGGAAAAGACAAAATTGTTCAACCGACCGGCATAAACAAAGTCGTCAAGGAAAGCAACCACCAAGCGCTAAAGCTGTTGGCACGCCTAGCCAAGAGCGGGAAAAAGGATGTTGTAATTTCGCCGGCGGCTTCTACGGCGGCCTATCTCTTGCTACTTAATGGCCTGCGTGGCACTAGTCGAGTTGAATTGGCACAAGCCATGAAGGTAGACCAGACTAGCGATGAGCTGCTGGCAAATATGACCGCCGCGTATCTGAAGTCTCTTTCCTCCACGACGCCTAAGTGCGAGGTGGGGCTGGTGGGAGCAACGAATGCTCCGTTTTCATTTCAGCCCAAGTATGCCAAATTGCTCCATGATAAATTCGGGGGTTTAGCCCTTAATGACACTCAGCATCAGCTTAACGAACTGCGCGATTACTTTCGTAGAAAAACCAATGGTCGATTGGGTGGTGCTGTCCAAGGCCCACCGCCTGCGGTGATTGATCTTTATTCGACGCTATATTTCAATGGTATTTGGACAGATAAGTTTGAAACGGATGAAACCAAGAGCGAAGGATTTCACAAGGCCGACGGCACAACTGTCATGGTGCCGATGATGCACAAATTTTATGGAGGTTGGGAACTTCATCTAAGCGGCAAAAACTTCCAAGCGTTGCGATTGCCTTATCTGCCCAGCAATGACTGCAACACTGTTTTCGACGCCATGTATATCATTCTTCCGAACAAGGGAATTCCACTGCACAAATTGTTGGAGGAATTGGCGAACACGGGACTTGATGCATATTCATCCGGTTGGAGGACTAAGGTAGGCGCCCTCAGTATTCCTCGTTTTAAAATAGACACCGACGCGCTCGTGATACCGTTACCGATGAACAACGGCAAGGGGCTTAATGTGTCCAAAGCTGACCTCGGCGCAATGTGTCAGAATTCCACTCCACCTGACGATATCAAGACCAAACAGTGGACGAGTCTCGACTTTAATGAGAACGGCACTATAGCTGCTTCTTTGATTCAAATCTCGATGTCGCTGGGGGGTAGTAACACAGAACAGTTCGACATGAAAGTCGATCGGCCGTTTGCCTTTATTTTAGGCAATTCGCGCACAGGAACTTTCTTGTTCGCTGGAGCGGTTCAAGACCCAAAAGATTCTAAAATGCCCTTTGCTGAGGCGGAACAAGAGTGGCTCAAACGATTGGCTGCGATAGACCAGAAAGATTCATACTATTACGGCACGACGGCGCAGCAACTCGCAAAGTTTTACAGGACAGAAGGAAAGCTCTCTCAAGCCGAGGCGGTTCTGACGAAAGCTTCTAAGACTGTTGAGCCGAAGTCATCAACACAGACCGATGTGCTTTATGATTTGACTCAGATACTGGTCGCGGAAAAAAAGTATAAAGATGCCGACCAAGTCTATCGGCAGTTATTGCCTATTCAAAAACGTCACCTAGAAGAATGGTCTAGATACAGTTTGTCTGCCCAGCCTATTTCTAGCTACAAGTTATATCTTGAAAGTTATGCTCACTTACTCTCATTAATGAAGGCGGATCTCTCATCTGTGCATAAAGACCAGGAAAATTTATATAAACGCCTTGTGATCTCAGAGTTAGAAAACTTCAGCGAGATACCCGCCAGAGACTCTAGTTGGCGAGCGAATACTGTGGATGATATCGTGAACGCTAAGGTGCAGCTGGCGGAGTTCTATATGAGTACAGGCAACAAGGAAGGGGCTAGAGATACTTACAAGAGTGCCATTGCCAGCATCTTCGCTTCGCCTGAGCCAAACTATTCTCGGGCGATAAAAATCGGAAAGACCTATCTGAAGATGCTGAAAGACGCGAAACTTGATTGGGAATCGAACAAGATTCAGTCGGAGCTAAAAACGTGGACAAGTAAGATCAATACACCAGCAAAAGGAAAAGGTCAACGCAAGCCACAGCGATGATTCGTCATTTGATACGGAGGAGAAGGGCCTTAGAACAGCAATAGATCATCAAGCTTGATTCGTCTGTGAGTGCCGATCTTGCTAGACTTAAGCTTGCCTTCGTTTACAAGGTCAACAACCACTATCTCTATTCGAGCGAAGGCTAATGCGAGAGGTCGACAGTATGTCACGCGGCGCAGGTCACGTCGGTAGGACTCTGTAGCAACTCTACAGTCCTGCCGTCTGGGTCACGCACGAGTGCGCGCAGCCCCCATTGAGTCTGTCGGGGCGCAACGGGCTGTCCTATTGCGCATAGCGCCTCCGAGATGTTGTCCACCCTGACACCAAGCCGGAGCCCAGGATCTGGTATCACTCCATCTACGCATGGATAAAGTTCGAGCACAAAATCGTCGCCTAACATTGCAGCGTAGTGGTCAGGACCGCTGCCGTGCTGTTCACTCTCAAAACGCGCCCCCAAGGCCGAGTAGAACGTTCGCATCTCCTCTAGCCTGGGGGTGCGCAACACAAGCAAGTTGAGTTTCATTTTGCCTCCTCCAACTTGAGTTCCATCTCGCAGTCCGGGAAAACCACCTTCACCACCAGCGTGGCGCCGAGGGCCTCTGCGTACTTCTTCAAGGTGGACAGAAGAAAATCCGACCTAGCCTCCGCCCGAGAGATCGATGCCTGCTTGCTTCCAAGTCGTCGTGCAATCTCCTCTTGCGACAGACCGCGTTGCTCGCGGAGTTCCTTGAGTCTGACGGCTTCTGGGGGAACGGTCGGACGCCGGCTGGCTACGAGTTCTACGATCCTTGGAAGCGCGTTTTCCAGAGTTTCGTAAACTTCGTCAGCCCCTTCGCCGTAGCCGTGTGTAGCGTTCGAGACGATACCGAAGCCTTTACCCTTCTGCCAAGCAACCGCAAGGTGATAGTCTGGCAGGAACAGATCCAGCGACCACACCCCACGTTTGGCGAGAGGCTGGTCGACAGTGATCCTAGCGGCCGGAAACGATCTTGTAAGGAACCGCTGCATATGGCGGATCTCGTTCATCTCAGTAGACTTGCTTGCAGTCTTTATCGCAGCCTTGTTCATTCCCAGACCCCTTTTCCGTTGGCTCCCGGCTTCGTAAAATCGACTTCGTTGGTGGCGATTACCTTCACTTCGATGGCACCATTCTTAGCAATGTACGTGTTGTGCCCGAAGTTTCTGTACCTGACCACGTCGGGGAAACCATCGACCGCGTAAGACCTGTCAGGCTGCGGCGGGTAAAGCCTACCATCCGTCTGGAAGTTGTCCGGATTGTAGGGCACGCCGCTATGCTCATCTTCAACCGCATTAACTATAGCCTCAAGAGTATATGCAGTCAAGAGCATATACAGTCTATGTAATAATCACTGTTATCCAGATTCGCACGATCATCAACTAGCGGTATCAAGAAACGTAAGCTCTCACAGTGAGGGCTCGATTTGAACTTTTCTCGCTCAGTCTCATGCAATTTTCGCACTACCACCTTCATCCACCTGTACCCAGCGTTCATCGACCAGCTTGTGCACGAGAGTATGGGATTGACCGGGCTTTAACGGACCGTGCCGCTGAATGAAATCATCATAGCCAGGATCTCCGGTCGCTGATTCGGTATTACCCTCAGCTTGAACACCACCTTGTAAATACTGCCAGGTTCGAACCTGTAGGTCACCATTTTCCATCATGGTGATCGTCTCTAACCATGTGCCTTCCATGGCTTCACGCTCTGCTTTGTATCTTTCGGACTCTTCAGGCGTTGGCCACTGATCGTCTTTCAGAAATTCATCCAAGGTCTTCTTAGCGTTCACTCAATGCCTCAACAAACAAAACTACAACTATCCAAACACAGCCGCTCGCCCCCAACAACAGCAAATATTATGAACCTTGCCGCTCAAAACGCAAAGTAATGATTTTCTGAGCGTGTCAACGCATCGCATATAATTGCATTTGAACCTAATGACAGCGTTGAAGCAAAGAGTTAAATGAGCGAAGACTTCAAAAAGAAAGACGTCGATCAGCAGACTGAAGGGCCAGAAAATCGGCCCGAGAATAAACACGAGAGTCGACCGGAGAGTAAGGCTGCGCGCGAGGTCGGCAGCATCGACTCGACAATAATGAACCTCATCGCCAAGAAGCGCACCAACTCAAGCTCTGGCTCACTTGATGAATCGCAAGACCACAGCTTAGAAATTGACTTCGGCGGCAGCGTCGAATCACGGAAGAACCGATTGCCCAACGAGCTGCTCGCCCAAGCCAAAGAGCCTACTGTCTTTAAGCCAATGCCAATCCCCGCGACGGAAGTAAAGAGATCGGGCGACGTTCTAGCCTCGCTGGCAGATTTAACGGCTCGCACCGATTTAATCAATAGCAGCAATGAATTGAAGCGGCTTGTGGCAGACAAAATTCAAAGCCCAATTGAGCGCAAGCAATTTCTCGATGACATTGGCCATTTCGAAGCTAATTTTGAACAACGTAGCTGTAAAAGCTCCACAGGCAAACTGCGCGAAATGGCCGACACATACGCGCAGCTATCACGCCTGCTGTCGGCTGATACCGATATATTGGCCAAGTACCCTCAATGCCAACTCAAAGAAGGCGAAACCCCTTGGCGCGTGCGCGTGGCCGAGCAAATAATTCACCAAGCAGCCGAACCATTCACGATAAGCCAAGGCAAGATGGCTGTCTGTACCGCAGCATCACTTGAGGTGCGGGAATACTACCGAGAGCCAGCAGCAGTAGCTCGACTGGTCACTGACGTGCTGCTCACCGGCAACTATGAAGCCACAGCAGGTGGAACGAAGGTTGACCTGACGAAATGCCCAGATAATTTGATACCAGATCCATTCGCAAAGCAATTTACGGTGGAGAAAGAAGTTAAGGGCGAGCCGGTTAGAGTTTGGGATCGACCATATTTAGATGCTAGAAGCTTTGCATCACAACTCTTTGAAGTGACAGCGATTAATTTGGCCCTTCAGCCGAGAGGGTTCAGGTATGAGCAGCCGACACCAACGGATTACGCTAGTCTACAAAACAGCGCCACGGGAACAACAGTTGATTTGAGAACCCACGAAATAAAACCCTGGGGAAGCGGAGAAAACAGAACTTTCGGTGATATTGATATCGCAAGCGCCGCCTATAAAATTTCAGGAAAGGATGAACGTCATTTTGTACTCACCGCAGCCAGCCTGTCAGCAGAGGAATGCAGCAACTACAATCTAAGAGCTATATACGAGCTCTTCAATCGCGACCAAAGAGTAGTAACCTTGTTTTCACCGAATGAGTTAACTTCTGCATTGATGAAGGCACAAGAGCTTGACCAATGGCCGCCAATCGTTAGGCTTGATGCCTCAAAACCACCAGTAAGCTATGATGGTGCCCGCGCTCATTTTCTAGTGATCAGCGCGAAGTCAGAAGACTGTTCGCAACTAGCGATAGACAATACCTGGAGCGAAAAACTCGACAAAAATGGACAGCCGAAGATTCCTACAGCACAAATAGCCGAGAGTATGTTTTCTAGCGGAATCGCCTTACCATCCATCGCTGCCACCTACCACCCCAATGTCACGTTCGCAGTTACGCAAAAAGGCAGATGGTCCGCGCAGATAGAAGAGTGGCTCCAAGCTCCGGAAAGACTTTCCAATTCTGGTAAGCAGCTTTCACCTGCAGAGTACGAAAAACTTCACCCTAGCGAGGAACTGCGAAAATGGATTACCGCCCACCCAGAGGATGAGAGACTTGAACTTTGGAAAAGACTGCTTCTTGAATGGCGAACAAAGTATCCTCATTGACTCAGAAACACTGCAGAGATGAACATGAACAACAATATTTTTTGGCTTCTAGCACTCACACTAATTTCAACTCAAAACGTATTCGCGCAGAGCGCGAACGAATTATTAGCTGACGACAAGGCGTGGAAGTGGGCACCGCCCCGGCATGGATTGAAAACTTACATATTTACTAAAATGACCTCAAAAGAACCTTTTGAATATTTAGCAATTGACTATATGAAGTTGCCCCTCGGCAAGTGGCAATATGAAGTGCCCTACACTGGTTTCCCCAGTGGTTACAGCATAGTTCTAACAGGCCAGAAAGACCCCAAATTAAACCTAAGATTCTCTTGTTCTGGAACCTACTTTGCCGACGATCACTATTTCAAAGACATTCTTAAATGCGAACCGCATGAACTCACAAAAGATGAACGTCAGTCAATTTGCATAGCCGATTTCTTTACTAGCGCGCATACCGAAAATCTAAAAGGCAAAAGAGTAATCGTCATGTCCGGCCACTTCGATCAAGATAACGAAGACTTATATCGAATAATGTTCAACCACAACCCAGAGGCATCAAACACAGTAGTCTCGGGAGAAATTGAATTCTCCGCACCGCCTGCTCAATACAAGCAACATCTGGCTGAGGTCAAGAAGGCCTTCAAAACCATTCGCTGGAATAATGTCCACGTCTACAAGCCGGAATAAGTTAGGAATTTTAAGCCAGCCTGCAGAACGTCCTAACCACTAGCGAATTCGGAGA
>JBAYTY010000009.1:0-190106 GCA_041675385.1 Candidatus Obscuribacterales bacterium
AGCAGCTCCATTCATTGGCGGTTCTTTGCAGGACGTCAGTGGCCTCACATTCGTATCTGGTGGCTTGCCATTTCTGGTGGCCAGTCAGCCGCCTGGCCCGAAGTATGTCAACGACTCGCGAGGAAGGCTCACGCAGGTGAATTTTACCAACGGCACTCAGATCGTCTTCTCGTATGACGACATGGGCAACAGAACCTCAGTGGTGACCACAGCTGGGCCACACGGCCTGTAAACCAATTGATTGAGCAGAAGCGCTGAGGCTGAGAGGTCTCTGCTTTCTGCCGTCTAAAAACACAATTAGGAAAACAAAATGACTGAACAAAACATTGAAACGACAGGCTTTGCACCAGCACCTCCTGTCCCTCCGCAGGTTCCGGTGACACCACCGCCTGCACCCTTCCCAATCCCGAAAACAGCACCTTCGTCGCAGAACTCTGTTCGTGCGCGTGCTCCAGGCTGGCAGTTCCAGCAAGGCAAGCAGGTCACGCCAGCAGATGCACGAGCGATCATCGAGAGCCGTGTTCATGACGAGACGAAAATCTACAAGCCCGGAACAAAGCGAGGGACGCAGCTTGGCTTTGCATCAAACACAGTGCAGGGCTCAGCGTCGATTGTTGAGCAGGCTCGTGCGCTGAAGAACGACCCGCAACTGATCTATGAGTTTGTGTACAACAACATCGAGTGGGAGCCCGGGTTTTCGCAGCAAAAAGGAAGTCTTGGCTGTCTACTGGACGGCATGGGCAATTCGTTCGACCAGAGCGATTTGCTTGTTAAGCTGCTTCGTCAAGCTGGCTTCACTGCCAACTTTGTGCTTGGTACTATCCAGCTGACCGAAGCCGAGCTGATGGCTTGGTTTGGTACAAGTGACATCTGGGGCTCTGCTGCTTATTGCGGCAACGAGAATATCCCTTATCAGAGCCCGGTTTGGAACGGGTCCGAATGGGAGATGGTGATGAGCCACATGTGGGTGGAGGTCGTGATTAGCGGCACTACTTATGTGATGGACCCAAGTCGCAAGACCTATTCGCGCACAACGCCAGTGAGTGGCCTTGACACTATCATTGGTTATACTCCGGCGACGTTCCTCTCCAATGCACAGTCTGGCGCTACTGTGACCGCTGATTATGTTCAGAACATGAACACGGCGAATATTCATTCGGATTTGACGAGCATGACGTCGAATCTGACGACGTGGATCAAGGCCAACAAGCCAGACGCCACTGTAGATGACATTCTCGGTGGGCAGTCAATTGTGCCGGTGACGTTGCCGATCACTTTCGCGACGTCGTTGTCGTACCAGACGCCAGGCGATGTGCCGACAATCTGGACCGGCAACATTCCGCTGGCGTACCAGACGACACTGCAGGTGCAGTTCCCTGACAACAGTGGCGGTTGGTGCATTGACCAGACGTTCACGTCAGATCAGTTGGCTGGAACGCGGTTGACGCTGACGTACAACGGCAGCCTGCAACCGGTGCTGAAGCTTGATGGCGTGACGATTGCAACTGGTATTGCCCAGGGTGCAGGAACGTGGAACTCAATTCTGCTAACCGTTACGCACAATGGTTATCCAGTCAATTGGTATGACCAGCAGTGGTGGCAGTCGTTCATCTATGCCGGTGCGCACTATCTGATTGGTAATGCCTGGGGCAATCTGGGTCGTGGACAATCTAGTTTTCACACAACCAAACTAAACGCAAATCGTGCGGCAGGTTTGGTAGAAACTTCGGAACCTGTTATGGGCGAACAGCTCGCTGTAATATGGTTCAACTGGGCCGGTCAGGCAAGTCGGGTTGGTGATCTTGTTAACCGAATCATGAACTGCCACAGCATGGTCAACCACCAGGTTGGCATTATGTCATTTGACAGTGGTGGTTCCGGAGCTTTTGCTGGTGACATCGGCGGAGTTTCTGGATCAAGCACAAACCTCAATAATGACGTAACTAAGACTCCAATCAATGACACCGTGTCAGCTATGCATGGTGTCGCTCTTGAAGGAGCTGTTCTTTCTCAGACTACAGGTTTAACGCCGTCTGCAACCACGACAACTGTGATTGATAGCGCAAACAGCGCGGGCAGCAAAATCTATAAAGGCACGAGTACAAACTGGAACACTGGAGCTAATATTTCTGCTGCGCTTGTTACTGCCGGCTATTCTTCTGGTGATATGAACGATATCTATAACTACTATCTCCAGTGGGGCTACACCGCCATGTTGGCAGACGATCCGACTGTAACTCTTGGCGCATGGACGGGATGGGCTGATTGGCTATATCCCAGTTCGGGTGCGTTTGGACTCATTAACGGGTCTTATAAAGGAACTGGTGGACAGCCCGGTCCTGCTAAACAACCGCCGGAGGAAGATCCAGGTAAAGGCAAGAATAAGAACCAGCCGACTAAGAATGAACCCATTGGCTTCTTCGATGGCTCGTACATCTATCAACATACTGACATTACTATCGGTAGTGTAGTTTTCCCGTATGAACTATCATTTAAGCGCCATTACAGTTCGCAAGCACAGTTCACAAACGGAACGCTTGGACGAGGCTGGTCTCACAATTATATGATTACTGCTAGCACTGGCAGTGATGGATTTCTCGCCATGGGGGCCGAACTTGCAGAACAGGGTGCAGGTACACTAGTTGAGCTTCTAGTAAACTGCGACCTTCTTGCTGATACTGCTCGGCCGATTGCAAAATTGGTATTGGCTTCATTGTCAAATTCTTGGTGGCTGGATCGAATCATCAACAATACGGCGCTGTTGGCACTACCTGACCACCTAGCAGTATTTGTCAAACAGCCAGATGGAACTTTTACTACTCCTGTAAATTTCGTTGGCACCCTGTCGATCATAGGTGGACTATATAACTTCAGGACTCCACAAGGAATTCAGCAAAACTTCAATGCCAGCGGTCAGATTGAGACATGGATAGATCCAGCCGGAGTAACTGTAACGTTTGGTTATTCGACAGGTCGCTTGTCTACGATTTCAAACGGCCTAGGTCGCACCCTGACCTTAAACTATACTGGTCAGCGCATAACCTCTGTGAGCGACGGAAATGGACGAACCGTTCAGTATGGATACGATGGCTCGGATAATCTCATAAGCTATGCAAACACTTTGTCTCAGAGCACTACGTACGAGTATGATCAACCTGGTCGACTCACTAAGTTCTACAAACCAGCTAACCCAACTACTGCCTTCATCACCAACGTATATGACACACTAAGCCGAGTTAAGGCACAGTCCAATGCTCGGGGGCAGACCTGGAACTATTACTTTGCAGGAAGCAGAAGTGAGGAAGTGGACCCGTTAGCCAATAGAAGTATCAGTTACTTCAATCGCTACGGGGTTTCAATTCGAGACATAGACGCTTTGGGTGCTGTGACTGAGTATCGGTACGACGGTTTGAATAGGTTAGTGGAGAAGATTTTTCCCGAGTCGAACCAAGAACAGTTCACTTATGATCTCAATAGCAACCTACTTAGTAGGGTTCAAGTTGCCAAATCTGGTTCGTCTTTGACCAACATTGTTCAACAGTGGACTTACGATCCAGTTTATAACAAAGTACTTACCTTCGTGGATGCGCTCGGCAACACATGGACTTTCAACTACGATTCGATAACTGGAAATCTACTGTCAATGTTGAAGCCAATGGTTACGGGGCTTACTCCGCAGAAAACATGGACTTACAGTAGCCGTGGTCAAATTCTTACTTATACAGATGAAACTGGGATGGTAACTAAGTTTACGTACGATGGAGCCAGTGAGAAATTGTTGACGCAAATTATAGACTTCGCTTCAACCGGTCGTTTGAACTTGAGTTTCAGCTACAGCTACAATGCCTGGGGAGACGCAACAAGCATAACTGATCCGAATTCCAACCAAACTCAATTCGTTTTTAACAGTGAACGTCAACCTACACTGAGAATTGAGCCTACACCGTTCGGATATCAAACAATTTTCGGATACGACCTGAATGGCAATATCAATTTGATTAGTCGCCAAACATCATCGACTCCAGCTTTCAATACCACGTCAATGAGTTATTCTCTCACTGACAAGATTCAGATGGCAGTTGATCCCGTAAACAAGACCTATCTGTGGGAATACGATGGAAAGGATAGACTAAGCAAGATCACAGACGCAGAAAGTAGAATTTGGCTCTACTCTTACAATGCTATCGATCTTGCATTGACCGTAACAGATCCATCTTTGAATGTTACTGATTTCAGAACCTACACCATCAATGGCAAGCTCTACCAGATAACCGATGGACTAAGCAACGTAACAACCTATTCTTACGATGGTTTTGATCGTCCTGACAGGGTGACATACGCCGATGGAACTTTCACCCAGAATCTCAGCTATGATTCAAATGGTATGGTTCTTACAAAATTGGCTAGATCTGGAAGCTCTGTTGTTAAGACTTTCGACTCTTTGGGGCGAGTCGCTACCAAGGCTCCATCCGGTCAACCTACCGTGTCCTATCTATACGACCTAGCTGGACGACTCTTAAGTTCAAGTACGCCGGTTGTATCTGGAGACCCATCATCGGGATTGTACCAATACTACTTAGATACAGCGGGCCGCTATGTTAAAGAGTCTACTCCAGATGGAAAGGACGTAACCTATCAGCTAGATGGAGTTGGTAACGTAGTTAAGCTAACATATCCTGATGGTTACTATGTAACTCGTGTCTTTGATCAACTTAATCGGTTGACTGACGTTATGCTTAATGGTGCGATGTCTGCAGCTTTGCATTTCGAATACGACTACCTATCTCGTCGCACAAAGTTGATCTATGGAAATGGTTCCGAGGTAAACTACACTTACGCAAATAATAATGACATGGTCAGTTTGGTGCAGGTGTTTACTGCCTTGAATCCGCTTACTATTTCTTATTCGTTTAACAGCGTACACCAGGAAATTGGTAAGGCTGCCTCTGATCCATCGTATTTGTGGCATCCAGCAACCGCTGGCGCCATCACATACGGCACGGCAGATAATACCAATAAGTATCCATCAGTTGGGGGCGTTACTCTCACTTATGATGGGGCTGGGAACCTCAGTAGTGACGGCGTTTGGAGCTATTCATACGATACAGAAAACCACCTGCTTTCGGCTGTATCTTCCGGAGTAAGTGCGAGTTACTTGTATGATGGTTTACATCGGCAAATTCAAAAGACAGTTGGAGTCGTGAAAACTCGGTTTGTTTACTCTGCATTACAACGCATTGCTGATTACGACGGTTCCACAAATACGTTGCAGAGTCGATACGTTTATGGCCCCGGATTAGACGAGCCCTTGCTTACCGTTGCAGGCAGCGGCACTCTCACTTATTTGCACGAAGATCGCTTAGGGTCCATTTTTGCCACTACTAACACCGCTGGATCCGTCACCAATAAAATCGCCCTTGCACCATTTGGAGAGGGAACCGTATCAGGAACATCCTTTGGCTTTACTGGTCAACGCTACGATAGCGAAACTGACCTATATTACTATAAAACTAGATATTACTCTTCTAAGATTGGGCGATTTCTTCAACCAGACTCGAATGGCTATAAAGATGGTCTTAATTTATACCAGTACGTCAAGAACGATCCAATCAATCAGTCTGATCCGCTCGGGCTCATTGCCGAGAACTCGGCTCTGAGCAGTCTGAACAGCTTCGTCAATGCTTTGCTTGCCTTATCTGGTACATCGCCAGCAGGTTCGGGTAGTACTGATATCAACACCACTGGTGGTGTATCTGGCGACCTGTACGACATTGATGCTCAGGATACAATGCTTGCTAGTGCGTCAAGTTCAGGGCAGTGCGCATTCTTGTCTGGCTTGTACTCAATGACACACATAGCTTGCAGTGCTCTGGTCTGTACATATAAATGTCATGACGACCCACCACCGCCGCCGCCGGAGCCAGGCCCATCAGAGGTCCCTCCGTGTGGCGCTGATAAGAAATAGCAATGAGAGGGAGGGGCTTTTGTCCCTCCTTCCTTCTGATGTGAGGTGGTGACAACTATTTATAGAAGAGCTGTCACACCATAGCAGTAAGCGCCAGTGACTTAGTCACTGGCGCTATTTCTCTTCAAAATTGAATGAATCTCGATAACAATCCAAACAAGGTAAAAACTGTATGAAACAAAAACATTCCATCCACCAAATTCTTGGAAATGATAGATGTAACCAGGCTCTGAAGGTTGGCAGGATTGTAGCCTTTCGGCTCCAACAAAAAGATCTTCTTAAAAACTCGATTGAGTCTTCTTTATGTGATTCTTCTATCTTCTCTTGGAACTCCGCAGAACTTTCAAGTATTGCAATTTTATTTAGCTATCTCGATAGTTTATCTCCTCTCGAAAATTTCGATCGTGTTGCACATGAATATTTGGTGCTGGCTCTCAAATCCGATGATTCCTATGCTATAAACAGTTTAGCTCTCCACGGTGGTATAGCTAAGCTCGGTTTTGCAGCCCATTTGCTTAGCAAGTCGGGTGTGCGCTACCAATCAATTCTGAAAGCTATTGACTCTCTTGTGATAAAAAGAGCATTGGAAAATGTCAGTAGACTAAAACTCCAGTATCATTCTCAGCTTAGAGCTTCTGACTATGATCTTATTGTTGGCTTGTGTGGTACTGCGGTATATCTGCTATCCCGTGATGTCGATGAAACTAGACTTACTTTGCAGGAAGTGATTGCCACTCTAGTTCTAATTTCTTCCAATGGATTTAAGATTAGGGGTAATTACCGAGTGGGCTTCACTGCAGCTGATGCCTCATTTGAGTTAGGTTTGATCGACTTAGGTTTGGCTCATGGGCTCGCTGGCGTGCTAGCTACTTTATCCCTTGCATACTCAAACAATTGCGTTGTAGACGGACTAGAAGTCGCGATTAGGCAAATTGCAGAATTGCTCATCAATAACACAACAAAAAATCTTGAGGAAGCTAAGTGGCCCTATGCCATAGCTTTAGACAAGCAAGAAGAACTAATTCCCAGTGATTGTGGTTCACGAGATGCCTGGTGTTATGGCGCACCAGGAATCGCACGTTCACTATGGCTAGCAGGAACTGCTCTAAATGAAGACGTCTTTCGAGAGTTTGCCATGAGTGCTATTGAGAATGTCGCACAACGCTTGATTGTTGAAGGCGTTCCTCGTTGCCCTAGCTTTTGCCATGGTAAAGCCGGTCTCTTGCAGATTTTTCTGCGATTTTCTATTGATACCGGCTCAGAGGTGGCATGCCAAATGCTTTGTCATCTTTTTGATGAACTGATGCAGGATTTCGATTTGGAGGCACCGCTGGGTTTTAGAAGTCTCAGTATTGGTGGTTGCACGATTGATGATCCGACTATTCTGAATGGTGCTTGTGGGATAGCTCTTGTTCTTCTAGCCTGTGGTTCCAACGAAGATCCATGTTGGGACAGAATGTTTCTCCTCTCCTGATGAACTGCGAAAGAGGTTTCCAATGATTAAAGCTCCTATGTACAAGCAGGTAGGCGGCATCCTCGTCCGTACTCCGCTTTTCCCCTCGAATTTTGCTACAGAAATTGATGATAAGGTCCTCGACAATGAAGTTTTTAGAACCGCTATTCTTGTAGGAAGCCCTACGCTCTATAAGAACATCGATAGAGGTGCCAAGGCATCTCAGGCCATTCGGAAGTACGCCAAACGAATGACGTCACGACCAACTCCATTTGGTATGTTTGCTGGTGTTAGTTTTGGGCAGTTTGCAAGTCGCACGAGTATGTGTAGGGCCCCTGATTTTGCAACTCAAACTAGGCCAGATATGTCATGGCTTATGGACTCAATTGAAAAGCTTGAAGCCACAAAGGAGGTCAGAGAAGAATTAGTTGTTTATGTAAGACCGGAGGTTGTTAGCTGTAACGGCAGGATTTGGTTAGAACCGACATTCGGAATTAGAGACAAAGCACAACGTAGCATTAATCTGAAGGCAACAGAGCCTGTGCTGGAAATACTTAGGCTTGCGGAGCATGGTATTAAGTTTAAAAGCTTGTGTATAGCTTTGAGTGAGAAATACAAAACTCACATTTCAAAAAATGAACTCCTTTGCCATCAACTTTTCGACATGAGAATTCTGTGTTCTGAATTGTGCTATTTGCATTTTGACTGGAAAGGTCTTTTGCTAAAAATGCAAAGTCTGTCTCCACGGGCTCTAGATTCATTGAGTGGACTCGTTAAACTTGGTGATGAAATTGATCAATGGGATAGTTGTGAACAGAAGAATCCAAAACTATTTCTATCTTTGCTTAACTTGGCTAGTTCAATCGCAGGTTCCGCAGCAAGACATTTATTGCAGGTCGATACTCGAATGAGCCTCGCTGGTTCGCAAGTATCACATTTAATCGCTGCGGAAATGGCAAACTCAGTTGAATACATGCTTCGGCTTTCTCCATTGAATTCACCTTACGTCGACAATTTTCGGACGGAGTTTGAACGTCGTTATCAGATGAATCGTGAGGTGCCAATTCTTGAACTTTTAAGTCCAACATTCGGCCTAGGTTCACCTTATGATTTGCAACTATTGTCGAGAGGACAAACCGTCACTGAACGTCGGAGAAATAATCGACTTGGTAGAATTGCTGCCGAGGCTCTTCGGAGCAATTCGAATGTTTACAGGTTGACGAATGAAGACTTGGAGCAACTTTCTTTTTGGCGTCCTGCTTCAGCGGAAGCACCGATATCAGTTGATATTTTTGCGATGATAAGTGCTAATACGCGAGACGATATTGATGCTGGTAAGTTTGAAATAGTATTACCTTCTAGAATCGGTGAAAATGGCGGAGGGAGAACTCTTGGGCGCTTTGCGCAATTGATTGGATCCGAAGCTATGGAGACCCTTACGGACATCGCAAGGTATGAGGCCTTGCTAGATCCTGATAGCATTCATGCTGATGTGAGCTATCTACCCCAGGAATCAAGAGTAGCCAATCTTACGATTGCGCCGATAGTTCGAAGGCATACAATTGTTTCCAATCAAATTCCAGTCACAAATTCGTGTAACGTTCCATTGTCTGAAATTGTGATTGGCATTCAAAACAACAGATTCTACGCTCGTTGGACGCGAACGAATCAGCGAGTTTTGGCTCATTCAAACAATATGCTCAATCCGGCCTTTGCCCCTGGCGCTATACGTTTTCTGTTGGATATAGCTACTGATGGGCAACCCCAAATTGTCCCCTTCCAGTGGGGGCCGGTTGAAAGTTTCCCGTTCTTGCCGAGAGTTGTTGTTGGCAAGACAGTTCTAAAGCTAGCTCAGTGGGATACGTCAGCACTAGTACTGAAAGGACGAGATAGTAGTACCTTCAATGAGCGTCTTGTTGCATGGCGCACCGCATGGAGGGTTCCTCGAACGGTACAGGTTTGTAGCAATCGAATTGGGGATGACAACTACCTTTTGCTAGATCTAGAGAAGTCAAACGATATGCAATTGTTTGAAGAAATGCTCAAACGCAGCAGCTTGCTGGTGCAAGAGTATATTCCTTGCGATCGCTGGCACACTACAGTAGATGGAAACTACGCTACAGAAATCGTTGCAACTTTCGTTCGAACTGACTTGGTGGCTGCAACCAACAAAATACCTTACAAAGCGAAAAAAATCGAAAAGCCTAGTCACTCTGAATGTGTTCAAACCATAGGCAGCGAATGGGTCTATTTGAAGATCCCGTGCCATAAGACAGTTCAAGATAATATTATCTTGCGTGTTCAGGAACTTACTAAAAGCATGCAGGGGCAGGGCTATTTAACAAGCTGGTTTTTTTTAAGGTATCCAGAGGGAAACGAGCATCTAAGGGTCCGTTTTAAAGTGAAGAAGGAGTCTCTTTATTCCCATGTGCTACCATTAATTTTCGACTGGAGTAGTGAGTTGGTGCTGAAATCGAAATTAAGCCATGGTGTTTCTCTCGAGACCTATGATAGGGAAATCGAAAGATATGGAGGGTCCAGCGGTATTGTTGTTGCTGAAAATATATTTGGTGTTGACAGTAAACTGGTTGCTAGGCTGATATCTCTTCAAATAATGAAAAAACTCGATCGCACTGTTCTTGGTGTTGTGTCTGTCAATAATTTTCTCAATGGTCTTGGTCTGGACTTGAGTTCAAAAATCAATTGGCTGCGAAGAATATCACGCCCAGATTCAAAGAAGGTTGCATCGACGAAATTTAGGGAATCGAAAGAGCTTTTCTACAATTTGCTTGTGTGCAATTATTCGGATCCCAATGCTTTTAGGTATGCTGAGGTGAACGCTGAACTATTGGCTATGCAAGGAGATTTAGCAAAATTGGGAAGAGAACTCAAGCAACTGGAAGAAGACGGGGATCTTAGTGTTCCAGTGCAAGATCTAATTGGGAGCTTTGTCCATATGCATTGTGTTAGGTTGTTTGGGGTTGATAGAGACAATGATTACTTTATTTTGGCTCTGCTCGCTAATTCCTTAGAAATGTTGGCAAATAGGCAACTTCGTGATCAACCTGCGTCAATTGGGCCCAGCGATATAAATCTTACTCACTGCGAACACTAAAAACGGAGAATTCTAAAGTTTAGACCAGCGACAATCGGAATTGCCAATCGCTAGTCTAGCGAGATTTCCGGAAGGAGTTATTTGAGCTAGTGTCTTGCATCAAAATTGACAAACAAAATATTGGCGTTGTTTTAACTTTTTTCTGCGGCTAACTTCCGTCTCTCTTTTCGCGAATTTCTGTTTTTTCGACGAAATTGCTGAGCCATTTGATAGCCATTTCTATTGCGGGATCATCGCTCGCACCTAATGCAAAATTACCTTGCTCAACCAGTATATCTGGAACGACTCCGGAATCGTACAGAGTGTGATTTCTATCAGTCTCGCCCGAAGTAGTTAAATATAGAGTGGCGCCGTCTGGCAATGGAATGGTCTCATTATTTGTTGATAGGCCCCGCGTAGGTTTACCGATAAAACATGTTTGTTCGCGTCCCTTGAAGCAAATTGTCAGTGCCTCTCCGGAGCTTGCTGTAGCTTCATCGATTAAAACAACTACTGGAGCTTGTTCACAATCTGGAATACTGTTTTCTAATTTGAAGTTAGTTATTTTGCCAAGAAATCTATCAATTACGCCAGCCTTACCATTTTCATAGAACCAGGGAACTGCTGTTTTCTGGTACTGAAAAAAACCAATTGTACTAGCACCAAGCACGGGACCAATGCCAGCTATCATCGGCCACATATTTCCACCGCGGTTCCCGCGCAAATCAATGATCCAGCCCAACGGTTTCTGTGCTGCGCATTCCAAAATTTGTTGTTGAAGCGAACGCGCGTAATCTGTCGACCCTGCTTTCTCCCCACCGCTATTGAGACCACTCACATGTATGAAACCGAATTTCTTGTCGTTGTCAACCACTACGCCATTTCGACTGATTCGCGGCCTCAGCGCTGGATTAGTGCGCATGCTCGGCGAAAAAACACGCTCACCTTTGCGTGTTGTCAGAAAGCTGTGATGATCTCCGGTTTGCGATAGAATGTAGTTAATTGCTGGGTATGTATCGTCAGTTGACTTGGCTTCGTTAGCTATTTCAAGACTCTTGATCTTCACGGATTTCCAGTCCACCTTTGCTGAGTGCAAACTACGCTTCTGAATTATCCTGGTCACTTTGTCTAAAAATTGAGATGCGGATGAAGGAGCCAAATTGTTACCCTCAATTGTATTAAAAACGGCAATCAAAACGAAAACGACTATACAAGCGACTAGTGGCCATCGAAATTTGGATTCAGGATTGATCTTTTTCATTAATAGTATAGTCTAATTGTGGCAATAGTTAGTGGTATCAAACGATTTCGCTGAAGGCCGATGAGTATTATTGAACAAGTCAATGTTCATAGGAGAATAAATTATGAATTGAATTGTACCTCGCTTTGTAGCGTCACTAAGGTTGATTGTCACCTTAACTCGACAATTCGTCCGCGGAATAACGACTTCAGAGTCACCAAATATGGCATGCTATCTGGCATTAGGCCTAAGCCGTCGACACCGGAAATTTGAGTATTGGTTGCTCCGGTGATATTTCAAGTATTCCAACGAGCGTTCCTTGGTCTAATTAATTGCCGTTTTAAATCAACCTGATGGCGGTGTTAGGACATCTTCCTATTTAGACCCAGTGAAGTGCCAGTAAACCGGTACATCACGAAGTGCTACCTCGGTAGCACGGACCAAGCTGGTCAATCGATACGCAACTACTAGATGCTTCAGCTTATGTGGGTTTGAGCCTGATGTTGGGACAGCTGACACGCCCGGTTCTTTGGGAATGCTGCGGAAACGTGATACCCTCATGCTCGACTTTTGTCAGCTTTGTCACTAATGCTGTCAGTTTCAATAGATCTGTTCAGCAGAATATTAGATGGCAGATAAGAAGCCGGTCTTGCAGATCCTATTGAATGGCACTTTGTCAAAAGACCTGTTCAATGGAGCTGGTAGACTTTTCAACTGCTCTGCGGCGCGGCAGTACTGTAGGTGCCCCATTAGTGCAAAATGGACTGTCCCTTTTGCTTTCGGGAGTACCGCTTGTGTAGACACTGATTAAGTGACCAGTTAAGTTACATGCAGAGATGGCTCAAATGCCCATTTATCGTTGCTCTTAAACCGGTAGAGCAAACGAACGTTTGCGTTACAGGCGCTGAACAGGACTTTTGACATTGCTGAATGGCACTTCTGAAATTGACAAATGCTAAATGTACTTCGGTGTTTTAGCGTCTTCCAAATGACTACTTCCGGTGAGAGAAGAGCCACGATAACTCCTCGCCGGATTTCCGCGTGTTTTGAGGATGTCTACACCAGACGTACAGTATAGAAAAGAACTTTTTGATCCAATATTACTAGTCGGCCGTTAAGGCCTTCTGAATCACCACTATTAACAACAGGAGAAATAACCTCTATGTTCCCCCTCAATAAAAAACTGGACCTTGCCCTGAAGAACTCAACCAACTTACATTCAAGTAATTCTGCCGTTAAACAGGATGTGATTAAGGCGCTGCTTCAGCTAACAATTTTCGCGAGCCTGCCAGCGCAAGCAAAGCAAGTCTTTGAAAATGAATTGGTGAATCTATTGCATGCTGGATGTTGGCCGGCCCTAGCTGACCCGCTTGTTACTGGTGGTGTATTTGTCGTAGATCAGCTCTCCTCAGAAGAGCAAATTGTGGCAACTTTGGCACAACATCCAAATATCTCAGTTGCTTTTCGTACCTTCTTGCAAGAAGCCAGACGAGAGCGGCATGACTGTCTAAGCCCTAGACCCAGCCATGTTGAGTATTCCGGACCAAACTGATCGGTCATCTCCGATTCAACCTGATCAGCGATTCCGGTCAAACTGATCACTTGCAAGAAGCAGATAAATCTAAAAACTTGACGCTGGCTAACCGGCACAGATACAACCTTTGAACACTACTAGAAAGGTTGTTTCCATGCCTCAAAAGAGGTTAGCCATGCGAAGTATACGAGAAATTCTCAGATTAAGGCAATGCGGTCTTAGTCATCGACAGATCGGAGAGGCCGTTCACAAGTCTTCTGCAACTGTTGGCGGCTACCTAGCTCGTGCTGCAGCGGCCAAGTTGACTTGGCCGCTGCCAGAAGGGCTGGATGATTTTGCGCTTGAAGCTTTGCTCTTCCCACCACAAGCAGAGCTGCAAAACGCAAGGCCAGAGCCAGATTTTGCACACATTCACAAAGAGTTAAAACGAAAGGGGGTAACAAAAATTCTGCTTTGGCAGGAATACAAAGAACAAAACCCAGATGGCCTGCAGTTCTCTCAGTTTTGCGACAGGTACAAGAAATGGCTTGGAGCCATCAACGTCACGATGAGAATTCAGCACGTAGCAGGCGAAAAAGTTTTCTCAGACTTCGCTGGCAAAAAGCTGAAACTCACAGATCGCGACACCGGCGAGGTCAGCGACGTACACATTTTTGTTTGCGCTTTGGGCGCCAGTGGCTACTTCTTTGCCGACGCCTTTCTCGATGAAACTAGCCAATCGTGGTGCGCCGGCCACGTTAACGCCTTCAATTACTTTCAAGGCACGCCGGCCATCATCGTTCCAGATTATGTTCCTCGGCACATAATCTGGATAATGTGCCGTGTTTGATTATGTGGCGCACGCGCTAACAGCCGCATTGACACCAGGTGGGGCTCGCGGAGTTGGACACATAAATTTCAGAGCGAATCGAGCCATTTGAGCAAATCCTTGTCTTCCTTCCATCTAACACTTTGCTGGTGCGTATCCTCGGCGACTGGTGGACGACACGCTTCAAGGGCTGCAACTTTCGCACGGATATGGATCTCGGCATATCGGTTTGTAGTGTCCAAGCTAACGTGACCAAGCCAAGCTCTAATCACGTTCATCTCAACGCCAGATTCGAGCAAATGAACGGCAGTGCTGTGCCTGAACACGTGTGGAGAGACCGACTTAGGCGATCCATCCGAACGTGTTTTTTGAACGGCAAGCGTGTGTCTTCGGACAATTTTGTAAATACCGAATCGAGTGAGCGGCTGCCCTTTACACGACTGAAACACGGACATTTCACCTTGCTGCTCCCGTCCATGGATCAGCTGTTTAAGCAGTAACAATGTGTCTTGCCACAACGGGCAGAAGCGCCACTTATCTCCCTTGCCATGTAAATTGACCCGCGAAGCTTGAACATCAAGGAATTTGATTTTCAGATTTGAAATTTCTTGAACTCGCGCTCCAGTATTGTACAAAAACAAAATCAGCGCTCGATCTCGCAACGCCAATTTACCCTGCATCGAGATGCCAGAGATTACACCCGCGATCTCATCTTGCTCCAGAAAGAATGTTTCCGATGGTTGGCACCGCTTACTTGGAATCGCTGCCACGCGCTGAGCTTCTATCAGCGATTCTGGTATCTGTGTGGCCATGTATTCATGGAATGAGTGAAGCACGGCTAGACGATGATTGCGTGTTCTCACGGAGTTGTGACGATCTTCTTCTAGCCATTTGAGAAATTTGACTGAACGCTCCATTGTGAAATAACTTGGCTCTAACTTCGTCAGTCTGCATTTTGATTCCTGCGAAACGTAACCAAGAAATAGCCGCAGCACATCTCGGTAACTCTTAATAGTTGCTGGCCGCAAACCCTTTTGAACAGGAAGGTAATCCAAAAGAAAACTCTGCAATACATCTCCAAGTAGTCTTGTCATAGTGTCACATCCTTGATCACCGGTGCCGCAAAGCTCTCGAATCTCTTGCCTGCTTCAGTGAGTAAATCTCCGGTAATCGTCAGATAAACCGCCGTAGACGCCAGCTGTGAGTGTCCTAAAAAAGTCGACAGTTGAAACATGCATAAAGACGGGTCCTTCCCTTCTCGGTACAAGCGCAGAAGCGTATTGGTGGCAAATGAATGACGAAGGTCGTGGAGTCTCGGTTCTCGCTCGCCAGGCTCTGCCCGATGGCCCAACTTTAGACTGAGCTGATGAAAAATCTGGCTGATGGTACAAGTGTTCACGGGGCGCCGATGCAGAATGTCAAATGAAAAGACAAAGGCATCGTTGCTTAGACCGCTTTGATCTGCAAGATAGGTTCTAAGTTGCTGGGCTAATATAGGGCCCATTGGCACGAAGCGACTCTTCGAAAACTTGGTTTCCTTAATCGACAGAATCTCACGAGTTAAGTCCACATCTTGTATGCGCAGGCGGCACACTTCACCGACTCGGAGACCAAGTCCATAAAGTAGAGCGAACATAAGTCGATAGCTGACTCCACGTCCAATCGCATTTTGTGCATCGGGCAATTCGGCAGCGAGTGCCAGCAGCTGTTTTACTTGCGCCGCGCGCAAAATATGCGGTTTAAGTTCGGAACCTGATCTTCTCGTCTTCGCTGTCAGTGGTGATGTTTTCAGAATTTCTTGAACAACAAGCCAATTGAATAATCGACGAATCACACCTACTAGATGATTGTAACTTCTCGGACGTGCTCGGGGGCGCGAGCAGATAAATGCGTTCAAAACTTCGCTCGTAATCTCGTCTATGCGCGAAATTCCTGCACAGACAAGATAGCGATCGAATAACCTTAATGCCTTCTCCTCCGTGAAAAACTTCTTGTGTAAAGCTCTCTTGTGAATCAAGAATTTCTGAATTGCGTCAGCTAGCGGGCTTTCAAAGGCTTTTGATGCGCTCTTCATGTCAATTCCTCCTCGACACCTAAGGACAGCTCACGAAGCGAACTGATGTCCATCTTTGAATACGTCTTTGTGGAATCAGTTGACCTGTGCCCGACATAATCTCCGATTAACTTGAACGAAAAATGTGCATCGACTAGCCGCTGAACGCACGTATGGCGCAAAGTGTGAGAACCCGGCCGGGCTACTTTGATTCCTGCCTTGTGTATATAAGACGATGCTCGAGTCGAGACCGCGTTCCAGGTCAAAGGCACTACAGGCGATATCACGCGGAAAAACAATGCCCGTTCCGCTGTTTCCGGTCTGTCCTTTCGCAAGTATTCGAGTATCGCTTCGCCCACGATCTTTGAAAGTGGGTATGCGGTCGTGTGGCCAGCTTTGCGTCCGGAAATTGTTAGCTGCTCCCTCTTCCAATCAATGTCTTCTAATTTGATGGAAGCTACTTCCCGAGCGCGCAGTCCATATGTAACTAAAAGGAGCAAAATAGCATAGTCCCTCCGTCCAACAGCTGTCCGTCGATCGACCGACTCAAGCATTAGACGTACATCGTGCCAACTAATAGAGCGAGGCAGATCCGCCAATTGATACTTCTGGGGCGATTCGATCGTAAGACCCAAATCGCGGTCAATAAGCCGTTCTCTATACAGAAATTTGAGGTAAATTCTAATTGAGCTACAAACACCGGTCATGGCTGATTTACCAAGCCTTTCCTTGTTATTAGCGACAAAGCCGCTCAAGATGGCCGGGGACAATTCTTTTACGCTCTGCAAACCGATTCTGCGAGTATATTTTTGAAATAATCGAAGCGCGTAATCATAAACTCTCAAAGTGCATTTTGTCAGGCCCCGCTCTTCTCGCAGGTATACAAAGAATTTTTCCGCGTGCTCCAGACTTGGTGAGTCAGTATATCGGCCCAAGACTCGACCGCCGTTGAAGTCTGCGAATACAAGCCCCAGCATTTGTCTGACCGGGGTGCTCAGCTCCTTAATGCACTGCTTCCTGCGAACTTCTGTTCTGACCCGATTGGTCCGTGCCTCTTGAGCTATCGCAAATTCTTGTACATAGTTTGGCAAGTCTTCAATTTTTTTCGCGCCATGATGTTGCGCAAAATCACCGAACGCAACAATTATCGGCACGCGTCTTACAATCGTTGTTCTTGGATATCCCTGTTTTTCAAGCCAGTCCACATACTGCTCGATATTGTTTGCGATCCAAGAGCATCTGATTCGATCGACTGTTTGTGGCTTTGAGAAATATTTTTCCAACATGGCAATCTCCTTTCTTAACTTCGTGAAAGAAGATTTGCCCCAATGTGAGGTACTGGTTATGTGCCCGCGGTAGCACGCCACTGCGGCGGCTGCCGATGGTCTTCTGCTTAATGCCACATAATCAAACACGGCACATTATCCAGACAACCCAAAAGCCACAATCACTCAGCCTTGCAGGTATGAGCCGATAATAAATGCGACGTTCCTGGAAATGGCTTCACACTACTCTTGTGCCGTAATTCCAGCGAGAGTGCGTAAGCCGAAAGATAAGGCGAAAGCGGAGCTGGCCGTGGGGCTCGCAACTCGTTGGATTTTGGCTAGGCTGCGCAATCGCACTTTCTTCTCACTGCACGAGATAAGAGTCGCAATCAAGGAACTTCTTGAAGATGCAAATAATCGGCCATTCAAGAAAATTCAAGGCTCTCGCAAAACCATGTTCGTTGAACTCGATAAGCCAGCACTAAGTCCGTTGCCAGAAAGACCTTTTGAATTCGCTGAGTTTCGAAAAGCTAGAGTCGGCGTTGACTACCACGTGGAATTTGAAGGGCATTGGTACAGCTGCCCATATCAACTTGCGAAACAAGAAGTGGAGCTTCGAGTAACCGCTAGCACTGTCGAGATAATTCACAAGCATCGCCGCATAGCAAGCCATTCAAGAGACTTCCACAAAGCTAAACATTCTACGCTTCCAGAACACATGCCGAAATCGCACAGGGAGTACCAAACCGCCAATCCACCTCGACTAATCGGCTGGGCTGAGATGTACGGGCAAGGCGCGAAGCAATTGATTGAAGCTATTCTGGAATCGAAGCCGCATCCGGAGCAAGGCTACAGAGTGTAAATTGCGGAATTATTTGGCAGGTTTTTTGTGGAATTAATTGGCAGACTCTTTGTGTAATTATTTGTCAGTATGCGAGTTGATTTCGTTGCTGAAATTGGGGGGGGGGCCGCTACACATAAAAAGGATTGTTCGGTTTTGGATTTTCCAGAAGTGTCAAATATCTAGGTTTTCAGGTTCTGGTTGTGAAGCCGAGTGTATAATATAAGGGGTTTCAAAATAGAAAAGCAGTGCGAGTGATTCCAGATTGTGGGGTAGTGTTAAGTGCCCTAATGGGTTTGTCATGCTGACAAATAGCGCCACACTTTTCCTGCCATTTAATTCCATAATCTACAACTGCCCTAATAATCAATGAAGTAGAAAGGAGAACTATATGTTCAACCTTTTTAAGTTTGCTGCTCAGGAGCCGCCTCCTGACAGTAAGACCACCGACTCGTATTTCGAGAAGCTGGTCAAATACATCCCAGCGGACATCCTGGCTGCGTATGTGGCGATTACTGGCATCACTGCGAGTAATGACCCGCCGCTGTGGTTGACCTGGGGCGTCTTCGGAGTGCTTCTGGCGCTGACTCCTTTGTATGTCTGCTACGTCAAAACGGTCCCCAAGGGATTTCTAACCTCAAAGACCTTCCACTGGGTCACTGCTTGCCTGGCATTCGCTGCGTGGGTATTCGCTCTGGGTGGGCCTTTTGCCACGTTTGTTTGGTACAAACCATATCTTGGATCGGTGGTATTGATTCTGACAACGCTGATCATTCCAGTGTGCCGAGTAGACGGGGCGTGTCACCACGCCCGCGCCCCTCTAAGAACTGTGCGTGATAGTTTCCCATCACACAGCTCGCGCATCCAACCCAGTCAGTGACCGGGCTTTTGTTACTTTACGTTGTCGTATGCGGGCTTTGCGTCTTTCTTCTCGTGTCTGCCAGTATTCTCGGAGAGTGGGGTCATCTGGGCTGGCGGTGCCTTTTACCTTAATGTGTCGTTCGATTGGAACCGAGCTAACATCAAATAGGTAAATGGTTTTCTTGCCATCATAGGCTTGAAACACCCAATGAGCGTTTCCACGCTGTCCGAAGTATTTCTTTGCTACCCAGCGTTTCCCTTTGTTTTGATGGCGCCGTAGGCACCATTTCCAAAGCATCTTCCAGATTTGTGACGATACGTAAGAGAGCACTTGCTTGCTAACGACATGTGAGTAGTGGTTCGACCATCCAGGTAGGATTTTATTGAAGTGTCTTATGACATTTTCGGTTGCAGTCTGTTTGTGGTTGTTCAGCCACAAACGTAGTTTTGCGAGGAAAGCCAACACCTTTTCTTTCTGTGGTTTGATAAGGCATTTGCCTTTGTATTTCCTAACATTGAAACTCAAGAAATTGAACCCATCATTGATGTGCACAATTCTTGTTTTCTCCGGGTGCAGAGTCAAACCTCGCGGCTGTAGCCATTCTTCAATGGTCGATTGTGCGGCTTCAATCTTTTCACGAGTGCTTGCACATACTATTAGGTCGTCTGCATAGACTACGCAGCCATACGCTGGACCTAGTTTCTGTTGCAAACCGTACAGGGCTACGTTCAACAATAAGGGAGAGATTGTTCCCCCTTGTGGAACGCCGCTTTCTGTTTCGTGGAAGAAATCAGCCTCTACATAACCGGCTTTGAGCCACTCCTCAATAAGTTTTCGACCGGGCACTTGGCCGAGCATAGTGAGTATATGGGTATGTGAAATTTTATCAAATGCGCTTTTTAAGTCAGTGTCTAATATCCATGGACGCCGACTCTTGCCCTTTAAGTAATGCCAGCATTGCACTATTGCATCGTGTATACTTCTTCCGGGTCGGAAGCCGTAGCTGTGTTGCTCGAATTGAGCTTCCCAACATGGTTCTATTGCATTTTTCACAATTGTCTGGGCGATTCTATTTCGAGTGGTTGGTATGCCCAACGGGCGCTCTTGGCCTGGTTTGCCAGGCTTTGGAATGTATACTCGTCTGGTTGGTTTGGCCTTCCAGATTGTATACTGCCCCATGCTCTGAACTAGAGCCATTCTCGCTTTAGGAGTTAAAGCCACTTCTCCATCAACTCCGGCAGTGTTTTTGCCTTTGTTCTTTTGAGTGACTTGTCGCACAGACACAAGCAGATTAAAGTAACTACGGAGCATTAGCTTCATGAGGCTTCTAACCACATTCCACTTTTGCTCACGTGTTGCACGAAATATACGCTGTCTCAGTTTCCTGATAGACTTCTCAATCAGTTGCCACGGTAGTAGCCCCCAATCGAGGGTCTGTCCTTCTGTTCCGATACTATTGCTAGTTCTATCTTTCACAGTCGTTAGAATCCTTTACTTTGTTATCTCGCGGGACACTCTCTGGAAGTCAGCCGCCTTTCAGCGTGGGCATGGTCCCTATCTTCGCCATTACAGCGAGGCATTTGCTTTCTCCAGAATCCGTTACCTCCTGAGCTGTTAGCCTTTGCTTACGCTCTGATTACTCGCTGGACAAGCGAGAGCCCATGAGGCTTACCACGTTCCGATTGAACGACTAGCGACCAGTTTAGGTCTCATCAATATTCCGGCAGAATTGAGCCTCCTCACTGCCTGTCTTCCAATCAGACAGCCATTCTGCTTCCCTTTTGGGCATGGTGTATCAGCCACTTTCACCATTCAACTGATAACGGAACTTGAAATGATTTGCTTTCGCTGACCTTGCTGGTCCCCCTTTGACCCTTGACCTCGTTTGTGGCTTGAAGTTTTGAGTCTTTCGTGCCCTTCTATTAACTGCGGTCATTGCTTACTAGCAGCGTGGGCGGAGTCCGTGAGGACTCTTTTACGTAGGGGCAGAGCGGGGAGGGGCTCTGAGATTAAATCCGATCATTCAGTCGGCCTCGTGTCGATGATGGAAGGTCAGTTCTATCCCTGTGGCACTCCGTCGGAGCCTCCAGCTCCACCTGCTGTGCCCCCGGATGCGCCTAGTCCTGCCCCGCAGCCGATTCCGCCGGCAGCAGATCCTGCGACTCCCTCTGAACCTCCGAGCTCGTAACTCTTATTGAAGAAAGAGACCTGAAAATGGATCAGCCTGATTTCGCCCCTCTGCATGAGGCGGCCTATCAAGAGCTTATTTTGGACCAGCAAGCCCTTACTTCTGTAGAAGTTGGCTTGGCTGGTGCCTCCAAATCTAATTGTGCCGATTGCGACTATTCCAAAATGGAGCAACCGGATTTCTCGCCTTTGTTTGTCCCTGCTTCCAGTGCTCTGGAGCCCCGGGGAAACAAGGCCCCATTTGCCAGTCTTGTGGAGCGCGCCAAGTTCGTTTGGTAGCGGTTCTTTCGGCATGGCAGAAGAAAGGAAAAAAGTATGAGAGTATCCTCTCTAATTCTCGCGGCAGTTGTCGCGCTCTCGCTTGCTGGGTGTGCTGTGGCACCGTCAGTGCGAGTACATCCACTCACGGCCGCTCAGCCGACTGTCGTTGACCTGGACGCCTCGGCGAGGGCCATTATCATGGTTCCAAAGCCTGATGGCAAAGGAATGGCTGTGTGCTCCGAGCCGTCGCCTGATGTGGCGATGTCGGCTGTGGCGAGTATGCTGGCTCAGGTCAAACTCGACAATCCGAATGTCGACGTTCAGACCAAGCTGGATTTCCAGACAGCGGTTATTGACTTGGCTCGTCGCAGTCAGTTCGTGAACTTTCAAAGGGAGAGTCTGTTTCGCCTTTGCGAACAGGGCATGAATCAGAATTTGAGTTCTGAACAGATCTTCGTGTTGTATCAGCAGGTGCTGCAGACTTCGCTCAAATTGGCGGAAGCTGAGTTGGCGAAGAACAAGGCAGATTTGGCCAAGGCCCTGAAGGACCCGGCTGTTCGGCAGTTGTTGAATCAGCTGGTGGACAAGCCGATTGAGCCCATGCCGCTGGTTGGGCCGAAGAAGAAGTGAGAAGCGTGGCGAGTGGCTGATAGGGCGCGGAAATCAAGTATGGAGATAACGACCGATTATGTTTCATCGATGTCTTATTGACTTCGCGGCTAAGGCTGAAAACTCAAACCAGCCCAGCATCCCTAATTTCTCCGCCCCCATTTTTCTAACTGTTGCATCTTCTTTTAAGTGCAGTCAGTTAGACCCGACCCCCAGTTAACAGATTCTGCGCTTCTCCTTCTCGTGGCAGGCGCCAGATTCTTGTTGCAAATAGAAACGTAATCATCTGCATTCGCAGATTCTCGCGACTTACAAGGATTGAACCCTTGTAAGCGCTCAAAGCGGAAAAATCATTTCGATTTCTCCGAACCAATTTAAAAGGAAAAACAAATGTCTAACAAATTCGTAGACCTCGTAGGCGGCTCAGACGCCAACAACGGCAGTACTTTCGCGCTGCGTAAGAAGACCCTATCATCGGCTGCAGCAGTTGCAGTAGCAGGTGACGTCATTCGCGTCATGGGCAAACCAAGCACCAGTAGCGGTACCGCGACGTGGACCAAAGGTTCTCCTCTGGTCACGCTCGCAGCAGCAATGAACCAGCTTGTCTATGGCGACGGCGCCTGGACTCCGTCTGGCGCAACCGTCACGGCTACCGCCAACACCACGGCCCCGACTCCCAAGCAGGGCGCCAACAGCTCCAAGCTGGTTTGCGCCGCTGGCTTTACCACCGGCCTGGTTGCCTATTGGCCCACCGGTGCCCTCAACTTGAGCGCCTACCAGCAGCTCACCTTCTGGGTGCAGTCGAGCGTTGCTCTGGCCTCTGGTGCACTCAGTCTCAACCTGTGCAGCGACGCGGCTGGCGCAGTTGTAGTCAACACGCTGACTCTGAACAAGGCCCTGAACGCCGGTCAGTGGACGGCAGTAACCATCGACAATGGTGCGGCACTCGGCGCCTCCATCAATAGCGTGAGCCTGACGGCCAACTCCACGCTGGCCTCCAAGACCATTTCGCTGGACAACATTTCGGCAGCCAAAGCTCCGTCGGCTGCCGATTGCCTGGCGCTGAACACGTTGATTTCGCCAGACAACGCAGTTTTCTATTCAGTGCAAAGTATCAATGGCACGACAGTGTATGTCGATGCTCAGGCAACGACTGCTGCCACTCTGGCCAAGGGCTATCGCGGTGCCACTGGTTCCACTACCTTCTACATGTTGCAGCCGACGGTTGTTTCAATCGGCACCGGCAACACCGTCTACGACCAGGTCTTCTCTGGCAACGGCTCGGCTGGCAACCCGATCACCATTTCTGGTGGCTGGAACACCACTGACATGTCCACCCAGGACGGTCTGACTCTGATCGACCGCAGTGACTGGGCCGCTTCTGGTGTCAATCTTTCGGGCACCACCGGCTACATCACTGTCGACAAGATGATGTTCGGCCATGCGGCATTCCCTCTTGGTCTGGTGTCTACGGCGCGTGGCTACAACGTCAACAACAGTGGCTTTGCTGGCACTGGCTCGTTCTCGACCATGCCGACGCGAGCGGTAAATGTGGCGGGCTCGAACTTCATCAACTGCACTGGCACGACGGCTATTCTGAACATCCCGGCCACAGGCAACTACAAGACGGATAACCTGAACTGGAGCATCACCAATACCAAGGTGTGGGGTGCTGCTGTTGCCGGTGTCAAGGTGCCGCTGTTCGTGGCTGCCGCTCCTGCAACTGTCACTGGCTGCAATTGCTCTGGCAACACCGGTCTGGGCTTCGACATTCAGTCAATTTGCAACTTCCGCTCCAACACGGCAGAAGGCAACACACTGGGCGGCATCAACTTCCAGGCCATCCAAGGCCAGGTTTCCTACGGCCTCACGTCGCGCGGCAACACTGTCGGTGAGGTTCTGCTGAACAACGCCGATGTTGAAATCTACGGCCTCGACACGAACACTGTGGGCGGCTCTGCTGTGCCACAGATCATGATTCCGAACAATGTCAGCGGTCGCGCTGTTGTCTATGACTGGACCCAATACACTGGTGGTGCCCCTGCTGCAGTTTTGACCAAGCTCGGTAGCCCCGGTACTGGTCGCACGGCAGGCAACTCGGTCAGCTCTCAGAAAGAGGGCGGGAATGCTGCTAACAACACCACCTACACCGACTACGGCACGATTACGACGACCGGTGTTGTGGGTCAGCCTGGCTCTGGCATTGCCTGGAAGCTCACTCCTGATACTGACGCCCTGTCTGGTAGCCCGCTCAGCATCAATGTCGGCAGAGTGGCCTGTCCCGCTAATGTGACAACCACCATCACCTATTACGCCAAATTGAGTGCGGCTGGTCCGACTGCTCGGCTGAAGGTATTTGGCGGTCGCCATGCCGGTGTCGGCTCTGCCGGGACTGACATCACCGTCTCTATCGCCGGTACCACTTACGCACAGTACGCCATCTCGGTGACCCCGACAGAGGCCTGTGTAGTCGACATTTGGGCGGAGGTTTTCGGAAGCACAACCCAATCTTTGACTGTCAGCGGTCCCATCGTCGTCAGCCAGTAAACCAATCAATCTAAAAGGAGAAAAGACATGATCGACGTCGGTCTCAACCTAAATGTCGCCTACAAGGCGGCACCCTTTGTCCTTGGCTCTGGTCAGGACACCACCCCAATGCAGCTCGTGTATCAGGGGGCGCCTTTTCTGATTGCCAATCAGGAGCGCGGCTTTAGCTATCAGATGGATGTCCTTGGTCGCCTGACCAAGACCACCATCACGCAGGGTACCAACCAGCAGATAGCCTATGACGCCTCTGGCAATCGGACTTCGGTGGTCACGACTTGCGGCCCGAGCGGCTGTTAAGTCACCCAGAAACCCGTCATCCGATTGGCAACCGCCTATCAGCTTTGCCTCAGGCGGTTGCTAGTCTCAATTTCGAACCACACAAACCAAAACCAAAGAACGGAAAAATCATGGAAACTCAAAACAACGTAGGCGTAGTCCCAGAAGACGCGCCAATGCTCTCGTTTGCCAATAGTCCTCAGCCCAAAACCAATCTGCCTATCTCTGTGGCGGAGCTGAAGAAGCAAGTGGAAAGTCAAGTAATCGATATGTCGACAATCGTCGACGTCAATGCCTTGAACGCGCAGCCATCATTTGCCGCAGCTACTGTCCAGGGCGCGCCATCAATTACAGAAATGGCACGTGCACTGGCAGGTTCAGCCACCGGTTCCACAGCAGTCGGTCAGATATTCGAGTTTGTCTACAACAACATCGAATGGGAACCCGGTTGGGGCGTCTACCGTGGCGCTCTTGGCTGCCTAATGGACGGCATGGGTAATGCATTCGACCAAAGCCTGCTCCTGGCCAACCTTTTGAGGTCAGCGGGCTTCACTGCCAATATTGTCATGGGGGAAATAACCCTATCGACTGCCCAAGTGACAAACTGGTTTGGTACCAACGACATCTTTAGCTCTGCTAACTACTGCGGCAACCAAAACATCCCTTTCACTAATCTCGCCGTACCGTTTACGAGCCTGACCTTGGGACACGTATGGTGTCAAGTGGTCATATCTGGCACGACTTATGTGTTGGACCCCGCTTTCAAGCAGTACACCCGTACTGCCGGTCTTGGCAGCGCTACGCTGGCAACAGCGCTTGGCTACAATGCCACGACTTTCTTGACCAACGCACAGTCCGGCGCGACTATCGATGCTGGCGGCGACTTCGTCCAGAACATGAACCGCACGAACGTGCGTAACGACCTCAAGACCATGACGGCAAATCTGGTCAGCTACATCAACGCAAACACCATCGGTAGCGCCGCTCCTGGCACCGCTACAGTCGAAGATGTGATTGGTGGTCAAACGATCATTCCGGTGACCCTGCCGCTCACTCTCGTGACTGTCCTTCCTTACGAAAAAGTAGGCGATGTGCCGACTATTTGGACTGGCGACGTCGACAACGCTTTCAAGACGACTCTACAGGTTGAGTACTTTGATCCGGCTGCTGGCAATGCGGTCACCATTAACCAGACCTTCTTTACTGATGCTTTGGCAGCGACTCGCTTGACGCTGTTTTTCAACGGATCTCTGGTGCCGACCCTGTACCTAAATGGCACGGCGCTGCAATCTGGTAATGCACAGACTGCGGGCACATTTACTTCACTGCGGCTGACAGTCAATCACGGCGCTTACCAGGCATTTTGGGGCGGCAAGACTCAGCAGTCTTTCGCATCCGGCATCTATGCCGGTGGCTCTTATCTGATTGCTAATGCTTGGGGGAACCTTGGCACCGGGCAGCTTGAGTACCACCAGAACCAAGCTGCGGCAAACATTGCGGCAGGCGGCTCTCTTACTTCAGAAGCAGTGCTTGGTGAAAAGCTTGCCATCGTTTGGTACAGCTGGGCAGCCCAAAATAGCAGAGCTACCGACCTGCTTGGCCGTATCACTGCCTGCCACTTCATGTACAACCACCAGGTGGGCGTCATTCACTTCAATGATGCCGGAAGCAACGCTGTTGCAACTGACCTGGGTCTTATCTCTGGTGCACCACACAACCTAAACAATGACACCACGCAGACTCCCAAGTTCCAGACTATCGTCGCTATGCACGGCGTTGCGCTGGAAGCTATTGTCTGTGCTCAGTCAAACGGCACCCCTCCTGGTGTTTCGGCTACCTCGATGCTGGACCTGGCAAACCGGACTGCTGTGGTCACCGTAGGCGGTACCATTACCGCAGGCAATGTGGCAACCATTACAGTCAATGATGCAGCACTTCCTGGAGGTACGCAGGCTGTTAGCTACACGGTGCTTGTTGGAGATACATTGACGACAATCGCTACTGGACTAGCAGCGGCAGTCAACGGCAACACTAACCTCGCGGCAATCGGCGTGAAAGGGCTTGGAGTAGGGGCGACAGTTCTTGTTTCCTCGACTTCCGTAAACCAGACCACCTACACTGTTTCGGCAACTGGAACGCTCACTTTGTCGGTGGCTTTTGAAAAGCTCTACAAAGGGAGCAGCGCAAACTGGACGGCTGGCACGGCCATCCGAAACAACCTCATAGCAAACGGCTACACAGCTGGTGACCTCGGTAGGTTGGATACGGACATCCCAAATGGTTATACCTGCGTGCTTGCTGAGCGTAAGAACCAGAAGCTTGGGTCATTCACCGGTTGGGCATTCTGGGAGTTCTTCCCCAACGGTTTCAATCCAGCACCCGCTGGTGCATTTGGTATTGTCAACGGTGTCTACAGCTTCGGTGGTGGACAACCTGGCACTGCAGGCAACGGAACTCAAGGGAGTAACAATAATGGTGAGACCGGTGAAGAACCGATCAGCTATTCCACCGGCGCGTACATTTTGCAGACCAAAGATTTGGAAATTGGAAGTCAGGAATACCCTTACAAGTTGAGTTTTGGAAGAAACTACGATTCTAAGTCTCAGTATGCTAATGGACCGTTGGGCCGCGGATGGAACCACAGCCACAATGTCAACGCCACAGTGGCAAGTAATGGCAGCTTTGCCATGGGGCAGCAGTACGCGGTCCCAGCTTGTGCGACCATTGCCAACATGTTTGTTAGCGTGGATTTGGCTGCTGATAATGCTCGTCCTGTATCCAAGCTGATGACCATTACCATTGGCGACAACTGGTGGGTGGACCAAATGGTGAATAACGCCGTGGTGATTTCATACCCGGACGCGACCAATCAAATCTACATCAAGCAGCCAGACGGCTCCTACACTAGGTCAGCCAACAACCTTCCCAGTAAGCTAACCGTGGTCAGTGGTCTATTTGTTCTGACTACTCCCCAAGGAGTAAAGACAAATTTCAACTCTGCCGGTCAGATTTCTTCGGTTGTATTTCCTACTGGAGTTACTGTCTCTTACACTTATACAAGTGGCAAGCTGACCAGCATTTCCAACGGTCTGGGGCGCACACTCACTCTCAACTACACCGGAAATCTGCTCACGAGCGTAACCGATGGCACGGGACGCTCAGTTTCCTACACGGTGGATGCAAGTTCAAACTTGACCACATTCCAGGACGCAAACGGGCAAAACACCACTTATGCCTATGGAACGCCGGGACTGTTAACCCAGTACTTCATGCCAGCCTTTCCAGCCACAGCGATTATCACTAACGTTTACGATTCTCTTAGCCGTGTCAAAACACAGGCGAACACAAGGAATCAGGTGACTACGCTCTACCTGGCTGGTAGTCGCGCTGAGGTGGTTGATCCTGTTGGAAACAAGACTGTTCGGTACTTTAGTCCGATTGGTTCGACAGCTCGCCTCATTGATGCTCTTGGCTTCGAAACCAAGACAGTCTATGACGGCTTGAATCGAGTCGTCAAGTTGAATCAGCCTGAGGGAAACTACAAGCAAATGACTTTTGATGCCAATGACAATGTCTTGAGCATCACCTCTGTAGCTAAGTCTGGGTCAGGGCTAGCCAATATTGTCGAGAACATGACCTACGATACAACTTGGGCGAAACTCAAGACCTATCAGGATGGAAGAGGTAATACCACAACCAATTCTTATGATGCGGCGACTGGAAACCTGCTAACCATCCAACGTCCAATGGTTGGAGGGCAAACCCCAACTGTCACAATGACTTATAACGGGCGAGGACAGATGCTGACTCGCACCGATGAGACATCGATTGTGACTCAATTTAACTACGATGCCACTACCGAAAAGTTGACTTCCATGGTGATAGACTTCGGTGTTTCTCCACATCTCAATTTATCAACTTCCTTCGGCTATGATGCGGTTGGCAATGTCACCAGCTTGACGGATGCACGCTCAAATCAGACGACCTTTGTATTCAATGGTCTCAGGAAGATGACACAAAAAACTGATCCTGGGCCGTTCAGTTATGTCACTAACTATGGCTATAACGCCAGCGCTTTCCTTACAAGCACTCAGAGACAAATAGCTGGCTCTCCTGCTTGGCAGTCCGTAAATTGGACTTATTCTGCGTCAAATAAGGTTCTTACTGAGACAGATTCATTTGGTCGACAAAAATCTCGTACATATGATGGAAAAGATCGGCTTCAGACCTTAACCGACGGCCAAAGCCGTGTCTGGCAGCTAGCCTATGATGCAGTCGATCGCTTGAATCAAATCACCGACCCCAATTCGGTTGTGACCGATTTCCGCACCTTTACTGCAAACGGAAAATTGGCGTCAATAAAGGATGCACGGAATAATACCACTCAATACTCTTGGGACGGTTTTGACCGCGCGAACAAGACAATCTATGCCGATGCAACGTTCGAGCAGAATAGCTCCTACGATGCCAATGGCAACGTGCTTACGTTCTTGACTCGGTCTGGGAATAGCATCGTCAAAACTTTCGACGCCTTGAACCGAGAGGCAACCAGAGCACCGCAAGGTCAGCCCACGGTAACCTTGACTTATGATTTAGCCAACCGGCTGACTCAAGTCAGCAAGCCAGTTGTTGCAGGAGACCCATCTTCTGGAGCAACACAATTCTTCTTCGATACCGCTGGTCGTTTCTTCAAGGAGCAATACCCAGATGCAAAAACAGTCACGCATGTGCTTGATGGAAATGGCAATTTCACCAAGACGACTTGGCCAGATGCCTATTTTATTGACCGAGTCTTCGATCAGATGAACCGCCTGACAGACATCAAGTTGAATGGCTCTGCAATTGTGGCTGCCCATTTTGACTACAATGAGCTGTCCCAGCGTACGCAGTTGACCTATAGCAACGGGGCTACAGTGGTTTACAACCCTCGCCTCAATGGAGACCTGACAGGTATCACTCATAATTTTGTTGGAAGCACTATGAGTCTCGCATATGGCTTTAACAATGTACAGGAGCCAATTGTGGCATCTGCAACAGACTCAAGCTATATCTGGCGCCCTAGCGGAGCAAGCAGCGTCCCGTACGGTGCGACAGACAACGTCAACAAGTATCCTACTGTTGGCGGAGTTGCCCAAACCTATGACGGCAACAAGAACCTGATTGGCGATGGCACATGGACCTATACTTTTGATACCGAAAATCATTTGCTAACTGCAAATGCCACCGGTGTCAGTGCAAGCATGGTCTACGATCCAATGCACCGACAATCTCAAAAGACTGTTGGTGCCGGAAAAACCCGCTACATCTATTCACGTTGGCAGCGCATAGCTGACTATGATGGTGTGGCAGGGACCCTGCAAAATCGTTATGTCTACGGCACTGGAATTGATGAGCCACTTATCCAGGTATCTAACGGAGGAGTTTTAAGTTTCCTTCATGCCGATAAGATGGGATCAATCGTTGGTGTAAGCAACGCCTCTGGTGCTAGTGCAAGCAAAAACTTGTATAGTCCGTTCGGTGAGACGAGCACTCTCTCTGGAACGAACTTTGGCTTTACTGGTCAACGGTACGATTTTGAGCTTGGTCTGTACTACTTCAAGATGCGCTATTTCGCTCCCAAGATTGGGCGATTTTTGCAGCCAGATCCCGCGGGATTCACCACTGAGGACTTCAATCTTTATTCGTACGGGAACAACAGTCCTCACAAGTATTCTGACCCATCAGGTACTTTTGCTGTAGTCGTAGGAATAGCTCTGGCAGTAGCTGCTGCTTTGGCGTTGAGTGGATGTTCCGACAACGGTAACAATGCTGGTGATAGCAATCAAGGCACCGGTGACAGTAACCAAGGCACAGGAGACCAGAATCAAGGTCAGAGTGGAGGTGATCAGAATCAAGGTACCGGAGACCAAACTGGTGGACCGCACTATGGTCACAATGAGACTAATCCAATGGATTCGAGTGACCCTGCCTTGCAGGGTACGATTAACGGGATAAATCAGACCCAAAATGGTCCTGTTGGACAAGAGCAGCACACTCCAACACCAGTCATTCCAAACCATGGGCAGCCGCGAGTGCAATTTGATGATCACGGCAACCAAGTGTATAAGTAGTGATAGGATCTAGCTTGTCAGCTTAGAGTTCTAGAGAATTGAGAAGGGGAAGAATTCAATTCTTCTCCTTCTCTACCTATTCTCATTCTCAGCTCTTAGCGCTGGAACCATATTAAGCAATAACCCTCGTACTTCATATCAGACGAACCTGCAAAAATTCCACAAGAAGTGAAGAAGGATGCAGATATTTACACTTGAGAACCTGCGATAAGAAATGGCTAGCAAAATACCCAGCAGCAATACAGCATAGTAATTTGTGAATCGAAGATTATGAAAACTGACAAAGATAGCAACATTCAAGAGGAACGGCTTGAATGAATTTTCTCCGTACGTGTTCTTGAGTGCTCGCATGAGAACTCCACGAAATAGCAATTCTTCACTAAAGGAAGCCATAAGAACATCCCTGAAAAATTCGTACGAAAATAGCTCTGGTGCTCTTATTGCTGGACTTGACAGTTTGAGGGTCATGCGGATCACTAAAGTCGCAACAACTAAAAAAGAAAGATCTTTGACGCATTCCCATTTACCAATTTGGAATTGTGATTTCCCTAACAGCTCGTCTAAAGTTGTTTTCAAATCTCTTCTGCGATAGATCAAAAAGCATGAAAGAAGGAATGGAAGTATGTATAAGTAGACGGACATGAACGTTTGACGCCAAAGACTCAAGCCAATCAAATAACAAATTACTGTAGAACTAGAAGGCACTCTTTGAAACCAATTTGGGGGTGACTTGGGAACACTATTTGTAGCTGTCTGGCTTTGCTAGGCGTTAGCTATGTCTATTGTTCCACTTTGAAGAGCAAAACAAATAGTTTTGATTGATGTTATGTATTATCAGCGCTTGCTAATGCTGTAAAAGCTTACTTGGAGAGGGTTTTCGGGATTGAATTAATCCGCCCTCTCCTCTTTTTTTTATCTCGAAAATGCTCTACTATAGAATGTTTTAGGGTGTGGCCAAGGCTAGCCGAAAATCGACGCAACCATGCGGGTTCCACTGGTCTAGACTCCGGGGGGCCGATAAAAAATTTCGGCTATCTTGCAAAGGGGCTCTGCTGCTTAGCGCTTCTTGAGAAGTTTCTTCCCGTCAGGCCTTAGCGCCCCAGCCGGACTGACATAGCGGTAAAGAGTCTGGCGGCTTATGCCCAGTTCCTCGCACAGATCATTGACTACTGTACCGGGTCTGCCCATTGCCGCCTTGGCCATGTGCACTTTCGCTGGCGTCATAGTGTGGCGACGACCACCGACCCGTCCACGGGCTCTAGCGGCTGCTAGCCCGGCCCGTGTTCGCTCAGAGATAAGAGAGTGTTCATAGTCAGCTAGCGCCGCGAAGATCCCGAAAATCAGTTTGCCAGAAGACGTGGTGGTATCAATACTGCCACCCTGGCCTGTTAGCACCTTTAGCTTGACTCTGCGTTTTGAGAGGTCTTGAATGAGATTGACTAAGTGAGTTAGGTCACGGCCAAGGCGATCGAGCTTCCAAACAATTAGGGTGTCGCCTTCACGCAGCGCTTTTAGGCAGGCGTCTAGACCAGGGCGGTCATCTTTCTTGCCTGAGGCGTGGTCCTCATACATTCGCTTCTTCGTGACGCCAGCGGCCACGAGAGCGTCCTTTTGTAAATCGACAGTTTGGGAGCCGTCGGCTTTGGATACTCGCATATAGCCTATTAGCAATTTTTTTTGCCCCTCTGTTGGTGCAGTCACTTATACGGCCGTTTGCAGAACAAATTATTTTCAAGCAAAAACAGTCGATTTTGTGTCACTTATCCAGTCACTTTATCAATGCTCTATAAACTTGGGAAATTTAGTTAAGTGACAAACTTAAACAGTCGTGACTCTTGAGGTGGAACACTTTGCGGGAAGCCGGTCACAGGGCCAACCTTCTCATTAAGTCAAATGGCGGGTATAAGTTATTACGTCATTTTGCAACGCGGAAAGCCTTTCCATCGTCACCTCCAATAACTTGAGTTTCGACCACTTTGTCGTTTCGAAGAGTTACGTACAGGATTCGGCCGCTCAAATCGCCGAGCCCGGCTACATCCCAGCTCAATATTTTGTCTCCGTTTCCATTTACAACAGCGTCATCAAATCGATTACCCTTGGGCAATAGTTCTCTCACTTCTCTTTCATTTTTCGAATAGAGCCAGTGCGAGTCTTCAAGCGCATCGGCTACAAGTGAACGAACACCGATGGGAAAATCGTGATTCCAAAAGAAATAGTAAAAGGGGCGTGGATACTCAAGCACCACAGTCATTAACGTAAATGCAAGGAATGAGCCTGAAAGCCATTTCAGTTGCTTGCTTAATCGGTTTCTTCTTCGTTCGGTAATCTCATCAAATGAAAGCGGCTCTGCTGCTTGCGCCTCAAGCGCGGCAACACTGCTAGAAAGCCAGTGCATATACCATTTAGAAAAGGTAACAGTGTGACCATCATCATCCAGTAGTGGAGCTAAGCCGTTTCTATCTGCCCTTCTATCAAACCAGAGCGACCCGGCTTGATCACCTTTAACTACCAGCCATATTCTCAAACCGCAACCTTGATGGCAGATTGGAATAGCACCATTCAAGTTTTCAGCGGCAAAATAAACGCTTTCAAATTGGTCAAGCTCTGCTCCGTTTCCGCTGATTTTATCAGGATAAGAAATGTTCCAGGCCGTTCGATGTGGAAAGGGTTCGCTTATTGCACCAATCAATTTATCCCAGTTTTCCAATCCTGTTGGGCTTGAATCGCTCTTCCCTAGAGGAAATACACCATAGTATGGCCCGGCACCGCCATTGCCGACTTCAGTTAGAAAGTAGCGATAATCATCTGGAAGATACAGTTCGTGCTCAGCTTCGAATGCCGTTACCAGGCTCTCATCTAACGGTGCATTGAGAGAGTAGTGATGGTCTTTTGCACCAAATAATTGAGAGCCCCTGTCCAGGTCTATCAGACGCGGCAGGAGTGATTTTATATTGGCAGCATTAAATTCAGAACTACTGGTCATCATCCTTTTTTTTTGTAACTGCCCAGGCCGCATTAAGCAATTTAGTCTACCCATCGATTTTAATCAATTCATACGGCTCATATCTTGTCAAATCCACTATTTCATCAGCCAGTTGCTGCGAGTGGTTGGTTAACCACGCGTGAGTATCTCTTGATGCCCTTGCAATTGGCTTTGGAAGCAAGTCTTACAAACCTGATTGCATTTATGCCGCATCAATTTCTAGAATAAATTTGACTCTGTGCCCTAGTTTGGTCAAGTATTCTAACAGTCTATCCACACTGAAATGTTTTGTGTTTAAGGCCATAATGTCGGCAATGCGCGGCTGTGTTGTACCAAGCAGTTGAGCCGCTTCACGCTGAGAGCAGTGTTTCTCTTGCAAAATCCTGCGGACTTGAACCATCAGCTCAGTGCGAGCAAACAAGCTAGCAGCTGCGGCATCGCTGAATCCAATATCCTCGAAAACATTGCCGCAGCTTTCCTCAATTTGCGGAATTTTATTATTTCCTTCTTTCTTGCTGCATTTGGGCATATGCTTCCCTCGCTTGTTTTAAGTCGATTGCGGATTTTGCTCTGGTCTTTTTCTCAAAGCAATGAAGCACGTATTTGAAAAGCCAGGCGGCTATTAAGAACCCAGGAAAGCTTTTTGAGTGGCAGCCTATCCATAGAATCCATTATGCCAAATTTTGCATAATGGCCAATCAACAGTTCAAAGATGTTTTTGCCCCACTAAGAGCATTCTAACTTTTCTTGATATAAGCTGACAGACTTAATTTTCTGGAGTATTTTTGACTCTCTAGACTTGTCTGACCGGCTAGCCGTTGTCGTAGACGCAGCATTTGAATTTGGAGAAAAATATTGCGAATTTCTGAGAAAGAAGTCTATGACTATTTCGGCTACACCTACGCCACGCGCGGAGACTCTTATCAGCGCGGTCGAAGGGTTTTGGAGTTTTTGTTCGATGAGAAAAATCTAGCATTATCAGGAAGGGTTCGTGGCGGTGATTCGCAGCCGTACAATGTTTCAGTCAAGCTCAAGCCTGACGGTTTAAAGATTGCCAACGCTAGATGCAGCTGCCCTATGGGTGGTTTCTGCAAGCACTCTGCTGCACTTTTGCTTCACGCTATTAGGGCTGGTTTGTTCGGTGTATCTGAGCGCTATTCTTCAACTCAGGTTGTTCTAGACGAGTTTGACCAGGTTGTAAATCCTGTTTCTCGGTTTGGTCAAAGCCGGGCTACTTCTGCTCAGTCAACAGCGCCCCTGTTGACCGTTGCTAAGCCCGTGAAGCTATCTTGGCATTTTACCAATTGGGTTGAAGGTCTTAGCGCCGCACTAACAGAAGCGCCACAAGATCCAGATTCAACTTCAAATACAAATTCTAACGCTGGTGCAAAAGCGCGGCAGCTCGATTCTGTCCTCTATCATCTAAGCATATTTTCAAATGGAAGATTTCGACTTGCCGCTTCACACGCCCGTAAGCTCAAGACCGGCGGCTGGGGCCGTGCCCAGAAAGCTGAATTCGAGCGTCTTGCAGCTAAGTCTGCCGCTTATGTCACTGAAGACGACTGCGAAATTGCCAAGCTATTCTTATCTGGGAGGGATAGCTCTAGTTGGTACGATCGCGATAATTTTCCTGACATTGCTAGTCTTTGTGAAATTCTAGTTGATAAACTTTTGAAGACTGGTCGCTGTTATTGGAAAGAAGATGATGTGCCCCTCTCAGCGGGACCGCCGAAGCAGGGTAAGCTGAGATGGGAGGCTGTTGCCCAAGGTAAGCAAGTTCTTCGTTGCAACACCGAGCAGGCCGGCGATATTACTGCCATTGCCGGTGTCGCTTGGTATATTGATCCCTTCGCTAAGCAGATGGGCCTTTTAGAGTTGCCACTACCCTTGGCGGCAGTTAAAACTATCTTTGCTGCTCCTTCGGTAGATCCTGAAGAGGTTGAAGCCGCATCGCTTGCCTTGGCAAAATTCGGCGCTGTTATTCCGATGCTGAAAAGCAAGTACAAAACCGAGACGATTGTGGTCAAGCCTACGCCATGCTTGAGGCTAGAAACTTACCAACCATCTGCTTCGTATCTTGGATACAATCGTAAAAGTAATCCTCAGGCAGTTCTGCACTTCGACTATGGTGATAGCTTTGTTGATTCTAAGGCTACTGAGAGTCGCTGCATTGAAGGCGATAAGCTCATTATTCGACAGAAAGACAATAGTGATGAAGGCAAATATTCATTGCAGCTTCTAGAGTTCGGTCTTAGGCGCTATCACGACAATCCTCATCCACTGAATACTATGTTATTCACCTTTCCGGCCAGTGCAGAAGATAAGTGGTTTAGCTTTGCTTCTGATGCTCTGCCCGCGTTGAAAGAGCAAGGCTGGCAGATTGAGATTGATAAGTCGTTCAGCTATGAGGCCGTAATTCCAGAAGAAGAGTGGACAGCTGATGCCGCAGAGGGCTCTGACTTCTGGTTCTCCCTTGATTTGGGCATCACTATTGAAGGTAGGCGTGTGCCCCTTCTTCCCATTGTTCATGAGGCTTTGAGACGAGTCGTTGGTGACAATCCGCTGGTTGAGATTGAGCAGCTAAATCGCAACGGAATTTTCTATGCACCACTTAAAGATGGTCGGCAGGTGGCTTTGCCATTTGAACGTGTAAGAGACATTGTTGGTGTGCTCTTAGAGTTGTTTGATAAAGACCCTAACTCCTTTGTCAAAGGTGCTGAAGTATCTCTGCCGCAAATTTTAGATTTGTCCAAGTTCGTTTCTGATCAGTCTGATAGCGCGTTTGCTTGGAAGATTGGCAAGAAACTCAAAGCATTGATGGATAAAGTTAGAGCCTTTGACGGTCTCAAGGCTGTTGTGCCACCTAAAGGCTTCAAAGCCGAACTGCGGCCTTATCAGTTAGAGGGCCTCAGTTGGTTGAACTTTTTGAGAGAGTTCGAACTTGGTGGCATACTTGCTGACGATATGGGTTTGGGTAAAACTGTGCAAACCCTCGCGCATGTTGCCCTAGAAAAACACGAGAAGCGCCTTGATAAGCCATTCCTTGTAATTTGTCCGACGTCTGTTCTGCCTAACTGGATTAGCGAAATTGAAAAGTTTGCGCCTAAATTAAAAGTGACAGCTCTGTCTGGGCCTGAGCGTTCTCTCAATTTTTCTAAGATCGCTGGAAGCGATATCGTTGTTACGACCTACCCACTGGTGGCACGTGATGAGAAAACGCTTGCCAAACAAAAGTGGAAGGCTGTTATTCTCGATGAGGCGCAGTCGATCAAGAATCCGGGCACCCTTGCCGCTCAAGCTGTGTGTCGGTTGCGCAGTGACTATAGAATCTGTCTGACCGGTACACCAATTGAAAATCACCTTGGTGAACTTTGGTCGCAGTTCAATTTTCTTATGCCTGGCTTTTTGAAAGACTTGCCGACATTTACGCGAAAGTTTCGCACCCCGATAGAAAAACAAAAGAATCAAGTCTTACAGAAAGTACTGGCAGCAAAGGTTCGACCGTTTCTCTTGCGCCGAACCAAAGAGCTTGTTGCTAAAGATTTGCCAGAGAAAACTATCATGATTAAAAGCGTCGAGCTAGAGGGCGCGCAGCGTGATTTGTATGAGACTGTGCGTGTGGCGATGTATGAGAAAGTCAAAGAGGCTCTAGCTTCTAAGGGCTTGGCCAAGAGCCAAATAATTATTTTAGATGCCATGCTCAAGCTACGTCAGGTATGCTGTGACCCGCGTTTGGTCTCGCTCACTGCGGCAAAGAAGGTTCAGTCAACGGCAAAGTTGGAACTTCTTTTAGAAATGATTGAAGAGTTAGTGGCTGAAGGCAAGAAGATTTTACTGTTTTCGCAGTTTACCAGTATGCTCGATTTGATTATTCCTGAGTTGAATAAGCGTAAAATCGATTTCGTGCAGATTCGCGGTGACACTAGGGACCGGGCCATTCCGGTTAAACTGTTTCAGAATGGTGATGTGCCACTCTTTCTGCTTAGTCTGAAGGCTGGTGGCACAGGGCTCAACCTTACTGCTGCTGACACTGTCATACACTATGATCCTTGGTGGAATCCGGCTGTCGAAAATCAGGCCACAGACAGAGCGCATAGAATCGGTCAGATGAAGGCCGTGTTTGTCTTTAAGTTGATTGCTACAGGCACCATTGAAGAGCGTATGCTTGAGCTGCAAGATAGAAAGAAAGCCATTGCCGAGGGCATGTATGGCGATGAGAATGCTGTTCTTACGGCGCTTACTGCTGCTGACCTTGAGGTGTTCTTCAAGCCATTGTCCGATTCTGCGGGTCTTGCTCCCCAAATTGGTCAACTCCCGGCAAGCAGAAAGAAACTGAGCCTTGTCGAGTTCTAGTTTGGCTTAAGACCAAATGCCTGGGTTTTCCTTGCTCATTTATACATTACTTTGCTTTTGCAGTGCGCTTCAACAGCGATCGCATGGTTGCCATATCGGCGTCGCCTAGCGCTTTCTCTCCGCGTAAATAATATGCTTTCGCTCGGTTTTCGTAACTGCCAGCATATTCGGGGCGCAATTTAATTGATGCCGTAAGATCGTCAATTGCCAGCTTGCTGTGGCCGGTTTTGAGGTAGCAGAATGAGCGGGCCTGGTAGGCAAAGAATTTGAAGGCGTTTTTGTCGACAACCGATGGGCCAACGTGCCAGGTGGTCTTCTTGAGAGGGGCCGTAGGAAGCAAGGTCAGTGCTGTGGTCAAATCTGACTCGGCCTGATCGTATTGTTTGTCTTCCATGGCCCTGAAACCCTTGCTTAAAGCCAGCTCGGCCCCTTCGAGTTTGATAACTGGCGCCAGAATGGCATCTGATGGATCCATCTTGTCAGTTAAAATTCGTTTGTCTAAATTCTCTTTTGCCAGATCATACTTTTGGGAATCAATTTTGGTATTGTCAGCGGTGCTATGATAGCGGCTGAGCTTGCTGGCATTCTTCTGTACTGAGTCAACGCAATACCAAGTTACTGAGCCAATTGCGCAGGCAACTACGGCTATTGCTATGGCGAACAGCCAATTTAGCACGGTGGTGCTTGTTTGTGGATGTTGGGGACCGTTCATCTTCACGTGATTATTATCCCACGCGCCTTTCTATTTTTGAGCTTCTGAGATCAATTTATCCTAGGAGAGTGGATGATCACTTGTCATAAATTATCCCACGAGCGGCTTGTAGTCTAGTATGCAACTGTTCCTGGATTTTCGGGTTGCTGAGATCGCTTTTGTGCAAACCAGCTAGTTCGGTAGAAATTCTATTCAGCCTTAGTGCCGACGAATTACCGTGTAGCAGCACATTCATTGCGGCCCTCTCGTCGAGATGTTGTTGGCCTTTGTAGTTGCCAAATTCGTTGTTCCAGTATTGGCGATACGAGACTAAGCTTTGCAAGGCGCCTGGGAGTTCTTGATGAGATTTCGCCACTTTTTCGGGTGCAAACTTGCCTTCCGTATTGCGGATAACATTTGTGTGACGATCGACCATAAAGAGCTTATTGTAATAGTCTTGGCTGATTCCGCGCCCGTTCATTTGCGGCACTAATTCTGGGGGAAGGTTCTTCAGTTGTACTTTGAACAGGTTGTGGCCGATAGCGCTTCCTCCTACCCCAGCGGCTGACATTAGGGCCGTGTCGAAGGCAAACTTGCCCATGCATTTGCGCATTATCTGAGCGTTGCGATCGAAATTGGCATCTGTGCGGGCTGTGTCAACAATTGCTGTGGCAATCTGCGCACCGTTTGCCCCTATGTCTGCGGCGAAGGCGAGGGTCGAAGCGGCTCCAACTGCTCTGGCCGCAATTGGCCCCAGATTGCGACCGCTTGAAAGGTAAGCGAGCCCTAAGCCGATTCCGCCAGATAGGGCGACTTTTGCGGTGGTAGCTGCCTTGTGCTGCGAGAAAGCGTCTTGGGCGGCCGCAGAGAAGCCTGACAGGCCTTCTTTGACCAGGCAAGCTTCACGACGAGCTTTTACCAGCCAAGACTCGTTTGTGACCTGAGTTGATTGTTTGTCGAGCGATTGAATACGGTCAATCATTTCCACTCCAAATCTCTTTGCTCTGAACTTTTGTGCTCAGAATCTATTCGTTCCGAACCCTTGTGCTCTGAACCCTTGTGCTCTAAGCATGGCCACCGCACTTCTTAATTGGAGCAGAGATAGGTGCTTTTGTCACTGGGGTAAGCGCGAAATTGGCTCTGGTTCTTGCTATTGTTGCAATCTGTGCCAGCTCTGCCTGTTGGGTTAGCGTAGTTCGCGTCATCGGTTAAGTGATAGCGAATTGTTAGCACCCAAGAACCATTAGGGGGCAAGCGAGCTGTAATTTGGTTGGTTAGCTGTAAGTGGGTTACTTTGCCTGTCGCTTGCAGGCAATTGCCAGCAGTATTGTTGCCAGTGTCATTAGAACGGCCACTACTGCAAATGCCTTCTCGATGCCACAGCTATCCCCAATTGCTCCTAGCAAAAGTGGTGTAGTTAGTACAGCTGTGCCTGTGCTGAGCGACACTCTTGCCGCTGCTAGACCTGCTTTTTCGCCCGCTGCGCCTAAGGCTTGCGAAAAACTGAGAGGATAAATATTGGCAGTGCCGAGACCAGTGATGGCCAGTCCAACCAATGAAACTACGTGAGTGGGCGCCAGCCAATATATGAGAAATCCAGCAAGAGCCACTATCGAAACTGTGAGAAGCAGTGGGCCCACACTGAAAGTGCGGGCGAGTTTTAAGCCGATAATTCGACCCAAAAGCATTGTCACTAGAAAGATGCTAATTGCTTGAATGGCATCTTCTCTAGCCAGTCCTTTTGCTTTTTCAAGAAACTCTGATGTCCAGTAAATAATTGACCACTCGCTGGCGACGCTAAACCAGATGACGAACCAGAAAAACCAATATCTCACTGGCAGTGTGCCGGTGGCGAAGCCCTTTGTCGCTGCGTTGAAATTGTTAAAGACTTTGCCTGACGATAAAAATAGAATGAGGAAGAATAGTAGTGGTACCAGTAGGGCTGCCCGCCAGGATAAGCCCATGCGAACGCATTGCCCAACCAACAGCGGAGCGCAGAGTGCGAAAAGGCTTCCGCCTATGTTGGCTTCGGTGATGCCAATTGTGCGTTTGAGACCGAAACGCTTAGACATGATACTGGTGAGAGAATGGCCCATCATACTGCCGCAGGTGCCACCAATGTAACCAGAGAGAATGGTGAAGAAGGGCAGCTTTGCCGAGATCAGCATGACTGTAGCCAGAGCTAGGCCTGTGGCGCATGTCCAGATTGCTTTGGAGCAGCCAAGTTTGCTAATCACAAGGTTTCCAAACGTACCTGCCGTGATACCACCTAGTGCCCAGGCGCTGAAATGGAAAGAGCTGATTGTGTAGTTGAGGCCTTGTTCATCCCGTAGGTAGGGAACGACCGGTCCCATTGAGGCCAGAATCAAACAATACGTACCAATTAACAGATAACCAACCCATGTTGCTTTATCGCGAGTGAAAACGTGTTCTTCGTTCGATGGTGTCAAGAGGGCTGCCAACTATTTACTTATAGGTTTGCCGATTATATTCGATGTATTTTGCAAGCAGTCAGTCACTTTTCAATTCGCGTGAACTGCATGCGGCCTTCTCGACTGATTCGCGGCAGGCTGGTTGCCATTAAATAGCGCGCTGGCGCCTCGTTTAGCATTGAGCTGCATCTTTTGTGTTGTTACTGTTCTCGTATATAGGCCTTAAATACAAATCAGTGAGTACTCGCTTGGATTCCACTACTAAAGACATCAGCTACCACAATTCTTTGCTTAAGCAATGAGCATTTGTTGCCGGGCAAAGTTCGTCAAATAGTGCTGGCGCAGTCTATTTAAGGCCCCAAACTTTAAACCTACCCAGGCAGCTCTCACTTGAGAGTGCTGTCTGCCGTATTGAGGAGGTTACTATGAACAGCAAAAGGAAAGTTGTAATTTTAGGCTCTGGACCTGCCGGCTACACTGCCGCGATTTATGCAGCCAGAGCTGGACTTGAGCCCCTTTTAATCGATGGAATACAGACAGGCGGGCAGTTGACTACAACAACTCTTGTGGAGAATTATCCCGGCTTTGCCAATGGCGTTCTCGGTACAACATTAATGGACGAGATGCGTGACCAGGCAGTGCGATTCGGCACAGAGTTTCTGGCCGACTATGCCCAGTCTGTAGACCTATCCAAGCGACCGTTTGCTATCAAAGTGGGCGAAAGCGAGGTTTTGGCCGAGACTCTAATCATCTGTACGGGGGCGAAGGCCAAGCTCTTGGGGCTTGCCTCTGAAAGCAAGCTGATCGGCCGTGGCGTTTCAACCTGTGCAACATGTGACGGCTTTTTCTTCAGAAATAAAGTTGTTTTCGTAATCGGCGGAGGTGACACTGCACTTGAAGAAGCAATTGAGCTTTCTCGGCTGGCTAGCTCAGTTACTGTTGTTCACAGGCGTGGTGCCTTTGATAAGGCCTCGAAGATCATGGTTGATCGTGCTAAGGGGGAGACCAAGATAAGCTACCTGATGAATTCAGAGGTAGAGGACATTTTGGACACTGCTAAGGGTGAAGTGACGGCCATTAAGGTCAAGAATCTGCAAAGCGGTAAAGTGACCGAAATGCCTGCTGATGGGATTTTCATTGCTATCGGGCACACGCCCAATGTTGATTTTCTCAGTGGCCAGATTGAACTCACCGCCGGCGGTTATATCAAGACGACTGGTGTTAAAACCAGCGTGGCAGGTGTCTTTGCTGCCGGTGATGTTCAAGATGAGTTATACAAGCAGGCAATTGTAGCAGCCGGTTCCGGCTGTGCAGCTGCCCTCGAAGCGCAGCGCTATCGCGAAGACAATCCCATTGAAGTGATTGTCGCAACAGCTGAGTGCGCAATAACAAAGTGAGCGAAGCGTTGACCCACAGCGCGCTCTGAAAAGGAGAAGTTATGAACAATTCAAAACGATTCAAAGAATTCTTTGTCGTAGGGGAGGGTGATGTTTTTACTGCGCTGTCTGTAGGCACAAGAGTAACTTCAGAAGGCGCTCGCGGACTAGCGTTGGATGGTGTCTTCGTACAGGCGGGAGACAAGTCTGAAACTGTGGCTCTAGATGGTTCCAATGTTATAGGCGGGGCTGGCTCGACAACCTTCGTCTATCAGGGGGCATGTGGACGGTTTCAGCGCAACGCATCGGTGCACCTTTATGAGGGCGTTAAAGGATACGCTCGCAACGGCTGTACTGTTGTCTCTTTAGGTGGTCATATCTGGAACACTGGCGATGACTCTGTCTTGCCTGGCAATGAACCGGCAGGCGTCGTCGGTGAAGCTGGTGCAATTCTCTATGTGCACGTCGGTGCTAGGGTGATTACCGAGCCGAATGTTATCGGTGGCAACTAAGAATCACGCGAGCCAGTCGACAGAGGCTTGTTCAGCTAGCGCAAGTCGTTCCAATTTTCGCTTCTGAGCATTTCTCCACTTGTGTAATTCTGAGATTGTGGTCCAATGAAATTCAGGCCTAGTTCGTGTCTGTTACTCCAGAAGAGGGCGAGAGAATGCAGAAGCTCATACATGGCTTGCACCACTTCAAGAATGAACTTTTTGCTTCAAAAAAGGAACTCTTTGAGCATCTTGCTAAAGGGCAAGAGCCTGAGGCTCTCTTCATTACTTGCTCCGATTCCCGCATCCTGCCTCATTTGATTACCCAGGCAGATCCCGGCGATTTATTTCTTTTGCGAAATGTGGGAAATATTGTCCCCGCCTATGGTGCCGACGTGGAAGGAGCGGCAGCAGCTGCAATCGAATTTGCGGTTTCTGCTCTTGGCGTTAAGGACATTATCGTTTGCGGCCATTCGCACTGCGGAGCAATGACAGCCATGCTGCAGCCAGAAAGCCTGTCGAAGTTGCCGCTCGTAGAGAAATGGCTTTATCATACTGATTCCACTAGAAAAATCATACGAGAAAATTATGCCAATCTGGCAGATGAACAACTTTTGAGTGTGGCCATACAAGAAAATGTGCTCTCGCAGCTCGAGAATCTTAAAACCCATCCTTCAGTGTCGGCCGCCATCTCTAGAGGCGAACTCGGCTTACAGGGCTGGGTCTACAAAATTGAGAGCGGTGAAGTGTTTGCCTATCATGGTGAAAAAGGGCAGTTTCTGCCGTTCACTGAGATTCATACATTGTCCAATTTGCCACTGCTGTCTGTTACGCCAGCGGCATAGTAGCATCGTTTCTAAGGGGCAAAACTAGGGCAGAATTTTTTGATCTAGTACGCGACGCTAAAGTATTAGGAAAGTCTTGTGCGTTGCGACGAGTAATAGTTATATTTCCGTCCAATCGAATGATGCCAGGAGCATAGCAGCAGATATAGTACGAAGTGGAAACTCTGTTACCAGCTTAGATCTACTACCAAGGAGCCGTTCTGGAGCCAGTTTCACGTTGTGGACGATTGCCACGCAGGCGTGCTCCCTCTATTGAGGGATGGTGTTCCCATCGCTGATATGCGACTGTAGATTCAGGGTCAATCAGATTTTATCGGAGTAGTAGCTGTTCATTGCTCTGTGGCAAATTGTCAACACTTAGTCAACTCCTAGTCAACACTTAGTCAGCACCAGTGGGGGGAAGAGCTGCATGCTGCGTATCCTACTGGCCACCTCATTGTCCATTTTATGCTTAGGGCAGGCTTGGGCTTTCGAGCCAAGTCGAGCCCCATTGATGGCGCCCAACAAAGCCGTGGCAACCAACAAAGCAGTGACAATCAACAAAGTAGCGGTAATTCACAAAGCACCCGTAGCAAGGCCAATCAACGACAAATGGGCTCTACTAATCGGCGTGAGCAAGTTTGATGATCCCAAGATTCCTAAGCTGACTTATTCGGCCAAAGACGCTGGGGACTTCTATAACTATTTGACCACTGAGGCCAACTTCGCTAAAGATCATGTGCTGCTTCTACAAGACGACAAGGCCAGCAAAGAAAACATCCTTGATGCCGTTGGCGACGGTTGGCTACCGCGGCGCGTCCGGGCTGACGATCTTGTGGTTATTTATATTTCCACACACGGAAGCACAGCCGACGAAAAGGGAGAAAACTTCATCGTCGCCTCCGATACAAAATTGGCGAAGCTATACTCTACCGGCATCAGGCTACAGGACCTTCCCCGCGAAATAACAAAACGTACCGGATGCGACAGACTGGTTTTGCTACTGGATGCCTGTCACAGTGGTGCGGTGGAGGTGGGCGGGAAAGGCCTGGTGAGAAGGAACACGAACTTTGATGTCAATTCGCTGGTTGGTAACGGCGAAATAGTTATGAGTTCCAGTCAAAAAAATGAAGTGTCATGGGAGTCTAAACGCAAAGAAAACAGTGTATTTACTGCCTGCCTTATTGATGCTCTTCGCTCTAAAGGAGTCAATACCAGACTTTCAGAGGCATTTGATCAGTTAAAAGAGCATGTGGAACAGGAGGTCCAGTTTGATCGCAGAGCCTCGCAAACTCCAGAAATGAGGAGTCTGTGGCAGGGTGAACCTCTGGCGCTGGGCCTTAAACCGGCTCATCCGCGTTCGGTGCTACCTGAGCTACCAGCACAGGCGGAGACGGCGCCGAAGAGCGAGACCAGCACTGTGTCTAACCGCGCTGCAACTGACCGCAGTAAGGCTAGCTTGCTTGAAACCGCCTTGACATTAAATAACAGCGGTGTTTCCCTGCTCCATGCCAATGATTACAAAGGAGCAATAACCTGTTTCCGCCAGGCCTTGAAAGTAGATCCCGGCTATAAGTATGCCAGCGACAATCTAGCAATTGCATACAATAACCAGGCCCTGAAACTTGCCTCTAGCGATCCACAGGCAGCTAAGCAACTCTTTGAGCAAGCTCTAGTTTGTGATCCCAATAATCAAACCACCAAGCAAAATCTGCAAACGGTGATGGCAAAACTGCAGCTAGCCCTGGCCGCATCGAACCAGACTGCACCACTGACACCAGGCCCCATCGTTCCAACCGTTCCAACCGTTCCTGCTTCACAATCAGTTCAAAATAGCCGCTTCAAAAACAGCCGTCTAAGCCCAGCCAAATCAATTGAACAAGGTCGTTTACTCTACCGCAAGGGTGACTTCGACGATGCTCTGGCATATTTTGACAATGCCATTGCCAAAGACCCATCTAGTGCAGAAGCCTATCTTCGGCGAGCCAACACGTATATCCATCTGGAGCGTGCGGACAGTGCAATTACTGACTCGACTAAAGCAATCCAGCTCAAGCCTGACTATGCCGAGGCCTACTGCACCCGAGCATCTGCTTCGAACGATCTTAACCGTTATCAAAATGCTATAGCCGATTGCTCAAGCGCCCTCGGCCTTAAGCCAAATCTAAAAACAGCCTACGTCCTGCGCAGCACTGCCTATCGCGCGCAAAAACAGTCTAGCCTTGCCGATCTGGACGAGGCGAAAGCTAAGACCCTGACTTTCGATGAAGTGGAGGATGACGAATGGAAGGGTGACGTGGACTTTGGCCCATTTATGGCCAGTCTGCAAAGACGGATCAAATCCAATTGGTATCCACCAAAGGAGAATTTGTCTAGACGAGTTATGGTCGTATTCAAAATCCACCACGATGGTGCCCTGTCGGATTGGTCTATATCCCGCTCATCCGGCGATCGAATAGTAGACCAGGCCGGTCTAGACGCTGTTAAACGAACAGGCAATGTCGGTCCGCTTCCGCTGGGAGCACCACCAAACGTTGATCTGCAATTCACCTTTGATTACAACGTTAAAAAGGCTGGCTAGGTGAGTTGAGGAAATACAAGAAGGGAAGAGGCACCCCATGAGCCCGGAACAATCAGTGTTCCGGGCTTTCACTAGAGACCTTGCTTGGCTACCAGGTTACTGCTGGAGTTGGGCTCACAATCAAGAATGGGAAGAGGGATAATTGACCGTAACCGCGCACCTTGTCTGTCAGGAAGGGGCGCAAGGGCTTGAAAGTGTGAGGCTAGTCTTACCTTTGCGGTAGCTTAAAGCCAGATAGAGACCTGCGTATCGAGGAAAGCAGTCAATCTGTAGACCCTTATCTGGCCGATGATATAGAGCAATCCAGTGTTCGCGCCGGCCCAGAGATTGATGCGTTTAATCCTTGCACGACCTTACGCTAACCTTATATCGACGTTGGCGTATTGGCAGCGTTTAGCAATCTTGCTAGGTTGTCGTTAATAACTCATTCATTTACAACTCGTTCATTTACAACTCGGCGAATACAACAAAGACCCAGTACCTACCCCTTAGCTAAGCTGATTTCTCATCACAACTGGTGGTGGCATACTAGCAGCCCCCAGCAACTAGATAAATCTCATTCAGGCGCGAAAGACGCCGTAGGTATAGCTCGGCTCGCCGAGCTATTGCCTAAGGAGATGTAAACCATGTTGATACTTGACCATAACCAAGAGTTAGAGCTTGAGCCGGATGAATATTACGGCAAGGAAGCTATCGACTTAGAATCCCTTCCAATTTTTCCAGATTCCCGTCCACTGTATCTGGATGATAAACCAATGTTTGACCGGATGTTGCACTCCTTTCGGCCTGAAACGTCTGAACTCACTTTTACCAACCTCTTCGCCTGGCGCAATGTATATCATTTTTCAATTTCGAGTCTTTTCGGGTACCTAATCGTACTGAGAGAAAAGGACGGCGCTCTTGAACTGTTAGATCCCATTGGCCCAATCTGGGGCAAGAGGGCGGTGATTGAAGCCTGTTTCCAAAAGACTTCTCCTGCAACCACTGTCAGTTTCGTCAAACTACCGCAGATAACTACATCGATGTTTGCTGACGATAGTCAGTACCTTCTTTCTCAAGACCGGGATAACTCTGATTATGTCTACCGTAACGCCGACCTTACCTTCCTCAAGGGTAACAACTACGACGGTAAGCGGAACCTGATCAAACGATTCAATAAATCAACCACATCTCAGTACTTGCCTCTGACTGAGGCGGACATAGCCGATGCCCTTGCTTTTTCAAGGCAGTGGTATCAGGGCAGGGATTGTGCTGGCGATGACAGCCTTCTGCATGAGCGCCAAGCACTTGAGGAGATGCTTCTCAATTTCAAGGCCCTGGGCATTGCTGGCGGTATCATCAAGGTGGGCGGTAAAATCGTGGCTTTGAGCCTTGGAGAATGTTTGAATTCAGATACGATGGTGGTGCACATTGAGAAGGCTGATGCTGCATTACCCGGCGTCTACCAGACAATCAACATGCTTTTTGCCCAGTCTGAAGGCGAAGGATTTGCTTTTGTAAACCGTGAACAAGACCTGGGAATCCCCGGTCTCCGTCAGGCTAAAGAGTCGTATCATCCCCATCACATAGCGGTAAAATACACACTGGAAAGACTATGATGCTCCCTGCATCAGTCGATACAGTGAAGAGATATGACAATGAATGGTGTTTGTGCCCAGATGAGCATAGGCTCCATTCGTTGTCGTATCGCGCTCTGTGAGTTTGTTGAATGAGCTAATTTTTTTGCTTCAGGCTTACTATATATAACAGTGACCTCACCCAAAAATAATAGCTGACTACCGCCTTACGTGATGCTAGTAGTGAGATTTTCGGTTTTGGTGGCAGTGAGATGATCTGGCAGAAACAAAGCAGCACATCAAAAAAGCGCTGCTTTGTTTCTGGGTTAAGGGTTAGTGGATAAACAAAGTTACTTTCTTTCCAATCCGCAGGCGAGCAGTATTCCGCCAAGCCCAGCCAAAGCCGCAGCTAGTGCAATTTTCCCGGCCACATACCCAGTCATAGCGAACATGATTAATTCGCCCACGCCGCCATGCCAAATGATAACAAGACCAGCAAGCTCAGCAAAAACTAGCACTACAACCCAGTGTTCACGATGAGCAATTCCCGAGATAAAAGCGGCTACTAAAACAGTTGAAACTATTGCGCCGATAGCTATACCAGCAGCCCAAGCGTTGTTTCCGCACATATTCGCCAGAACAATTCCAGCCATAAGCAGAAGTAATCCTACGACAACGAGCATTGATTTTGCGTTCATAACAGTTTCCAATCTAAATTTTGAGCTTATTTTTGACCGTAACATAGTGGCTATAGTGCCCTCTGTTTATGCGCGCCGAGAGCACAGTCCAACCTCTGGATTTTAATTCATGGACCATAAGTTCTACTGCCTCAAAGGGCATCGAATGATATTCGATTTCAATCGGGCTATTTGAGTCGCCATATTTTTGTTCCAGCACGCTCTCGGTATGGGTACGGGCGATTTCGATGTTGTTCTTGAGTGATGCGGCGGCCTTGTAGTGCCCCAAGTCGTGCGGTGAGAGCAGTGACATATCAATCTCCTTAAAGTATTGCATTGCAAATTTGTTGTTTAACTAGGTTCAGAGCTGCCGAATATTGTCATTCGACAGCTCCACACGAGCGTAGAATCAAGACGCTCAGTTTTCGCTTGGTGCGACTGAATAACCATCGATGCAGACTTCCTCGATGGGTACAGCCATTTCTTTTGCTAGGCGCTCCCGTAGGATTGCTTTTGCTTGCTCGATTGCTTGGTCGATCAGCTCTTCTTCTTCGGTTTTGCTGCTCATCAAGTCTAGATCGGTTGTAACATTCATGGTGGCACGACCTTGGCTCTCACCAATGTGGTAGACGATTGTGATTCTAAATTTGAAAGTAGATACTGCGGTGTTGATTGCAGGTTGAAAAACTGGTGAAATCTGTGTTGCTTCTTGCATGATGTCTCCTCCAACAAGAAAGGTTTTAGTTGTGTCCGATCATTAGTCGATTAGAGTCAAGCGCGGATCGATCGGGAACCGCTCCCAGACCGTAACGTTGTCGATTTCGCTGCTGTTGGTATTGCAGGCGCCTTTCACCACTTCGATTGCTTCTAGTGCCGGGTCGTTGGCCTTAAGCAGTCCTTTGACTGTATCCAGTACGCACAGATCTGTATTCACACCGCAGACGCGAAAGCGGTTGATCGGAAAGTGCTTCCAGTCGCAGGTATTAAACACAATGCGTGAGCCATCCTGGAAGAGCTTTTCAGCCTCTTGCCAATGATCGCGCGGGTAATCTTTCACTTCCTCAAGAATCTCGGGGTAAGTTGGTTTGAAAGGCGATTCCTGCAATGGGCTGAGATACGGGACCGTAAGAAAAATAATGTGATTGTTCTGCTCACGGGCGCGGCTGACTTCACGCGCGACATTGCTTATAGTGGCTGCATCCGTCGTATAGAACGGCTGCATGTCCACTACGACTAGGGTATATTGATCAAACATGACAGCCTCCATTCCGGGGGCGCTGTGAGCGTCCCCGAAGTTGTTTGTTTGCTTGCTTAAGTAATAGAAAGACGGCAGCTACGGTAACCAGAGTGGCTACTTGCTATTGAGCCTGGCGCAAAGCCTGAGGAAGGCGTTTATTGGTCGTAAAAGAACAAGTCGGATATTGTTCGTCTTTGATACTCATAAGGACGATTTAAAAACGATGCTGGGGGCTTGATGCCCAACTCATATAGGACGCCGACTAGGTCATTCTCCAGCACTATTAGTTTGTCGCCGCGAAAGCCGAGGGCTTGTGCACAGGCGCGCAGATACATGTTTCCTTCAGCCAGTTCTCGAGCGAGTGCGTCGCCTGTGACTGTTAGTGGGCCTTCATTGAGAAACTGAAAGAGATGCGCTACTTCTTCAAAGTAGATTAGTGTCCTTGCTCTGCCTGAAAGCAAAACTGTGTCTGCTGGCAAAAATAGTCTCAACTGAACGGGTACTGTTACCGACTGGCCTTGATATAGGCTGGCAATTATTTGCTGGTCACAAATGTACTGAAGATTCTGCACCAATGCCGCAGAGATAAACACCATGCAACGTTGCTCGATGGTCAGCTGCTGGGTTGGCGGTGCCGTAAGAAGTGATGCCATCTGTGGCAGTGCAAGCATACTTTGGGCGAAGGAAGTTATAAGAGCTTCCATTCTGTTGCTGCCCTCTGTGTTTGTGATAGAAGAAGCGTTGCTACCTGAAAGCGAGCGTAATCCAGCAGCTGTGTTCAAGTCGACTGTAGCGCCCATCCACTCGAAATTTGAATTGAGTGGGAGATCCTGCAAGTGATAGAAGGCAGACGTTGTCTTGATTGGGCTGCGATCAACAAGGATGCCAGCTTCTTGCAGTTCTGGCACAAGTACATCGTCAAATACTTGGTTGGCTCGGGCAAAGGCCGCACGCCGCTCGGGCTTTGCCGCCAGGTTAGCTTGTTTGAAGAGTGTCAAAAAGCGGCAATAGCTACTGTGCAGTTTTTGGAATGTCTGTTTCGATACCTGCAGTTCGCTGACAATGTGACCGGCAAAAGGCAGATTTTCAGTGGTAAGCACCACGCGTTCTTCAGCCAACAGTCTTTTGAAGCTGCCGAAGGAGAGTGCTGTTAGAGTTAAATCACCACCCGTTTTGTTCGATCTCATGGTGTGTCTCCTTTTTACTTAACGCCAATGCGCATGATGCAGCTACCAGACGAAGAGCGGATTGAGTACATCCCATCCTTACTCTCTGGTACGATCTCAGCTTTGATGCCGTTGTCTGAGCAGCAGGCTAGCACCAGCTTTTCGGGCACTTTTTGTTCTGCTGCTATTGTTTCGGCCAACTCTTCGCGCAGTGTTGTGTGAGCATCATTAGTTTTCATAACTTCTCCTTTCGCTCTACAGACCTTCCGGTCCAAATGAGTCAGGCAGTAGCTCATCGAGAGTGCTTGCTACTACCGATTTGTCTGGTCGTACCAGAAAGATTGCAACGTCCGCACCAAACTCGCGTAGCACCTGCAGGCATTCGCCTTCGATGGGGTTGATGGCTGGTGTGAGGGGAGCATCAACGGTGGTCCAGAGCGTGACGTTGTGACTGTAGCCCGCAGTACGAGCGCTGCGCATGGCCACACATTCGGCCAGGGCTGATCCGCCGTATGAAGCGTTGTCATCTGAGACACCGCCGAATATGCGCTCTTTGCCCTTGTCGTTAGAAGCGATGAACAACGCTGCTCGTGGACTTTTTGAGTAGGGTACGTGCGACCGGCCCTTGAGCGATAACAGCCGTTTAACGAGTTTTTGCTCGAATGGAGCCAGGTTATTGTAGTTAATGGCAGTTGCTTTAGGGGACGGCAAAAGATCGCCAACAAGAGCCTTGCGGACGCTGCTGTTAAGGTTCACGATGTTGAGTAGCTTAGCGTCACGACCAAACTGCACCATCACCTGGCGGCACAGACCGCAGGGAGATCCGCCCGGGTGTTTACGGCACAGCACTGAGACGATTTCAAAGTGCGTGTATCCCTGCAGGGCAGCCGTGGTGGCAGCATTGCGTTCGGCGCAAATGGTTGCGGGATAGAAATTGTTCTCGACGTTGCAGCCGGTGAACAGTTTGCGCTCGCCTTGGTCGTTGCTAGCGTAGATGCCGGCACCGACGGGAAAGTCGGAGTTAAAGCAGAGGTGATACTTATCGGAGTTGTGGGCTCCGGACCAGGCGGCTGTTACAACCATCTTTTCGTCCATTGTCAGGTCCATGAAGTTGGTAAAAGCACCTAATGGTTTGCTCATTTTTTAGTCTCCTATTCTAGGTGTGTCAGTACTGCCGATTTTTTACGTCGGCAGTGCTGACCATGTGCCTTTCGGCACAGAACCTTAGCAGCCGCAGGACCCACCGCAGGCGCAACCGCCCTTAGCTTCGCTGGCTTTCTCATCTTTGTCGGTACCGCAGGAGCCACCACAGCTACCGCCGCAGCCACCTTCCTTGCTCTCTTTGCCTTTCACCTCTTTGCCTGTGCCGCAGGAACCGCCGCATTTGCAGCCGCTGTTGCTGTCTTTTTTGTTGTCGTTGCTGTTGATGCTGCTGGTGTTTGATTTACACATGGTGTTTATTCTCCATTTTTTTTGTAGCTTTTACAGAGCGCTAGATTTAGCCGATATGCTCTAGTTGATTGTCTGTAGTGCTCATGCTCTGCAAAAGCTGATTGGTTTCGGGTGTCGGCTGCGACGGCTTTTCATCGCTTCTTCTACGGCATCAGGCCAGGACCAACCGGTCTCCTTGAGGAAGGCGGCCATGAAGTCAGCGGAGCGAGTCATAGAAGATTGGCGCGACATAGACACTGGATGCCTATGCTTTGGAAACAGCCGCGCTTCTCGGTTGTACTCATTGGTAACGGCAGCGGCATCGAAGTAACTCCAGGTGGTGCCCGGAATTAGGTCTAAGCCAGTGCTGCCTACTGCTAACGTTGAATTTATACTGTTGTTAGTTGTCGTTTTCATCTTGTTGGTATCCTTTCTTTGGTTTGATTTCGTTTCAGTTAGGCAAGGAATTTGCCCTTCTCTTTGAGTCTCGAAAAGTCATTTTCGGGGCTCAAAGAGCTGGGCCACCACTCGTGGTGACATCGCTTTTAGTCCAATAAAAACGTGGGACGGAGGTTGATTCCTCTCCGCCCCAGGGGTCTTGTTTTTTACAGCCAAGCATGACGAAATCGGCTGGGCGACTTTTGTGCCGAGATACAGCCTTCATTAGTTCGTTTCTTGTTTTGGCACGTAGACTTTATAGTAATAGTCGACGCTACCTTCGCTTTGCTTCTCTGAGCATTCCTGCAGAGTAAAGGCCTCACTAAAGTCAGGTAAGAACGTGTCACAGTCGAAATTTTGCAGGATCTCTGTTAAATAGAGCATGCCGCAGTTTTTATGGCCCATGGCCTGCGCAAAGACATCTGCTCCGCCAATCACAAAAACTCTTTCGACTGCTGCTGTGGCTAGATACGCGAGGGCGTGATCCAGATTGGAGAAGCGAGAAACTGTCGCTGGTAGCTGGTAGTTTGGGTTGCGCGTCAATACGATATTGTGCCGGTTCGGCAAGGGGCGGTACTTTTCAGGCAACGATTCCCATGTGCGCCTTCCCATGATCACAGCGTTTTGCAAAGCAGATTCTGATGTACAGCTGGTCAGTTCCCTAAAATGACTGATCTCGGCCTTCAGGTGCCAGGGAATACTGTTGGTTTTACCGATACCGCGCTGTTGATCGCAGGCGAATACGAGATCGAATCTGCACTGAAAGAGGTCTATTTTGATTTGATTGAACATTTCACACCTCCAATCAAGAATGATTATGTGGGTTGGTTTCTGATCGGCCTGGACGTTCTCTGTCATTTGCCCCTGAGGGTTCTGCTCAGAGATGCTACTGCGGCGTCGATATAGCGATCGCTGCTGCGGTTTAGCCGGTCAATTGCTGCTTGAAGCTGTTTGTCATTACTGTCTCCCTTGTCTAAGGTGGACTCCACAGTGATATCAGGGATGATGCCTTGATTGGCTGCACCGCTGCCATCTCCCGGGCACAACCCTGCAGGTGTGAAAAATTGAAAGGTCGACAGACGTAGCTGTGCGTCGTTCCAGAGCGTGAGCAAATCTTGGCCTATTCCCTTGCCGTAGCTGCGGGTGCCAAGAATTGTCGCCGCACCATTGTCTTTGAGAGCACCAATCAAAAGTTCGGCGGACGACGCCGAGTCATGGTCTGCCAGTACGACAACGGGGCGATTGTTCGCCATGTAGCGCTTACGATTGGTAAGGCTAGTTCTTTGAGCGGATGGCTGACAGTTACAGGTTGTCTCCATGCTCAGATGAGTTGGGGTAAGCGAGTAGGAACAGTTGATGTAGTGCGGCGATGGCGTGCTGCCGCCGGAGCGCACGTTCATGCTGACGATTTTGCCCTCTCGCAAAAACACAGAAGCCACTTCCACGGCTTCCATCAAACTGCCACCCGGATTCTGTCGCAGATCAAGAATCAGAGCTTTGGCCTGCCAGAGCTTGGTCAGATGTTGAGTGACTTGGTCTGCTATACCTGTTGTTGTTGTTGTTGTTGTCTGGAAGTGCTTGAGTTGTAGGTAACCAATACCACTCTCTAAGAGCCGAGATTGCACTGCTGGTAGGAAGTGTCTAGCTTTTCTGAGCTTGACCTCTTCGCGTCCGTGCAGCCTCGAGTATGGGTCATTTAATGAGGCAAGCATCTCGCCGATACGGTCATTGAGATCCTTTTCGTTTGAGATTTGGCCGCGAAACTTGTGTTGCCATTGCTCCCAATTGGTCTGTCGCGTGGCATCAAAGAATTGCTCCGAGGCAAATTCCCAGGCCTGTCTGTATAGAATCTGGTACAAGCTCCTGCGCAGCAGAAGGGGTAAAAGTAGAGCGCCTTTGAACAGTAAGTTCCAAAGGCGAGGGAATGAAAAGGGACTGTAGTTTCTCCTGAGACTATCCTGGAATAGGCAGCTCGGAGCATCAGTTTGATCTTGCTCGATCATAAAAAACCTCCCCGCTGCAACGTCCAACCCATAGGCAAGGACGGCGCCGCCGAAAATTTCTATGCAAAACGAAATAGGGCAGCTGGATTATGCTGCTCTGTTCATGTTCATGTTCATGTTCACGTTCAGGTCCATCGCCTCGACCGGTAGCTCTTGCCGATTCTCAACGGAGGCGAGGAAGGCCTCTATCCTCTGGATTAAGGAACGTACTTCCCCAAGTTTCTTTTCTGTTAGTTTGGGCGAGTACCAGAATTCTTGCGATGTTCCGCTACCCAAAAGCCTTACTATCAACTTGATTGGCCGGGAAAGACCCTGGGCCAAACTAAGTACCATGGCAAAGAAATATAGTTGTTGCCGGTGTTTTGCTTTGAGAAATCTGGCGTTCTTGAGTTCGGTGATCTGCACTGTTGTTCCACCAAATCCGTCATCGACCTCGGCCATTTCGTCTGGCTTAGCCTTGAAGGTCCAACCAGACTCTTGGTCGAAATAGCTAATCAGCTTTTCTTTCCGTCTGTTTGCCAGTCCTTCAGTGGCCGCGAGAGCTTCGCCGTTGTTCACTCTTTCGCGAACAATTTCTTCCAGCTGTTCGCGATCTTCTGCTTGTGCCAATTGCAGTTGCTCGGCGAGAACTGTCTCGCGCTCTTCTGGAGGAGCTGCGGCAACTGCATGCACGGTTTCACCTATGTGGTCAGAAAGAGTTTCTCCCCGTTGCCAACCACTGGTGATTCGGTCGAGATAGCCTTCCTTACATTCTAGAAAAGCTTGTATATCTGAAAAACTCAATGTCTTCCTGAAACGTGTTTTCATGACCGGCCTCCTTGAATTTGTTAAAAACCAGAAAAGCGTCAAACAGAGGTTTGGCGTTTTTCTGGTTTTTTCAAGACTTCGATGTCTGGGTAGTTGCCGTGGCCGACCTTCATAAAAGGCAGGATTGTGGCGATAACGGTACTAAGAGGGCTAGTGAAGTTAGCGTCAATGGTAAAAGAGACCGCTAATTTTTGAGATTGTTCGGCACCTTGTCTGAGCAAGTTGGCAGTTGCAGCTAGTGAGTATCTGTAGGGTGTTCTTTGGGCTTTTCTTGAATTGAGGTGTAATGTGCATTTCTTTGAACCGTATCACTGCAAAGGGTTCTGCTCAAGGCTAAAAGGGTCACTGGCGCGGCATTTAATGACAACTAGCCTGGCGAGAGTGGTTGTACCGGGCTGTGCACGGGTGGCGTGAATTGCAAAACATAGGGGTGGTGCGACCCCTTTAACAACTATATGAATGAATAGATGCGGCGACTAAAAATTTAGCGGAGGAATTGATTTTTCCGGATTTTAACCGCAATCAATTCCTCCTACTACATTTCTGGGTCAGACTAGTAGCTAGTTCAGGCTGAATGCAAGCCAGGGCTCGTTTTTCCGCACAAGCTCGGCAATCAAACCACCGATGATTCCTGCGGCTGTTGTCTGAGCTGTGCGCCATTGTTCCTTGATTTCGTCTTTGACAACTACGTTGCTGGAGAGAATTTCAGTGGCCAAGTTGCCTAAGGCTACGAGCAATGAAGAAGTGGCGAGGTCGCAGGAGTTTGAGCTAATCGAGGCAATGGTAAGAGGTTGCGAGTTTTCATGTTCTTGGGCATCTTTGGCAAATGCCTGGGCCATTGTTAGGCCAAGGCGGCAAATTTCTTTTAATCGCTTGTTTTGCCTGGTATTAGCCTCTTCTTCTATGGCGTGCAGATTGTCTGACTGGCCAGGCTGGTGAGCAGGGAGAGCTGATTTGCCGTCGGCTGTTAAAGCCAGCATTGAGGCCTTATACAGAGCCGATTGCGTGTGCTCGCGCATTTGATTCAATAGCGAGCCAATCTTGTTCAGGCCTTCGGTCATACCAAGGGTATGGGCAATGCGATATTCCCATTGTTCAGCATCTGGCAGCTCTTGCATCTTTTGCATGTTGCTCTTGGCCCGGTCGATTTCGCGAACAATCAGATCTTCTAGCCGGTGCGCCGTCTGTATTAGCAACATGGCAATGTTGCTAAATGTGATTGCCCTTTTGACCGGTTCCTGCTGACTAGAGCTATAGGCTAATAGGGCTACTCCGAGTGCCGTAAATTGTTCGCGGCGTAGGCGGCTTGCAGCCTCGCTCAGCTTAAGCTGGTTGAGGGCGTTATTTTCGTTCATGACTAGAAATTTGTGACGCTGGAAGCATGTGCCTCCAGCATCTGGTGATTGAATTAAGGTTGAAAGGCTAAAAAGGCGTCGGTTACCATGGCTTTGCAAGCACCGATGATGGTGGCGGCAGTGAGTGAGTATGCAATCAGCCATTGCTTGCTGATGAGCGTATCTGCGGGCTGTCGGTTGCCGAAGTGATAGAAGCTATTGCTGGCAACTTCGCACAGGTTTGTGGCGCGCTCCGATACTTTTTTGCTGAGGGCCACTATTCCGGTTAGGGCTTTGCTGTGCACTTGTGCTTCGAAGCTCTGGTCTGATTGGCTTATGTATCGAGCGATACCAGTAGCGCTATCGTGAATGGCAGAAAGGTCCTTGCCGAGTTTTGCAACGATGTTGCTCAATGCCTTTAGCTGCTCGGCCATCGCTTCATCTAGCATAACATTGCTGCTTGCATCTGCTGGATCTTCTTTGCCCGTGATGGTGTCTGCGGTGGGCACAGTTATCGACGCTGACCGTAACTTGGTAAAATTCGACAGAATATGCGTATCTGCTTGCAAGAGGTATTCGCTGGCCCGTTGGTGCAGTTCAGTGCTGAGAAGCTGAGAATGCCCAAGTACTTTGACTTTGACCAGGGCCTCGATCAGCAGTTCTTGTTGCCGCTGCTCATCCTTTTCGTTCTCGCCGTCGTGCAGTAAGTGAAATATTTCACTCTTCAGTTCGCCTCTTTTGATTTGCAGCCAGTCGCGCTGGTCAAGGCATTTTAAGCCGGCATTGATGACAACAACTGTGCGCTGTTCATAGCGCTCTGTTGGCTGAAGCTTTTTGAAGAGCGTTTGCAACTCTGCGCTGGATGCATCGAGGCCGTCTTGGGCCATCGAGAAGCGCATCAAGACATTGAGTATCTGCGAAATTTCAATGTTGCTTTTCATTGTTTGTGAATTTGGTTTGGTGTTCTAGGTATACCGTAGAGCAACTGCAATTGGCTCAGAAGCGCAGATTCGCGGATTGCCGATTCTTGGCAAAAAGCCAGGTTCGGGTGACCGTAAGTTCCCTCATAAGCGAATGGTGCGGTCAATTGAATTGGGAAGAGGCGACCGAATTGCTGCTCTTCTGCCGATTGGAACTGGGCTGCTGTAGCCAGTGCTCGTTCTATTGCAGTTTCTTTCAGGTTGTTCTGTGACACTTCTGCTGCTAGCTTGTCGTAGTCGCTTTCTGCTAACACTGTTAGTGTAAGCACGGCTGAGAGCACGAGCATTTGCTTGGCTGCTTCTGCCAGACGATTAGCCTGGTGAGCGGTAATGAGGCAGTTGGCTGCGGCCAAAATTTGCTCATCGCTGTACTTTGAAATTTGCGCAATCATGGTGAAAAAGTTTGTGCGCCATCAGAAAAACTGATGGCGCTAGTGAAAAAATAGATTAAAACAATAGATTAAAACAAACGACAACTGGTGATAGGCAATCAATGCCATTGAGATGCCCGTTATTTACCACCGGCTGCCACAACTTGTCTGCGGCCAAGAGCGATGCGAGAACCATTCTCGCCTATGCTCAAGACTACAACCTGAGTGCGGTCGCCAATTTTAAATGACTCTTTCTTACCGCTGGCGTTATTGGCCAAGTCGCTCACGTGCAGCAGGCCTTCAACGCCGCCACCGATGTGGACGAAGAATCCGTAACTGGCAGTGTTAACGATGTCACCTTCTACAACCAATCCTGGTTCCAAAGCACTGAGTGTACGTTTTTTGCCCAAGGCTTTCATTGACAAAGAGATGCGCTGTAACTCAGGTTGAACCCTGGTTACTTCCACTTCAATTTCGTCGCCAACTTTCAATACGTCATTGGCTTTGCTGCGAGGGTAGCCAGTCACTTCAGTGCGATAAATAAGACCGGTAACGCCGTTGCCGATGTTAACCAATACGCTCATGTCTTTGTCGTTTGCAGAAGCTTTGATGAACTTCAACACCGTGGCGGAGACGATGTCGCCAGGAGCAAAAGTAGCAATGTGTTTGCTGGCCATGTCTTTGGCTGCATCTCTTTGGCTCAATACGACATAGCCGAATTCTCCTCCTTTATGAGGATCTGCGCCCTGCACTTTGGCAGTGATCACAGTGTCGACCATGGTGCGTGGGTCGCTGCCGATGGCCAGTTCGGTGTTCGGGATGAATCCGCGAATACCTTTTAAGCCACCGTCTTCAAAGACGATACGCACACCTGATACTCTCTGGCTGCGACGGTCCATGGCCAAGGCAAATACGCGGGCTTCAACGTGCTCGCCATTTTCGCTGATTTCTTTCAGCTTTTCCCAGGCTTGTGCTTGCACGTGCGAAAGCGTAACCATGCCTTCTTTGGTTTGATTTGACATCACCCAGAAGTTGCCACGTTCGCCGAGTGTTAGGTCACCTACTTCGCTGGTTGGAACGAAGGCGTCGTATTTTTGACCAATGGCCACATAGCAGCCTTTCTTGGTCTGGATGGTGACTTCACCTTCAATAAAATCTTTGCGGCTCGGAGTGGCAAGCACATTGCTGCCGTTCAGCAACGCTGTCATTTGTTCGTGCTCGATGCGAGCAGTTTCTAATTCGTTTTCTTCAAGGAAGAAAGGGTCGATAGTTAGCAGGCGATCATAACCGAACAATTTTTTGTTAGCGTTTTTGATTTTCTTTGCTGTTTTTGATTTTGCGTTTGACATTGTTTTGAGATTTGTGCCCGTTGCCGAGCGATTAAAAATGAAAGAAAGACCGCACTCAAACTTGAGCGCCGGTGTTGCTAATAGTTTTGGTAGAGCTGTTGATGAAAGTCTTTGTAAAGTAACTTAGTTGCTGTGAAAGTTAGCGATGTGTTTTTGAAACTTGCGCTTTGCCCAGGCAGGAAGGCGGCGGCCATTGTTATGAGCGGCGTGCATAACTGTAGAGAGAACTTCGTTGTCTACTGTTGCCGGAGCCGAGAGGATATCAATAGCGCGCAGCGGATGCTTGATGGCATAGCGCAAGTTTTCTTTTTCTTGGTGGCGTTTGCGGCTTGTGTAGACGCTGTTGGCAACAAAAATTGCTGCACCGAAGAAGGCGATAGCTGAGATGACATTACTGAGTTTCATGATCTTGAAATTTTGAGGTGAAAAGAACTGATTTTAAAAACTGATTCAAATGCTATTTGAAAATCTTTGCTCCATCTGCCCTTCACTGCTGGAAGGTTGAATAGCTTGAGATTAGGCTTGTTGGGCTTTTGGGGAGGTTAGACAGTGGCCTCAGAAATTGAATTGCAAATGGAGATATGCCACCAATTTAGACGTCGGCAGAGTCCGTACCAAGTTTATTTGGGAGAACCACCATGGATTTGCCGGGAAATTTTGGCCCCAAGCGCTTTGTAAACTAACTGAGGTAACAGGGTCCTATTGTTAAGTAACTCAGTTGGCCGAAGGGTTGAGTCACTAAATGCAGCTCGTGATGATCTGGCTCAGCTCGGGCGAGGGAACGCTCTAGCCGAGGGGACGGTTCTTTGGTCAAGCGGTTATAATTGGTCTACGCTTTGCGTTAGCAGCATTTGCAGTAGCAGCATTAGCATTAGTAGTAACAGTAATACCTACATGCCATTCCCCCAACTCAAGCTCGTACATAAAGGCATATTGATGGTTGCGCTTCCTCTGGCAATTCAGGGTGGCGTTTACCTCAAACTCAAGAGCGATTTGGCCGAGTTGCAGCGGCAGACACAAGAACTTGATGTCCGTCGAGAAGTCGTCAATCGCGTCAATCAGACCCTGCTCTACAGCTTTTATGGCTTTCAGTCGCTAATGCAATTTAAGCTCTATGGGCAGTCGGCCAATCGTCATTATTTTGAAAAATACGAAGAGAACCTGATCAAAGGAAACGATGAACTGGCTGACATCATTGAAAAGAAAGAGCACGACAGAGAGAAAGCCGATCGCCTGCGCTTTCTTTCACGCGATTATATCGCTGCTCTGAAAGAGTCGCAGTTCAATCCTGATGAACACAATCAAGTCGCCACGATTTCTGATGATTTACTGCGCAATATTCACTTCCGCGATGTCGCTAAAGAGCTATTTACTGCCCTTAAAGACCTCGGCCTTTCTGAACAAGCGAAAGTGACCGATGCCAGTGGGCGCGAAGAGTCTTATCGCCAGAAGGTGCAGCAGGCGACTGATTTTACGGTTTTGGTCAATGCCATTGTGGCATTGCTATTGGCTATTGTCTTTGTGCGTGGCACTGTTGCTAAGCTCAATTTGGTGAAAGAAAACACCAGACGTTTTGCTGCAGACAAGTCTCTTTTAGAGCCTTTGGGTAGCCGCGATGAAATAGGTGAGCTTGATGCTTTCTTTCACACCATGGCCGAGGCGCTTACCGATGCTCGCACCAAAGAGAAATATATGAATGCTTTGCTAAAAGATAGCAAAGAACGGCTTGAGGGCTTGATTAACAACATACCGGCGGCTTTGGTTGTCACCGATGAGCAGGGGCGAATCCAGTCACTGAACCCAGCAGCCGAGAAGCTGTTTGGTTACCAGGGCGATGCCTTGAGCGAGAAGTCAATTGAAAAGCTCTTTGCCAAGCTGGCCAATGGTGACTCGTTGCTAGAAAAACTTAGAACCGGTACTGGTAGCCATCCGCTGGCAATGGAGGCCCTCTCAGCAGAGCAAGAAATTATTGCTGTTGAAGTGGCCACAACTGACTTCGATAGTCCAGACGGCAAGAGCATTCTCTCCACAATAATTGACGTCACTGAACGCTATAAGCTCGAGAAATTAAAGCGTGATTTTTACGCCATGGTCAGCCATGATATACGCACGCCCCTTACCACCATTAGTGGTGTCTTGCAGCTTTCGCGATTGGGACGTTATGGCCCGGTAAGTAATGAGCTAGCTAGTCGTTTGAAAATGGCTGAGGACAACACTCAGCGCCTGCTGGAAATGGTCGGTAAACTACTTGACCTCGATAAACTTGAAGCCGGTACAATTGAGTTGAAATTGGAAGCGGTACCATTGCAAGTGATTGTCAGTGGAGCAATAAGTTCTACTTTGGCTCAGCGCGAAGAAAAAGGCATTACAATTTCTGGACGTGATCACGGTCTTGTAGTTACCGGTGATGCTCATTACCTGACGCAAGTGCTGACTAATTTAGTCGCCAATGCCATTCGCTATTCGCCTGCTGGTGGTGCTATTGCTATCGCGGCTGAAGAGCTTGAGCACTATGTTTTAGTCAGTGTTAGTGACCAAGGCCCCGGTGTGCCTGAGGCTGCACGTGCTGAAATCTTTGAACGCTTCAAGCAGACTGACGCTGGACGCGATCAAAAGTCAGGGTTTGGCCTAGGCCTTTCGATATGCCAGTCAATTATCACTATGCATGGTGGGCTAATTGGTGTGGATGCGGCTCCTGGTGGCGGCGCACGTTTCTGGTTTAAAGTAGCAAAAGGCTAGGGCCCTAGAAAACCCATAAAGAATGTTGCTTGAATATTGACTGAATGTTGATTGATCAAGCTGCTGTTCCTTTATGCCTTTGCAAGAATAGATAGATTTTTTCCGAAAAAATCTATCTATTTTTGCAAGCGGCAGAGGCAATTACTTAGATCGTATAGAATACTCTGCTCTTTTGGGGTTATTCTGATTATTTTGATTACTGCAAAGCTCATCAGAGCTTACCGCCTCGGAAAGTAGAAACCCTCCTGTTCGCTTTGGCCGTTGCGGATTTTGCCTACCAATTCGGCTTGGCCGCGCTCGTCGTGCTTAAATTTCTCCACAACCGCCTTTGTCTGCCTGATGCCAGTAAAGAAAGAACTTTCAATCTTGTTCAGCTTGGCTAATTGGCTGCGTATTTCGCTAATTTCAGGCGTGTCTGCCAGATCACTGTGCTCTTCTAATAGCTCTTGCAAGCTAAGTTCTAATTGTTGCCGGCGCTCTGGCAGTGCCAGTGCTTGGTTGATTAGCTCTTGAAACGAGGTTACTGCACCGTTTGCTGAATCGAGCAAAAGGTTTACTTGGTTGGTTTTGTTTCGCATAGTTTTGATTTGAGAATTTGATTGGAGTGATTGATTTTGTGAATTTGATTACTGAACTAATTTGGTGAGATCTTTTGATCTAGAAAACGAGGCGACCGAGCCTCTTTAGTTTGATTAGCCGCTTAATCCAACGCTGCTCTTGCTGATCTAGCCCTGTGAAGTTGTAATTGGCTTCGTAAGCTGCAATTTCGAGTTTGCGTTGGCGAGCATGCAAAGCGGCCGAATAGCGCCTCTTATACTCAGGTTCTAGGGCGGCAAGCCAAGTGCGAAAGCCGTTTAGCTTGAATGTGGCGGCTGTTTTTCTCGTGATCGCTTGATTGGTGAATTGGCAGGCGCTTTCCCAGCAGTCAAGGGCGTTTTTGATTTCTGTGTTGAGCTGGGCTAGTGTCCAAATACCAAGTGAGGCTTTTAGTGAGACTTTGCGGAAAAATCTCAGTATGCGTGTCAAGACCCTGGTCTTGCTCGCGGGTCTGGTGGCCAACTCGGTCGAGTCGCCAGTCGAACGATGTTTGTTTTGTGCCATAGGCTGGTTTTCTTCGATTGTCTGTAAGAGATTTAGCTACCCATTTGGCAGATAAAAATTATTAGATTGAGGATTGCATAGCTTTCTTCGAGTTTCCGGCTAATTAAATAAGGGTTTTGGTTATGATATGTACGCTTCAAGGCTAACAATAAGTTTCGCTAGTAAGGAAGCAACTAAGCCCTAATTTTTCTACTTTCACGTTCATGATCTTACTTAGCTCACGCCATGTTCTCGTTTAACTTGCACTTAGCACTCGGTTTGTACTTAGCACTCGGTTTGTACTTAGAACTCAGTTTGTACTTAGAACTCTCTTAGCGCTGTCTTTGCACTACTTAGCTCGAAAGGAGCAAATAATGAAACTCTCAGTCGGAAACTCTAAGAAGATAGTCAGTTTGGCTCTATCTCTTTCAGCTTCGCTAGCTCTTAGTCTGCCCGTTATCGCTGCTACGGTGAGTGATCCGGCGCAATTCATCTTGCAATACTATGCTGCTAAGGCGAAGACCAAGTTTCCTCTAGAGGTCCATGGATTTTTCTCCAAGCGTATTGTGGCCAAGCAGCTTGAGTTTGAAAAAGATCGCAAAGAAAAGCCAGAAGAGTTCGCCATGATGATGAAAATGGCAGAGGCCTTTGGTGGTCAGGAGCCGAGCAAGATTAAAGTGGTTGGAAAAGATGCTGCCTTAAGCACAGCGGCTAGACAAATTTTTGATATTGAGGCGGTGGAAATTCCTAAGTCATACAAAGAAATGATGAAGCCCGATGCTAAGTGTTCGCTTAAGGGGCAGGTGGCTTTAGTCAAAGAGAATGGCGAGTGGAAAATCGACAAGGATTTTTGGAAGTTTGAAAGTGTGGGCAAAGATGGCAAATTTAGTCAATCGTCGGGTTTGAACCCAGATCGCGATGACAAGAAAGAAAATGAGAAAGCTGGCGAAATTGCTGGCGCTCAAGACGGCGGTGATTCTTCTAGTGGAGGGAACTCTTCTAGTGACGACGACAAGAATTGGTCTCCGAGCGATAGCGATGATCTTCTCGATCGCACCATGAAATTGTGGAAGCGCGAGAAGTCTCTCAGCACTGCTGACTCTAAAGGCAAGAGCATTTATGCCGCCATCAAGATAGATAAAACCGGAGAGATTGTAGACTTGCAGATTGGCGGAGAGAAAGCCCAACCAGAAGCGGAAAGTCAGTTGCGTCAATTCTTCACTAAGGCTCAGCCATTTAAGCCACTTCCGGCTAGTTATGTCGGCAAGAGCAATTGTTGGATGATGTTTGATTGGTCCAGCGGTGGCGAAGCAATTTCGGGGCCATACTTTAGCGAAGGGCCTGTTTCAGACTCGATTATAGATAAAATCAATCACAAAATTGATAATTAGGAAAAGACAAAAATTAGATGCTGTCCTTTCCTAAAACTAGGCTTGTAGCCAAGATTGGCTTGACCATGGCTATTCCATTGGTCGTCAATCTGCTGCTCTATGGTGAGATGCAGCGACAGCTACTTGCCCTAGAGCGGCTTACCGACGAGCTTTCGATTCGTCGCAATATTGCCCAGCACACAAATGATATTGTCATAGCAAACTATTTTGCCATACAGTCTTTGATGCAATTCAAGATGTTCAATAAGGCCAGCGATAGGCAAAGCTATCAAGACTATGTCGCTAAGTATCGTTCTGAGTTGGAAAAACTGGCAGTCTTACTTAACAGCCGTGCTGCCGATAGAGAAGTCGGGAGTCATTTGCAAGCTGTAGGCAAAGAATATTTGCTGGCACTGGACGGATCGCAGTTCAGTCCTGACGAGAACAATCAGGTGGGCTCTTTCTTCGATAATCTTGAGCGCAACAAAAAACTCAAGGATGCCACGGTGGTATTTCTCACTACCTTAAAAGATGTCGGTCGCAAGGCACAAAAAGACGTAGAGCAAGCCAGTATTGAGGAGGCCGAATCACGTCTCGGCTTTAGGCAGTTCTGTCAGTTTGTTATTTTTGCCAACAGCTTAGTAGCGTTAGCTATTGCAGTTTTTGTCAGTGCCATGATAGTGCGTCGCATCAATGTCGTGCGAGTAAATTCAGAAAGATTAGCTCGGGGGCTGCCTTTGCTTTCGCCATTGAATTCATCTGATGAGATTGGTGTCCTCGATAAAACATTTAGACAGATGGCAGCTGCTCTCAATTTGGCCCGTGAAAAAGAGAAAGAAATGCTCTCAACCATTGAAGAGTCGCGTGATGAGTTGGCTCTGGTAATTAACAAAATTCCAGCAGCGCTATTTGTCACTGATCGGCTTGGTAATGTCGAGTCACTGAATACGGTGGCAGAGCAACTCTTCGGCATTGACCTCGGCTATTTTGAAAACGCTAGAATTGACAAGATCTTTCGCGTGAAGGCAATCGAGAAAGATGGTTTTTTTCCTCGGCTGGTAGCAGCTGCGCAAGCCAGCAGAGGCGAGCCTCAGCCCTTGTTTGCGGCCGGTCCTGATGGCGAAGTAGTGCCCGTAAATGTATCGGTGATTGAGTATCACGTGGCCGGAACTGCTAAGTATCTGACCACACTGGTTGACGAAACTCAGCGCCTTATTTTAGAGCAGGCTAAAGGCGACTTTTTCAATATGGTCAGCCATGACATGCGCACGCCGCTTACTAGTTTAAGTGGCGTTTTGCAGATGACTCTTGCGGGCACATATGGCCCCTTGCCTGAGTTGGCTGTGGCAAAGCTAGAAATTGCTAGGTCAAGCTCGGCGCTGTTACTCTGCATGATCAATCGCTTGCTCGAAATCGGACGGATTGAGAGTGCTAACCTTGAGTTGAAAATCGAGCCGTTTGATTTTGCGGCCTTGGTTAGGCAAGCGGGTGATTTGATTAGTCCGCAGCTAGAGCCTAAATCGTTGCGTCTAGAGTTAACGGCTGAGCCTTGTGTCGTTGCCGCAGATAGTCACTATATACTAGAAGTGATTCTCAATTTGCTGACAAATGCTATCAAGTTTTCCCCTAAGAGTGGCTTGATATCTATGTCGTGCCGCGTGGTAAAAGAGGCTGTGCCGATGGTGCTCTTTGAGCTGGTGGATCAAGGACCGGGCGTTCCTGGTGACAAGAAAGAGCAAATTTTTGAGCGTTTCTGGCAAGCTGATAACAGTCGCGACCGCTCTAGTGGCTTTGGTTTAGGGCTTTCTATTTGTCGGCGTATTATTTTGCAGCATGGTGGCGAAATTGGTGTCAAAGATAGCGTCAAAGACAGCTTCAAAGACAGCCCAAGAGAGAACGGCAGTGCCTCTGCCGCTGGTGCTACATTCTGGTTCGCCCTCAAGGCTGTGGTCGACTAGATTTGCCTCAGGCTTCTAGCTTGTAACCAAAGCCTTTGATTGTAGTTATTGACGGATTGTCGCTGTCGATATCAACCACTTTTCGAATGCGCAGAATCACCGTGCGCACGGCTTCATTGGTGGCGTCTGAGTCTGTGGGCCAGACCCTTGAGAGTAATTCTTCGGCAGAAAAGACACGGCCGGGATTGCTCATTAATAGCTCCAGTACAGCAAATTCTTGGGGATGCAGTTTTACTGCCTCATCCTTGAGTCTGACTGATTTGTTTCTTTGATCGAGCTCTAGATTTCTTACTGTGAGCGGCTTGTATTGTAGAGTTTGCGGGCGTCGAAGTAATGCTCTAACCCGCGCTAACACTTCTGGTAAGGCAAATGGTTTTGTTAAATAATCATCGGCACCGCTATCAAGGCCGGCCATTTTATTGCCCACTGAATCCATTGCCGTGAGAAATAAAACTGGTGTGTTGATACCCTTTGCTCGCGCTTCTGTACACAAATCTAAGCCAGACGCCTTGGGTAGCTGCCAATCTAGAATCAAAAGATTGTAGCTATTTATAGACAGCAGGGCACTGCCAGCTTCGGCTGAGTGAACAACCTCCACCTCGTAATTTGCCGCAGTAAGGCAGTCTTGTAAGATCTCGGCGATTTTTTCATCGTCTTCAACGACCAGAATGTGGGCTGTCATTTGCTATCTGTTTTGCTAATTGCTGCTTTACTGAGTTAGAGTTTCGTCTAGAAACACTATGCCTCAAATTGGAGCAATTGCATCAGTTTTGTCAGTGCCGGTGTTGGGGATTGCCGATTGACGCAGCGCCATTTGAGGTAAAAGGGCAATTTATGGCTGTAGTGCTCTTCGAGCATTTCGAGGATGGCTTTTTGTTGTTTCGCGTTCGTGACCTCAAAAGCTTCCACTAGCGGCTCTATTGCTTTTTCGTGTTTGAGCCAGCCCAGTAGGTATATTGCTGCCACACGCCTTGGGTGTGATGACAAATTCAATTCGCTCACCAAGTTGTTGAAGGGGGCGCGCTTGGCTATTTCTTTTAAAACTTGTTTGGCTCGATTAATACTTAAATGTCCGGAGCCGGTGCTGACATTTTCTATCATCATTTGCACAACTAGAGCCCGCCATTCAGGGCTTTTTTCGGCAAATTCAAGAACGATATTGAGGATTGGTGTTTCGCATGTCTTGAGCTTAGCGGCTGTAGGCATTGTGCTTGAAATGGCGGCGTTCTGAATGGCGCGAATGGTGCGCAGGGCCATTCCTAAGGCAGTTTCCATCACATGTAAATCGCTGGCTCTGGCTGCCACCGACAGGTACATATCTAGACGGGCCTGGGGCGAAAGTTCTTGGGGCTCAATTATAAGTGGAGTACTTACTGGAGCGATATAGTTTGCTATGGCCGACAGCGAGGCTACTGCTCCTTCGGAGTATTCGTTAATTGACATTTGCTGTGCTACCCGTTGTCCTTTTTTGTTCTGACTTGCTGGATTTTGTCTTTCTAGAATTTGTCTTGCTAGAACTTGTCTTGCTAGAATTTGGCTTGCTAGGTGCTCGCGTATACCGAATGTAGTTTGGCAAAATGACAATTACGTTACAGTGCCTCAAATCGCTATAATCACTTTGTTGGCTTGGGAGTATCTGGCTTGTCAAAGGTTCTAGTGGTCGAAGACGATCAATCTATCGCTCAAGTAGTCAAAGACGCACTGACTGAAGCGAAGTACATGGTCGATATGGTGCACAACGGCGCCGATGCCCGTGCCTACTTGAACTCGGTCAACTACGATTTAATTGTCATGGACTGGCAGTTGCCTGACACTACCGGCATTGCCCTCACTACTGAGTTCAGAGCCAAAGGTGGAGCCACCCCAGTGTTGTTCTTGACTGGGAGAAATAGTGTGCCTGACCGTATAACCGGTCTTGACTCTGGTGGTGACGACTATCTGACTAAGCCGTTTGACATCCGCGAATTATTGTCGCGAGTGCGGGCCTTATTGCGCAGACCAACTCCAGTTACTTACAAAGCTTTGAAAGTGCGCGAGCTAGAACTTGACCCGGTGCAGCACGTGGTCAATCTCAATGGTGCTGAAATAAAGCTCTATCCCAAAGAATTTTCTCTATTAGAATTGTTCATGCGCCACCCTCAGAGAGTATTTTCGGGAGACGAATTGCTCAATAAGGTGTGGCCGACAGATTCTGATGCTTCTATCGAAACGGTGCGCACCACAATTTTGCGCTTGCGCCAAAAGATAGAGACAGACCCGGATAATCCTTTGGTGAGGACCATCCGGGGCGTCGGTTATCGCTTAGAGCCTTAGCCTTGGTCTAATCTTAGTCTTGCTCTTGGGCGCGTAGCTGATCCATGCGGGCCTTGAATGCTGGATTGATTGCCTCAAGTTTTTCAATGTTGTTTGAAACAGGCATGATGAAACCTACATAGAGGCGGTGGGTGTCGTGTCCGGTGGTGATGTTCTTTAATTGGTTGGCGAGAAGATTCATTTCGCGTGTCTCGTCGGCCGAATAGTGATGGTCAATTTTGATACCGAGCAGGCGGCAGGCTACGTGGCTGTAACCCTCATTTGGTCTCAGTGTCGCCATGTCATCAAGGCGATTTTTGAGATCGTTATCGCAGACGTCTGGTTTCTTGTTCTTCGCATTCTCATTGTCATCCTTGGCGTTTTCAATGCGGTCAATTTCGTCTTGTCTTTGTTCTGCTTCGAAATTGCTCTGGGTCTCAGATACCTCATCACTGGCTACATCTCTATGGGGGGTGAAATCATCTTGGGGGCTATAGCCAGCTCTGCGATCAACTTTATCGATGTTGATGCCTCTGAATGGTCCGTTTTTAATGGTTGGTTCATCGCCTTTCAATAGGCTATGAACAAAGCGGGCGTTGCGCTCGTTGTATACCTCGTCTTCTTGGCCGTTGGCCGCACGCTCTTTGTAATCGTGCAAGAAAGCTTTGTAGTCGCTGCGGCTGAGACGTCCGTTTTCTTTGCGTGAAGCATCAAGGGTGTGCATCAGAGCGCCATTGTTCTCGTATAGAGGTGAAGAGGCATCAGCTGTCATATCGTGTTTTAGTTCACGCTTGCCTTGGCGATTATTTTGTCTGTCCCATTTGCTTAAGTCAGCATCTTCTATAGCGTCTCGATCGACTTGCCATGCTTTAGCCGTGTGAGCCACTTGATCGTAGAAACTTTGATTACCTTTTGGTGATGGAATGGTGCTTCTGAGATTGTCAGCAAATAGTGATTCAAAAGTGATGCCTTGGCCACTGGCCTGGCGTTCGCGCGATTGCCGCTGTACATCTAAAACTTCATTTTTGCTGACGATGCCATTGCCGTCTTGATCGAAGGCACCTTTGTTATCTCTGACAAATGCCACGGTGAGGTTAGGTAGATGACCAGTGCGCTCCAGCTCTCCGGCAACACTCTTCCAGTAATTATCGTGCTGCTGAATCGATTTGAATGAACCATCATCTTTAGTGGCTTCAAATTCATTGCGCATGTTCTGCACTGCTGATTCAGGGCCGCCTGCCAGGGCGTGGTGATAAAGTGTTTCAGCGTTCTTTACCGGATCTGGCTGGTCGTATGACATGTGAGATTCCTCCAGTGGGAAGTGTTCGGGGGGAGATTTGGAGGTTTTCGCCTCTCAGTGATGTCAATATAGGTAGCGAATATAACAACTGCATTGCAGTGTTTGAATTTTTTTTGGATTTTCGCCTGCGATTTTCCCGGCGGCATTATATAGAAGGGCTGAGTGCTGATTTGACTGTGCAAGTTCAGCTTGATGTCAGATCAATGTCACGTCATTGTTATTTAGCAGAAGCATTATGACAGTGTGAGGCCGATCAATTAGATGCAGCGCGCTGGGGCAATCGTGATGACGGCCATCGAAAAGTTTCATCGGGGGATGGAAGTGGGGGAGACAGGTAAAACTGTCTCTCTCTCATTTTTTTGCGCTTGAGCCTGTTTGATTTTGGGTACAATTGCATCGATAGTTTCTTTTCGCCCCAAGTTCACCTAACCCCAGGTATCACTTAACCCAGGTATCACTTAACCCAGGTATCACTTGCTCATGCCCCGCGATTCAGTTGCCGGTTTACATAATCACAAGCAAGACAGCGTGTCCGAGCATGTCAGAGCGGGAGATGCTGAAGGTGGCAGTGCCGCAGATCTCTCTGCTGATACCTGGAATCAAATGCGCGGCGAAAAGTCTGTAAAAGATAAAGGCGCAAAAGTTGAGTTTCCCGATCCTGCTAAGGTCGAGAAGGGCAGTACTGTGCCGATTTCGGTTTCAGTTGATGGCACGCCTCGCAGCGTCTTCATGCATGTTCCCGAAAATTACAACGCGGCAGAACCGGCTTCTGTGCTTGTTGTGTACAACGGTTGGGGCGACAAGCCGGGACCAGGTGGCACCAAGGCTGGCGCTGCAGGCCTAGAAGAGCTTACAGGTTTGAGTAAAGAAGCTGACAAAAACGGCATGTTTGTGCTTTATATGGGCGGCAATCCGAATAAAGATCTCTCGTTCAACAACGGCCAGTACCCGTTTTCGAAGACTGACGATGTCGGCTACACGGCTGCCGTACTCGATCAATTGAACAACAACTATAATGTTGATTTGGAGCGCATTACCTTGACTGGCTATTCTCAGGGGGCTAGTTTCGCTCATAGAGCGGCGGCCGAGCTGCCGGAAAAATATCGACCAGCAAACTTAGTCGATATTAGTGGCTGGACAACTGGTAAAGAAGTAAAAGTACCAGCCGGAATGAATTTCATGTCAATTCAGTCGGAGAAAGATACGGTTGCGCCAATTGACGGAAGATGGTTTGGATTGCACATGGATTCAGAAGAGAAGACCCTGCAGCGCTATCTCAAAGCAAATGGTATTGATCAGCCCAAGGCCCTTGCCGTTGACGGATCTGCGGCAGCTGTTCATGAGAAAGAATGGCGTGCCCCATCAGGAGCCGAGATTAAGAGTATTACGCTGCCTGGTTTCAAGGGCCACGACTGGCATGGCAGTGTCGGTTCCGAATCCACGCTTAACGCCACTAAAGAACTGATCGAGTTTATTCGAAACAAGAGACGTGAAAATTAAAGGCTTGTCTGTGGCGATTATTGGTGGCGGTCCAGCTGGCCTTATGGCAGCAGAAGTGCTCATCAATGCCGGCAGCAGTGTTGATGTCTATGAGGCAATGCCAACACTTGGTCGTAAGTTTTTGCGGGCTGGCTTGGGTGGTCTCAACATTACCCACAGCGAAACATTTACTGACTTTTGCTCGCGTTACGGCGATAGACAGAGTCATATGCAGCCGTATTTAGATGCCTTCCCGCCTGACCGCCTGCGCCACTGGGTACATGGGCTTGGTATTGAGACTTTTGTCGGCAGCTCCGGCCGCGTATTTCCTACAGAAATGAAGGCTGCACCACTTTTGCGAGCTTGGGTTCATCGACTGCGCAGCGCCGGTGTGCAATTTCATTTGAATCACCGCTGGCTTGGTTTTGACGGTGATGGAGGCAGCGCCTGTGACAAAGGCAGAGGCCAAGGCAGCGCCAAAGACAGCGCTTATTCATTGCGCATAGCCGGTCCAACAGAAGAGTTTTTCATACGGCCTAAGGCGGTCATTCTCGCCCTTGGCGGCGCCAGTTGGCCACAACTAGGTTCCACAGGCACTTGGGCACCCTGGCTGCAAGAGCGCGGCGTTGAAATGGCACCCTGGCTTAGTGCCAATTGTGGTTTTGATGTAGGCTGGAGTGCTCATTTGCGTGAGAAGTTTCCCCACTATCCGCTTAAGTCTGTGGCGCTTACTTTTACTGATTTGCATGGCATTACTGAAAGTCGCCAGGGCGAGATACTGATTAGCGAATACGGCGTAGAAGGCAGTCTAATTTATGCCTTTTCGCGGCGGCTGCGCGATTATCTCAACGAGCACGGGGAAGCTACTTTTACTTTAGACCTTCTGCCTGCTCGCAGTGCTGAACGGGTATTGGCAGACCTAGCACGCCCTCGTGGTTCAAAGTCTATGTCAAAGCATTTGCAGAGCTGCCTCAAGATAGATGGCTTGAAGAGTGCATTGCTGTATGAATTTCTCAGTCGCGAGCAGATTAACGATGCATCAGTGTTGGCGAAATACATAAAGGCTTTGCCTATAACTGTGCGCTCTACTCGGCCTATCGCGGAAGCTATCAGTACCGCTGGTGGTGTGTGCTTTAGCTCGCTTGATCAAAATCTCATGCTCAAAGCGCTGCCAGGTGTTTTTGTCTGCGGTGAAATGATCGATTGGGAAGCTCCAACCGGTGGTTATCTACTCACTGGCTGCTTCGCTACTGGCCGGAGGGCTGGGCAAGGGGTGCTGAATTGGTTGCAAGCAAATTAACCGTATTAGCTGCTTCTTCCGACTAAAGTATTGGCTCGTTTGCTCTTACCTTTAAGAAAATCCCAAATTGTGTCAGTGGCGTTTATCGCGGCAGACTCTGCTCCTTTGCCGCCAAACCACTTGTGACCAGAGTTCTGAATGGTGACATAGCGAAATTCGGTGCCATTTTCATTGCACTTTGATATTTCGGTTTTTATATCGCTTCCATCAACTGCCTTTGTGGTAAATAGCTCTGGCTCTGTGTCTATGCTGCCGCGGCTGCGATAAAATTTCTTCAATTCTTCTTGCGGTTTCATTTTTAACCACCAAGAGCGGCCATTTAGTGGCACGGTCGGATCCTTTTCGGAGTGGATCTCGATGCATGAGTATGGGCTGTCAGTGGGCTTTTGCTCTTTGCCGGTTAGCCAACCGCCAACAGAGGCTACGGCCGCTATTTTCTCTGGAAAGGTCGTGGCATAGCGATGAGCGAAACTGGCACCCTGTGAATAGCCAACAAGATAAGGCTTTTCGTGATTTATGTGAAGGCTGTGGTTGAGTACTTCAAGCACTCGATTGGTAAACTCAAGGTCATTCTGCTTGCTGAAGAACCATTGACCGTTGTTCCAAGAGTATTTATTGCTTTGATTACCATCGAGATAGACAACAATGAAATTTTCTTTGTCGGCTTTTTCGCTCAAACCAGTAAACTGTTCAGTTCCTTCAGCACCAGCCTTGGTATTTCCTTGGCCAGATTTGGCTCCCCAGCCGTTAAAGACAATCATTACGGCAGTAGGTCTAGTGCTGCTGTACCTAGCTGGCACGTGCTGAAAATATTGTCTCACTTTGCCATCAATCGTCACTGTTTCTCTGGTGGTTTTCCCCGGCGCGATCGTGGCCGAATTAATGCGAAATGCCTGACTCGCCATTGCCTTAGATTCGCTATTAAAAAATATGCCGGCCGCGATCAATGAAGCCATTGGCAATAATTTGTTGAGCATGCTGCCGACCATTTCTATTTGAGCCTTGAGAAGGGCAGAGATATGACTATTGCTGGTCTTATCGGTTTAACCCGCAAGAAGAGACTGAATAATTGCCTATAGGTTCCCCGCCACGAAAATGTCGGTTCTAAAGAGCTTTGCATGGGTTAAGATCAAGCAACGTCGGTTAAGGGTGTATCAAGTAGCTATGTCCAATGATAAAAGCACTGCCGGTAGTGACTTTGAATCGCTCAGTAGTATAGGCACCTGTTATATGGCCGCTGACGGCACGTTGATACTGAAGCTGAGGGCCACTGAAGGTCCGGGTGGGGTTGTTGGTAGTGCCACCATTACCTATGAGTGTGCCCATCCCTCTTATTTAGAAATTTTCGAGCATGTCAAACCGATCTGCCCTGGTGAAACCAAGTCAGTGGCGCCTTGGCCAGACTAGCTATTGCTTGATAAAGTCGCGAATTAAATTGTGAAATTGAAAGACGCCAGCTTCCCAGGTTGGTGAATAGCGACCAGTATCGTAAAGCCTTGATCTGATGCCTTTTTGCACAAGTTCTACAACTTCTTCGTCTTCCATTTCTGTTTGATTAATGTCTTTGGTGGAGTAATTGCCAAAGCGTTCTTCGCGCCAAACATAAGTAAGAAAGCGAATCTTGGTTGTGTTATGGCTCTGAGGCATAACGACGTTGACTGACAAGCCCCAAGGATAGAAGTTGAACATCATATTGGGGAAAAGCCAATAGTAGAAAGCAGCGATTAGTTGACCGTGATCAGGCGAAGATGGTGGCAGGTCGAAAGCATCTTCTGCTTTTGAAGCTACACCAATTTGCACATTGCAAAATGGATGAAGATCGGTGTGGTAGGCCTTGGTATCAAGCAAGGTCACTAGTGAGGGATGAATAAAAGGTACGTGCAATCCTTCTAGATAATTTTCAACATACAGCGCCCAGTTGGCGTTGACAAAGTAATCGCGGGATAGCTCTGGTGCAAATCTGAATTCTTCTAAAGGCAAGAAGGCTAGGCGCTCTTTCATTTCACCAATCAATTGATCGAGTTCAATGGCTGGTTTGATGCCAGCGAATAATAGATTTTTCCAGGAACCTAGGGCGGCTTGGGGCAAGCTATCTGAGGCTGCGGGGAAGTCTTCTGCCCCTTCAAACCCAGGTGCTGACTGGTATGCTCCATCTATGGCAAATCTGCGGCCATGATAGCGGCAGCGAATTGAGCTGTGCTGGCAATTCTTCTCAATTAAGATGCTGCCTCTGTGTGTGCAAACGTTAGAGAGACAGTGCAGCTTTTCGTTGTCTTGGGTGAGCAAGAGTGGCTCATTGAGGCTGCCTTCAAGTAAGGTGATGGGCGCCATTGAGCCCGAGGGCACGGGGCAGGCGCTGCTTGCGCTGTTTTCGCTGCTGGCGCCAAAAACAGTTTGAGTGGTGCCGATAAACTGCCAGGAGCGGGCGAATATTTGCTCTAGGCTAAGGTCGTACTGAGCCGGGTCAAGATAAAAGTTAGAAGCCATGGTTCTGGCTCGCTCAACTGACTCTTGGCGAATTTTCTGGCTAGTCATCAAATTACCTTGAATTTACCTTGTATTTGTCTTGGTGAAGGGCAAGCTATTTTACCCTGATTGACACTAGTATTGGCTAAACGCCAATTTTCTTCAATTCTATTTTCTTCAAATCTTTTTCCTAAATACCAAGCAATAGCTGTGGTCATAGCCGTAGCCGCAATCGTCATGCCAACACATTACAATTTCACCCTCGAAGTTAAGCACTTCCGAAACGGCTCTAGCTATGTCCCAGGCTAGTGTGGTGATGCTGCCATCTTCATGCTTTAAATTTGAAACTTCTAGAATAGCGCGGCCATTGGGCTTGAGCTTATCGGCAATTTTGCCATAAATTTTAGTCATGTCTTTGAGGTAGTTGTTGTAGCCTCCGCCCGCTGTGTCTAGGAGTGTAGAGTAAGCGGTGAAAGGGTTTTCAGTGTGATGCTTGCCCATATAGGGCGGTGAAGTGATGGAGAAATCAATCTCCGGAATTGGTAGAGTATCTAGCGCGGTCGAGTCTCCGTGCAAGGCTAGCTCTGGATGTTGAAGAATCGACTGAACGTAGTGATGGCGCCCTTGGTCAAACTCAACACCAAAGCAAGTGCGCTTGAGCCGCTCGGCCACTAGCAGTGTCGTACCGAAGCCCATGAAGGGGTCGAGCACCACATCACCTTCTTTGGTGAATTCTTGCAAGAAGTGCTCAACCAAGGCTTCTGAATAGCGCACGTCTTGATTGGCAAACTCTGCAGGCAGTTCTTTGCTCTGGCTGTTTTTTAAGGATAGAAAGGTTTTCAAATTTGCTCCGCAATTATAGTGCTCGCAAAGTCTAGTTTAGTCTAGTCTGTCGTCGCCAGCTTTCTCGTCGCCTGATCACAAAATAGGGAGCTGCCTGTCGACAACTCCCTATTTCTTTACTAGCTATTTTTTAGTGTGACTCACCTGGTGGATTGCCTGGTGGGATTGGCGGTGGTGGGCAGTTTGGCAGTGGTGAGGTGAATTGCCATTGCGATACTTCCGAGTCACACGCCTTTGCTGAACCATCAGGGTTAGTTTGGCCTTGGGCTCGTGAGCAATCGAGCACATTGCCTTCTGATTCAGGATCCCCTGCTTTTGGCGGTTTGCGACAGTCAGCTTGAGTAGAGTAGGCATTATTACGTGCCATTACCGACCAGTTGATTGTGCAGGGATTGCTTGAGGTAGGCGGTTCTTGATAGACATTTAGAGCTTGATAGTTGAGCTGTCCTCTCAAGATTGATTGCGGGTTACTTGTAGCGTTGGGCCCGTTGTTGGCCGTGCTCACTAGAACCATTCCGTCTCCGGCAGTTGAGTCGCCACGAACGATCAGGCGGAAGTTGCGGGTTAGAGATGACGGCACCACGCTTTGCGCGTAGACCGGCTGGAAAATACCGCTAACATCAGACATCGCTATATTTATGTTGGGGGGAACGGTGCCGCCAACAATATACATGCCTGTGTCTACCCAGTTCTTTGAACCGCGAGCATTGCTGACTTGACCGGTTGGTACAGCAGCTGTACCTTCAATGCCAGCGTCGGTGGCTGCCGTTTTGGGGGTGAAGAAAGGAATGTTGCGGGCGAGCATGAAGTCGCCAGCTTTGTTTTTCTTTGTACCCATGGCAGTTACAGACAGCAGGTTATTGACGATGGTATCAGTAACCCGTACACCCATCTTGCCGTTGTTCGCCGCAATAGTCGCTCTGTCGACCACTGCCTGGTATTTGTTTACCTCAGCTTGGGCGGCGTCAACTTCTACTTGTGCAGCTTGCACTTGGGAGTCGCTAGTGTCGTTGTTAGCATTTTGCATCGCCTGTGTCAGGGCTGCTTGAGCTCTAGTCAGACGTGCCTGTGCTTGAGCCAACAGGGGCCGGTACTTGGTTAGAACTCTTTGAGCAGAAGCATCAGTATCGTTAGAAATGCGCTTTGTCTCCAGAAGTTCAGTCTCAAGATCGTACAAGTCTTTCACAGGGTTGCCATCAGTAGTGGTGGCGTTGCCTTGCTTGTCCATGCCGGTGGCAAGAGTAGTGCTTTGTGCTGCCCAAGCTAATTGCTGAGGTACACTGGCCTGCATTCTGAATGTATATGCTTGATCAACAAATACCTGTCTGTTGGAGTTGTTGTAGTTAACCAGAGAGCGAGGATCTCTCCCCGGAGTCATGGCCGTGTTAGAGTCAACTAAATTGAAAATTGCACCGTAGACATTGTTAGAGTCGCCAACTGGAGGTCGTTGGGCAAAAGCAGGCTGCTCTAAAAATGAACTGGCAATTCCACTAGAGGTGCTATATCTACTGGCAAAGCCAGAGCTCGAAGGCAAGACGGCAACGGTTTGACCGACAGGAGTGTTGCGCATATCGAGGTTGCGCATTGCTCTTACTACCGATTCGATGTTGGGTTTGATACCTTCATTCTTCAGCCAGTCGTATACGAAAAAGGTCAGTGAAACACTAGGATTGTCAGCATTGCGTCCCATATAGTTAGAGCGGCTGATTGAACCGGAACCAGGGAAGGCTCCACCATTGGCGCTGTAATAAGCACCGTTACCGCTCCATGGTGCCGAGCTGCCACTTTGGCCTATCGCCGTCACCTGCGATGCATTCATGATACCCAAAGGGGTTACTGCGTTGCCGGTGAAGGGAGCTGGACTGCCGATCGGCGGCATGCCTTGTGGGAACTCTATACGTAACAGGCCTGAGGTAGCACCCAGCCTGGGGCCCCCCATCTGCGCGCATGCTACCGAGTTGACTATGCCGGATGGTAGTCCGTTACCAGCCTGTGGAGCTACAGCATTGGCGCGCTCACGAGCCGATATTTTTACCACGGCAGGGATCACCGCAGCATTGGTCGCTAAGCTTTCAAAAAGTCCTTTGTCGACAAGACGTACTTGCTCTGCCAAGTTTGAGAGCATTACTGGCCCTACCGGTGTTGGAATGTCAACCTTTGCCCGGTAGTAGCGAATGCCATTGACTCGAGCGAGATAGGCCTGATTGCCAGCTAAGCCGTCCATACTTTCTGGGTTCGGGCATGGGGTGTTGGTGACACCGGATGCACCTAGTGCTGTTCGCAAATCGCCAACTTCTATAGCAAAGTCTGCAGGAGTCAAATCTTTATAGCCAGACGAAGAACGTCTGTTGTTGGCGTTATAGGCAGTAGCTGCGGCCTTGAGGAGGTTGGCACCACTGATTGTGCGGCCGTCTGCGTCTTGGGCCGTGCCACCAGCCATAAAGGTGTTGATTGCTTTGGCTAGGTCTCTTGCTGCAGCCTTGGCGTTATCGAGATCTTGAGTTGCTGCTGCTAGCATGGTCGTGTTGTTCAGCTGCTGGGCGACCAAGGCATCGAGTCGAGCAGTTGCCATGACAGTGTTTATTGAGAGAATTGGTCTTTGTTCCAATCCAGCAGTACCATACTGGTCAATAACTCCCACTCTCCCGATCCGAGGATCGAGAATAGTCACTTTCTGCACTTCTTTGGCAACGGCAATAGCTGCAGCGTCAACTGAATTTTGTGCTTGTTTGTGATAGCCGAATAGTTGTTGATAATTGAGGGCAATGAAACCGAAGATTAGGGCAACAGCAAGAAAAGCTGCAATGCCGTAAATCAACGTGCTACCCGATTGGGTTCTCTTCATGGTTGAAAAACTCTCCCAAAGCTCTATTGAAGGTGGATAGCCTCAGTGGCCGCCCAATCTCCTGGTAAGTGAAACGAATTTAATGATAGCTGCAAATCTCGACTTTTGCAACCTCAATCTGTTCTATTTTGGCCCTGCTTCAGATTAACTTCTTACCAGGGTAGTCACTTCTAGTGCTGTGTCAGTTGAATGATATATGGTGCGGCGAGAACGAGAACCGCTATCAGAACGATGTTGAAAGCGATAACCACTGATAGCAAGCTTGTGCCGACCATGAGTTGCCAGCAGACAAGGGCATGCCTCATAGACATAACCCTCAAGATGCCAAAGCGACTAATAACAAATAGCGCCGCAGCGGCAAAGAAAAGCAAATCAGCAAAAGCGTAGCACCATAGCGCTAGTTCTTTCGGTCCGAAAAAAGGCACGGCTAGAAAGAGGAAAGCACCCAAGATAGAAGCTTTGAGAATATTGGCGCTATTCCTATCTCCAGCCCGAATCTGAATTGATGGTTCTTTGCTGGCTTTGCCAACATAGTCACACGATTCAGTGAACGCCTTCCAGTTTGATACACGCTTGCCTTCATCTGATGTACTTCTGGTAGCTTCTTCTGCAGCTACTTCTGCTATTTCTTCTGGTTTTTCTTCTGTCATGCCGATCCTAACTATAAGGGAACAATCTGAGGAGCCATAACGGCGGTGAGGGGAAATGACTGCTGGGATGTGAGGGGCACCTGCGTTGGCAAAATACCAGGAATTGAAGCTGGTAGTTTGTAGTCGACTTGAGTTCTTACTTCCACGCTGCCCTCGAAATTTCCTCCGAGCAGGGCATTTGGCGGTCGTTTAAAGTCTGGAGAGAGACTGACTTGGACCAGTCGCGGACCAATTATGTATCCTTCTAAATGCTGCATTTTCGTCACTACAGAGTTTGCGCGTTGTCTAATTGGGCTTGAAGCTGGTAATGGGCCGCTGCCGTCGGCCACAATCGGTTGCACTACTGAAGCCGCTCGGGCCGCGTCGCGGCAAGCATTATCGTTGAGCGTAGCTGCCAGGAAGAATACAATTAAGTCGATGATAATGAGGAAGATTGGAATTAGAACGATCAGCCCAGCAGCAAGTTCTATCAACTGCTGACCTTCTCTGCTTCTTCCTCTGCGCTCCACCATTCGACATCTCCACTGTGTGACTGCTAGCTATGCTGGCTCGTTTGATCTTATGTTGAGTTGATATGCCCCTAAAAGTTCAATTTGCGATGCCCTCAGGATGTTCAAGCGAGCATGTAGACTGTGATTGCACGGGAAAGGCGAAAGGGAAGAGCAAAGGGGTGATGGAGTAACGTGCGTCGACTACGTAGGTGTAAGAATAACGCGTTTGATCAATGGCTATGTTGCTGCCCGCAGCCACATCGTATTGCTCCGGAGTGCCTCCGTCTAACACTCGGAATGTGCGCAGTGTCATGCCTGCTGCGGTTCTCGGTGAAATTCCGCCGAACTGACCTAGCGCCCCACCAAGAATTTGATTGGCGACGCGCTGCATTGCAGCTCTTGCGGCACTGCGCGTTTGCGATGAGCCAGCTTCGCGAGCTGCTGCTTGGGAGGCGAAGTTCAATGTGGCATAACCAGTTAGCAGTGAAAACATGGAAATCATAAAGAGAATGACCACGCTCATTACTAGAAGCGCAAGAGGGCTCTCTGCCAATGAATTGGCACTGATTCGCCTGCGGCAGGAGAAATAGTCATTTTTTGCTGCTTTGCGCAAACTGGGCCTTTATTAAATCTTGCCGTCAATTGTAAGGGTTTACATTAGTCTACTTACCATTCCTAATGCCAGAACAAACGCCGTGTCTACAGAGGCGTTTGTTCTGGTTCTGCTGGAAGGTATGAAACTATTCGACCACTAAATTTTCTAATCGGTTAAATTAGTTGGTAGTTTGGGTGGAGTTGGTCAGATGGGCAATGAATCAAAAGTTCTAAAGTTCTTTCAGCGAAAGCTTGTTCAGCTGGTTGTCGTTGTCTGCGTTCTAGTGTTGGCGCAATTTCTTTGGTCAACCTATCGCGATGCACCGCTTCCGACCTTCGCAGGTCTAGGCGATGCCAGTAACTCCGGGCTGAAAGGCAAAAAAGAAATTGATCCCACTGACAATCGTGGTCAGCCAATTGATGGCTTGAGTGCTAGGCAATTGGCCGCTTTTAATGAAGGGAAAACGCTCTTCAAAAAGAAATTTACGGTCAAAGAAGGTCTCGGACCTCTCTTTAATGGTCAGAGTTGTTTTGAATGTCATGGACAACCTTCTGATGCGGTCGGTGGTGAAGGTCGTGACAATTCCAGCACAAGTATTGTCAATTTTGCTCGGCGTATTCCAACTTCGCCTAAGGCAAAATTGCCGATGAGTGAAGTGGTTGAAATGATGGGTAAGCGCGATGTTGATTTCTTTCTTGAAAAAGGTGGACCGAGTCTACAGAAGCGTTCGATCACTACAGAAAATCCAGACTTGCTGCCGTTTGATGTTCAAGTTGAAGCCGACACGATTCCGCCGAATGCTGACATTATTTCGCCCCGGCATTCGCCACCATTGTTTGGTGATGGCTTAATTGACAACATCCCTGACGCTGACATCATCGCTAATGCTCTCAAAGAGAACATTGAGAACCCTGCCATGGCCGGTCGACCAATTTCTGCGGTTGACCGCTACACTGAGGCCCCAAGAGTCGGTCGGTTTGGCTGGAAGAATCAGAATGTCAATCTGTTCAATTTCACAACCGGTGCGATGAACATTGAATTGGGGCTGACAACCTATCTCAGTGCCACCGAAAATTCCTCGCAATCTTTCGGCATTTTCCCTAAAGAGGTCTATCAGATCATACCGCCTGGTCCGAACGACAAGGGTGAGATTCTGGTCAAGCTCAATTACTTCCAGGCCCTGCTTGCTCCTCCTAAGCGTGGTGTGATTACCGATGAAGTGAAGCGTGGTGAAAAATACTTCAACACCATGAATTGCGCTTTTTGCCACCAACCATCTATGACTACTGCTCCGAACGGCTATGTTGTAGATCCCGATAGCCCATTGCCAGAACTTAAGTACCTTAAGCTTGATGGTTTATCAAATCAAAAAATCTACCCGTACTCTGATTTTCTTGTGCACCAGATGGGTAAAGACCTAGCTGATGGCATTCCTCAAGAGGGTGCTCGTGGTGGAGAGTGGCGAACTACTCCGCTTTGGGGCTTGCGCTTTAAGAAGTTTCTCTTGCACGATGGCCGCACCCGCGTGGTGCATGATGCCATCATGAGCCATGGTGGCCAAGCTGAAAAGTCTAAGCAAGCCTACGCCAAGCTACCTAAGCAGGAACAGGAAGATCTGCTTGCTTTTCTCAATTCACTCTAATTATTGAATAATAAGCATTCCCCGTTTATTGCACCAGGCAAGCAAGGGCCAGAAGGCGCGATCTTACTTGATGAATTTGCATTGATACTCAGCCATCTCGCGAATTTTTTTCAATTTTTTGATCGTATTCTTTCTGCACGGCAGCTCTAGTTTCGGGATCTAAATCGTAAATTACCGAACCGTCTGCTTTGGTGTATCTGTGGGTGGTTTCGCCGCTTCGCCTGATTGGCCGCCTTTGGCTCTAGCCTCCTTCAAAGTCGCCGGCCTGGGCCGCTGGGATAGCAATAATTGCTAGCATGACAGCTAGTCGGGTTAGCGTTGCTGTTAGAGATGAGTTGAAGAGTTGCATAGTTGCATAGTTTTCAATCGGTTTTCTCGCGCGTGATTGTGGTCGGTAATTATTCAAAGGCTGCTTTGTAGTCTTTCAAAAGTTCTTTTTTCATGTTCTCAATATCAATTTGAATCTGCGGGAACGCTTTTCGCAAGGCAACAATATCTTGTTTGCTGGCTTGTTTCGACTCGATTCGTACTTTTGTGAGCGCAATCCCCTTTAGTGCTAAAAGTCCTTTGGCGTTGGCGGCGGTAAACGGCAGCTGTAGGTAGTCTAGTTTTTTTAGAGTCTTAAGTTGTGCGATACCAACGTTGGTTAAATCGTTGTTGTCACTGATATCTAGATATCGCAATTGACTACAAGCTGCTATAGCTGCCATGTCGCTATCGCGCAAGTGAGTGGAGTTAAGAGAGAGTCTTTGCAAATTGGGAAATTTCTTTAGTTCTTTGAGGTATTGTTTTTGCAGATCATTGTGGCCAAGCTTCAAGTTGCGAATGCTCTCTTTGCCAGGGAGAGTGGCTAAAAACTGACCGTGGATGCGGGTGCGATCAACGATTAGCGATTCAAGATGTTGCAAGGGTGCTAGTTTCGCTATGGTTTCATCAGAAACTTCAGTGCCTTCTAATTCTAAGCGTCTAAGGACCGTGAAACGTAGTAATCGCGTTACTTCATTTTCGGCGAATATATTGTTGCTTAGGGTAATGCTTGTCACAGCTTCAGCTGGGAGTGTGCAAATGACATCGAGTGGTTTTTCCAGGCCCATGAAATCGGTTGCTTCAAAGCATATGCCGGTTCCTTTCGCTAGGCGCACCGTACCATTGGCTTCGGCAAACCTTTTTGTGGGGATATGCTTTTCGCTGTAGTCGGCGCCAGCCTCGACGGCTCCTACTCTGCCGATTTTGCCACGAGCAGGAAAGTGTAAGAGGTAGAAACCTTCTTGCTTTGGCTTTGTCCTAGTTTCGACTAGGGCCGCTCCTGGTGCAGCTTGCAGGCTGCTCGACAAGCAAATGGTCGCCGCTACGCCCGCTGCAACTCCTAAGGTTAGGTTGACAATTGTTCGCTTGATAGCCATGGCGCCCCTTGTGAAAGCTAATTATAGCCGCTTGATTCAGTCAGATCAGCCTTTTGGCTGAAGGCTAATTGCTCCTCCGGCTGATGTCAAAACTCTTTATACCTGAAACCATTGCAGCATAATTTACTTTTTCATCACCATACAAGGGCGGGAGTATTGACCATGCAAACTTACGATGCCGGCGACAAGTTGCCAGATGACTATAAGACCGCCCTGATTGACCTCCTATCGTTTCAGGCCGACTCAGAATTTGCTGGTGGGCAGCGTGTAGAAGAAAACATGAAATACGCCACTAGGCCGGAAGAGGCCTATCGCCTCGGCAAAAAGTTTATGGAAGAGATTGGCCATGGTTGGTACTGTTGGGAGATTCTTGCGCCACTTGGAATAGATGTGAATGCCCGAGTGATGCACTTGGTGCAAAACCGCGACAATCCAGATCCAAAGAAAGTGCGAGTGATTAACGGCTTCCGTAAAGAAAATTGGGCGCCTATGTTTGAATGTTGGGCTGACGTGGCTATGTTCTCCACTGCTGTCACCCCGGCTGCTGTAGCCTTTCTTGGTCAGTATCGCCAATCAAGTTATTTGCCCTGGGCAAAGGTTTCTGAGCGCATTTGGGCGGAAGAAAAAGGGCATTTGGCCTTTGGTGTTTGGGCCTCTAAGCGTGTGCTAGAGCTAGACGGCGAGAAAGGTCGTGAGCAGTTGCAAGGGGCTGTAGCAAAGTTTATGCAAATTGGACTTGGTTTCGCCGGACGTCCAGCCGATGACAGTGAGCACTTCGCTCGCTATTTTGAATATGGTTTGAAAATCAAGACGGCGCAACAGATTCAAGACGAATATATGGAAGTAGTGGAGAAGCGACTGAAAGAAATTGGCCTGGAAATGCCTAAAGACGTGCAGCCTAACTACGATATGCGCATGGGTTACGCTCAGTCTAAACCCCTTTCAGTGGCTGGCAATAAGGGCGGAAAATAAGCTATGACCGTACCAAGAGATATTGCCCAGCCCAGTGCTCAGTCTAGTTCTCCGTCCAGTGTTTTGCTAGGTCCAGAAGATACACTCCTGATTGAGCAAATCGAAAATGGTGGCACAATCAGCTGTTGGCAAGAAACGGGTGGGCGCTTTAAAGAGCTTGCCACTGGCATTCTCTTGCAATTTGCCGATTCTCAAATGGCTGGTGCTGCCGGTTTCGCGCCCTTTATAAATAAGGCTGCGACAATTGAAGACAGGCTCAATATGAGTAACATGGTTACGCAAAAATTGAGCATGGCTAAGGATGCCTACGAAGTTATTGGCGGGCTAAATTTCAATGTCGACCGCTACCTTAGTAGTCATAGCTTTGAATCAAGAGTGCTCAGAGATTCATTTTTGGGCTTCTCCCGCTCGTCGGCTGACAAGCGCCTCAATGCTCTTCTCTATCCCCTAGAAGGCTTTGAAGACATGCTCGTCTTTACTTACTTGCTTGGGGTAATGGCGCGACTAATGCTTAGTGAGTTTGCTGATGCCAAATTTACTCCATTGAAAGAGGTTGCTTGTAGCTGCTTGCCTCTAGAAACTGCTCATGCCAATTTTGCCCTTTTAGCTCTTCGACGCAAGGCGGAGTCTCATAAAAAGCAAATCGAACTTTCCTACCAATACTGGTACCCCCGAGTCGAAACTTCGGCAGGCCCAGCTGACTCTCTGCGCAACAATTGGCACAAGCGCTTTGGCTTGAAACACTCTGACAATTTGGAAATCAAAGAGGAGTGGAAGAAGGAAGTAAGCCAGGAACTGCAGAAGCTTGCGCTAGAGCTATGAGGCAGCATGTAACTGACCCAGAAATCTGTATTGGCTGCTCGGCCTGTGAACTAGCCTGCCCACTCAAAGCAATCAAGTCTATTCTTGGTCGCTACTGCGTTGACGCTTCGATTTGCGAGGGCTGCGGCAAATGCATTGAAGAGTGTCCTACTTCTGCTGCCGATTGCTTTATCGAAGTGACTGAGCCATATTCGCAAGAGCAGCAGTCAGAGTGGACGAGTTTGCCTTAGTTTTTTGTGGGCGTTTGAAATTGTGACGGAGCTTTTGCAATGAAGTTCTAAAAATGGATAGATTTTTTCGGAAAAAATCTATCCATTTTTGAAACCGCGCTATTTGGGATGTTCAGTAAGCTGCCTGGTTCAATGGTTTTGAGGTACGTAAATTTCGAATTGCGGCGGTGATTGAGCACTATGGCGCTATAATAATTGACCTTGTGAGGAAATTAACCGTGTGAGCAAAGGTTGAGCAGTGCAAGAAGGCGAAGTCAAATTACCAAAGCTGGATGCACCGGGCGCTGGCTTGCCATTTTTTGAGATGTTCTTGCAAAAGACTGTTATCTTTCCTATGCTTTGCAAGATTACAACTTTTGATAGCGCCATTAGAATTTTCGAAAAGGAATCAAAGCTGTTGCTGCGTGAAGTCGCCCTGATTCCAGTGCCTCTGCGCGATAAGCGCATATTGGTGCCACGGCTGCCGGCTATTGAGGATAGCTCACGCTTTTGGTCGGCGGCAATGGTTTTAGAGCACTTAATTATTGTCGGTGGTCAAATTAAGATAGTGGCTCAGCATCTTGCTCGCGGTGAAACGCCTCCTGGTGTAGCCGATGTTGCTAAGGTCAAGCCGCCTGGTGATTTAGCTGGGCCAGTTTGCCTAGAACAATACAAGATATTTAGCGATGATTTCCTTAAAACAATTCGCTCACTGCGCGGCGATCAGTGGGCCACTGGTACTTTTAATCATCCGTGGTTTGGGCCGTTGACTTTGCATAAGTGGATGTGTCTTGCCGCTATTCACCAGCGCATTCATCGCCGCCAAATTGAAGCTATTATTAGACTACTGTAGTTAACTCGCTCAAGTTAAGTCACTCAATTTAACTCGCTCAAGTTGAATCACTCTTGCGTGCAAAATTTCCTTGAGGTATTTAAAGAAAGAAGTCTTTCATTAGTTTGCTTCCAGGGCTGACTGCGTACTTCTCTAGGTCGCTCACACCGGCCTTGGCCATTACTTCAGTGTCGATAAAGAAGTTGCCGGTGCATTGCTCGGCTGGCTGAGTGAAAATCCAGTGGGCGGCATCTGCCACTATATCTGGTGTGCGCGAACATTTGAGCGCTTCCTCACCACCCAGCAGGTTTTTCACTGCTGCTGTGGCTATGGCTGTTTCTGGCCAGAGCGAATTGACGGCAATTTGGCCTTTCAGTTCTTCGGCCATGCCCAGGGTGCACATGCTCATGCCATATTTTGCCATGGTATAGGCAACGTGTGGAGCAAACCAGCGTTTGTCCATGTTAAGTGGCGGAGATAAATTGAGAATGTGTCCGTTGCTAGCTTTGGCGAGATGCGGAATGGCAATTTTGGAACATAGAAAAGTGCCGCGAGCATTAACTTGATTCATCAAATCAAAGCGCTTCATTTCGGTCTCTTGTGTGCCAGTCAGATTGATGGCGCTGGCATTGTTGACGAGAATGTCGAGGGCGCCAAAGTGTTCAACAGCTTGTGCTATGGCTGCTTTCACTTGTTCTTCTTCGCGAATATCGCATTGTATTGCCAGAGCTTTTCCGCCGGCTGCTTCAATTTCTAGTGCTGCTGAGTGAATGGTGCCTGGAAGCTTGGGGTGCTTGACCACGGTCTTGGCGGCAATGGCAATGCAAGCACCGTCGCGGGCAGCGCGCAGTGCTATGGCGAGGCCTATGCCCCTTGAGGCTCCAGTGATGAAAAGAACTTTTCCGGCGAGGCTCATTTTTTCTTCCTGTTTTTTGCTGTGGGAGTGACGCGTGTTTCGAAGTTTTCAATATATTGCTTGACGTAGTCGGGCGGTTGTTGATTGGCTTCTAGCCTGGGGTCGTCAACGACTGGATGTGCCACCATAGTCAAAGGCACCACTCCTGCCCAATAGGGCAAGCTGAGATCACCTTCGTCATCATCGGGAGGGCCTTTGCGAATTTTGGCAGAGGCTTCATCAATTTTTATCGCTAAGACTGAGGTGGCGGCTAGTTCTCCGCCGGTGGGCTTTCTCGTGTCTTCGAAGCGCTGCGCGATAATTTGATCTGAAATTACTTTGAGAGCATGGAGCTTTGCTGCTTTTTCTACAACTGGAATAGCTTGGCCAAAGACCATGACCGAGCGGTAGTTAATTGAGTGATTGAACGAAGAACGGGCTAGCACCACTCCGTCTAAGAGTGTCACTGTAAACGAGACGGCGATGCCCTGGGCCAGGTCATTGATCATGCGGCTAGCGGCCGCACCGTGAATATAAAGCGTGTCTCCGTCGCGGCCATAGCAGGTCGGTATGACAAGGGGCTGCTCTTTGTGTACGAAAGCAATGTGGCAGAGAAAGGTGCAGTCTAGTATTTCGTAGATTGTCTTGCGGTCATAGTGTGCTTGATCGCGCATACGCATGACGCGGTTGCGGTCTGTTGGTGTGAACTTGTCGCTCATAAGTGCTGCCTATTAGCCCAGGCATTATTATTATTGTTGGTCACCCAGGCTATGTAAGTCTACACGGCTGGTTGGGTTACGACCTCTTAAATACTGATAAAGCCTCTGGGCAAAGCGATAGGTGGTGGGTTCGGCGTCGCCTTTGGGCAGACGGCCGTGCTTGGCAAACCAATCGGCTCTTCCCATCACCCCTTCGACTTGCTGCTGGGTCAGTCCGAGGCCTTGCAGCTCGGTTTTGCCGGCAGGGTTGTTGTAGGTGTCTACAAACTGCCGCACTTTGGCCACCGTTTGCTGTGGCAGCGGCACGTTTGTCGCTTCGTTGTAAAGATATTGATTGAGATTTTCATAGCCGCGCCGCTGCCCTGGTCGCGGAATGAGGTCTGCTTGAGTGGTAGCCGGTCTGAGGCCGTCGCCGACATCAATGTTCTTTACTGTAGTTCCAGCAGGAGTTTTTTCGGAGACAAAGTTGAGAATGTGGTTATCCCATTCGCCCATGATTAGTCGCTTCACCCAGGCTTCTTGGTAGGCTTCAAATAGCGGTTTATTTTGTCTGAAATCATCAAGCACTTTTTTTGATGGTGGCGTAAATATTTTTCTAGGGCCATGGGGATCAACTACTTCTAGTAGATTTTTGCCATTGATTTCCTGGATGTACCCACTATGGGTTTTGCCGTTAATTTCTACTGAGCGTGCTACTGACACCGGAATCGAATTGGCAAAGTCGAGCTTAGTACCAAGGCCGTAGCCAGCAATCTCTGATTGCTTGCGGTAGGCGAATGCTTCAATACCAGTATCGGGCCGGAATAGCACCGGTTTGACCTGACCTTCGGCAGTGGTGAGAGTGCCTTTCCAGGTAGTGGTCATCAAATCTCCAATTTCTCTCGTTGGGGTGAAGACCCCGTCGCGCAGCGCGATTTGTTGAGAATCGCCAATTTTTCCTAACTGAAATGGTGTTTGTCTGGCTTCGCCTAGCGCTGTAGGTGAGTCTTTCGCACCAATTTTGTCGTATCGCGCTGACTGCATGCCGCCGACTCGTCCGGCAGCTGCGCCGACTGCGCCATCAGCTAGGCCGCGACCAATGATTAGCGACAGGTTGAACTTCTCATCTGATTGCCATTGTCGTACCAGTTCGTTGCCAGCGCCGGCGGCTGCTCCCATTGTTCCAGCTTGAATTGTCTTGTTCATGGCCGAGTCGAAGCGAATGGCGCCACGGCTAGTCTGGTACATGCGTCCCCAGACTACGTCTGCTGCGCCAAAAGTTAGGGCGTCAACTGCTAGAGAACCTGGGTTGAGAGCGGTTTTGAAAGTTGTGGAAAGACCACCAGTGAAGTTGAGTTTGCCGTCTTTGTCTAAATAGTTTTCTCTAGTTAAGCCAGCTTCGGCTGTGCGCGACACAATTCCTAGCTGAATGCCTGCTCGGGCTGGTGTGAGCGCGCTCGATTCCATTAGGGCAAAGCTGCCCTTTAGCACTGCTGCTTTGCCCAGGCCGAGAGTGGCGTCTGTGACCTGATTTTGCAATGAGTCGCCGATTTTTGCTTGATCGGCCACATAGGTCAAGGCTAGGCCGCCGAGGGCTAGTTTGCCTTTCATAAAGAGCGGTGCAGTTTTAATAAAGGCTTTGCCGTAGTGGGTAACCTCGTCTTCGACTACTTGAGCCTTGGCTGGAGTGAAAATCTCCCGAGCAATAGGGTCAATTGCCGAATGCACGGCCGCATCAAGATAGCTCTGGCGCGGATGGCCGGCGTCTCTGTCTGAGCTTGAGCTGTGCGAATCGAGGATGGGCATTGGCTTCCTGCAAGTGCAAAATTCGGCAGAATTTCTAGTTCTATGCCCAGAAAGACAGCCATGCCAAACCTGTACAGCATCGCTTGGCAACGGGTTCGGCAAATTTTGCAGCGTTCGGATTAACTAGAGCTAGCCCATATTCTCGCCGGGTCTAGCCCATGCATTCAATGATTTGCATCTCTTCAGCTGTAAGTGAAAGACTTTCAGCTGTCAGGTCTTCTTTCATGCGCTGCTGGTTGCTTGTGCCGGTCAAAGGCAGCATGCCAATTTGTATGGCGAAGCAGAAGACAACTTGTGCCACCCCGCAATTGAGGCGCCTGGCCATAGCATGCACCGCGCCGCTTTCCAGCACATGCGGATTGGCGGTGAGCAGCGAAAAGCCTTGATAAATGATGCCTTCTTTGCGACAAATTTTGCGCACAGCACTGTCCCATCCTCGCATGGCATAGCAGCGGTTCTGCACCACCATAGGCTTGGTCACAGCTATCGAGCAAAGGGCATCAAGTTGGTCGGCGCTAACATTGCTGACGCCAATCATGCGGGCTCGGCCTTCGTTAAAGTGCTCTTCCATGGCTGCCCAGACTTCTAAATCTTGGGGAGTGAGACCCTGTCTTGAATAGGGACCATGCAAAACGTATGAATCAAGATAGTCAGTGTGCAGGTGCTTCAGTGAACTGGTTATCGACTGGTTCACCTGGGTGGTGAGGTTAGCCTTGGCGTCGTATGGCGTGCGGGAGTCCTGGCCGTTAACTGAAGTGAATTTCGTCTGTAGAAATAAACTTTCGCGTTCGATGCCCTTTTGCTTCAGGGCTAGCAAAGCCTCTCCCACAAGGGCTTCATCATAGTGAATCAGTTGATTGGCAGTGTCGATGCTGCGAAATCCGGCATCAACGGCCGCTTCCACTAGTTTGGCTGTGGCCTCTTTCTTCCAGGCCGTGCCGTACATGAAGGCTGGCATGGTGATTCCGTTGTAGCTGGTTATTGGCATTTATTTCTACTTGTTTTCACGTTCTTCTATAAATACTTACTATCACTGCTTATTTCAGTGTGTCTTGCACTACTTTTTGCATTACTTACTTTCAGGGCCAACTTGCAGACTGGATGGTTTGCTAAATAGACCTTGCTTCTTGCGCAGAGCATTGACCACCTCTTTGCTTACACCCAAGTTGGTTTGTAAGAGATTGGTGGAATTGCTGCCGAGCCACTGCGAGAGCGAAATTTCTTGGTAATCTCCTGTATTGAATACCGCGAGAATCTCGCACTCTTCAGCGCCCACAGACTCTATGTAGTGGCCATAACCCATAGGTACATAGCCAACATCGCCCGGGCCAAACTCGCGAGTTATTTTGCGACCTTTACTGCCGAACACAGTCATGCGTGCCCGGCCCTTGATGTAATACTGCCATTCATCAGCGTTAGGATGCCAGTGCATCTCGCGAATTGCTAAAGGTGCTAATTTTAGAATGGCACCAGACATGGTGGCGGAGATCGGGAAGTCTTTTTGCGTCACCACATTGAATGTTCCACCAGGAACTACTTCTGGCACTTTTGCCCCGAGGCGGAAGCGGTGGGTCAGGGGCGGTGGATTTTGGCTGGCTGGTGGAGGGTCTAGAGGCAGAGCCTCTGGCACTGGGCCTTGGGCTATGTAAACTTCTTTTTTAGGGAAATTATTGAAAGTTTCAACCGGTAAATTAAATTGCTTGGCCAGTACTTCTTTGGGGGTCTGGGCCAACCAGTCGGTCATGCTGAATGTGGCAAATTCTGAAAAATAGCCGCTGTCGAAAACCAGTACGAAATGACATTCTTCGTTGCCTAGGCCCTGAATTGAATGTCCGTGGCCGCGGGGGAAGTACCAGACATCGCCAGGGCCAAAGTCTTTTACTTCAGAGCGGCCTTCGGGGTCAATCACAGTGATGCGGCAGTGCCCCGATATTACATACGACCACTCAGCAGCGTTGGCGTGCCAGTGAAGCTCCCGCAGACCGCCTGGCTTGAGGAACATTGAGACTCCGGCCAACCCTTTTGAAATGGGGAAATTCAAGGCTGTGGCTTCGTGAGAGGAGCCTCCTTGGTAGGAGGTCATTGGCTGCTTTTCCAGCTCATATTTAATTTCAGGCATGGCCTCTTTGGCCATTTCAATTGCTTCGGCGACTGTAGCAATGGTCTTGCTAGAGCCGGGGGCGGTCATTGTGGTGGTCGCTGGTTTGTTTTTTGCCGAGGCTTCGCTGCTACCTTTGTTGGCGGCCGCCATAGCTGGCTGGCAAAGAAGAACTAGATTAAATGTCAGGGCTAAGAGATTTTGCCAGCGGATCATCACAACTACCTATTGCTTGTTTTGCCTTGCTTGTTTTGCCTTGCTTTTTGCTTGATTTTTGTTTGCTTTCGCTTGTCGGGTCATCGAAAATTTTACTTGCCCTCGGGCGGCCATAGCTTCTTGCTATCTATCTTTGTGAGATTCCTTAACTGCATCACACTTTCCCTTGGTAAAATTTGGCAAAAGGGGCAAGTCAAAAGAGACAAGCCAAAATTTGCAAGTATAGACTTGGGCAATTGGAATTTTCGGAGAACTTATGTCTAGGGATGAGAGCGGAAAGCCAATAATCAAAGGCCAAATTAAGAGGGCTAAGTTTTCGCAGAAAGATTACGCTCATCCCGCCGCTGCATGGGGCGCTGCTGCCAGTGTTGGCCGCATTCTGCTTGAGCAAAAGCAAGTGGTGGAGGGCGTGCGTGCCATCTTCACTATGAACCAAGAGAACAGCGGCTTCGACTGCCCCGGTTGCGCCTGGCCTGATGACCGTAAGGGTCTGCGCATGGATATTTGCGAGAACGGCATTAAGCACGTCACCTGGGAGATGACTGCTAAGCGCACTGACCGTAAGTTTTTTGCTGAGCATACAGTCGCCGAATTGCTCGAATGGAGCGATTTTGCCTTAGAGAACGAAGGGCGCTTGACTGAGCCGATGAAGTATAACGGCGCCATCGATAAGTATGAACCGATCACCTGGGAAGCAGCCTTCGCTCTCTTTGCCAAGCATTTGAAGGCCTTGCCTAGCCCCAATGCCGCTAGTTTTTATACCTCTGGTCGCCTCTCAAATGAAGCGACATTTCTCTATCAACTTTTTGCCCGCGAGCTGGGCACGAATAATTTGCCCGATTGCTCAAACATGTGTCACGAGGCTAGTGGTCGAGCGATGACGGCATCTCTTGGTACGGGTAAAGGCACAGTTGATTTAGTTGACTGGCAGAATTCTGATGCCATTTTTGTTATTGGTGTGAATGCTGCCACCAATGCTCCGCGCATGCTCAGCGCTTTAGCTGACGGCGTCAAAGAGCATGATATGAAAATCGTGCATATCAACCCACTAGTTGAAGTGGCGGCTACCAGCGCCATTACTCCGCACGAAATTTTGGATATGCTCACTTTCAAGGAGACCAAAACTAGCACCCTTAATTTGCAGCCGCGCATTGGCGGCGACTTTGCCATTATGCGTGGCATTGGCAAGTATTTGTTAGAGCTAGCCAAAGACGATGCCACTGTTATTGACAGTGCCTTCATTGAAAAGTATACCGCTGGTTTTGAAGACTACAAAGCGGCCTGTGAAGCAACTTCTTGGGCCGATATTGAAAAGCAGTCGGCCCTCACTCGTGCTCAAATTTGCCAGGCGGGCGATATTTATAGAAAGGCTAACAAGGCCATTATCAGTTGGTGTCTGGGTATCAGCCAACAAGAGTTTGCTGTTGATACCATTCGCGAAATCGTCAATGTGCTCTTACTCAGAGCTAATATAGGGCGTCTTGGTGCGGGGCCTTGCCCTATTCGCGGTCATAGTAATGTGCAGGGCAACCGTACTTGTGGCATCCACCATTCGCCTTCTGAGGCTTGGTTAGCCAAGATGGACGCTGCTTGTGGTATCACTTCGCCGCGGGCCAAAGGTCTTGATACAGTGCGCACAATTCGGGCAATGCATGATGGTGAAGTGAAAGTGTTTTTGGGAATGGGGGGCAATTTTGCCATTGCTACTCCCGATACCAATCTGACTTTTGCGGCTTTGAGAAAGTGTGATTTGACTGTGCAAGTCAGTACCAAACTTAATCGTAGTCACTTAGTTGTGGGCCGCGATGCCCTAATTTTGCCTTGTCTTGGCCGTACCGAAATTGATATGCAAGCAGAAGGACCACAGCAAATCACCGTAGAAGATTCAATGAGTATGGTGCATTTGTCTAAAGGAAATAGACAACCAGCATCGCCCCATTTGCGTTCGGAGTTGGCGATAATTGCTGGTATGGCTCTTGCTACTCTTGAAAATTCTAAGACGCCGTGGCAAAAGTACATTGGCAACTATGATTTGATTCGCGACAAAATGAGCGAAGCAATTGTTGGTTTTGATGATTTCAATAAACGTGTGCGCGAGCCGTTAGGCTTCCGCATCAAACAACCGGCTCGGGAGCTGACTTTTAATACTCCTAGCGGGCTGGCTAATTTCTCTGCTGCAACTCTTGCCGATACTCTCTTGCCGCCAGGTAGATTGATGCTAGGCACCATGCGCTCGCACGATCAGTTTAATACCACCATATATTCAGACAATGATCGCTATCGCGGCGTGAAAAATCTGCGCACTTTGCTGCTCATGAATAAAGATGATATGAGCGAGCGGGGCTTGAAAGAGTATGACTTGATTGATATTACAAGCTTTGCCAAAGACGGCTCGGCCCGCAGCCTAAGCGGATTTCGTGCTGTGCCCTACAGCATTCCTCGGGGCTGTGCCTCTGGCTATATGCCTGAGTGCAATGTCTTGTGTCCGCTTGGCGATTACAGCCCTCAGAGCGATCAGCCGATGATGAAGCAGATAGTTGTTGAAGTGAAGGCTGCTGCTAATTCGGAAGGAACTGCTGCCGCCAATAATGGTGCCTCGTGAAGACGCCCCATGCTAGCTGCGCTGCTTCCGGTGATGCGGGAAAGTCGGCCACTGCGGATTCTCTGCCTGAAGATTCTCTGCCGCAAGAGCTGCAGCAAGCTGCGACCCTCGTTGTTGAAGCTAGGCGGGTTGAGGGTTCTGCTGCTCGCGATTTTGATGATGTGCTTGCCGTTGAAGAACCGCTAGAGATACATGTGTCTGTAAGAGTCAGTCCCCACCAGGTCAGCGCTGTTTCTGGAAATTCTGATCAGGGTGGCTCTGCTCAATCTTGTTCAGATCAACTTGCTTCTGTTCAATCGGTTGCGGTCACTATGCGCACACCGGGTGCAGACAAAGAATTGGCCGCTGGATTTTTGTTTACTGAAGGCATAATTTCGCGCTCTGATCAAATTGAAGAGATTATCAACGATAAGTGCAATGTCGTCATTGTTGCCCTTAAGTTCGGCGTAGAGCTTGACTCCAAGCTCTTTGAGCGCCATTCGTTTGTGGCTTCTAGTTGTGGTGTATGTGGAAAGAAATCAATCGCCGCTGTCAAAGTAAAACGTCTTCATCAGTCAATTTCTGGACTGCCTCTCGTCTCGGTTCAAACTATTCATACGCTCTCTGCCTCTATGCGCCAGGCTCAGGCCAATTTCAATAGTACTGGCGGCATTCATGCTTCGGCTTTGTTTGATAGTCTCGGAACACTTTTGCTTCTGCGTGAAGATGTCGGTCGTCATAATGCCCTCGATAAAGTTATTGGCGCGCAGTTCTTGCAAGACAAACTGCCATTGAATGACAGCATTTTGATGGTGAGCGGGCGCGCTAGTTTTGAACTAGTGCAGAAAGCCTCTCATGCTGGTATTCCAATTTTGGTAGCTGTGGGTGCGCCGTCGAGTCTGGCTGTCAGTCTCGCTCAAGAGTGTGGCATGACCTTAGTAGGATTTGCTCGCGATGGCCGTTTTAATATTTACAGCGCTGCTGAGCGCATCCAATTTAGTGATTAATAGAGGGCGCAAGATGCAAGCAGAATTGAAGAAACGCAAGATTGGCAATACCCAGCTAGAAGTAGCGCCCCTTGCATTCGGTGGAAATGTCTTTGGTTGGACAATTGACGAACCAACATCGTTTGAATTGCTTGACGGCTTTGTTGATGCTGGCCTCAATTTAGTCGATACAGCTGATGTCTATTCTGCCTGGAAAGAGGGCAACGTTGGCGGAGAATCGGAAACTATCATTGGTAAGTGGTTCAAGCGCAGTGGTAAGCGCAACAAGGTTGTGCTAGCAACAAAATGCGGATTTGACGGCAGCACTGACAAGAAAAACCTTTCAGCTGTGCACATTCACAAAGCCGTTGATGCCTCGTTGAAAAGGCTACAAACAGACCACATTGACTTGTATCAAGCCCATGTTGATGACGATAAAGTTGGCCTTGAAGAAAGTCTTGAGGCTTTTGATCAATTGATTAAGGCTGGAAAAATCGGAGCAATAGGAGCGTCTAATTATTCGGCGGCAAGACTAGCTGAAGCGCTTAAAGTGAGTGAACAGAATAGTTTAGCTCGCTATCAATGTCTGCAGCCTGAGTATAATTTGTATGCTCGGGCCGGTTACGAAAATAATCTAGAAGAGTTGTGTGTGAAAGAGAATATTGGAGTGATCTCTTATTTCTCTCTGGCTCGTGGATTTCTTTCTGGTAAATATCGCTCAGAAGAAGATCTTAGCCAAAGTGCGCGGGGGGCGGGGGTGAAGACTTATCTCAATGAAAGAGGTTTTCGCATTCTTGCTGCTCTGGATAAACTGGCGGCTGAGTATTCGTCGACACCTACTTGTATTGCTCTAGCATGGCTCATTGCTAGACCAAGCATTACGGCACCGATTGTCAGTGCCACCAATCTTAAGCAGTTAGATGATTTGATTGCATCGACCAAGATAATTCTTGCCCCAGCAGCTATCGAGCTTTTGAATGAAGCAAGCAAAGAGCTGTCTGTGGTTTAGGTTTAGTCTAGTCTAGTTTAGGGCGGCTGCACTGATCTGCTCCCCAAACTTACACACTAACTGGAGTGAAAATTGTCTTTTAGCAAGGAACCATTTGTCTCGTGACTGAGTTCAAAGTCTTCAACATCGTCAGCTGTGATTTCTGTCTGGTATGGGATATTGTGCTTAGCACGCACGGCAAGGTACGTCTTATCAACGATCACGGGATTATATGAGGCCTGGTCATGCCGAGTCATCAATATAGCCAGGGGGATGAGGCCTAAACACTCAGCTAACAAGATAATTTTTAGAAAATTGCGAAGCATGGGTCACAGTAGCTCGTTGCACTAGAAGTAAATTCAAGCTAAATACAAGGCCAGGGATGAGTCAATACGTACAACACGAGCCAAGTGAAGCATAAACCATTAGCAGTGTCGTGTTTGCTTACTAGAATTGGGGATAAATCTAAGAGGCATTATCGGACTGGTTCACATGCTAATATCCTGGAGTTGTATTTTGTGCTTATCGATTGGGCTCGAATTATGCCACTAGCAGGTGTTTGAAGTTATGTCACTGGATATCAACGTTTATCTGCCGTCAATGCTCACACCCGAGCATCTCCCAGCGATAACTCGAAGGCTTGCAGAATTGGGCTTGCGTTGCGAATTTCCGAGCGATTTTTCATTTCGGGATACTGGCAATGTATCGATCACGCTAACTCTAGCTATAGGGCCAAAAGAGTACAGGGATCAGCGTTTTGAAACAGGTTTCGAAATCAATCTTTCTGACTTCAATTATGCAGAGGAACTGCATACAGTAAAGCACCCACCAAAGCAAGGTTGGCTCAATAAACTAGTCGTTGGTAATCAGCAGCAGGCAGCCCGAGATTTTATAGCGAATAGAGAGATTGATAAATTGCTCGAACCCTGCCGCCACGAGTTGTTGATAAACTATCACGAAGATTGCTTAACGCCATTTGCCTTTGCTGCAGTGATTGCCGAGTTGACTGATGGAATTGTGTGTGAGGCTCAAAGCGGCGAATTCCTAAAGCCCAAAGAGGCAATCGAACAAATATCTGAACTTGCAGAAGATTGGTCGCCTCACTGATTGCTCTGCCATTCTGCTTTCTGAAAGGTTAGACACATTATCTCTTGCAGTTTGCAACAAAATATGGTCACACTACAAACGCTGGCCCTGCGTCGTTATTTTGGTGTCATATGCGGTGTTTATGCCACGTCTTGATCTGCAACGCTAATAGTTACTTGCTTGCCTAGCTTGGATAGCCACTTCACTAGCATGTCGATGGTGAACTTCTCTAGCTTACCTTTGTACAAATCTGACAGCCTTGGTTGTGAGACACCTAGGAGCTTAGCGGCTTCTGATTGAGTTAATCCTCTCTCTTTGATTGTTTTTTCAATCGTCATCATCAATTCTGCACGTGCTAAAAGATTCACAGATTCGGCTTCTGGAAAGCCTAAATCTCTGTATATGTTTTCTGTGCCTTCTAGGAAGGTCACTCCATTAACTGTTTTTTGTTTCATTTCTTTTGAGTTCGGCATATGCAGTCCTTGCTATATTTAAGTCCTTCTCGGCTGTTTTCTGAGTCTTCTTTTCAAAGGCGTGCAAGACATACACGGCGTCATCAAACTTTGCTACATAAATTACTCGGTGCTCGTGTGGATCGTGTATTCGTATCTCCACGGCGCCTGGTCCTATTGAGGACATTGGTTTCCAGTCGATAGGTTCTTCGCCTCTTTGTACTTTGCCTAGCTGGTATCCGATTTGTCGGATTGTAGTTTTTGGAAACTCCAGCAGGCGCTTATAGCTGCTGCCCATCCAGCGTAATTGCTTCATTTTGGCATTATATCAAATTTTGTATGGCTTGCCAATCACTGCGTTTGGCTTGATGCAAACCCCTAGCAGTGTCGTGTTTGCGGTCACGAGAATTGGGGATAAATCATAACAGTGATTGGCGTTAGATAAGAGGCGTTATTGTGGTGCTAAAGGCAAATCTGAAGTTTCTTGGCTTTGAGATTCTGAGAGGATAAAGGTCCGCAAGCAGACACATGAATTACAAGATTATTTACTGTCAGGGCGACAGTATTGATTCCAGCATTGAGGTGAAATCTGGTTCTTGCATACTTACGGATGCCGAACTACAAATCGTTGGCGATGAGAGTATTTCTGTTGAGTTTGCCAATTTGATAGGAATTGATCTGGTCCGGCTGCACGGGCTTGGCCGGGTGATCAGAATTCGTCATGAAGACGGGATAATCTTTCTTTCGGTAATCAGGTTCAAGCTGTTCCGGCTGCCGCTGATCGGGCAGTTTGCTACGATAAATTTTTTTCGGACCGGCCAACTCTTCGCGATATTGCAAAGTAAAGTTCCAAATGCCACCATAGTCTCTTAATCCCATGGATTGATAACTTTGAGTTCGTCGAAGTCAAAATCTTTGACGTTGCGCGTCACGATGATCATGCCGTGAACAATTGCTGTAGCAGCAATTAGAGAGTCTCTGTCCGATCGTTTGTTAGGGACGTGCATTATTGCGCATGTTCGTGCGACTGCTGTATCTACAGAGAGGATGCGGTCGGCAAAAGTTGGCAGAACAAGGCTCTCAAGCCAGGTTCTCAGTAGTGTTCCCTGCTTTGCGTCTCTCCTTTCGACTTGCAGAATTCCGATTTCAAGTTCGAGGACCGTTATACTTGAGAGGAAAAGCGTCGAGTGCGGAGTGGCTGCCGCCCAGCTTAAGACGTGTTTATTTGCTTTGTTGCTTTTGGTCTTGCGCAGTTCTGAAACTACATTTGTATCTAGCAAGTACATTAGGACAAATCTGCTGGATGAAAGACTTTGTCTCCCAATTTCGGCGGCTCAAATTCGACATTTTCGATGCCGGGCATGGCCAATAGATCTATTATGTTCAAGGTCTTTCCCGTCAACTTTCTGTAGTCTTCAATAGTTAACAGTACGTGGGCTGGTTTGCCCCTATCTGTTATGAACACGGGGCCTTTCTTGGCAGCTTTTTTTGCTTTACTTGAGTCTTGGTTGAATTCCCGACTCGACAGGGTTGTGATGTCCATCCGCCGATCCTCTGCTCGATGTAGATATGTTACTACAATTGCTGCCCGGATGGCAAGTGCTCTGGAGCGAGCATAATCTTTGCTTGAGCAGGCAGCCGATATTTTCTGCTGTTCGGTCGCTCCTAATTCTGATCATTGGGCAGTTATGCCGTCATTGAAAGACATTCATGGAAAGCCATTTAAGGAGTCGTACGTTTATGAATTACAAGCTCGGCGCCCAATTTGCTCTTTCTCTATCACTACTTATCTGTAGCGGTTATAGCTGCCCTAATGCACATGCTGAACAGTATCGACAGTCTGACGTACAAGCCGCTATCAAAGAACTGTCGAGTGAAGATCAGTGGCAGCGCAAGAGTGCTGGTTTCCATTTAAGTGAGATGGGACCTGTTGCCAAGGATGCCGTGCCCGCCCTTACTCGGGTTTTGCTCGCAGATAATTTTGCTGGTGCTAAGGGCGAAGCCTCAAACGCACTAGGGCATATCGGCCCTGATGCAGCGTCTGCCATCCCTGCTTTGATTGCCTTTCTGCGCAGCGCTGACGGGGGGTATGAGAGAACCTACGCGGCCTCTGCCTTGGGTGGCATCGCTAGGCAGCCTGAGCTGTCTGTACCGGCTTTAATCGAAGCAGTGCAAAATGATACAGAGCCTGTTGTTCGTCAACTGGCAGCCCGTGCTCTTGGAGATTTCGCTGTCGAGGCCAAAGCGGCAGTGCCAGCTTTAATTGAATCAATAAAGCGTGGCGACAAAGAAATGCGCGAAGCAGCAGCCGATGGCCTTGAGCATATTCCCTGTGGGCCGAAAGATGTGCCGGACCTTACGGTACTTCTAGGCGATGAGATTGATTCTGCCCGTATTGCTGCAGCTAAGTCGATTGCTGGTGCTGGTTCTGAGGCGGTCGCTGCTGTGCCGAGGTTGATAGAATTGCTTTCTGACAAAAATTACAACGTTAGAACCGCTGCTGCTTTGGCATTAGGGAGTGTCGGCGCTGAGGCAAAGCAAGCTCTGCCTGCATTGAAGTTGTCACTTAAAGACCCAGAAACCCAAGATGCTGCCAAGGCCGCGATTGCCAGAATCAAGAAATAGCTTGTGCTTCAAAGTCTCGACTAGTGCTTCAAGTTTTGCTTGTAGGTTTTTCTTCTAAGTTTTTCTTCTACGTTTCTGCAAGAGGCGCATACTCTTCTTCGCTGAGGCCAAAAGTCCAGGCCACAGCTTGGCGCGCTCGCATCATAGTTGGTGGCACGCGCAAAAAGTATTCTTTGATAGTTCCATCAGGTTCTGGGGTGGAATTCTGCACGCGCACTACAAGAATAGGTTCATCGCTAGCCAGGTTCATGCGATAGAGAATGCCGCAGTGGTCTTGGTGGATTTTTATCACTCGGCCTTCGCGTAGATAATTATCCAAGCCGTAGCGTTCAATTAAAACTCGACGTACTTCAGCATTGGGCTCAGACTCAATTAGATCGAATGTTAGGGGCTCGGGTAAGAGCACAACATAGGCTGGCACCAATACTCCGTGCCAGGCATAAATGCCCCAGCCATCGCGAAACTTCATGGCCATTGCTGTTTCATTGTGCAGTCGGCTGCGGTTGTCGCGGTGTAGCTCAACTGGTCTATCAGTCAGTATGCAAATGTTTTCAAAGGGCCACCACCAGCCGCCTGTGCGGGCTAATTTGGTCAGACCATTGAGGGGCTCTGTGCCCTCCACTCCAATTTGACTGATAAAATCATAGTAGGCCAGCCAACCACTATCGTGTTGACCAAAACCGCCGTCCCACTTTTGCAGCCCCGCTAGCACGCCGCTCATCGATGGCACCATCTGTCTCAGGGGCTCGGCCACATAGCTCCACACTTGCTGATGCAGTGGCTTTACTAATTCGTGATAAACCTGATCGGCTACTTCTGCTGACAGTTTGTTGTCGACAACCGCTTTTACTGTGTCTTCGGCGCTAGCACGAATCTGCTTGTAGACGGCCGCTCCGGCCATCTTGCGCAAGTATTTCCAAACATAAATGCCGAGGTTTTCAGCAAACAAATCTTTGACTTGTTTCTCGATAGCGACCCCGTGTTTGTCAATAATTTTTTGCGTAGCGTTCTGGCGAATATTTCGCCTGACGGCTTGCCAGGTCTCGGCTCCAACCATCTCGCCGACAGCTTTCAAGCCCTGTTGCCAGACTTTGTCCCAAACATCAACTTGGCCTGTGTTAAGTTGGGCTGGCCAATCAACATCGCTGTAAAAGAGCTTCATGGCGGTGTTGCCTGCCCAGGGCGATTGCAGCCAAATGAATAAACGCGGTGGCTCTAGCCCTGCGGCTTTGTACGCCTCAATTGCCGCTGCTTCAGCCTCGGCTCGGTCTGTGGGTTGGGTGGAGAAGCCGTATTCTTTCCATTTAGTCAACGTATCTTCTAGAAGATGCTGGTCTGCAGGCGGTAGCCACAGTATCTTTGAGTTATCGGGCGCGCTGTCAGTCGATGACATCTCGCGGTGGAGCCTCCGGTACATATTCTCTTTGCTGCACGACGCGGTAAACGCCTTCAGGCAGTTGGATGGTTCCATGTTCTTCGTGCACTAGATTGCAACCGCCAGCCTTGGTGACGACATAGCGCTCACCTTTGGCGGTGAAGAACGACGCGGTGTCAGTGCTGATGGCGTGGGCGTGGCCCGTGACTTCGCCATATTGAAGAATGATTCGCTTTTCGCACTCTACTTCGCGGGCGTCGGCTGGAAGCTTGTCGATTTTTTGCACAAGCACGTCGCCTTGTCTGTAGGTTTGAAATTTGACGGCGGGGCGGTCCGCTCTTCCTGTTTTTAGCAGCATATGAGTTCTCGCTTTTGACTAGTTATTATGTGCCCAGCTGCCCAGGGGTTAAACTGATTTTGCTACCAGTGCTGTAACTCCCTCAACAAACGCTGCAAAGCTTCGAGATCTTGTATTTCCCAGATCAAGGTGAGGAGCAATAGCTCGTGCACCACTTATCTTCTGATAGCCTGGAATAAGCTTCTTAAGTGCGCGGGAAGGACTACTGTTAGCATCTGGATTTCTGAATTGGATTTTGTTTTGTTTGGTGGCAATTCCAGAGACGCATGTACCTAGTTCAACAGCTTTAAGATCTGCCAAAAACCAAGATTCAAGCTCGCGACAAACAATTCTAACTAGGCAATCGGAACGACCGGCCTGGAAGCAAACTTTCGCTAACTGCTGTTTCAAAGCTCTGCAATCTGAAGCATCTTGATCTCGCATAATGACAAAGTGAACATTTGGTTCCCGCCAAGCCTTAAGTTTGATAGGTATTGACTTTTCCAAGTCACTTTTGCCTTGATGTGGAATGCAAAGGTAATCTACATGATCTGGCAAGAGTCTCGGTAGAATTGACTCTAGGACCTCTTTCATTGATGGCTCTTCCAGCATAAAAACCAATTTCATTCAGCAAAACAGGCCTCATGAAACAGGCCTTGGCGCCACAATGTACCAGGCAGATCGCCCTCGCTCACAAGATCACGAAGTAGTTTTTGATCTGACGAATGAACTATTTTTGTGACGCCATTGTGTTTTGATAGTGCATAGATTTCTTCTAACTGAACAGCATTTAAAAAATCTGGCGAATGTGTGGAGACAAATACCTGACCACCTCGCTCTGCATAAGCGCGAAACTCTTCACAAAGTTCTCCAAGCAGCTCAGGATACAGCTGATTCTCTGGCTCTTCGACGGCCAACAATGGAAACGGAGTTGGATCGTGGAGAAGAACAAGGTATGCAAACATTTTGATTGTGCCATCCGAAACGGAACGAGCAAGGAATGGGTCCTTGAAGCTTTCGTCTTTAAAGCGCAACACTATACGTCCGTCTTCAGTAGGTTTGGCTTCAACCGAAGTTACGCCTGGGACTCTTTTGGCCATTTTGTCGAGCACTTGTTTAAATACTTCAGGCTGATATTGCAATAAGTATTGAGCAACTAAAGAAAGATTGTCGCCTTTTGATGATAGATGTTCTGCAATACCTTCTTCTGCGCTTGGACGGGCGTCAGAGACGTGAAAATCAGAGATGTGCCAATTTTCGATTAGCTTCCGGAAATCATTTGCTACTCTAAAGCGTTGAAACTGACCCAACCCTTTAATTGCTAAAATATCTGGCGCATCTAGTGTTTGCTCTTCCCTTTCCGCTGTTGCATGCTCTTGCCCATACTCTTCTTCATTGGTTATGGCAGAGCCTTTACCTCTGGTGAAATCTAAAAAATGCCAAGGCTTACCACGTTGACCTCTGCGAAATTTTAAGACCTCGCTCTCTACAACACCCTTGCCATTCTGGTGGCCTACTTTTAGATAATAGGTCGCCAACCGTCCACCCGTCTCTCTGAACTTCAGCTCAATCTCGATAGGTCCATTGGAGCCCCTGGTAACAACTTCAGAAAAACCGCCGCGCTTAAGAAGAGCCTTGCTCACATTTAGAGTCAAAGCATCCTTGAGAAAACTAAAAACATCAAAGAGGGTACTTTTGCCAGTGCCATTTGCGCCTACTAAGACACAAAAATCCGGAATGTTCTTCAGTTGAGCATCCTTGAACAGTCGATAGTTCTTTATGCTTATTTCTTCGATTTTCATACTTAGGCCAAGTTGGCAGTACCTACTACATGGATAACGACCTTAACATTTTACAGATATTACGCTAATTCAACACTCAAAGCCAGCGGCCGCCGCTATCTAGATTGGTTTGACAATCTATCTCGGCAGTAGGTCTTGCTCATTGAGCAACGCTCCCTTATTCAATGGTCCGGCTGCAATGCGACCAACGGCCGATTTTATGTCAGGTAGACTGCCCACAGGAATAGCTGCTTTGGTAACCATACCCTCGACAAGGCATTCCTTTGTTAACTTGGTGCCCATATTTGGAGAGTTCTCCGCTGGGTGATAAAGCTAACTTAACAGGATTCAGCAGCATTTCCAACATGGAGTGCTTACGCTCGCTGCGCCAATCAAGAAAGATGTCAATTCCCGCTTAGCCAATTAATGCAAAATCGCCCTGATTCCATAGCGCAAAGCATGATTAACTGTACTTCTCGCTACCCGGCTGCCGGTGCGCTTGGCCTGGGTTTTAATTGGGTGAGCTTTTGGAGTATTGCCAATCATGGGTGCGCTGCCTAAGTCTGAACCCTCGGCTATTTTGCCGCTTGTATCGAGAAATTGTTCATGCTTGTCGTAAATGGGTTTGCCGTAGTCGGCATAAGTAGCGACATCAAAGCGCTCGTAAGGTTCGAAAGGATGAGCGGCCAAGCGTTGATGCATAACAATATCTACTGTTTTGACGTTCTTTGGCGGAGTTTTTAGGGTGCTTGGGTCAATGGCCCGGGCGCTGTAGAAGAAGTCTGAGTTGGGTCGGTTTTTCAGTTCGTACTGTAAGTCAAAACCTTGCAGATGGCTGCGATTTTTCATGCCTTGGTCATGGCTGGCAATATGGTCGAGCTGCAGTTGGCTGAACTGCATTTTCTTTTCTTCCAGCGAAAGGTTACTATCTTGCCAAACTTTACCTAGCTGCTTGGCCAAGGTTAGCTCTTTGGCCAAGTCTTCGGCCTTCCAGTAGCCTGGTAGGCAGGTCATAATTGTGCCGTCCGGAGCCAAGACAAATATCTGCAAATTATGGGGTCCGGCGCCGTTAGTAGTATCTACAGCATTCTCGTCAGGTTTGTGTTTGCCTGATGCCCCGGCATATTTCTTGTTTTCGATATTGGTATAGCCAACGACAAAGTCGTTCTTGAGCATTGAAAAAACTGGTTCGGAAGAGAGCGACACGGCCCTCAAGCTATTGCCGGCGCTTCAGGTACTGCCGTCAATCTTGCCTAGCATATGCACCCAGACAATCAGTTTACCCTCGCGCCCAGCGTCATCTTCAGCCTTGCTTAGCGATTTGTACCAGGTCATCTCTGAGGTCAGTTTGTGCACATTGGCTGAGCAGACTTCGCCGTTTAGAACGGTCTTGGCGCACAGGCTGGCGCTATTTGATCCTACATTGAATGATTGCAGCACCAGGGCTGCTAATGCCAAAGTGGAACTAAATACAAATCTTTTAGTCTTGGTCATTGTGATAGGTCTCTGCCGTCTAGTGTTGCTCATTTTTCTAAAATTCGTCATTCGAGTAGCATAACAAGCCTTTGTCTCTCATGCTTATAGCAGCATATATCTACCATTGCTGATTGCAAAGTGAATTATGCATGAATAAAGGAATCAGGTTACGTTAATGGGTAAATATAAAGAGATACGCTGGCAACCTAACATCATTCTATCCGTCCGAAGCTTTGAAAGACGGTCTGTCTGAAGGTCTGAAGAAATGCGCGTACTGCTAGTAGAAGATAGTTTGGTGCAAGCCGAAGTCGCTCGAAGCAAGTTGGAGCTGCGTGGAGTCTCTGTGATGACCACCACAACTTTGGCTGATGCTTTGGTTGTCTTGCAAGAGCCTGGCATCGACGTCATACTGCTAGACCTTTCGCTGCCAGATAGCTCTGGTGTTGATACCTTTTATCGCATCCGCGCTGCGGCACCTGATATTCCAACCGTTGTCTTGACTGGCATTGATGATCAAGATGTGGCCATGATGGCCCTCAAAAAAGGGGCCCAAGATTACTTGGTTAAGGGTCAGGCTAGTGATGATTCTGTTTATCGCTGCTTGGGTTATGCCATCGAGCGTAACAATGTAGAGTTAGCTCTAATTCGCAGTGAAAAGCGCTTGCGCATCATTGTTGAGAATACCTACGATGCATTTATTTCGATGGATTCTCACTGGCGCATCACCGATTGGAATGCCCAGGCAGAAACTACTTTCGGCTGGAAGCGCAATGAGGCTCTCGGGCGGCCGCTTTCAATGATTATTCCCCAGCATCTGCGCCGTCAGTACACTCGCGAAGTCTCAACTTTCTTCAAGACCGATGAAGAAGACGAGTTTTCGCGCATGACCAGTGAGCTAATGTGTCTGCACCGGGATGGCCATGAATTCCCTATTGAGATGGGGATTTTTAGAGTCAAAGTCGACAATGGCTGTATGTATTGTGCCTTTGGTCGCGATATTACTGAGCGCAGGCAGCTCAATGAAGAGCTAGAGCGCCGGGTGCAGTTGCGTACAACTGAGTTGACCCGCTCTAACGAAGAGTTGAGACAGTTCGCAAAAATTGCTTCTCATGATTTGCAAGAGCCACTGCGGGCAGTGCAGGGCTTTGTCAATCTATTGGTAGAAAGTACTAAGGGACAGCTAAACAAAGATTGCGAAGAGTTCATTGAGTATATTCTCGACGGCACCCAGCGCATGCAGCAGCTGATTCAATCGGTCTTGGCTCATTCAAGCATTACCAATCAGCAGTATGATCCCCATTCGGCGCCGTCCACCGATGTCGATGGTGTAATCGAAGAAGTATTGGCAAATCTTGATGCTTCCATCAAAGAAAATAATGCCACTCTTGAAGTCGACAATTTACCTGAAGTGGCTGTGGACCGCTCGCAATTGATTCAATTATTCCAAAACTTGATCAGCAATGCTATTAAGTATCGCGGTGAAGTTGATCCCCAAATATTTATTACAGCCGAGAGAACAGTTGATGAATGGCTGTTCTCTGTGCGAGACAACGGTATTGGCATCGATAGCAAGTATGCCGATCGCATTTTTGATATGTTTGCCCGCCTGCATGGTAAGACGAAATACAAGGGTACAGGCATGGGCCTGGCAATTTGTAAAAAAATCGTGGCATTGCATGGCGGCAGAATATGGGTGGAGTCAGAATTAGGACAGGGATGTATTTTCTTGTTCACTCTACCAGCAGCTAGAAGACCCCCGAGGAGAGCAGCCATGGACAACAATATTGATATTTTATTGGTGGAGGACACCCCATCAGATGTACGGCTGACTCAGGAAGCATTGAAGCGTTCTGATTTGAAGTATGCATTGACAGTGGTGAACGATGGCGTGGAAGCCATGGAGTATTTGAATGCGGCCAAGAGTTCGCAAACTCAAAGATTGCCTGATTTAATTTTGCTCGACTTGAATATGCCGCGCAAAAATGGTCATGAGGTGCTCGAAGAAATTAAGGGTGACGCGCACCTGAAGGGCATCCCTGTGGTACTTCTGACTGTGTCGCAACGGGATGAAGATGTGATGGAAGCGCTTAAGACCAAGATGAACTATTATCTTGCCAAGCCAATCACATCCGCAAAACTATCGGTTCTGGTGCGAGCCATATGCGAACTACAAGCTGAGCACGCTGGTGGTGAGCGCCATCCCGCTGAAGAAGAAACCCATGTACGCTTGGTGCTGGCTGGTAACCCCCATACATCTGTTTCGATTTTGACTAAGCTAGCCGCTGATACCAATGTGCGTGTGCGAGCGAGGGTGGGCGAAAATGCCGAGACACCAGAACATTTGTTGATGAAGTTGGCCGAAGATGAGCATGTTGATGTGCGACAGGGTGTTTCGGAAAATCCTAAATTGCCAGTTGCTCTGCTTGAGAAATTGGCGAAAGACGATAATGAAGACGTGCGATTGGCGATTGCTGGCAATCACAAAGTACCTAGTGCCATTCTTGGGACTCTGGCTGATGATGAAAACACGTTCGTGGCCGCTGCCGCCAGCAAGACCTTGACAGAACTGGCCAGCGGGGCGAGGTCGTAGCTCTCTAATTTAAGCCATCTTTGGCCGTATCCTTCGCTACTGCACCTTGCCTCGGGCGAGGATGGGCCAGATTTCTTCAATGATGCCATTGCGGATTCCATAGTAAGTGTCAAACAAATTGACAGTGGTATCGATGTGGCTTGGTATCATTTCTACTCTGGTGCCAATCGTTAAAGTCATATTGTCAGCACGACAGGTTAAGATGCCGTGTTCATCGCCTCCAGGGCGGTAACTGGTTGTGGGATCGTTTTTGAGTTCAGCGTTACCCATATCGTTTGACAAAGATTTTAGCCCGGCATCAATTATGGCGCGCTCAGGTACCGGCCGACTGATGACCGTGGAGATAACAGATAGAGCGTTGGCGTAGAGGGGACCAATAGCGTTGCGGTAGGCCACATCCATAAAGACGAAGCTACCCGGTTGCACTTCGGTGACATCATCAAATTGGGCGCATATTTCGCAGGTGCCAGTGCCGCCGGTGGTTACTATCTCCAAAGGCAAGCCAGCTGCTCTAGTTAGTTTGACTGTTTCGCAGAGCTTGTTCATGGCCTCACTGCAAAGGCGCTGGCGCTCTTCGCTGGCCAGATGCTGTAAGTGGCCTTCATAGCCTTGTACTCCGAGTAAGCGAAGATTTTTAAGACTGGCAATATCTCTAGCTAGGTCGACGGCCTCGGCACCAGGCGCCACTCCTGCGCGATTCTGGCCAACGTTTAGCTCTATCAGTACTTGCAGCTTTATTGGCTCTGCCATTTCGCTGATTGCCGAATTCAGAGCCCGGGCTCCCTCTGCGCTATCCACTACTACTTTTACATTGGGATATCGTCTCGCTAAATTTAGCAATCGCCCGATTTTTACCGGCCCCATTATTTCGCTTGTGATTAGCAAATCAGTTAGACCGGCTCTCGCCATTACCTCGGCCTCGCTGACTTTGGCAACACAGCAGCCTGTCGCCCCAGCATCAAGTAGCTTTTGTGCTAGGTGTGGTGATTTGACAGTTTTGAGATGGGGACGCACCCGTTTGCCGCTGCCAGCCAAGCGTGCCATTAGCTTGGCAATATTGTCGTCCATGGCAGACAAATCGATGATAATCGAGGGAGTGTCGAGGGCATCTATACTGTCGCCAATTTTGGGCGCGCCGATTGGGGGCATTTGCACTGTTACCGTGTTGGTTGGGAAGCGGTTGTAAATTTATAGACCAAAATTTTCCCCTGGTCGAAAATCTTCGTCTATGGCAGTAATTTCTTTGCGTTCACTGTCAGCACCGGCTTTATTGCCGTTTAGTATGTAGACCTTAAGCAAGGCCGAGTGAAATTGCCGCATATTGGGCTGGTCTCTTACTCCTTCTTTGCAATCAGCAATTGCCTTGTCGTATTGCTTGGTTTCAGTGTAGGCTCCAGCGCGGGCCAGTAGATAATGGTAGTACGAAGGACTCTTCTTTGTAGATTTGCTAATTAAGAAAGATAGATCTGCGATTGATTTTGGCCAGTGTTTCGCCAATACTGCAACGGTAGACCTTTGCATGCGAGCCAGCATGTCGTTGGCGTTAGCTTTGATGACTTTGTCTAGCTCTTTTTCGGCTAAATCAAGTTTGCCTTGCCTTTGGAAAATTCGGGCTTTCATATGGATGATTTCGGCTTTAGGGTTGAGTTCTAAGGCTTGATCGGTGGCCTTTAGTGCTTCTTCGAATCGACCCAAGTCGGTAAGTATATAGGCTCTGAGAATACAGGAGCCTGCAGTTTTGTAACCTAACTGTAGCGATTTATCCAAGCAAGGCAATGCCTTTTCGCTTTCTTCGAGCCCTTGAAGAATCGCAGCTTTTACATGCCAATAGTATGCGCTTTTAGGGTCAATAGATAAAGCTTGGTCAATGTGCTTTAGGGCTTCTTCTCTGGATTCCAGTGCCATGCCTTCTTTTGCGGCTTGCTTGCACAGTGCCTCAGATCGAGGGGTTGCCCAGGCGTTGTTGATGGCTCCAAATAGTGCAGAGCTGATGGTAATAGCCGAGGCTAAGATTTTAAGCTTTGAGCTTTCGTAGGGCATCGCGATTTCTATCACCGGGTCCTTTTGGTTTGTGATATACCAAATAATAGGGTGTTTTAGTAGCATTGGGAATCTCGGGCACGCCATGAAAAGTGGATCAATTGATAAACTGGAGCAATTTCTCAGGCTCCAAGAGAATATGCACGGCCCCGACAGTCGGCAGGTCGCCAAGGTTCTAATTAGGCTTGCCATAGCCTTTATGGAAGATGGTCGCCTTCATGATGCTGAGGCGAGCTTGCTTCGAGCGCTCAGTATTGAGCAGGCTTGTCCTGCGCCAGATCAAAAGTTAATTGTTGAAGTCGGCAAGCAAATTGATCGTATTCATCAGAAGCTTGGTGCTCCTCTAGAAGATAATTTGGAGAGTCTTAAGGTCAGTACCGATCGCATACCCGCCCTGACACCAATGTTTGAGCCCACTCAGTCGTTTCCCCAGAGCGGCGGAGTGCTGGACGCCTTTGCCACTGACACTTCTGGTGATTCTGATACTAGTACTGGCACTCACTCAGTTGCCAATGCTGATGCGGCGGTTCATGGGCACACCAAGGCTGAGCCGATTGATAAGGCAATTGTGGCAGCCCAGCAGCACATTCGCCAGATTAAGCAGACTGGTGGCAGTGATAGCGTAGCTGTGGCCGATGCCCTGACTAAGTTAGCCGATCTCTATTGCCGCAAAGAACAATTGAGCGAAATGGAGCCGCTTTTAGTTGAGGCCCTGCGCATTAGAGAAAGTATTTGTGGTAGTGCTCATTTAAGTGTTTCTACTGATTTGAAGAATCTTGGCCGCTTGTATTATTTCAAACAACGCTATGACCTAGCTGAGCCTTATTTGAAGCGCGCGCTCTCTATTCGTGAAGCAACTTTAGGGCAGTATCATTCTTACGTGGCTGATGTGGCCGAGTGGCTGGCCAAAGTTTATAGAAAAACGGCGCGAGCTGAAGAGGCTAAAGCGATGGACGCTTTGGTGCTAGAAAGCCGCACTAATTATGGTTCTGATTGGGAGAAATTCAGGGTTGGTGGTGTCCGGGCCTTAGCTTTAGGCAATGTGCTGGAAGCTCAGGCGATGTGGTTAGGTGCCCTTGATGAAAGTAACGATTTTCGCTTTGATGATCCGCGCTTGAGCACCACTTTAGAGGGCTTGGCCGAAGTATATTGGCGCCGGGGAAAATTTGATAAAGCAGAGCCCCTCTGCAAACAAATTCTGCAGATTTCAGAGACACTGTTGGGGCAAGAGCACACTGATGTTGCACTTGCTGCTAATAACCTCGCTCTTCTATGTGACCGCCAAGGCAAGTACTCTGAAGCTGCGATGTTGTATCAACAGGCGCTAGCTATCAGTGAAAAAATTCTTGGTCGCGAGCACCCGGATGTAATCGGCATTCGCGAGTGTCACAGCAAAGCCCGGCAGATGGCGCAGAAGCAAATCGAGCGGAAGTTGGAGCGGGCTTAACTAGCCTGCTTTCATCAATCGTCTACGGTGTACTTGAACTCGGCTGAGAAAGCTATTGGTGATGGTGCATCTTTGGGAAATGGGCGAAAGTATCCGCCACCCGATGCTGTCTTCAGTGCTTTTATTGCGCATTCATCGGCCACTGACCAGTTTGAAGACTTTTCAAGCTGTAGCTCTGTCATCTTGGGGCTTCGGTCAAGGACAAAGCTAACTTTCACTGTCCTTGAGTCTTTCCCGCCTGGAGGAGTAAATACCATTGAGAGTCGGCGACCAAGATCCTTAGTGTAAAAGGCCATGCTCTCGGCAAGTGGACCTTCCGGTAAGTTATTGGTCACCGCTACTTCTAGCGAGTCAGCCAGGGCTGGACTTGCCGATATTAAGAAGGTGCTGATTAGAGTGAGGAGAAATTTGTACACGCTTTCTATCCATAGTTCTCTTGCATAAACCATGCCCACAATTGCAACAGTAAAACAGGCAACAATAAAACTCTAGGGCCATCGCTGACTCTAGAGCTTTACTGTAGATCGATAAGTTTTTCGGATTATTTTTGAACGGTCGAGCGGTCAGTTACTTCGCAGCTGCAGCCATTTGTTTGCAGGCTTCAGCAGCTCTTTTAGGCATATCTGCTTCAGCAACGTCTTCAACGTGCTGAGCCAGTGACCACATATGGCCGAATGGATCTGCGACTTGGCCGTAGCGATCGCCCCAGAACATGTTCATTAGAGGCATTTTCACTGTGCAGCCAGCTTTCTGGGCTTTAGCGAATGCAGCATCAACATCTTCGCAATAGAGCATCAATGAGCCTGTCACCTTGCCAGCTGTTTCTGGGCTAACACAGCCGCGCTCTGCACATTCTTCGCCCATCATAATGACTGAATCGCCGATTTTAATTTCGGCGTGCATTACTTTTTTACCGTCGGGCATGCGTAGGACCATAATTTCTTCTGCGCCAAAAGCAGCTTTGTAGAACTCAATTGCTTTAGTAGCGTCGCTGAGAACCATGTACGGAGTTACCGTGTGCATACCAGTTGGGATGGCCTTGACTTTGTTTGTCATTTCTTCTCCTGATTTATTGTCGGTTAATGCTGAAGTCACTTAAAACTTAGGTGAATTACAAACCTGCATATGCCTAGATTTCAACTAGCCGGATGGCTACGTTTGTAATTTGAGCCCGTAAGCATATCTCTCGTATGTCTAAATTTCAACCATCCGAATGCTGAAAAAAACACTAACCGAGTTCATATGAAGTGCTACCATAAATTTGATTGTAATCAAGTGCCGGAGCTGGTCCTAAATACATGCGGGCACAGCCGAAACTCTCGCTGAGCTTGTGTTTGCTTGCTAATGCCATAGCCTCTTTTTTTATCTCAGGTACGTCTAGGTAAACCACTTGACCGGCGACTTTAGCCGTCAGTGCCAGGTAGAGCTGGTCGGCAATTTCTGGATTGGCCGCAAACAGTGGCCCGATTTTGAATCCATTTCGACAGGGGCGAATGGTGCCGTATCCTAAAATTTTGGATGAGGTTCTGTAGGCAAGGCTATGGCTATCTTTCATTTGTAGCCAAGCATTAAGAAAGCGCTGACGCTTGCAGCCGAACCAGCGTGCGTCTGCCTCTATTAGTGAATCTATGTCTTCGGCTGCGACCGGTGTAATCGTGGCGCCACTGTCGCTGTTCTCGAACATACCTGCTGCGACACCTTCCATGCGCAAGGTACGGTGACTAAATTCGAAGCCAGTTTTGGTATAAGATTGTTGCATAGCAAAGACGCCATCGATACCAATGGCGGTGCCCGGTTTTAGGCGCGCTTTGAGCGTATCGCGCATAGTGAGCCAAAGTTGGCCACCCATGCCTTTGCCGCGTTGTTCTGGTTTGACTATGAAAAATCCCATAAAGCCAAATTGGCCATCATAGCTAACAGCTGATCCCGAGCCAATCATTTCACCATTTAGTTCTAAGGCAAAGAAGCCAGCAGGGTCAGTTTGCCAGAAAACATCGGCGTCAAAATGGCCGGGATTCCACCCTTCTGCCGCTGCCCAGCTAACGGCGGTATCAAGTTCTAAGCGGGTCATTGGGCGAATTTTGCAATCAGTGATCTGTGGCAATGGCATTCCCTTTCAACTTCTCTTTATTACTTGTTCCGGAACGGCGCGATATCAAATACTTCGTGACTGACCGATTTGACTTTAACATCGTCTTCCGCTGCTTTCTTCAGTTGTCCACCTTTGCGATAGGCCTCTGCGCGCTTTTTATATAATTTCGTGTCAATATTTGGCATGCGTGCGATTGCTGAACTATAGTCAGCTGCTGCTGATTTGTAATCTTTTAAGAGCATGTATGCATCACCGCGCATCTCGCTAACCTTACTCATTTTGGGGTTAGTATTTAGGCAGTAAGAAAAATGCTTAACTGCTTCTTTGCCTTTGCCTAGTTTCAAATAAAGTGTGCCGAGTATACGGGCGCTATTGGTGTCATAACGCTCTTTGTGGCCCTTGAGGTAACCGAGGGCGTCGGCAAGCGCTAAGTCTAGTTTCAGCATAGATTCATAGCAGTGGCTGCGGTTGAGCATGTAGAAAGAACTCATTGTCGGCGACAACTCAATTGCCTTGGTGTAGTCTGCGGCTGCTGATTCGTCATCTAAAGTGTTTTCGCTTAGTCTTGCATGAAGTAAAAGAGGATCGACCTGCTTGGGATCTAATTTAATTGACTTCTCTAAGTCTTCAAGAGCTTCTTCGTAGCGTACTAGCGCGCTCAGTGCCGATGCGCGGCGATAGTAAATCTTCCAATTAGATTGACCAGCTTTGATTTGTTTGGTGGTTTCGCTTACTTCTTGCGTGGCTCTTTCTTTGAGTCTATTTTCAGCATCGCTGGCAAAACTGCTATCGATAGTGCAAAGACTGCTGCTACTTAGGGTGCATATCATTAGTAATGTCCGGAGCAATGCTTCTTGCAATCTTGCTCTAGTGGATCTTCGGCGGCTTTTGCTCTGAGTTTCCATGGTGTCCTTGTGCTAGAAGCCTTCTTCATCTTCGCATATGACCATTGGTCTAATCGATTTTACCAGCTGTCTGTCTGTAAATATGCGCTCGCTTTCTTTGTTGGCTTGCTCGATAGCAGTAGTATTAGTTGGATCAAAGTCTTTATTGAACTGCGCTATTTTCTTCCAGATTACTCCTTTGAACTGAGTGTCGTGATAGGTTGGTTCAGCTAGGGCCAAGGCCGTGCTCAGGTTTGACATTACTCGCTGTTTGAGAATGGCATTGGCTGAGCTGTTTGAGTCTTGGTGTAACTTCGCGCTTGCTTTCAGTTTGAGTTCGTAGAAGCAAGCAAGCGAATAATGTAATCGGGGTAAGAGTTCATTGCGGATAGTTGGGGCTAGGCTAGCTGCTTCTGACGAGGACTGGTCATCTCTTTGAGCGCTCATGAGCCTAATAATGTTGTCGGTTTTGGTGATGGCCTTGTCGACTTGTCCAGAGTTGGCCAGAGCCGTTGAGAGATTCGCTTGCAGTATGAAAAGATCAAGTAAGGCAGAGGTATTTCTTTTCGCTTTTTGAGCGAAATTCTTTTCGGCTTTTTCATAAGTTATGGCCGCTTCTGTGTATCGACTGTCGGCCAGCAAGGCTGTGCCAAGTGCTGCATACAGCTTTGTCGCTAAATGTGCTGGCAATGCCTCGCGTGGATTGGTTTTAGCCTTTGCGTTGTTTTCTTCTGCCAGTTCAGTCAATTGCGCGATAGCTTTAGTTCTGAGCTTCTTGGCCTCCGCCGCACTTCCGGTGCCGCCTTGGCGGAAGGACATTGTAGAATTTGCTAGTTTGCTTTGAAGCTCTAGTACCAAACCATTGTGCGGCCCAGCTAGACAGTAGGCATGTTTTAGATCAATTATTGCTCGGTCGACTTTGTGTTCTTTTGAATTGGCGAGAATTGGCGCTGCTTCTCTGTAGCACTGTTCCGCTTGGGCGAGCAGGCCCATATCCATGAAACAATCACCACGCCAGTTGTTTAGTTCGGCCCGCTTAATAGTGTCGAGTTTCGGGTGTTCGAGAACTTGCTCGTATAGATTGAGGGCCCGGTTCACATCCCCACTTTGTTGCAAATGGCGGGCGTAGTAAATAATTTCATCAGGGGCAACTGAAGCGAGGGGTTTACCTTGAATGTCTTTTACGGCAAGGTCAAGAAATTGCACACGGTCTCGGTAATTTGGCGCGATTGCTGGTATTGCGCTCCACAGAAATTCATCGCTGACATTGGGCGCGATTAGTCGCATGCCGCTGCCTCTCTCGGGCTCAATGATTGCATGTAGCGGCCGCAAGATTTGACCGTCGTGGCTAAATGTCATGCTCATGGTCTGATTGTTTATGGGATCAGTAAAACAGACATTGTCTACTCTTATGGGCTTTCCATTCAGTTCCAAGAGAGAGTCAGCGATCTGCTCCGGCGCTTGCATTGGTGCTTGTGTTGGCTTTTGCCCGTGATTGAGATAGGCGAGCATCATTATGACGCAACCTGCCACTACCGCTAAACCAACGGCTGTATAGATAGCAAATCCTGGAGGCACAAACATTGGTTTAGCTTTCTGCTTGCTTTCAGCGTCGAGACTTCTTTTAAACGACAGATTGCTGCTATTGCCGTGCAGCAAGATATCTATATCGCTCTGCATGGCTTCAGCGCTGGCGTATCGATCGCTTTGCTCTCGGGCCATGGCCTTTGCGACAAAGCCATCGAGCAGGTTGGCAGGCAATTTGGCTGAGGAGTTTTCGCTCAACTTAGGTGGTTTTTCTGAAATATGCATGTGTAAGACACGCAGTAGATTGTCTGCTTGGTAAGGAGGGTGACCTTCTAGCAATTCGTAAAAAAGGCAGCCGAGCGAATAGAGATCACTGCGACAGTCAACCGGGTCGCCCAGGCATTGTTCTGGGCTCATGTAGTGCGGGCTGCCAAACATGTCACCAGTGCGCGTTAAGACGCTAGTGTCGTTGACTATGTTTAATTTGGCGATACCAAAATCTACTACTTGCACAACCGGTTTTCCAGCGCTGTCAAAGCTAATCATTATGTTGCTGGGCTTGATGTCGCGGTGCACTATTTCTTGCGAGTGTGCATGGGCTAGAGCCGAGAGAGTTTGGCTAATGATGCTGAACGAGTCTTGCAACGAAAATTTGTGTTTTGCTTCTAGGAGTTGAGCCAGCGACTGCCCCACAACCAAATCCATCACAAGATATGGTTCGCCTTCGTTGTCAATGCCGTAGTCGCGCAGTCTGACAATGTTGCTATGGTCTAGTTTGCTGATGGCAACTGCTTCTTGCTTGAAGCGTTTTAAAATTGTTGGATCTTTAGTTCTTGGCTGTACCAGTAGCTTCACAGCTACTTCTTTTACTGGAATTTCTTGGTCTAGGATTTCTTTGTCTAGAGCCAGATGCTTAGCTCGATAAACAGTACTCATGCCCCCTTCGCCAATACGCTCAAGTAGCTCGTATTGCTCGGCAATGATGCGTCCGATGGCAGGGTCTTGGGCTATAGCACCGTTAAGCTGACTGTCTTTATGGTCGGACTGGTCTGGTTTTGTGTCCCTTGTTCCTTCTCGTGTTCCTTCGCGTGTGCTTTCAACTATTTCTGGGCTGGGGTCCGAAGCCAGAGGCACAGCATCCACCACAAGTTTTGCTTGTTCAGATTTAGCCTCCTTGTGGCGGACAGGTTTCATATTAAATTGGTCCTTGCAAAGCCTGAACTATCTACTTGCCCATTTTGCCCGACAAGTAGTCAGGCTACGCTTTGGAGACTTAATCTGGCCTGCCAATGGGCATTTGCCCTCCTCAAATGGCTTCTTCCTAAAATCTTTATCTATAGATGTTAAAGTAGTGCTTCGCAAAAGCAGCGGCTTTCTGGCAATGGAGATGACAGTGAAAAATTTTCCAAGTTTTACTCATAGTCTTGCTCACAGCCTTGCGCTCGGCTTGGCTTTAGTGGTGATTCCTGCCGCTAGTCTTACGGTTTCGACGCCGGCTCTTGCCAATGAGCCCCCTTATGCCAAGCTGCTCGAAAAGGGCCAGCGCAGTCTAAAGAAGAAAGACTACGAGAACGCGGTCGCTACTTTTACTAAAGTGCTCAAGGACCACCCTGGGGTCTACGAAGCTTATCTTAGTCGTGCGGCGGCTCGTAGCGAGCTGAAAGACAATGATGGTGCTCTAGCTGACTACGAGCAAGCAATCAAGGCCAATCCCAATGTCGTTGAAATTTATCTGCAGCGCGGAGAGCTTCTCGCCCGACTTGGCGATAAAGATGGAGCTGTGCGCGATTATGGCGAAGTCTTACGCCTTGACCCTAAAGATAATCGAGCTTTATTGCTGAGGGCACAGGCTTTAAAAGAGAATGGTGATTTTGCTGGAGCTTGCAAAGACTTTGATCAGTATTTGAAGTTTAACTCCAGCTCTCTTCCTGTTCGACGGGAAAGAGCAGAGTGCAAATTGCAGGTCAATGCTTACAACGATGCCATTGCTGACTACGAGTATATTCTCAAGAAAGGTGGCAGCAAAGAGTTTGACGTGCACTATGAGTGGGGGGAGGCTTTAAGGCTCAAAGGTGATACCAAGGGCGCCACCGACCAATTCAATCAAGCCATTGCTTATTATTCAAAGAATCTTGCTCGCTCGCAGAAGAAGGGCCTAGACTATGTCTATCGCGGCATGGCTTATTATCAGCTTTCTCAATTAGAGAAAGCCTTAAGTGATTTAGAAAATGGCGTGCGCTTGCTGCCAGAAAATGCCATGGCTCAATCTAGGCTGGGTCATGTGCAGCTTGCTAAAGGTGATAGTGCCGCAGCTCTCGGCCATCTTGATGCTGCTCTTAAGATCAATCCGCGAATTCAGGGTGCCCTTGTTGATCGGGCCACCATAAAAGCGGCTCAAGGCAGCTATGAAGATAGCAAGGCCGATCTTGATAAAGCCCTGCTTATTACTAGAAATGCCGAGGGCCTATACTCTAGGGCCATGACTTTGCTTGCTTTAGGAGATGTTGGTGGGGCTGCCGACGACCTCACTGAGGCGAGCAAGCTCAACCCAGCTCTGATGGAAAGCAAGCGCAAGGACTTGGCCTCAAAGATTGAGTCTGGAGCAGCAACTGGCTCTAATTCTAGTGGTTCTATCGAGCAAGCCGCTAACTACAGTCGTTTAGCTTTGTTTGATCTAGCAGTTGGTGATTATAATTCGGCTGAGAAGCTTGTAAGACAGTCAATAAAGCTTGACCAAGGCAAACGCGGATCTAGCAATAGTGCCAACAGCTTGCTTCTTCTCGGTCATATCTATTTGAAGAAACATTCTTTGGTAGAAGCCGAAGCCCTATTCAGAACAGCCTTGACCAAGCTTAGTCAGTCTGGTGATGGCAATCAGAAATATGCTGTGTTTTCTCTTGAGCAATGCGCCAAGCAATTTATGCTGGGCTCAAAGCTTGAGGAAGCGGGTTCGATATTCTCTGATACTCGCATGCTGCGAGCCGCTCACGGCTGGAGCGAACGTGCCATGCCGACTGAAATATCTAACCGTGCTGAGCAAGCGGTAGAGGCTTACAAGCAAAAGCGCAAATATGATCGCCAAGAAGACCTGGTGCGCAAGGCCGCCTCAGGCAGCTCTTCTGATGGCGGTTCTAGTAGTAGTTCTGGTGCTAGTTCTAGTAGCGAAGCCGTAGATAATTCGCAAGTAGAAATTAATAGACCGATTCGCGATAAGTGGGCTTTGATCATAGGCACGGGCAGGTTTAAAGACCCTAAGATCAATCTTCGCTACGCCGCCAAAGACGCGCAAGATTTCAGCGACTTTTTGATCAAAGAAAGAAATTTTGCTCCTGACCATGTGCAGCTACTTACAAACGAAGCTGCCACCAGAGCTAATATTCTTTCACTGCTGGGAAGCAAATGGTTGCCGAGGGTGGCTGAAAAAGATGATTTGGTTGTGATCTATTTTTCTACCCACGGCAGCCCATCAAGTTTAGATATCGGTGGTGTCAACTACTTGGTGGCCCACGATACTGATCCATCTGATCTTTACGCCACTGGTATCGCCATGCAAGACTTGGCTCGTATTATCAAAGCGCGCGTTCATAGCGATAGAGTGATGCTCGTGCTTGATGCTTGCCATAGTGGCGTTACTGCCCCGTCAAGCGGCAAAGCCATCGTCAGGCCTGGTAACGTCGATGTCGACCCCATTGTGCAAGGTACAGGACAGCTAGTCATTTCTTCAAGCAAACCAGATCAGCGCTCATGGGAATCTCAGCGTTATGAGGGCAGCGTTTTTACTCGCTATCTCATCGATGGCTTTCGTAAAAATGGCTCTATGACAAAACTCGGTGATGCATATAGCTATATGGAAGCGGAAGTGCAGCGCGAAGTATTGCGCGATCGCGGTTTGTTGCAAACGCCAGTTATGCGTAGCAAATGGCGCGGCCGTGATTTAATTCTTGGTGTCAAACCGGCAGCTCCATCGCCTGGCTTGGGGCCAATTGAATTGCCGGATGCTGTTGACGGGCAAAGTAAAGACGGTACCGCTGGTAGTGGTAGGTTTGGTACCGGCAAAGCTGGCGTGGGTCAGGTAAAGGCACCAGCTCATTCAAGTTATGGACGTAGACACAAAGGAGCAAGTCGTAAGTGACAGAGCAACTGAATTCGGCAAGGCGTGCATCTAAGCGTTTTTCTTGCAAGCTGTTGGCCGTGGCCTTGATGGCACTTTCGTTAAATTTGTCCTTGCCTGCTCAAGCCGAAGAAATTATCTGGCGAGCATTCAACGAAAGTGGTATCAAATTCTTTGATGAACACGACTATGAGAAAGCCGAACAGAGCCTGCTCAATGCTGTAAAAGAGGCTGAGAAAATTGCCCCTCAGTCGCCTGAGCTGAAGACCAGCTTGGCTCTTTTGCGCAAGGTTTATTTGGCTTTGGGAAACTCATCTAAGGCTGATGCCATCGCCGCACGCCTGGAAGCAATGGATTCAAGTGATAAGGGCTCGGAGAATTCTCAGACACCGTCGGGCGATACTTCACAAACGGCTGGCGAGATTCCGCCGCAGCCTGAACAAGCCAAGTCTGACCAAGTAAGTAAAGACCAAATTAGAGAGAGCGAAGAGGCCAAATCACTTTCGCGCACTGGCTCTAAGGTTGAGACCCCACCAGAGGCTAAGCCAGATTTTAAATCAGAAGCCAAATCAGAACCCAAATCAGATGTTCGTGAAGCGACCAAAGCCGCTAGTGCACCAGAATCTTCCCCTACTCAAATAGCCTCAGTGCGCGGCATAGCCGGTGAGATGAAAACAGGCGGCCGAGTAAAGAAAGCCGAAGAGTTACTGAAGATGACTGGCCACATAAGCTGGACCAAGGGCTTGGCCATATCGGCCGATGGCAACCGGGCTTTGTCTGGTAGTGACGACGACTCTGTGCGTCTTTGGGACTTGAACGCTGGTAAAGAGCTCAAACGCTTTGACGGCCACGAAGACAATGTCAACTCAGTCGCCTTCTCGCCCAGTAGTAACACCGCAATCTCTGCTAGTGGTGATTCATCCGTGCGCATCTGGGATCTCGAATCAGGTGCCCAACTGAAGAAGCTAGTGGGCCACGGCAATATTGTCTTAGCCTGCACTTATTCACCTTCTGGTAACAAGGCTGCTTCTTGCGGCTACGACGGCACTATGCGCATCTGGGATGTCCTAAACGGCACTCAACTACAAGAGTGCCAAGGTCAGGGCACTATGCGCTGCGTGGCTTTTAGCCCAGACGGCGAGCAAGTTGCTTGTGGCGGTAGCGACAAAGTAGTTACTCTCTGGCGCGTGCGCGATGGTTCTGTTATTCGCCGCTTCACTGGGCACAGAGGTGACGTCACTACGGTGGGCTTCTCGGCCGATGGCAGCAAGCTTTTGACAGCTAGCCGCGACCTCACTATTAGAACCTGGGATGTCGGCAGCGGCAGTGAGCTCAAGCAATTTATAGGCCACGGTGATTGGGTCTGTAACGCCCGCTTCATTAAGTCGGATAGCAAAGTGGCCAGTGGTAGTCTTGATAAAACCTTCCGTGTTTGGGACGCCGAGCAAGGTACTGAGACCTGTTCTTTCACCTTAAACGCCTATGGCATGTTCGGCCTAGCCTTTACTCCTAGTGGCGAGAATGCCATAACAGGCAGTAATGATTATTCATTGCGCTATTGGAAACTAATCGAATAGATGAAGATTGGATGCTTCGCTTGGGCTTTCAAGAGATATTTCGCCATTTAATGTAGTAATCTTCATCTAACCACTACGATGTTGGTTATGTACTCTTAGCTTAGAATGTTTGAAAGGATTCCATCGCAATGTCCCGAGTTGCCATCATAGTTGGTGCTGGTCCTGCCGGTTTGACTGCTGCCTATGAGCTTTTACAACGGAGCGATGTTAAACCAATCATCATTGAAAAATGTGATGTGATTGGTGGTCTATCGCGCACAATCGAGTACAAGGGTAATCGCTTAGACATCGGCCCTCACCGCTTCTTCTCTAAGTCAGATAGAGTGATGGATTGGTGGATGACCATGATGCCTGTGCAGGGTCTGCCTGGGCAAGAAGTAGAAATCAGCTATCACAATCAGAAACGCACCATACCTGTGAGCCCTGATGGTCCAGCGCCAGATGATGTAGAAAACGTTTTGATTACTCTGCAAAGACAGACGCGCATTTATTATTTGCGTAAGTTCTTTGATTATCCTATTAGCCTCAAGCTTGTTACTTTCACTAACCTCGGCATGGCTCGCACCATTCGCATTGGCCTTAGTTACATGAAAGCTATGGCTATGCCAATTAAGCCAGAGTCTAACTTAGAAGAGTTTTTCACCAACCGCTTTGGTCGCGAACTTTATCTCACTTTCTTCAAAGATTACACAGAGAAAGTTTGGGGTATCGCTTGCTCTAAAATTAGTGCCGATTGGGGCGCTCAGCGGGTCAAGGGCCTATCAATCGTCAAAGTTGTAATGCACGCCGCTAAGAAAATGCTTGGCTCGGTCACCGACTTGCGCCAGAAACAAACTGAAACTTCACTAGTCGAACAGTTCATGTACCCTAAAAAGGGCACGGGCTCTATGTGGCAAGAAGTGGCAGATCGCGTGCTTGCTAAAGGCGGAGAGATTCGCAAAGATTCAGAAGTGGTGCGCTTCATTACCGAAGGCAATCAAATCACTGCTGTTGAAATCAAAAATAGTGTTACCGGTGCAACTGAGATAGTAAAAGGCGATTATTTCTTCTCCACTATTCCAGTGAAAGAGCTAGTGGCTAAGCTTGATGCGCCAGTACCAAAAGATGCAAAGGAAATTGCCGAAGGCCTTATCTACCGCGACTTTATTGAAGTTGGTATGCTCGTCAACAAGCTCAAGGTCTATGAAGATTCACCAACTGGCAAAAAGCTAATTGCCGACAATTGGATTTATGTGCAAGAGAACGATGTACTGATCGGCCGCTTGCAGATTTACAATAACTGGGGCAACTACATGGTGGCCGACCCTACTAAGGTGTGGCTAGGTCTAGAATATTTCTGCAATGAAACCGATGAAATCTGGGGTTGGCCAGATGAAAAACTAAAACAGCTCGGTGCTGACGAGTTAGACAAAATTGGCATCATCGATAAAGCTGATGTGGTTGACTCGATGGTTATTCGCATGCCAAAGACCTACCCAGGCTACTTTGGCTCATACGACCGCTTTGATGATTTGACTAAGTACATCGATACTTTTGAGAATCTTTTCTTGGTGGGCCGCAATGGTATGCACAAATACAACAACCAAGACCACTCAATGCTGACAGCTATGGTGGCTGTGGATAATATCGTGGATGGTATCAAGACTAAAACGAATATCTGGGACGTCAATACCGAAATGGAATATCACGAAGAGAAGAAGAGTTAGGCTCTGAGCTGCAAGTTCCGGAAATCATCTCTGGCTATTTTGTTTGTGGCAATTTGACTTCGCGCGCTAATTTGTATAAGTGGAACCTTGTAAAAGGCGATCTTGAACGCCGGTTGCTGTTTTAAAGCGCACTGGTACTGTCTTTGCGTTTTTGCAGTCAACGGGTATAAACACTTCAAAGTGTAGGTGTGGCCCAGTGCTCATGCCGGTATTTCCCGATAGGGCAATGGCATCACCGGCACCGACCGTCTGGCCAAGGCGAACTAGCGCTCCGTTCTGCTTGAGGTGCTCGTAGCTGCCGTAGGTGCCATCGGAATGTCTTATCATGACGTAGTTGGCAGCATATTTGAATTGTGCCGGGTCCATGCCACCAATATTTGAATCAGCTTTTACGGCAATCACCTGTCCTGCACGTGCGGCTCGTACAGTGGTTCCGATTGGCATAACAAAGTCAACGGCAAATTCTTTGTCGGTGCCAGCGAAGTGACTTATGGTGCCCCCATAGCCTTGAGCCAAGATGTGACTTGTTCCCTTTTGAAATGGCAGGGAGTAGATAGAGCTGTCGGCTCTGCCACCGCGAGCGCCAATGCGCCAGTAGTATTTCCAGTCGTAGTGGCAGGCTGCGTCATCTGAAGATTGTTGACACGTCACTAAGTTGATAGCCTTTGCCGAGGGATAGCGCTGTTCAGTAATGTCAAAAGTACAAGGCAATGCCGGGGTGCTCTGCATATTGTCGAGATTGCCAGTAATCGTCACTGTAGCGTCCAGTACTTGGCGCGGCATCAGCCACAAGGCAATTCTTTGCTCACCGTTGGTAGCTTTCGATTCTTCAATGCGCAACTTGGCACTATTGGAGTTAGGCTGCGCTTGGCCAGCGGGCGGCAGTAAGTATATGAGTGTCGCAATTAATAGCGGAGCTAGGAGGTTTTTCATTGGTTTCTCTATTCCACGTGCAAACTCTGGGAAACACCCTATAGGCACGGCTTGATCTTCTGGGAATAATGAAGGCAGTCGATAGAAATAGATATAGGTCGTGGGTGGATGGCTGAACCTAAAGGTGACAAGCCCTTTCAAGACTTTAAGTTGGCTGAATCGGCAACAATTGTCGAGTCAGCAGAGTCGGTCGAGTCTAAGCCGTGCACGGCCATGGCAGTCGTTGATGGGTCTGATCAATCCAATCCAGAGCAAGCCAAGCCAGAGCAATCCAAGCTAGATGAGTCTGAGCTTGAGGCGTCGCCCTCCGCTCAAGCCAGTCTGTGGCTTGATGCCGAAAACCACACTAGTAGTTCTGTCGCGTTTGTTGCACCTCCCTATAATGGCTTATTGCGTCATAGGCTAATTGTCTCTAGCTGCGCCTTGCTCTCTCTCAGCATATTTGCGCTCAGTACAGTTAATCTTGGGCCGTTGATTAAGAGTGCCGGAGTGATGGATTCAAAGCTCAAGGTTGATTTGACACCTGAGCTGCCAAAACTAAGCCCTGATTTGGCGTATGAGAACAATCCTGTTGTTAAGGAAGGTATGGTTTCTGTCCAAGAGAATAAGTGGAATTCTGCTCAGGCTGGGTTTGTAGACACAACAGGCAAAGCTGTAATTCCGCCGCGTTTTGCCAACGTCACCGAATTTAGCGAGGGGCTGGCGGGCTTTTCCGGTGAAAATCATCCCGGACTTGTCGTAGCACACGTTGAGGGAGCACCGATAAAGCCAGAAATCACTAAACCAAACTTGTTCGGTTTTATCGATAGAGCCGGTCGCGTCGTAATTAAGCCGCGTTTTGACTCTATCGGTCAGTTTGAGCAAGGGGTGGCTTTGGTTTATCTCGCTGGCGATACGCTGTTGATAGATAAAACAGGCAAAACTCTGTTTTCTGCTAAGAGCATTGTTCGGTCAAAGAAAATACGGCCTGCGGGAGATGAAACAGCGGCTCGTGATTCGGATGAGCATGAGACCTTACCAAATGGTCAACCGTTTATGTCAAGTTACATTCAATCAAGGCATTCGTTTCTAGGCGAGCTTGCTGTTATTACTACCGATGATGAGCAAAGTGGCTTAATTGATAGAAGTGGAAAAGTAGTAGTGCAACCGCGATACGACAGCATTGTAGCCAATTCTACTGACTGTATAACTGGCTACAATTCTATTGAAGAGGGTAGTCAAGAAATAAATCGAGGCGTCTCTCCGTTCCTGGTTTCTAAAGACCATCAGTGGGGAGTCTTAGACCCGAATGGTAAAGAGCTTTTTGCTCCTAAGTTTAAGCGCATACTTTCGTATCAAAATGATCATGCCGCAGTAATGGTGGGTGGCAAGTATGGTTTCGCTGATGCCAAAGGCAATATTGTCATTAAACCTGAGTATGACTTTGTTACAGCCTTCGACAAAATTATTGCCGTGAAAAAAGGCAAGACCTGGTCGTTTATTGATTCAACCGGAAAGCGTATCAACGCCCCCGCTGTCGACGGCGTAGTTCATTCTGGCCGCGGCGTTTGGCTATCAGATGGTTTGGGGCAAGTGGTCAAAGGCAACAAAGTAGGTTTTCTCAATGCCTCTGGCCAATTTGCCTTGCAGCCGCAATATGATTGGGCTTTTGCCTTCGCTAATGGCTATGCCCCGGTTTTTGACGGCTGGTTTTGGCACTATATTGATACTGCTGGAAAGCGGGTAACTCCTAATTTTGCCAATGCCAGATCGCTTAAGAACGGCACTGCTCCAGTGGTTGTTCCTGGCCCACTTTTTGCCTTCGCTCAGCTAGGCGATATTGAGAGTGAGAGGCAGACTTTAAGAGTTTGGCACCGTGTGGTTACTGCTCGTGACCCCAAAAAAGATGAATCAAAAACTGATGAATAAGAGTGCTGAGAATACCGTGGCCTTGTCCTACGGCGAGCCTCTCGCCCTAGCACTGCTTTGGCAGAAGGCAATTCTTTTGATACCTCTTTGGGCCCTGCCGGCAATTCCTTTCTTTGGTCTAGCCACACGCTACATGGGTGCTCTGGCTGTGGAGCTCGGGTACGGTTTGCTCATGTGCTTGTTTGTGCTCTATTTTTTGGAAGATTCGCTTAAGAGAAAAATTCGCATTGATGATCAAAATCTATTTTTTGGTTTTCGCGTGGTACCAATTAGAGAAATTATTAGTCTTGATTCGCCCAATCGGCGCAATAAGCTGTTACCAGCAAACATAGCCATTACAACAAGCAACGGTAGGCAGCTGAAGCTAAAGCTGGATGGTCTGAGCGACTCTAACTTGGAGTCTTTGATATCACATCTTCAAGCGCGCAATTCAGCAATTAAAGTTTCGCCCGTACTAAATGTCTTGCTTAAGGCCCACCGTGTGCCGCAATTGCCGGTGGTTGTTCCTGAGCGCCTTGAGTTAGCCTACCAAGACAGACCGGTGGTTGGCGAATCAATTGCCGTGTTTCGCAGCACCGCTGGCAAGTGGATGCGGGTGGGGCCGATTGTTATTTCGCTTTTGGCAGCTCCAATTTGGATGAGTCTGCTCACCAATCTCTTTTTTACGTTGCAACCTCATTCATATGGCACTGGCAATGCACTTGGTCTAGAGCAGTTTTTCACTCAATGCTCAAAGGCATTGGCTCTGTGGCTTTATTCTATTGGGCAGCACACGTCTACATCTGTGGCGGTGGCCGCCCGCAACCCTTGGGCAACGGGTGGCATAGCCATTTGTTTTTCTGTTATGTTCCTCCAGTTGCTGCGCATGCTCTGGAAACCAAATCAATTGGTTGCTGATAGCCAAGGGTTGAGTTTTATTCTGCGTCTTGGCTTTCTTACCATTCCATTTCGGCGGGTTCAATGGCAAGAGATGCAACGTCTACAGCTACAAGAGAGTTCGCAGAATGCGGTCAAGATTCACATAGAAAGAACTGTCGGCAAGGCTGTTGAGTTTAACTTGGCTGCAATCAATGTTGATGAGCGAGCATTGCTTTTGAAGCGAATAGAGGAGCGTGTACCTAATTGCCCAATTGAGCATGAAGCTGTGCAGTCGCTGTTGCCTCAGTCAGACAGGAGTTACACCGAGCTCTGGCTGCAGTCTCTTACCCAGGCACCAGAGCGCAGTACGCTTGACCCTCTTGAGCCGGGGCAGGTGGTTGGCGAGTCACGCTATGAAGTTTTGCACAGCCTAGGAGTGGGCGGTCAAGGCACAGCCTATTTGTGTCGTGACCTCAAAACTAGCGATAATAAATTAGTGGTTCTCAAAGAAACCTTATTGCCGGTTTTTGTTGACCCGATTGTGCGCCGCAAGGCCTTAGAAGGCTTCGAGCGCGAAGCAAAGCTGTTGCAATCGCTTGAACATTCTGGAATTGTGCAATTGCTAGATTTCTTTGTGGAAGATCATAGGGCTTATCTTGTGCTTGAACATTTGTCTGGTAGCAATATGCGTGAGCACGTCTTGAAAGATGGCCCAGTAACTGAGGCCGAGTTGCAACATTATGCCAGTCAGATGTGCGTGATCTTGAAGTTCTTGCACGAACGTGGTGTGGTGCATAGAGATTTCTCGCCAGAGAATTTAATTGTTGATGCTAGTGATCGCATCAAGCTCATTGATTTCAACGTTGCTCAGCAGACCCAAGGTGGCTCACAGGGCGCCATTGTCGGCAAGCCAGCTTATATGCCGCCGGAGCAGTTTCGAGGCAAGGCTACTGGTCAGAGTGACATATACGCATTGGGTGCGACTTTATTTTTCTTGCTAACTGGTCACGACCCCGAAGCGATAACGCAATCGTCTGTAGTGGCATTGAATAGTAATGTTAGCCCTGGGTTGAATCAAATAATTAAACGCTGTACAGCACTGCAACTCAATCATCGCTACCTGTCTGCTGATGAAATCGCTGCCGATTTAGATGATTTGTCTGGGCAATTGGCTGAGCCTCTAGTTGAGTCGAATGCCAGCGTGGAGGCTTCAACTCATGGCTGATCTTGTGATTAAGAGTCAGTGTAAGAGCTGGTTGCGTCAATATGTTGATGTCTTTCTCAATGTTACTTTCCCGCTTTGGGGTTTGGCAGCACCTGTTGCTGTTTTATTTATAGTAATGAACTTTCTCGTGCAGCTGCAGCGGGGCGAACTCGAAAATATAGGAGCACAGCTGCCTATCTTGATTCTTGTGATTTGCGCCAGCCTTGGTGCTCTGTTGCTTAAGCGATCGATGGCTAACGATTTTTTAATTGTGAGCAAGCAAGGTATAACTCTCCCCGCTTTTATGGGCGGCAGAGTTGGCTTGAAGAGGCACTTGCCGTGGCGAGATGTGCGCACAATTGATTCTGCCATTGTGAAAGACGAGGCCCAACATTCGCGTTTGAAAATTTTTAAAGAGAATGGCAAGCTAGAGACTTTGCCAATCAAAGATCTTCAACCAGAATTTGTTGAACAGCTATTGTTGGCTGTGCGCATGTGGGCACCAGATAGATGTGCGCCTGGTCTAGATCAGCTACAAACAATTCTGCGCCTAGGGGCAAGAAAGAGTTCGCAGCCAAGCTATACCGATCTTTGGGAAGATGAGCTAAGCCGACGCTTTTGTCCGACTCAATATATTCCGCTTGAGCCTGGTCGAGTGCTGCGAAATAGTAGCCTTAAAATTGTTAGACAGCTAGCCACTGGTGGCCTGTCTGCTCTCTATCTCTGTCAGCTCGATGGCGGCCGCTTGGTAGTGCTAAAAGAGGCTTCTATTCCTGCTCACGGCTCCGATGAATTGAAAGCAAAGGCGCGTGAAATGTTCGATCGCGAAGCTAAGCTTTTGATGAAAGTCGATCATCCAGGCATTGTTCATGTGCTCGATTGCTTTGTTGAACTTGATCGCAACTATATGATTCTCGAATACGTAAACGGTATGGATTTCTGGCAGCTGGTTCGCCAGAACGGCCCACAGAGAGAGGCTGATGTACTAGAGTGGGCTGTGCAGATTGCCACCACTTTGAAGGTGTTGCATGATCGCGAGCAGCCGATTATTCACCGCGATGTTACTCCCGACAATATTATTTTGCGTAACGACGGAAAAGTAGTATTGGTAGATTTTGGCGCAGCCAATGAGTTTATCGGCACAGCCACAGGCACATTTGTTGGTAAGCATTCGTTCATTGCGCCGGAACAATTGAGAGGTAAGGCCACCGCTCAAAGTGACATCTATGCCTTTGGTTGCACTCTCTATTTCCTTTTGGTTGGCAGTGAGCCCGAAGCATTTGCTACATCAAATGTATTGAGCGCTCAAGAGGCGGCTCAAGCCGCTAATCCGGACCTGCGTATAACGCCGACTTCAGCTGAGCTGTGTCAGTTGGTGGAATCGTGTACGCAGTTAGAAGCCAGCGATCGCTATCAGAATGTCTCGCAGTTGCTGCCTGTTCTTAAGCGTCTGGCCTCGCAGCTGGCCGTTTGAAATTGAATTTTTGTTGATGATTTTGGCAGTGAGTGAGTATTAGCAGCGTTTCGTGTCATTATGGATTCTTTGTAAGCTCCCTAACGCGTTCTTTGTTGGTCACTCTCAAAGACGCCAATACGTAAATATCTAGGAATCCCGTGCTCGACCCCCGTTTTGTCATATTTGCCTCTCTCTTCAACATTGTGGGCTCTGCTGTATACGCCTATAAGACATTCAAGGGCGAGACCAAGCCCAATCGTGTTACTTGGCTGTTGTGGATGGTTATCCCGATGATTGCCTTCTTCGCCGAATTGCAAGAAGGTGTGGGCTTGCAGTCGTTGATGACCTTTATGATTGGCTTTGGCCCGCTGCTTGTCTTTATCGCTTCTTTCCTCAATAAACAGTCATATTGGCAAATGTCAAAACTTGACTGGACTTGCGGCATACTCTCTATTGTTGCTCTTGTGGCCTGGAAGGTGTCGGGTCACGGAGATGTTGCTATTGCTTTCTCACTAGTAGCCGACGGCCTGGCAGGGCTGCCTACTTTGATCAAATCGTGGAAAGAGCCGCAGTCTGAGCACTATGCCCCTTATCTAGCTGGTGCCATCAGTGCTGGTATCACTCTTTTGACTATCACTAATTGGACTTTCGCCAACTACGCATTCCCTGCCTATATTCTATGCACTGGCGTCGGTGTGGCGGTTATTGTCCGCTTCCAGTTGGGGCGGGTTGTGGCGAAATTTGGTTGGGCTGGCTAGTATTTAAGTGACCTATGACGTTAGAGTCGACTTGTGTTCAAAGTGTTTCTGCACCTTGCTGAAGCGTTCTGATAGTGCGCCGCACACAAGATCGCAGAGCTGGTAAATGCTGGTGTCGGCCACTGAGTAAAAGACAAACAGACCTTGTTTGCGGCGATTTAAAATACCCTGGTCTGCCAAAATGCTTAGGTGCTTGCTGATGTTTGCTTGACTCATGCCGGTCAGGCCGCACAACTCTTGGACCGATTTTTCGCCTTCCATTAACAACTGTAGCAGCTCCAGCCTGGTTGCATCTCCCATTGCTCGAAATCGCGCCGCCACTATTTCTAAAGCCTCTCGTGGAAGATTCTCTCTCGTTTCTGATCGTTGAGTATGTTTCTTTGGCATCTCTAACCCCCGCTAGTCTCAAGGTAGCAATAAATCGTTAATTCGACAAGTAAATAATTGACTATTCAACTAAATAACGATATAGTGATTTGGTCGGGCTATCGAATACTCCTTGAATGGTTGGAACTAACTTGGGGCAACCAAGTCGATGGCCAGTAAGTCGACCAGCTGTTGCTCGTAGTCTTGGGTTGAAGTGGGGCTTATGTTCCTAGACGTTTTTCTTGGCTTGATCGTTGGCACTCTGCTGGGGCTGCTCGGCGGCGGTGGCAGCATTTTAGCTGTGCCGATATTGGTCTATCTGCTTGGTTTGCAGGCGAAAACGGCTATTGGTACAAGTCTTGTAATTGTTGGCCTAGCAAGCTTTTTTGCGGTTTTGCCTCATTGGCGCCGAAATTATGTTTCAGTGCGAATAGCTCTTCAATTCGGGGCTTCTGGTGCCTTTGGTAGCTATCTTGGTGGGGTGCTTGCTGGCGGTATTTCTGACCAAATTCAGTTGATATTGTTTGCGGCAATCATGGCTCTGGTTGGCATTCTGATGTTAACGGCAGTCAAGAATGATGAAGCATCCCTGCCGCAACATAGTCATCAGTTGTTGATTGTTTTGGCTGCCGGTTTGGGAGCGGGGCTTTTAACTGGATTGCTTGGAGTCGGTGGTGGCTTCATTATTGTGCCAGCCTTGATGCTGGTATTGGGTTTGCCGATGAAGCAGGCCGTCGGAACTTCACTATTGGTAATCGGCATGAATAGTTTAGTGGGGGCCACTGCTTATGCTTCGCACATTAGCTTTAAGGGCTCGGTTCTACCGTTTGCCATTGGCACCATTCTATCGGCGCCGGTAGCTGGACACTTTGCGCACTATGTCGAACAAGGCAAGCTAAAAGTTGGTTTTGCACTGGCATTGCTGCTTCTTTCGGCTTGGATGTTGATAAAGCAATTTATTGGTTAGTTGGATGAAAACTGGAGGCTGGAGATGTATTTAAAACAATTCTATTTAGGGTGCTTAGCTCATGCGTCTTATCTTCTTGGTTCGCAAGGAGAAGCGGTGGTGATCGATCCACAAAGAGACGTCGATCAGTATATTGAGGAAGCAAGAAAAGAAGGTCTTTCTATTAAGTACATTATCGAGACTCACCTGCACGCTGATTTTGTCAGCGGCCACAGAGAGTTGGCGGAAAAAAGCGGTGCTGAAATTGTTTTTGGCGCCAAGGCTGGTGCTACTTTCCCTCACTTAGCGGTGAGTAATGGTGATGTGCTTAAGATTGGCACTGTCGTCCTCTCAATTCTTGAGACCCCCGGTCACACCCCAGAAAGCATTTGTATTTTGGCAAAAGATACAGCAACCGAAGAAGCAGCTAAATTATTTTCAGGAGACACGCTTTTCATCGGCGATGTTGGTCGGCCTGACCTTGTTGGTTCGAAGGGTAATTCCGAAAAGGAAATGGCCAGTCTTATGTATGAGAGCCTCCACGAGAAGCTTCTCAAACTTTCTGACGACGTGGAAGTGTTGCCAGCGCATGGAGCTGGCTCGCTTTGCGGCAAACATTTGTCGAATGAGAAGTCTTCAACTATTGGCTTGCAGAAGCAATTTAACTATGCTCTTAAGCCAATGTCCAAGGAAGCCTTTATCACTATGTTGACCGCTGATTTGCCAGAAGTACCGGCATATTTTCCCAAAGATGTTGAAATCAATAGACATGGTGCGCTCCCTATTGAAGAGCTAGCAAGACCGAAAGGTCTAAAGGCTGCTGAAGTCAATAAGGCAATGCAAGATGGAACAGTAGTGCTCGACATACGCAGTGGCGTAGAGTTCGCTGGTGGTCACATTAAGGGCTCTTTGAACATTGGGCTCAGTGGACAATTTGCATCATGGGCAGGTACTCTGCTTGAGCTCGGGAAGCCGGTTATTTTAGTGGCTACTGATGCGGCCGCTATTGACGAAGCTGTTGTCAGGCTTGCTCGCATAGGAATCGAGACCGTTGTTGGCTATCAAGAAAACGGCATGCTTGGCTGGAGTGATGGCGGCTTTGAGGTTGTTGAGTCGCTGGTGATAACTGTGGATGAATTGAAAAAGGAGTTGGATGCAGGCGAACAATATCAAATATTGGATGTTAGACGTACTGGTGAGTATCAAGGTGGTCACGTACCGTCTGCAATCAATGTGCCACTGGCAGAGTTGCCAGGTCGGCTAAAAGAAGTGCCTACGGGCAGTCAGATTGCTGTAATTTGCGCCAGCGGTTACCGCTCATCGATAGCCAAAAGTGTTCTTGAGAGAGCTGGCTTTAAGCCGTTGTTGAACGTTCTTGGTGGCACTGCAGCATGGAAGAATGCTGGATTTGAACTCGAGCAAAAGGAAACATCGGTGGTCTAGCGGGCATAGGCGGTTCAACTAACTAAGGCGGAGGTCTTGAAGCTAGGCTCATCATCAAGGGTGATTGCTCCGAAACATCGATAATTTTCGAGTCGAAGCTGTTGTATGCGAAACTCGTTTTTGTAGACATCGGCTGCCAAATAAATGCTTTCGTTATCTGGCATGCTGAACTTCAATAGTATTGCTTGGAATAGCACAAGAGGGTGTAGTCATCCGGGACGGCATACCAAAAGTTTGTTCCCTCAGAGTCAACAGTGAAGCCAATCTCAACACTTTCGGGTCGCCAGTCAACATGTTTTGCTAGAGCCGAAAATTTGCGACCGCCGACTACATATTCAGAACTTTCCCAAAATTCAATCTCAGATGAGGGTAAGCTCGCCAGCTCTGGCCAGTCTATGTTGCTCTCAAGCATGAGCGCAACTGGATTTTCAGCGCGGTAGTCCCAAGGGTAGACAAAGGTACCAACCTGCTTTCCCTCAAGAAAAAGCGACGATTCTAGCACACAAGAGTCGAATGTCTTTAGCCAGATAGTTGGAAAATGCTTTGAAAGATTCGCTAAAAAGCTCAGGCATTTCTCTTGACGAAATTTTTCACCCTCAATGTCTGGTTCTTGAATTTGCGGAATTCCCCCTCTCTTTTCTCTGGCAATCGCTTCAATATAACCGGGCTCACCGTAGACGCTGGGCAAGGAGTCTAGCACTGTGATCCAAGAGTGTGCTGGACTCACTGCAAAGCAGCGACTAGTGCGGTCTTTTTCTAGGAGAGCTTCGATGGTCTCATGCGATGCTTCTTCTTTTGTAAGTCCTTCTGATCTCATTGCTGAGTCGATAGTTTCGATTAGGTTAGCTCGAGCCGTATCGCACTCAGCACCTGCGTAGATTTGATAATTTGAAAAATCTGAACCCACTGTTTGATACCTTATTTCTTGAAATTCTTTGCGGATAATTCATTCAAAATATCAATGATGGGCCTGTATCCATCGGGCCAAGAATAAGGCTGAAACAGTTTTTCGCCGAGATATCTTTTGATATTTGCTCTCAATTTTTCAAAGTCTTGTTCGTTGTCTCGGCTGTCGTTGATTGAGCTAGTTAATTGAAGTCTCACCAAATCATCATTTAGCCATTGAACTTTGTACACAGGACAAGCTGACAACCGTGCTCGCCCGATTTCTTCTACTTTGTCTTTGCCTAGAATCGTGCACCAATAAAGGTCTGGCATACCGAGTGGCAAATGCTTGCTGTAAACCGAAATTAGGGGGTACTTATCGGCAACACCGCAGGTATAAACAGAATCGATTTTTTTCTCACGATCTCGATTTTGCTCAGTACTATTTGCCCGATGCATGTAAGCAAACTCGGCATCTGTCGCTAATGCTGCTTGCTCAATAAACTTGATTAGCTCTGGCTCCGCACTGGTTCCCGATTCTGCTGTGACGTGAAGGGTAGAGTACTTCCTTTCACTTTCGAATGACCCTTCTATGGAGCAGCTTGCCTCTACCCACGGGGATTTGGTGGTTTTGAAACATACACTCATTTCCCAAATTTCTTGCATTGCATCAAGTGTTTCGATGCTCAGTGGACGACGAATAGGTTCTATCACGTCGTACCTATTAGGAAAGTAGGCAGGCGCAACCTTGTGCCACAAGGTGAACAACTCTCGAACTGTGCCCCAATCTTTGAAGCTTTGCTTGGTCAAAATGCCACATGAAATATTGGGATAGTCTCTCGGTGCCATTTCAAACTCCATCCAAGAATATAGGCTCGCCGAAAACGACCCACTCCGTGCTGCCAATTATCCCTGATTTGGGCCAAAGGCTTGCAAAGAGAATATAAGTATTAGTGGGTATCAACGCTAATATCAGCGCAAAATCAATTAACTCACAGATTAACGAAGGTACAAATGAAAAATTTAGTCAGTCTTATGGTGGCATGCGCAGTGTCGACACCAATGTTTACTTGCTTACCAGCTTTCGCTGACAGCATCGAGCATACTTCAAGCTCATCTAGCAGCAGCGAAACGATCGATGTCAAAAAAGGCGTAAAGTTCAAATTCCGTGAGCGGTTGCACAATATCCACGCTCAGATTGACACAGCCGTTGCCAAAGGTTGGATCAATGGCTCGCAGGCCTCTGGTTTCAGAAGTATAGCCGACTCCCTCGTGCGCAAAACCTCATCGGCTGAGGCCGCTGGCTGGCCGGAGAGTGAAGTGGATAGCCTTGAGAAAGCTGTGACTAAATTAAATGCTGACCTTTCAACGGCTTCAACAACGTCTGGCTCTAAAGCGTATACGAAGAAATCCACAGTCAAAGTGAAGAAGACCACATCATATAAATAGTTAGCTCTATCTAGGTTTTTGTCGACCTATCTAGGCCTATTTATTTCTGCTTCTAATTCACCGGGCAGCAGCTTGGGAAAATCGTAAGAGACTAGCTCTGTTGTCGATTTAACTGGGCCGCTCTCGGTGATAGATTTTACTAGGCCGACATTGGGGCCATACCAGTAGGTTTTTGTCGCCTTTGAACCGGCAGTAGTAACTTCGCTGACTACTTTCATGGCGTTGAATTTACCGGCTGGAACTATTATTTCTTCTGGCCCACTAACCGTATAGTTTTCTGTTGAGGCTGTGTTCATCATGCCTGTTCCTGCCCACTGCCAACGGTCACCGCTTTCTAGTGGGTGTTTCAGCGTTTGCTTGGGCGGCAGATAGTCAGCCTTCATGCCGTTAGATTCATATTCGAGGTGATGGTCTAGCACTAGACCGTTGCCTTTGCTGTACCAATCGCTAAATTTCTGGGTGGGCGAAGTTTCAACTTGAATTTGATGCCAAATGGTGCCATCGCTTTGTTTGTCGTCGTGAATGTCTTTCATTGAAAAGTTTGTTTTCTTGCCATCGGCTGTGGTGGTCTGATATTTCCACGAGTATTTCCAACGAGCCGGAAAATAATCAGGTGGTGGTGGCTTTTTAACTGTTTTCGCTGGTGGTGCCGCTGATACAGAGTTACTTGTTGCTAAAAAGTAGATTGAAGTGCACAGGGCCAGCAAATAGTTTTTCTTCATTGCACTCCTTCGATATGTAGCTAGTAGTTAGTAGTTAGTAGTTTGAACCCTTTAGCATGATGTCCTCACTAAGCGGCCTGAATCAGGGTAGCTCAATGAGGACAAGGTTGTAGATTATAGTCTAGTTACGTGGGTAGCGCAGGGAGGTTTGTCGTATGTGTCGTGTGTGTGGTGCCAGCCAGAAATTTATGCTGAGCGAGCTATTTGTTGCTGGAATGAGTGAGTGATTGCAGGATTGATTTGCCGATCTGCTTGGCTTGTGATTTCTGCTACGGCGCAGATGTCCCAGATGATTGATTCGCGATAGAGAACATCATCTTGGAATAACCAATCGGAGCTCTTTTTTGTTAGTGCGATGTCGACAAAGTCGCTATCACTATATGTGTTGCTGACGAATGCCAGTCTTGGTAGTTTGCCAGTTTTGTAGCGGTTTTCGCGGTTCAATCTTTCGATTGATTGCAGCACTTCAACGCGATCGACTGCACTAGGTAAGCTATTGAGAAATTTAGTTAGGACGCCATACTGCCCGCTTTCGGCAGCTTCCGTTAGTTGACGGAGTTTTGCTTCTGGCACATTTGTGCGGGAGGATTTTTCTTTCAAGAGCAATCTCCTTGTTTCGATTTCTTGCCTTCGCCCGATGACAATTCGATAGTAGTTGCATCTCTTTACATCGTCACTGGTAAAAATACTAATGAAGGGTCTAAACCCTTGCCTGGCATGAAAAAGAAATTTTTTGCCACTATTTTTCTTAAGCTTTGCACGAGGTTAGAGTGGTTAACGAGGTAGTTAGATTAGCGGTAACTCAGAAAAGGTAGCGGCGAATACTATTTATAGTTTTCTTGTCAGGTTCAAATGGATTCTTCGGATGCAATGGCAGTGGCAGCTTGTGACTGTTGCTAAACGGGGTGGATGAAATTTTTTCGTTGTAAGCTAATACGAGCAACGTTTCAAGATTGAGAACATCCAAAATGTTGTATGCAAGCAGAGTTTCTAAAGCCTTTTGATTCTTGTTTTTCTTGTAGTCGCGCCAGAGCAACACGGCAGCGTAGCCGTCTATCTCGGCTAGGTCTTTCCTGTCGATGCCCAACTTTTTCTCGCAGCCTTTCAAACCGCCTTTGTATCCGAGGCTGTGCAAGATGTACCGCAAGTCGATATTTGGCTGGTTTACTGCGATTTTGAAATAGCGTTCTATGAACGGCACATCAAAAGGTTTTCCGTTGTATGTGACAAGCAGCTTGTACTTGTTTATGTCGGCTTTGAAATCGTTGAGATTCTCACCCTGCACGTAGTGGAATATTGATTTGCCGTCGTAAAGGGCAATGGTTGTGATGATGTCACTGCGCTCGAGGCCGGTTGTTTCAATATCGAGATAGGCTATCGATTGGCGAAAATCGGGAAACAATCGCCAGTGCAGAGAAGACGGGAGCTGCTCTGCGAAATATGATGGATTGTCCTTTTCGATATGCTCCAGCGATTTCTCTATATGAGAAGAGACCGAGCCTGAGCGTTTGTGTTTTTGGGCAAAGTCGGTTTGGAGTAATGAGTCCCAAGAATGGCAGCCGGAGTCCCACAATTTTTGCTCGCGGGCGGCAGTGATGCCGGGGAGATGGCAAAATGTATTTTTCATCATAAGGCTAACAATGGTATCAGAATTAGTTATTACGCTAATCCATCAGTAAAGTTAAAGAAAACACCGCTGGGGTCATACTTTTTGCGCAGCTCAGCCAAACGCTTCCAGTTGGCTTTTGAAAAGGCATTTACTGCGTGCTCTGGGTAGGCAACAGTGTCTGACTCAGCCACATAATGACCAACCGTAAATGGCTTAATTAGAGTGAGCATTTCTTTGTGCCACTTCAAATTGACGCTGTCGTCGGCTTGATCTTTCCACATTGTCCAAGGGCCGCCATAGAGTTTGCCCGTCATTGAGAAGGCTGTGTCTGCTGGCGGTTTGCTTGGCACATTGGGGCCAGTAAATACAGCAAACATAAATACAGTGGCTGGCGATGGACATTTTTTGAAATGCTCTGCTGTTGCGGCAAATATTTCAGCTGGATTAGTATTCGAGAACATTGCTTCTACTTGGTTGCGCATGTTTTCTGGCCATAGAGCGCCAGAGGCGTCAAACAAACCTTCAAAATCGGACGGTTGGTTGACTGACTTTGATAAGCATTTGTTGATTACTGGGCAAGTATCTAGCAGGGCCATGGCCGCCTTGCCTTTCTCTTGGCTATCGGTAAAGGCTGTGCCGGTCACCATGCAGACTTTGCCGCCCTGGGCTTTAGTTTGTTCGGCTAGTTCAGGCGGGGCTGCCACCATCCATAGTGACAGTTCAACGCAAGGATCGAGCTTTGGTGCTGTATCCTTGATCCACTCAGCCACTTCTTTATATTGCTCCATCGAGTAGTGATAGGCGCTGCATGTAAAGGCTTTAGGAATGTCGTAAAGTTTGAGGTGGTAGCGCAAGCATACGGCAAAGAGGCCGGGGCCAGCGCCACGGGCGGCCCAATAGTAATCTTGATTGTGGTCTTTGTCAGCGACGATTAGTTCACCATCGGCGGTGACCATTTCAATTTTTTCGACGCTTTCGACACCGTGACCCCAGACTCCTTGATTCCAAGACATGCCGCCGCTAAGCAGATAGCCGCTTAGTTTTACTTGGGGACAGTGGCCCGAAGGGAAGGCTAAGCCATGAGGTTTGAGCTTCTGTTGAATTTCACGGTTGCTGATGATTGGCTCTGTTATACAGATTTTTTTTACAGGATCGATTGAGATCACTTTATTCATGGCCGTCAGGTCAATCATCATGCCGCCATTGCGCAGTGAAGGAGAGCACCAGTTGTGGCCGCCGCCGCGCACTGCGACTTTCATGTTATTGGCTTTGGCAAATTTGACAGCGGCAATGACATCTGCGTCGGTTTTTACTTGCACTGCTACTTGCGGGGCGCGATTAGCATAGTATCTGTTCCAGAGACCACCATAAACTTTGTCTTTGAAATCTTTGTCGCTGGGCAGCGAAATGTTGCATTTGACTGCCTGGCGCAAAGCTTCGACGTCAAAACTTGGCTTCTTGCTTGCCGCTAAGACTCTTTCAGGACTAACACTGCCGACAAAAATTGAACCGGCTGCCCAGAGGCCACCTGCCATAAATAAGCGACGACTGACTTTGATCTGGGGCTGCCCTTCTCTGCTCTCGGTCATTGATAGCACCTATGGTAGTTTTGCTGTTTTGGGATTGCCTTGAATTATTGTTTTTTGCCTTACTAGCGCTTCAGTACTTTTTCCCCGGCTTCGTCATAAATAAAGGGGCCTCCATCGTCGTTGACGACTAGTCTTTCGTCTAAGGCTTGCAAGTCTACAGCTAGTTGTCTGACGGCTGGTGATATGGCCGCTTGGGCCTGGTAGCGCAAAAGTTGGGCGGCAATTATAGAGAGGCGCTGTTTCAAGGTTGGCAGCCTGTTTGGTGGTAACAGAGGCGTCTCTAGAGAGGCGCTGTCGCCCCTTTGAAAGCTTGCGGCAATGCTGATTCTTGAGTAGGTACCGTGCTTGCTGCTGCGGCCGCCCCAGTGATAGACCCCTTCGTTCCAGCCCAGAATGTCACCGGCTTTAGTGGGCAGGGCACGAATGTCTTGATAATTGGTGACACCATAGGTGGTCAAATTATTGGGGAAATTGGGGTCGTATTGCACAGGCAGGATGTAAATGCAGCCAGTATCGGGGCTGGCATCGGTGAGCGATATCCAGATGTTCATGGCCACAGTTTGACCATCGGCTCGCAAAAGCTTGCGCCTAGAGCGATCACGGTGAGGTAGAAAACCAGCGCCAGCCCCGCCGGGCTCTACACAGAAGGTGTACAGCGTGGGCATCATTTTGTAGTCTGGGCCGAGAATGACGCTGAGGACAGATGACAATTCTTGAAATTTCATCCAGAATTCGTCGTAGACAAAGGAAAAGGTCTCTGGCCAGTGGTCATCACGGATTTTTTTTACGGCTTGCACCATAAGCCCTAGGTCGGCCTGGGCAACGGCATTTTCGATTTTGAAGTAGCCTTCGTGCTGCATGTTCTCTTTGGTCAGCTGCCCTAGCTCGGAGCTGAGTTTGTAGCGGGCAACTGTCGGTTGTGAGCCTTTTTCGGTAATGTGCAGCTGCGGATTGAGATGCAACCAAAAATTGCGGTCAGTGGCTAGTTCAAAGAAAGTTTTTCCCTGTGTGTTGTACATGGTTTCTATTGTTTATCCACTAAATTCAGACCATATTTTACCCGTTATTGATCATGATCTTCGCTTCTCCCGAATCTCGTATAGATAACTTGTTAGTTGTTAGCTTACTGATTACCTTGTCTTCGGGCTTGGTATATAAAGCTGATGCTAGCCAGCTTTCTCAAGACCTTAGGCTTAATAATCGCTACTTGAACTGCCAGAGACAGTGAACGAACCATTATCCGACGATTTAGTTTTACAGCCGCCCGCACAGCCTAGACCGCTGCCACCGGGTGCTGAGTTTAAAATCGGCGACATTGTTGGCAATAGTTATCAGATTGTCGATTACATTGGTCGTGGGGCCATGGGTTACGTTTATCACGCCCATCATGTCAGGTTGCCCAAAGAGTACGCTCTCAAGACTTTGAGCACTGATCAAATCACAGAAGTTGCTTGGGTGCGCTTTCAAATTGAGGCCCAGGCCATTGCTAAAATGTTTCACCCCAATATTGTCGGTTTGCACAATTTTGGTTTGCATAGAACCCCTGATGGTTTTGATCATCCGTTTTATGTAATGGATTTTTTGCGCGGTTGCAATCTGATGGAGCGCTTGCGCGACTATGATCCACCGCCTGTAAATACTGTCTTGTACATATTTTTGCAGGCTGCCAGCGGCTTTGGCTACGCCCATAGCAAAGGAGTTATTCACCGCGATGTTAAGCCTGCCAATATTGTTTTACTTGATCAGCCGGATGCTACGGGTTCAACTATCAAGATTGTTGATTTTGGCATTGTAAAGCTTACTTTCGATGCTGAAATTGACGGAGACCACCTCGGTCATGACGAAGAGAATTTAGGTAGTCCCTATTATATGAGCCCTGAGCAGTGTCTAGGTCGCACTGTTGATGCTCGCAGCGACATCTATTCGCTAGGTGTAACATTCTTTGAGACCCTTACTGGTGAGCCGCCTTTTGTCGCCAGGAGTGCTGTTGAAATTAAGCATATGCATCAGTCGGCTCCCACGCCCATTTTGAACGAAGTGGTTGAGGGTGGAAATTTTCCTGATGCGGTGCAGGCTGTGTTAGAGCGGATGATGGCTAAAGACCCAGACATGCGCTATCAGGCTATGGAGAATCTTTGTAGCGACCTAATTGCCATCTTGCAAGGCGATGAGCCGTTCTACTGCTACAACGCTCCAATAGTTGACGGCAGTGGCAATATCTATCTACAGCATACCCGCAGTACTGTGGTGGCACCTGCCCTCAATCCCAATTTAATTCCGCCGAGTCGAACTGTTAACACAGCCGCTCAAACACCTGATTTTCAGCCTCTACAGAATGATTCGCTGATCACTCCCTCGCTGGCTGAGGAAGGTAAGGCTTTGGTGCGCAGCGCGCTGACGCGCAACGGTGTATCGCTAAGTGAAGAGGCGGCCAGTATAGAAGCTGATCAACGTGCCCGCAATAGCACCGACTCGCAGGCATCAAGAGAGCAAGTGTTGAAGGTGAAGAAGCTTTTGCTCGGACTTGGCGCTGGGGCTATTGTTCTTGCAACTGTTGCTTGTGGTTTTCTTGTTTGGCAGAACTTTCAGTCCGCTAATTCTAAGCCTAAGCCGCCTCCTCGGCGAGTCTTGGCTGTTGCTAAGCCTAAAGTGGAAAAAGTCAAATTTGACGGGGATGAAGATATTGAGCCGACCACATCTTTGGCCGACACTAATCCTTATCTTGATAGCAAATCAGGAGGTGGCAAGGCCCGTATCTTTAATTTCCCCACAGACTGCTTAATTGGCAGTATCTACTCTTATGATTGGAAAACAAAGAAAGAGAGAATTGTCAAAGCTAGAGGTACTGTAGAATTTGCGGAGAGTGAGTGGTTAATGTATTTGCCCTCTCGGCTTGTGGCTGTCCATCCCGGATATGTCTTGCGCTTCGGTAAGGGTGACGTAACGGCTGTGCGCCTCGTCGATGGTTCCGATAGCGACGCTGTGCTTGAGGCTTGCACAGCCATTCCGGCTATCGATGAATTACAAATTTATGATACCCATGGTCTTACGGCTAAGTGTATTCCGTCGCTTAGTAAGTTTACTCAAATCAGCAAGTTTGACGGCAATAATTGCACCTTAGATGGTGCCATGCTGGCTCGTGCCAATTGCTGGAATCATATACGTGATTTTCAGCTCGCTGCTGGAGGAAACTGCACTGCTATTCTCGCTAAGCTTAAGATGGTTAAGCGTCTTGAGTATGTAAATTTGCAGCGCTGCCAATTGCAGCCGCAAGATTTCAAGGCTCTTTCTGAGTTATCGACATTGCAATATCTGAACTTGAGTTATACCAAAGTTACCCTCAGCCAGCTCAAGCTCTTGAGTAAGCTCAATAGACTACACACCTTAAGCGTCGTCGATTGCGGCTTAGATAGGCGAGCTGTTCCTGTCCTCAAGCAGTTTAAGGGCCTAAAAGTGCTGCAGGTGCAGCCAAGCAATAAGGCCATGTTTGCTGCCGCTCTGCCGAAGGTAACTGTTAAATAGCAAGAGCTTGAGCTCAGCGACTTTATGTTTTACTGCCCATGCCGCTAAAAAACTTGATCAAATCTAGTCTTGAAATACCAACTATGATGTCGTTGCGAGAAATTCCAGCAGGAGTGGGGCCATCGTGGTCGTCGTGGGCGGCACTGATTTTATTAACGTTCGAACAGAGAAAGCGCACATAGCTCAGCTCGCGGCCGGAAAGTTTGAATTTAGTTTTCGCATCTTCTAACTCTTCTTTTGAGATAAAGCCGTTGCCATTGCTGTCCAGTCTGTCAAAGGTTAAAAGGGCAAACTCTTGCACTTCGGTCAAAAGCCGAGAAACGTCAATGCCGCCGCCCATAGTCTGCGCAGGCCAGAACGAGCGGACGTCTTCAAGCTGGGGGGCTAAGCGACTCATAATATTGATTCTACCTGAAAATGCTACAGGCAAAACCCAGGCAGGTTAAAGCCCAAGCTTTTGCTTGATGTATTTAAGGGTGTTGGGAAAATAAGTGGTAAGCTCTGCGGCATGGCCGCGCTCATTACCGAGCAAAATAGAAGTCAGTTCAGCACAACTCTCAACTTGGCCGGTGTCAGACTTTTGCAGATAATAGCTAATTTTAGGAGCAACGCTGTCTGGCACGTGGGCGATGTCTAAATAGTAGTTGTGTCGGTATTCTTTTGTACAAGAATAATTGTTGAGGCAGGCGTCCAGGGCATGGCCGGTTTCGTGGAGAAAGGTGCCCTCTAGATCGTCTGCATTGATGGCTTGATTGACATTATTAGTGTCTTCATTGACCGTGCTTTGGGCCAGCACAATGGTGTCTCCATCAAAAAGACCTGGGCAGCTCTTGCTTGTGCCGCCTTCATAGCCACGTACTGTCTGGTAGGCGCCCTCGGGATATTTATCAATCATTGTTGGGGTGATGACAAATTTTATATTATTCTTGAGCAAGATTGCCTGTACTTTGGCTGGTATTTTATCAAAACAGCGATTGACTGCCGCAATTGTTCTGGCGCTGACTGGGTCGTGACCAATTACTGGCCTAGTTATTGTTATGCGGGCGCGCAACTCTTTTAATACTTTTGCCGGTGGCAGAGGCGCTTCGGTATTGGTATTGCTCGCTGTTGAATCGTTGTTAGAGTCGGACTTATTTGAGTCTGGCTTATTTGAGCCTTCTGTCTCTTTTGTTGCGCTACTAAATCTTTGTAGGTATTGTGCTGCGGCTTGTGCTTGAGCTGTTCCAGCAAAGCCGCTCTTTATGCGTTGGTAGGTGTCTAGGGCTTGTTGTTTGTTGCCCGAAGCATATTGGGCGTTGGCCATGTAGAGCCAGGCATTGACACCGGCTTTCTCTTTGACAATGGCGTCGTACATAAAGCGAACGGCTTCCTTGTAGCGGCCTTGTTGATAGGCTTGAACTCCTTGGTTGTAGCAGCTCACCGGTGCCAGTGGCTTCTTTTCACTGGCTGGTAGAGCTTGGCTCGGCAGGGCCTGCCCACAAATTACGGAAACAACAAAAGGAACAATTAAAGCTTGGTTGCGGCTATGAAACAACTTCAAATTTATGCCCTCAATGACCATTTCTCTTATTATTCTGGCAAGTTCTTGCTTGTTTCTGTCTGCTCTAACTGTACTTGTTCTAGCTGTACTTGATCTAGCTGTACCTGTTCTAGCTGTATGCGTTGGCGGCCATCTTCGCTGATGAAACCTTCTTTTGTTAGTTCCTTTAAGCAGTCTTTTTCTAGCTCTGCCAGGCGGTGTCTTACTTCTTCTATTTCTAGTTCTTTAACTGAGATATCTTCAATGTGCAAATTTTCTATTTGTTTTTTTAGTGATTCTTTTTGTTCTTGTAAGTCAGCGTTTAGTAGTTCGAAGCAAGCTGCTGAGACCGTGCCAGTCTTGAACTGTTCGGCTAGAAAATTGGCAGCCCGTTTTTTAGTAATTAGACGTGCTTTCAACTCTTTGTATTGCTCTTTCACCGGATCTATTAAATTCATACCCAGCAATTTAACTAGAGGCTCGATGGTTAAACCCGGTACTAGTAGGGTGAAGAGAACAACGCCGAAAGTAGTGATTGTAATCATCTCTTTTGCTGGCAGCGAATCGGGTAGGCTCAGGGCTAGGGCCATGCAAATAGAGCCGCGCAGTGCACCCCAGAAGAGCAAGTGGCGCCACTTCCATGGAATCTTTGCATTGTGCTGCCTAAGAAATGGTGTCATGCCGTAGACGACAATGAGACGAGCAGCAATTACTACGGCTATTCCCACGCCAATTTGTAGAGAATATTTGCAGAGCAAATCGTATTTTACTTGCAGGCCAATGAGCAAAAATATTAGTGAATTAACGAGAAAGGCAGTGTATTCCCAGAAAGAGTTGACTGCCATACGTGTGCCGACTGACATCGAATTGCGGCTGCCGTAGTTGCCGATGACCACACCGGCTGCCACCACACTTAGTACTGCGGAGAGATGCAATTGCTCGGCCAAAATATATGAACCGTAAGCAACGATAGTGGTGAGGGTAATTTCTAGGAGGTGGTCGTCGAATAGGCTGGTGATACGTGAAGCGGCATAGCCAATGATGGCGCCAATTGCAGCACCCCCGACTACAACCAAAATGAAATTACCCAAGGTCGAAGCCGCTGAGAAAGAAGCACCGCTTAGCACTATTGCTAGTACCAATTTGAAAAGCACTACTGCCGTGCCGTCGTTAGCCAAGCTTTCGCCTTCTAGAAGCATAGTTAAGCTGCTATTAATTCCTAGTTTGCGAAATAGCGCTAGTACTGAAATCGGGTCGGTCGCTGCAATCATGGCGCCGAAAAGAAATGCCGGACCAAGAGCTACTCCGGCAAAATAGTTCATACCATAGGCCACCACCACCGTATTGACGACTACCCCCAGTGTCGCCAAAACTGTGATAGGAAGCCACCCTTCTTTAAGCTCGCGCAGGGGAATATTCCAGGAAGCTTCGAATAGTACGGCCGGAAGGAAAATCAGCAAGATTAGATCAGGGGTAAGCTCTACTGGTGGCAAAAGATGGCAGACGCCAATTAGTAAGCCGACAATGACGAGGGCAATAGAATAGGGCAGCTTCACCCACTTTACTGAGATGGCAACAGTCGCTGTCACCATCAGTAAGACCACAAAAATGTCAACGTGCAGTGCTTCGTGATTCAATTGTGATTTTCCAGTGAAAACAATTCGATGGTGTAGTGGTCAGACAGTATATGCCACGGAAAATCATTTTTCCTTTCGCTGATGGTGAGCTCAACCACATCGTTGCTTGTATGCAGGTCTTTAGGCTGAGAATAAAGTGCCTTAATTTCTTCTGGTTGGCGGACGAAAGGTGAGAGTATAAATCCAGCTCTGAGATTGTCTGTGGGGGCAACATAGCTCTCTTTCTTGCCGTTTTTCAGTTGCACGGCAATGGCGGTTGGGTAGATGCGGAAGAATAACTTTTGCAAAGAGCCCAGGGGCGTGATTTTGACATTGATTTTGGCAAAGACAATTTGGTTTGAAGCCGCAATAGTAACTGGCTCACCTAATTTTGTTTCGATGGTTTCTAGGGTTTTCAATGTGATGCTACGAGGCTGAGAACGCTTTTTGACAATTAGACCGCTGGGCTGACACCAAGTTGGTTCATAGCGGCTTAGTAGTTCGACCCAGGAGGGCCCATCGTGTAGGGTTGGATAGTAACCGTAGGTGTCTGTCATTTCTTGCAGGACAACATAATCGGCTGCTTTGCCTTTGGCCCAGTAGTTTTTGTTTGTCTCTATAAGTGATTCTTTATAAGCTAGATAGCTTTGAATCACTGGCCTGGGCTGATAATTGTAATTGTTGGCGATGACAACATTGAGCTGCGCTGGTAACAGGTCAACCGTACCAGTCAGGGCTGGCAGGTGGTTCTTCTCTTTGATTGCGGCCATGCGCTTCTGATAGTCTGCTGCTATCTTTGATTGGCCTAGCAATACTGAGGGGCACTGATGCAGGCGCAAGGCTGTATCGTAAAGGTTGCCGAAGAGCATGGTGGGATAGATTAGCAAAGGCGGAATGCCTGGCATTGGCATATTGGCTGGTATGGCGATGAAGAGCATACTAGCCAATGAAATCAAGGCTGTGACCTTAATTGGTTTGCTCGTTTCTTTAATGAAAAATGGCGTCAGTGCTAGAGCGGCAAAGCCAAAAACTGATGGGGCAATTACTTGATGGTCGAGGGTTTGGCGCACATAGGCGGCCTTGAAGGTCAAAAAAAAAGCCCGCTTTCAGCTAAAAGTGCGACGGGGAAGGTCTTGCCCATTCTTTTGTACACAAGGTTGGCAAAGCTAATTAGCAACAGGCCTGTTGCAGCAACGGTGGCCAAAATTGGTATTTGCCAGTTGGCTTCCGACCATGACATGGCTTCGCTGTGGCCAGCGGCTACGGCTAGTGAGGTGCTGATATAAGTGGGCAAATTTGCCAGGGGCTGACCGCATAGCATCCATCCAGCCAGAAAAACTATGGTAAAGAGAAAAAGCAAGATAGGCGGCTTTTTCTTGAGCAGCTCATCTAGGGCAATAAAGGCGATGACCCAAGTGGCAGCCACGAAGAAAGTAAACTTGACTAAGGCGGTCAAGGCAAGCAGTGCAACCAAGAGAATTGTCACGCCAGATGCCTTGCACTTGTAGTTTGCTTTGGCGTCGTCAAGCAGAAAATATTGGTTGACCAGCAGTACTGGTATGGCGAGAAAGAAGACGTCGCCAAAGAAGCCGTAAAGAGCAACCAGGCAGAAGATCCAGGCGATTGTGAAGGGCCATTTTGTGAACAGGCGTCGACCCTGAAGCACCATAACCGCCGTGGTCAGGGCGCAAAGTAAGCCCTGTAGAAAAAGTTTTAGGGTGTATGTATCTGGAAAGTAAGTCTTGTTGTAAAGGAAGCCGAGGGGACCAAAAGTGAAAATATAGTCGACGCCGCTCAGTGCCCCACGCTTAGCAAAAAGATTGAGCATTAGATCCCAGGAGTCGTCTTCTGGAACCATTATCACTCGGGGAAACCAAGGTAATGTGCGAATTAGATTAAGGGCTACAACTGCAGTTAAAATCAGCCAAAAGGCCCAACCGTTTCGCCTTGAAGCCGGGTGTCTTGTTGGGTTTTCTTTCTCTGAACTCTGTGTCAATCGACATTTATCTCTGCAATGTTTGTTCTTCAATTTTTATACAACTTTCATATGATAGCCTAACATGGGTATAGATCATGAGGTGCTTTATGGTCTTGTCAAAGGAGCTTATGACTTCCTCTTCCCAAGCAGTTAAAAGTGATAAGTTCTGCTTCCCTTGGATGGCAAGTCGAGAGTTTGACCTGCTCTGGTTCTTTGCACCGCTTCTACTTGCTATCGCCGCGAGCATTTGTTTGCAGCTGCCGTCTGTAGCCTGTCCTAGCCTACTTTTCTTATTTATTGTCAACGCTTTCGGCATTGGGCCGATGCATCAAGGGCCAACCTGGTTTTTCTATTTTGATAAGAAGAATAATCAATACTGGACTCAAGATCGCAGTCGCATAGCCCTGTACTATTTGGCACCACTTTTGGTCGGCATCGTCACTCTGTTCTTGGCTGTGGCCACACCCTGGCTGTGTCTAACTATTACTACCTTCTGGGGTGTGCAGCATTTTGTCCAGCAGAATCTTGGTATTGTCCTTCTCTATCACAATAAAAACGCCAATGAAGCCTTGCCAAACAGAGACTTGCTATCACGCAGTCTTTGGACTCCCGCTATATTTTTCGTTTCGGTTTTCTTCTATCGTCAGCTCTTTTCTGGGGCAGAAAACAATTGGGCTCTGGCTGTCTTTACTGGCTTGGCCTTATTGGCCTTGTATGACATAGCTCGTTATTTGAACAATATTTTGAAACAGGTTAGTGCTGGTGCCAGCATTAATGTGCCAGCTTTTGTTTTCTGGGTGACGTCGGTGCTCTATTTCGTGCCTTTCGTTTTTCCTGGTCAACGGGTGGAGACTGCTTTCCTCATTCCTGGAACTATGCACTGGTGCCAGTATATTGGTCTCAATATCATTCTCATTCGCTATAAATATCAAGATGAAAATAGAAAGTTCGATCTTCCTATCAATGCTCAATTGCTCATGACTATTCTTTGTGTTGGTTCTCTTGGTATTTATTTGATCACCCACGCTGCTCGCCTTGATTTTTCTCCAGGCAGCTTTTACTTTAAGCTGCTGATGGGCTGTAGCATTGCCATGTCGAACATTCATTACTTCCAAGATGCTTTCTTTTGGCGCTTCCGTGAACAATTTCAACGCGACAGCATCATGCCCTACTTGCTGCAGGGGCGCCATGTTGAGACAGTTGCCGCACAGAATTAAGGTTTGTTTTCTGAGCGGCGCTTCCAGAGCGAGAGCTCACTGGGGCCGGCTTTTACTTGGTAGGCATATTCATAGTTTTGGCCTAAGGTCTGCCAAAATGACGTCTTTTCTAAATATTGACGCACTGAAATGTCTGCCATCGGGATAATATTTTCTTGAATCAAAATAATGCGTGGCTTGTTGTTGTGCAAGTCGGTATCTAAGTCGGCGATGAATCTTTGCCCTTCTGCTTGCCATTTTTCTGCCACCTCGGTGCCTGCGTGTTTTCTAGCTAGGTAGTTGGTCATGAGCAGAGGGAAAACAAAGAAATAACGGCTGCCGCTCTCCCGCTTTGCCGTGGGTAGGGCCGGATACGAGTCTGGTAACGATAGAGAGAGCATACTGACTCGGTCTTGGCTGGTGCTTTCTTTCTCTAGTGTGGCCGCAATTTTGGCCGTCATAGTTTGCCATGTTTGATTTTGCGAGATTACACCAGGCAAAGCCCATACAGGGAGCATAAAGCAGAGCAGGGCAAGTAGTGAAGTGATCAGTGTACCCTTGAAATTGCTTGGTAGAGTGATAGAGCAGCACAGCATTAAGCTGCCATACATGAGGGGAATGGTTTGATTGAGAATGCTTTTGCCTTGCAAAATTAAAACGAAGATACTACCCAGGTAAAATACGCCGATGGCTGCTAGCAAGCCCTGATTTTGTTTTTTCCATGGTTTCAATCTCAGTATGATCAGCAAGGCAATAGCAGAAATCGGCAAGATACCACTGACGGTGAGTTGCAATAGTTGCATAGACCAGGGCCAGTTGTAGAGGCCATAACCTTGGCTTACCATGGGCATCCAGCGTCCGAGAAATTCTACTCGAATGGCATCTTGTGAAAATACAAATAAGACATAGGCAATGACACTGGCAACAAAGGCAATGGTTTCAGCTGATATTAGTGGGCGCAATTGGCGCTGACGCAAGATATAGAACAATTCTAGACTGACAACAATGGCGGCATATTGAGGCAGCAGACTGGTTAATGTGCCGCAGTAGAGTCCACTTATGGCCGCCGTTTTCGTGTCTATCTTTACGCCTGCGCCTTGCCATCTTAAGTAGCGGCAGACAAAGAATGGCAATAAGGCATTGGCTAATAATTGTTGTCGTTGGCCGAATTGGACCCACTCATAGCAGATCAGGTTACCTAGGCAAAAGGCCAAGAGGATGGGGCCGAAATTTACTGCATTTGAAGTCTCGCCTTTTAGTAAATTCCAACACAGACCTAGAGATAGACCAAAGAGCATTAGGGTGAAAATATAGAGGCATGCTTCTGCTGACAGGCCAGATAATTTGGCAAAGAAAGCTGGAATGGCGTGGATGTAAAAGACCAGGGGCGGATTTAATTCGATAAAGTCTATATATGGGCGGGCGCCGGCTATGACGAGCTGACCAGTTTTGAGAAACATAGAGCAATCAGGATTGATAATATTGCTGGGTAGTAAGAAGATGCGCACAACTAAGAAACCAAAAATACTAATTGCTGCTAGCCAATAGGGTTTCAGTGTGTGCATGTGTTTGTTTCTGTTGCTGTTTCTGTGTCTGTTTCTGTTTCGCTGACAGATTTTGTTGGCTTGTCGAACAAACAGACCAGAGCTAGAGCCAAGAGAGTGAAGTTGAGCACTATTGATATTATCGATTGAATTGGATCGTAGGGCGAGCCCACTTCGCCTATTTTCGGGAGCACAAGTATTGAGATCCAATATAGCCCAGGTGACGCGATCAGGAGTGTTCGATAGGCCGCATAGCTGACTTTCGCTAGTGGTTTTTGTTGTGAGCGGGCGGGAATGATGGATACCGCCAAGAGGCCTAGCATAATGAGATCATAGTGGTAGGTGTGTGGGCTAGCTAATATGCATATTAGTGTGGTGCAGCAGATAAGCCATGTCTGATCCAGTGCATGTTTCTCACCCTGCCACCACATAATTACATTGAGTATCAAGCCAACAACCATAATACCTAGCGAGATGTGAAGGGCGAGGAGGTCGGGAAAGTACAGGGTGGCGAGGTAGCGCAGCGAAACCATTCCGAGGCAACTGCCGATATCTTTTTGCGTGATAATCTGGGGAAAGTTGATGACGTTATCAAAGCCAATAATTAGCCCCCCAAGAAACATCAAAAGTGCTGTGGTCAGAGTACAGACGAGCAGCGCTTTCCATCGGCGTGCCATCAATATTGGTGTGACGAAGAAAAGGCCATAGTGAGGCTTGAAGAAGAGTATGCCTATTGCTAGTCCCGTTACCCAGTCTTTTCTCTTTATCCAACCCCAGAAGAAAAGCGATTCTAGAGCTAGTAGAAGGAACGACGGTTGCCCTTTGGCAATACTCAGCAGTCCTTGGGTGTTTGCTATCAGGCAAAAAATAATGGCAGCATTACTAGCGAAGGAGCGCTTACCTAGAGCATTGAGGGCCAGGGGAAAACAGCTAAAGAGCGCTAGTGCGCTCAGTATCACAAAGGCAATGAAGGCCTGCTTGAGGCTCATTAGGGCCAGCGGCAGGCAGAAGGGAAAGACCATAGGGGCAAACAGACACCAATACGATTGGCTGGTTGAAAATCCAGTGATTTGTAGCACTAAGTCGTGGAACCAGCGTGACTGTGCTACCTCGCTATAGACTAGGTGGGCATCAGGAGAGGCTGCCATCCGGCCAAATATGTAATAGTGTACGAAGTCTTGAGCTGCTACTGAGCCATCTTGAACCCTTATCTGTAGCTCGTTTTGATTGAATAATATCAGGCTGGCGGCAATGAAACAGAACGTTGGCACTGCCAGCGCGGTCAAGTAGACTAAGACCCAGATTCTGGAAAAACTTTTTTTCATTCAACAAAATACTGAGTAGATTTAAGCAATCAATATTTTATCGCGTTTTGCCGCGCTCGTAGCCAAAACGGCGAGGGGCGGTTTGTCAAGGTGGGCGGCCGTAACAGAAGGCCTGGCTGCTCAAAAGAATGACGGTATTAAATACGGTGATGGTGGTAGCCCATCTGTAAAGGTAGAGGTGCGAAGCTTAACTTTGAGGTTTCTGCCGATAGTAAAGCGGGCACATTAAATCGTGCAACGGCATAAACTTGGTTATGCAGACTGCTTAACTGGTCGTCAGTCAAATTTAATCTCTGGATGCCTACGAATCATATTGGATACAGTTTTCTTCGATCGAGATGGTGTCATAAACGAAGTTGTTTTGAGGGCGGGCTTAGTATCGAGCCCGCGCACTCTAGATGAGTTTCGCTTGCGTCCAGATTTTATTTCAGCTTTTCAGCAAATCAATAACTTCGATCTCAGTTTGTTTGTAGTTTCCAATCAGCCAGATGTCAGCAGAGGCTTGCTTAGCCAGGCGGCATTGACCGAGATGACTGAATCGCTGCAAGAGAGATTTAAATTCAAAGAGGTTGTCTATTGTGTCCATGACAATCAAGACCAGTGCCTCTGTCGCAAACCTAAACCAGGCATGCTCAATTACTTGGTGGAGAAATACGCAATAGATCGGGCCAAGGCAATTTTTATAGGAGATAGTGCAAAGGATGTATTGGCTGGCTCTGCCGCTGGTATTCGTACTGTTTATCTGAGACAGTTTTATAATCAACCATCGGGTTGTCAGCCAGACTTTGTGGTCGACAGCCTAGAGGAAATTTTGGCTATAATCGACGGTAATAAATGAGTGATAGGCTTCTGAAAGCAGGTTTAAATGTTTGCTGAGCAATTTTTGATGCATTGTCAAAAGGTCGTTGAGGGTCTAGACCGTGGTGCACTAGAGCAAGCCGCGCTCGCCTTGGCTGCAGTGAGAGAGCGAGAAGGTCGCTTGTTCATAGTCGGCTCCGGCGGAGGAGCGGGCCATGCTTCCCATGCCACTTGCGATTTTCGTAAGATGTGCAACATTGAAGCCTACGCACCATACGATAATATTTCTGAGTTAACTGCTCGGGTAAATGATGAAGGTTGGGATGTTACTATCGCAAACTGGCTTGCTGTCAGCAAATTGACTGCGCGCGATGGACTTCTTGTTTTCTCCGTGGGGGGCGGCAGTCTTGAAAAGAACATCAGCATGAATTTAGTTAATGCCATGAAGCTTGCCAAAGATAAAGGCGCTACCATAGTTGCTGTTGTCGGGAAAGATGGCGGCTATGCTGCTACTGCGGCTGACGTGGCCATTGTCATTCCGAATGTCAGTCCCGAACATGTTACTCCTTTGACCGAGGGCTTCCAGGCTGTAGTCTGGCATTTCTTGGTCTCACATCCAGCCTTGCAAGTTAACTCTGGCAAGTGGGAAAGCGTCTCAGTAGAAACCATATGATTATTGCTCGCAGCCCGATGCGCATTTCAATTGGCGGAGGTGGAACCGATCTGCCATCCTATTACGAAGGCTTTGGCGGATCTTTTATGTCGGCCGCCATCGACAAGTATATGTATGTACTTATTCACCAGTCTTGGAGTGATGACTATGTGATCAAATACTCGCAGCTTGAGCGGGTGCTGACGGCTCAAGACGTAAAGCATCCAATTGTGCGCTGTGCTCTAGAACAGATGAATCAAGGTCCGAACATAGAAATTACCAGCATGGCTGATATTCCTGCCGGCACTGGTTTGGGTTCTTCGGGAAGCTTTACTACGGCTCTTTTGAAAGGCTTGCATGCCTATAACAAGAATCTGCTGGTGAGTCCTCACGATTTAGCTGAGCAATCGTGCAACATCGAAATCAATATGCTTAAGGAGCCGGTAGGGAAACAAGATCAATACATTGCGGCTTACGGTGGTATTACCTGCTTTGAAGTGGCCTGCGATGGTACTGTTGATGCCCATCCGGCCAATTTGTCGCAGCAGACCATTTATACTCTTGAAGACAATCTTGCTATTTTCTTCACTGGTTATTCCCGGTCTGGTTCAGCTTTTCTGAAAGACCAAGATGACAAAAGTAAAGGTGCCAATGCCGAGATGCTAGAGAATCTTCATTACATCAAAGAGCTTGGCCAGCGCATTAAGCATTCCCTCGAAGAAGGTCACTTATACGCCTTTGGCGAGTTAATGCACGAGCACTGGGAGCGTAAGCGCCAAAGGTCGCGTGGTATTACCAATTCGAGAATCGACGATCTATACAAAATTGGTAGAGACGCCGGTGCTGTTGGTGGCAAGCTTATGGGGGCTGGGGGCGGTGGTTTTCTCTTGTTCTATACTGAACAAAAGCAAAAGCTGAGAGAAGCAATGGCCAACGCCGGAGCAGCAGAGCTAAGATTCAAGTTTGACTTTGAAGGAACTAAAATTATTGCCTGAGCGCATGCTCAATGGGGAGAAGTAACGGTGATTGAAAGAGTCTTCATTGCTGGTGGGGCTGGATTTATTGGTAGCCACTTTGTCGAGCATCTGTTGGCTAAGCCACAAATCAAACTGATTACAGTTTTTGACAATTTCTCTTCTGGTCAGCATTGGCATTTAGAAAATTCAGTGGCTGAAGCGGCAAAGGCCAAAAGACTCAATATAGTTCGTGGCGAAATCACTGATTTGACACTACTGGTTGAAGCCATGGCTGGTCACGATACAGTTATTCATCTCGCCTCTAACCCAGACATTGCTAAGGCTGCCAGCGAGCCCATGATCGACTTTGATCAGGGCACAATCTTGACCCAGTTGATTGTAGAGGCCATGCGGCGCACCGCTACCAAGAAAATTTTGTATGCATCTGGCAGTGGCGTATATGGTGATGTCGGCTTGCTGGCCGTGCCTGAAGACTATGGCCCGATGATTCCAATCTCGACCTATGGTGCAAGTAAGCTTGCCGGAGAAGGCTTGATCGCAGCTTACGCCCATATGTTTGGCATCAGTGGTGTGGCTTTCCGTTTTGGTAATGTTGTCGGCCCGCGGCAGACTCACGGTGTGGGGCTCGATTTTATTCGTAAGTTGCGGGCTAATCCTGAAGAATTGCCTATATTGGGAGACGGCAGCCAGAGCAAGTCTTATGTTTATATCGAAGATATTATGGCGGCGGTATTACTTGCCGGTGAAAAAGTTGAGGCCCCTTTTGCTGTCTTCAATGTGGGAACGGGCGATTATATCTCTGTCAAAGAAATAGCGGAGATTGCCATAGAAAAGGTGCTTGGCCCTGGGGCCAAGGTTAAGCTCAGTTTTGCTGGCGGAGACCGCGGCTGGAAGGGCGATGTGCCGATTGTTCGTATGAATACCGATAAAATTCGCAGTCTTGGTTGGACCTGCAAGCACACTTGTCGCCAAGCCATAGAGCGTTCAATTGAAGCTATGATCGCTGACAGCCATTTGCTCGCTGGTAAACTAGACTAGAATAAAGCGGAGTCATAACTTGTCTAACGAGCTTCCGGTGCTAATTCTGGCGGGTGGGTTGGGTACTCGGCTCAATTCGATTAATTCAGGTCTGCCAAAGTCGATGGTGGCAGTTTGTGGTCAACCGTTTATTGCCCATCAATTATTGCTGTTGAAAGAGCAAGGTGTTCGTCAAGTTGTCCTCTGTGTCGGCCACAATGCTCAGCCTTTAGTTGACTTTGTAGGTGATGGCAGCCGATTTGGCATTGCTGTAGAATTTTCATACGATAGTGAAGTGGACCATGGTGGAAAGCTCTTGGGCACCGGAGGCGCCTTGCTCAAGGCCAGTAAGCTGGTAGGCTCTCCCTTTGCCATGCTTTACGGCGACTCATGGCTAGAGGTTGATTTTTCTCCGATTATCCAATCATATTTTCGTCTGGGCAAATCCGCCCTAATCACTGTCTACCGCAACGAAAACCGCTTTATACCAAGCAATTTGAAGATTGAAGGTGAGCTAGTCACTGCTTACAACAAAGATAGTCCCAGTGCTGACATGGTGCATGTCGATTTTGGTCTTAGTATTTTTTCTAGCGAAGCCTTTAGTAGCTTTAGGGAGCAGCAATCATTTGATCTTTCTCTCGTCGTTCAGCGTTTGATAGCAGCCCGCCAGTTGGCTTGCTACGAAGTGAAGCAGCGTTTCTATGAAGTTGGAACACCTCAAGGCTTGAAAGAATTGGAAGAACACCTTCTCAAGCAGCACTAACTGTTGGCCAAAGCCGTCTTGGTTTCTATTGAATACTGCGCGGCTTGGGCGTCATCGAAAAACATCTTGACAGTGTCGAGGGAAACTCGATTTAAGTCGCCACCGAGAAGCGGCAATTTCTTGAGAATGTCATTGGTTACAGTGACGATATCGCAGCCTATTTGATCAGCTTGAACTATGTTGTATAGCTCTCTCGGGCTCGCCCAGAGCACTTCTACGTTAGCATGGTCTTTGAGTAGATCAACGCATTTGCTCATAATCGGCATGGGGTCTACGCCTGAGTCGGCGATTCGACCAGCAAAAATTGAGACAATGCCGCCAGCACCGCTTGTCAGTGCTTCCGCTACACTCTCCACTTGTTCGAAAGTCGTCATCGCTGTAATGTTGAGTTTAATGCCCCGTGAAGAAAGTCTCTTTATTAGGGGAAGACTAGACTCGCCCTTGGTATTGGTAATTGTCACTTTGACATTGACGTTGTTGCCCCAGCTAGCAATCACTGTGGCCTGCTTTTCCATCTCGTCAAATTGATCAGAAAAGACTTCAAAAGAGATTGGTTTTTCTTTGACCAAGGCTAAGACTTCGTGGGCAAAGGTCTCATAGTCGGTTACCCCGGCCTTACGCATCAGTGTGGGATTGGTCGTGAAACCGGCAATCAACGGATCTTGATTGAGCTTGAGAATTGTATCTTTGTCTGCACCGTCTCCGAAAATCTTGATTTTGAGAGTGTCAGCTGTTAGTGACATAAACTTTGACCCCTGAATGGCAAGTGTTTCTATTGTATGCCCAAACCGGCTACTCTTATGCACCTTGAGATATTGAGCGGCAAGCGTGGTAAATCATGCAAGGATACTATGGAGTTTTGAATGGTCAAGCAGTTCGGGATTTTGGGCGGAGGACTGGCTGGTCTTAGTCTGTCCTACTTCCTCGGCGAAGATAGCGAGGTTTTAGAGAAGGATGATTCTTGTGGAGGATTGTGTCGTAGCTACCAACACGAAGGATTTACTTTCGATATGGGTGGGCACATCATTTTTTCTAAAGACCAAGAAATTCTTGATTTCGAGCTAGAGCTTTTAAAGGGCAAAGTCGATCGACATTTTCGCAATGTCTCGATCTGGTTTAAGAATCGCTTGGTTAAGTTTCCCTTCGAGAACGGACTTTCTGTTTTAGACCCGCAGGACAAGTTTGACTGTCTTTATAATTTTCTTGAAAACCCCCAACGGCCGCAGAACAATTTCGAAGACTGGATTTATAATACTTTTGGCAAGGGGCTTGCTGACAACTATCTGATTCCATACAATACTAAAATCTGGAAAACACCACCATCCGAAATGGGCACTCATTGGGTTGAGCGCGTGCCCAAGCCTTCTGTGGCTGATGTGGTCAAATCGGCATTGGGCGTTGAATCTGAAGGATACACACACCAGCTTTACTTCCACTACCCCAAGTCTGGTGGTTTTCAGGTTCTTCCCGACACCTTCGAAGAGCTTGTCAGCGACAGAGTAACTAAGAATTTTGCTGTCAAAAGAATCGTGCGCAAAGCCAATAGTTGGATTGTTTCTGACGGAACACAAGAGCGTGAATATCAGAAGCTCGTTTGTGCTATGCCCATCTTCGACTTTATGCGGGCGTTAGAAGGTGCACCACCAGAGGTGCAGCGGGCCGTCGACTCACTTCAGTACAATTCGCTGATAGTGGTCTTGGTTGGTCTAAAGAAGAAGTCTACCCTGAACCGATTGGGTCTCTATTTTCCCCAAATGGATTTGATTTTCCATCGCATCAGCTGCCTTGATTATTATGGCGAAAATTATTGTCCGCCTGGCTGTTCTTCTATTCAGGCCGAGATTACCGCTCGTGAAAGCAGCGATTTGTGGGCCATGAGCGACGCTGATGTCACTAGAGAAACAGTTGATGGGCTGGCACGCGAAGGACTGATTGATAAAAAAGATGTGATTGCTACAACGGTAAAACGCACAAAATATGCCTATCCAATTTATGATATTGACCGTGAAAAGAATCTTGATATCATTTACGCCTACTGCAAAAGCGAAGGAATTGAGCTTTGTGGGCGTTTTGCCGAGTTCATTTACTATAACTCAGACGGTATTCTTCGCTCTTCCAAAACAGTCTCGGCTCGTATGCTTGAGAACGCCAATTAAAGATCACTTGCAGAGGTACTAAAGTTGAAAACAGAAAGCAAAACCGGCTCAGAGTTTAGAAAACTTACTAAAACCGGCAGAAACAAAAACGGCAAATGGGTGCGAGAGTCAATTGGTGTGCTCTATGTCGTAGATGGTCAAGTGCAGTTTGCTGATGATCATGAGCATATGGCCAATGGCTTTGTTCGTTTATTAGAAGTGCCCGAAGAAAAAGTGACCGAGTTGATTGAAGAATGGGTGGAGCAGTCGCTGGAGCGCCATGGTCAACTTTTGCCGTCGCAGATTCCGATGGCGGCGAAAATTGAGTGTCTGCGCTTAGCGGCTCTTAAGGTCTTTCCACCAAAAGCCGGGCGATTACAAGAAATGGCCGCAGCTGGTGCTTGGGGAGCCGATTTTCTCGGCAATAAAGCCGATACCATTTATGCCGGTTCAATCAGTGGCAATCTTTCCCGTGCTGTGGTTGGCTGCAAATCTACTGGTTTCGCTTGGCTGGTTAACCCTTCAGAGAAGAGTACAGTGCATGCCAATAGTATTGAATACGATACTGCTTATTTTGATGATCGGCCCGACAGCCACTATGGCATGAAGCAATACTTGCAGCACACTGATTGGCGCATGCAGAAGGCTCGGCGTTATGCCGCTCATGTTCTTGATGTCAGTGGGGCTAGAGCTGAAAAATGGTTGAAGAATCCGGCCGATGCCTCATTGCTCGACGTTGGTTCGGCTATCGGTCTATTTCGCGCTGCCGCTGCTGAGTTTGGCTTGAGCCATTATGGTATTGACGTTTCTACCGATGCCATTGAACATTGCAAAAATGGTTTTGGCTTTGAGACTTGGCTAGGTTCTATCTTTGACGTAGAAAAGCATGCTAAGGCTGGTCAGAAATTCAACATCATCACTCTTTGGGACGTAATTGAACATCTAGATCGTCACCTCGATGCTCTCAAGTATGTCACTCAGTTTCTTTCTGATGACGGTGTTGTAGTCATTCGCACTCCTAATCTTGAGTCGATGGAAGCCACCATTCTTGGTGACATGTACTATTCGTATAAGCTCGATCATACTAGCTATTTCTCGGTGCGCTCGCTCAATAGTATGTTTGAACAAGTGGGTCTAGTGCCGATTCACACTGAAACGATTTCGCACATTTTTAGAGGGTTTTTAGGAGTACAGCACCTCTATGATGCCGGCAAACGCATGGAAGGAGCGGATATTCTAGCTGTTTATGCGCGCCCAGGGAGCGTTGGCTGATGGCAAAAAGTGCTATGCCTAGTCTATCTGTAATGATGCTCACCCTCAATGAAGAAAAGGCCATTGAGAAAGTCGTCAACGATGTTCGAAGAGTCTGTGGCGACTGTGAAATAGTAGTTGTCGATAGTAGCTCAGACAGCACTCCTGAAATTGCCGAAAGGCTGGGCTGCAAATTAGTTAGACAGTTTCCACCGCGCGGCTATGGCAACGCTTTCGACGCCGGTTTGAGAGCTTCTACTGGTGATGTTATCGTTACCTTAGATTGTGACGATACTTACCCCGTCGAAACCATTCCCATTCTTATGGAGAAGATGAAGGAAGGCTTTGACATTGTCAGTGCCTCACGACTGCCGTGCCGACCGCCAACCATGCGATTGGCTAACTACATTGCCAACTGGACTTTCGCCAAGCTTAGTTGGCTAATTTGTGGAGTGACAACAACCGACGTTCACACTGGTATGCGTGCGTATACTAAGCAATTGGTGCGCGACTTTAACTATGATCCCGTCGGTATGGCATTGCCTGTCGAGCTTTATATCGGACCCGCTCGAGCTGGCTACAAGTGTACAGAAATATTTATTGAATACAGAGACCGCATTGGCGATAGCAAGCTCGATCCTCTTCCTGGCACGATCTGGACACTGAAGCGCATATGGCGCTTTCGCAGCTGGAAGAAGATAGCGCGAAAGTTAGCCTAGACCAAGTTCTGAGGGAATGTAATTGGGCGACAAGGTCTTTTGGTACCGAGTTATAGTTTATCTCGCCGCCATCGCCTGGGGCGCCTTGCAAGCCTGGAACTCTCGCTTTGAGCTGTTTTTCGCCGACTCTCAGCAGTATTTTGATATGGCCTACTATTTTAGCCAAGGCGATTTTGCTAAAACAGTTTCGCTCTATTGGAGTCCACTTTATCCTCTAGTTGCCGGACTGATGTTCAAGCTAGTCTCAGCCCCGGCCTACTGGCAATTTTTTCAGTTTAAGTTACTCAATCTTGCCATTTTGCTTGGCACATTTTTTAGCTTCGATTTTTTCTTCACTCATTTGTATGCCTACTATATCAATGATATTGTCGCTGAAGATTCAGACAGAGCGGTGATTAGCCGGAATACCCTGCTTTTTTCTGGATACGCATTACTTATTTTATTTTCGCTGGCGTTTGGCGGCGTTTATCAAGATACTCCCGATATGTTGGCCGCTGCACTTCTTTTTCTCTCTAGCGGGTTGTTTCTAAAATTTCTCCTTAAGCCCACAAAGCTTGGTGCTTGTCTTTTCGGAATCACTTGTGGCTTTGGCTATTTGGCCAAAGCCGTGATGTTTAGCCTGACAATTTTGTATTTGGCAATGATGCTTGTCTTCAGGCGAAATGTCGTTTGTATTCTACTTAGTGCCGCTTGTTTTGCCTTGATTGCGGCCCCTTGGGTTTGCAGCGTGTCTAATAGAGCGGGACACTTTTCTATTGGAGAAAGCGCAAAATTTGTCTACATAAACCTCGTTGAAGAAAGAGACCCTGTCTCGGCCGAAGGTCTTATTCATCCACCGCGTATTCTCCATCGCAACCCACTTGTGCGCGAATTTGGCCAGGAAATGCCCGGTACCTGCCCCTTCTTCTACGACATCGGATACTGGACACAAGGCGCTAGTGTCCAGGTGCGTATAGGAGATTTAGTCAGGGCCATAATTCTCAATTCAATTTACTATGTCCAAACGTTTCTCTATATTCCCTTTTTGATTCTTGCTTTAGTGGCAATCAGAACCCGCTCGTGGCCGTTGCCAGCTAGATCGCTCTGGAAGGCTGCTCCTCTTTGGGCGCCACCACTGGCGCTCTGTCTACAATATGCACTGGTAAGTAACCTCTATATGACCACCTATGTCAACCGTTACTTTATTGCTGCTTTCCCCATGGCCATACTTGGCGTTCTGGTGGCCATTCGCGTCTCAAAAGAAAAGTATGCAAAGCAGCTGCAGCAAGCTGTTGTGCTGAACACTTGTGTATGTGTCGCCATCGCCTTTTCGACAAGGTTCTTGTTCGATGCTTCTCAGTTTTTTACAGAAAAGCATCATATTTGGTATAACGTTTCAGCCGCTTTAAAGACTGATGGTATTAAATACGGTGATGCCGTTGCTATGCTGGGTTGCCGAATTCACCGCAATTCGCAGTTTGCCGAACCAGATAAATTGAGAATAATCGCCAACATTTGGCAGGAAGAAGTGTTCTGGCAGCAGACGCCCAAGCAGAGGCAGGAAGTCCTAGATATTGTTCGCGCTGCTGGCGCCCGTGCGGTCGTGTACTCTCGCGTGCCTGACTTGGAAGACCCACTCTTCTCGCAAAACATGATACTAATGCGCAGTCTGTTTAACCTGAAGATCCAGATGCCCTTTAAAAATTATCCGCCTCCAACTGATTTGACTGGCTGGAAGCAAGTGCCTGGCAGTGAAGTCTATTACTATTTATTATTCTAGATTAGTGTTTTTCTCTTGGTCGCAATAAGAGGAAAATAGACAAGGCATAGATCGTCACTGCAATAACGAAAGCCATGTTTATCCAAGTGAGTTTTAGGGCTATCTCTTGGGGAATTAGCAAACAGCGAAAATCAACAAATAGCCAGAAAGCAAAGGTTAGTAACTTGGCAATAGTTAGGGCTCTTTTCTCACTAGTTGGAGAGCCTAAAAATATTATCCATGCCGACAGCACTAGCAGGCTTAAGTCGTAGATACGAAAATATGGCGAAATAACTGGCAGGCTCAGAAGAGCAGTGACTAAAGTTAAATCTAGCTTGTTGCGTTTTGAAAGAGAGCTGCTTGCTATGCGATAGAGCAAAAATATTTCAACTAGCGCTGCTGCAAAGAGAAAAATGCTAGTGGCACTTTTCACTATTGCAGTTGGTATTTGCTGGCATTGAAAGGCGATGGCCATTGACAGCGATGCAATCATTTCATAGGGCTCTTGGTATCCCTCGAAGCCTGTATGAGCATAAACAAAATCGACACTTGATCTAAGTCGTTGCAGCCACATTAGATAGCCTTCTATGCCAAAGAGAGAGAGGCCAAGGGCGACAATAACAGAAGCAGTGATGGCAAAACCGATTGCTAATTTTACTAATTCATTTGTGGTGATGAAGGCGCAGCCTTCGTGCTTTCGCGCTTTAAAGGTGGCTAGCAGGCAGGCAATTGCCAGAAGGCCAAGAGGAAGCAAAAACTGTGGCTTCAGAACCAATACACCAAGAATTATCCCTGCCAATTGATAACGCCCTTTGGTCATAGCAACATAGGCGGCGGTAATTGGTAGAAAACCGATGAGCACCCCTGGTTGACCAAGTGACATAGTCATAGCCATTGGTAAAAATGTAGTGGCGGCAACTAAGGTTATGAGCATTGCTCGTGGCAAAAAACGCAATAAAGATTGCTTTGCAGCTTGACTATAGGCGAACAAAGCGGAGGCAAAGAGAAGTGCTGCGGTCTGCACGGCTATGAAAACACCCATAGATGTTTTTAGGGGTAGAAGACCTAAGGGCGTGCATGCAGCAGCTGAGTGCGGCGGGTAACAGAAAAATACTAAATATGGATCTAGAGGCGATTCGGCCGTTGCTTTGGGGGCAGCAGTGTAAATTGGGGCAATATCGCCAATCACAATCTTGTGACCGACCTGCCAGAACATTCCAAAATCTCCGTTACTTTCGGCCACTACATTGCGCACTGATATATAAAAGGAGGCGGCAATCATGCTGCATACCAAAACCAACCCAAGGCAATTTGCTAAGGCTTTACCAAGCAAAATCAACGACTTTTGCACTAGCGTGGGCTCCAAGCGTTTAAGCCGACAGTGTTGGACATTTTGATGGTAAGCCTTATCATAATTTTACAAATCAAACTATTGAGATAAAAGTCTAGCTTGACAGCATGGGTGCCCATAAATCATACAAGTGAACTCTGCCAAAGAACAGTCATGAGAATCAATGATCGAAGCTGCAAAGAAACGCAATCATCAAATAGACTTCCTCCGTGGGCTAGCAATCTTAATTGTGATTGGGCGCCACCCGCCTATCTATAGCGATGACGCTGGGGTGCTCAGCGGATTGTCGTGGTACTGGTGGAACTGTGGCTGGATGGGTGTGGATCTCTTCTTTGTCCTCTCTGGATTTTTGATCGGCAACGGTCTCTTTACTGAGATTAAGGCGGAAGGAAGTCTCAATGCCGCTAGATTTCTTGTCAAAAGAGCATTTAAAATTTGGCCAGGCTACATCGTCCTCATGCTCTTTCTATCGACTGGCATCACCCTTGATCCAGCATCGAGAAAGAATGTTATATGGAACTGGATGCACCTGCAAAATTATATGGGCAGCTGCCGAGTGCAGACGTGGAGCCTGGCTGTTGAAGAGCATTTTTACTTGTTCTTGCCAGCAGTTCTTTTGCTTCTGCTCAGGTTAAAGCGCTTATCTCTATTGCCTGCGATAGCTGCATTTATTGCAGTTTTTTGTTTGGTCGGCCGCTTCTTTGAGCTTAAGAACGCCCACAGCTTTACGCACTTGCGCATGGACTCTTTGTTTTTTGGTGTTCTCCTGGCATATCTGATTAAGTTTAGTCCCAAGTTTGCAGCAGCCATTACTCGGCGTCGCCGTCTGCTATTTTGCTTTGGCGCTGTCGTTGTCGGCGTAATCAGCTATCTCAACTTGCTTGAGTGGTACGTGCTGACGATTGGATTGACCATGACGTATATAGGCTTCGGAGCGATTTTACTTTCGCTAGTCAGTACGACAGAGGCTGATGGTAATTTCGGTAAGCTTTTGTTCTGCCCCATCGCTCGGGCCGTAGCTATGATTGGTTTTTATTCGTACGGAATATATCTCTGGCACATTGAGTTCGGATTTTTTCCAGCACTGGCATTGTATCCGCTGCTCAATGGCATGCCTGCTGCTCTTAGTTGGCTTTGTGAAATGATTTTGTTCGTTTCCTTTAGCATAATCTTTGGCACAATGATGAGTCGATTGGTTGAACTGCCCATGCTCAGGTTGCGAGACAAATTAGTGCCTAAGCTTTTCCCCATAGAACGAAGCGGTGCGCCGTGACTTCAGCTATGATTCTGTATGTATGGCGCGGCCGAAGCTCGAAATAGGTTAGTGATAAGCGATGACTGGCAGTCAAGAGAATGAAGCTGCAAAAATGAGCAGATTGCTCTATAGCGAGATGGAGCGCAAGCTGCAAGATATGTTTGGCCCTGAGCATCGTACAGCTGCTCAAATTGCTTTCGGTGGCGCCTGGCAGTCGCTCAACAAGATGGCGCAACAGGGCAAAACTGGCTGGCAGTCAGCCGTAGAATTGGTCAATGATTTGGCAAGAGATTTCAGCGAAGTGGAGTCTTTCAATGTCACACCTCGGCCGCCGGCTGAGATTGAAGTCGATATGCGCCTTAAGAGAGAGAAAGAACTTCCGTTTAAACAAAATGTTGCTCCCTTTGTTGAGCTTGAATCTGTGTGTATTGCCAGTCATGTCCATTTTCAAGCACTATTTGATCAAGAGAAAAACGGTCTACGGTGTAGCTTTAACGAAGGTTTTTCTTTGCGCTTCAAGACCTTTCTCGGTAAGCTTACAGTGCCCATTAATGGCAATGCTGTATTGATGCGTGATCAAAAGAAGCAGATTGTCATGGAAGTATCTACCAAGGTGCCAGGAATTGACCTGCCTGTGGCTTTTACCATTCCACTGGTAGAGCTTTTGCGAGAGGCGCGCAAACGCTCGGCTTGATCGCTTTGCTTTAGTTGACCACTACTTCTGGTAGAGCCTCATGTAGTTCTACCAAGAGTGGCAATTCATGGTCAAACATCCGAACATGCAATTCGTCTAGCATAGTCATTTTTTTCAAGGGCAAGATCGATTGTTTGGTCCAATGTCGTTGTCCCAGCCAAAGAATTTTCAAAGTTCTAAATCGGGGGAAATAGGCCACAGCGGCATCTGGATACTGACTTTGCTGAATGCTGAGAAATTGCAGGGCGGGAAGCTTCTGCAGCATGGCGAAATCGGCTAGGGTCAAATTGGCGTTGTTAATTTCTAGTTTTTTCAAGAAATTTGATTTGGCAATTTGTTTGAGTAGTGTGGTCGTGCTGGCATCGACTGCCAGCCACTCCAGCTGCTGCAGTCGTTTGATAGGAGTGGTGGTGATAGCGGCACTTGACGCTTCTGTGTGATCAAATTGCAAACTGGTCAGCTGGCTCAGGCTATTGATTTCAGAAATCAGCTTCTGGTCAATGGCAATGCCGCTCAACCTCAGAGTCTTGATGCTATTTTTCGCTGCTAATTTCTGCAGCAAGGCCGTGCCTTCTTCGCTTTTTAGCTCGATACCAGATATAGCACCGCCAAAGCAATTGATTAAGGCTGGATTTTGCAGCAGGTAGCTTGAGGGAACTAGCATTACTTCGGCCTTGTCTGGCAATTCAACTCGGCCAGTGGCGCTGATACTTTTCCCCCGTCGACCTTTAGCGCCTGGATATTGTAAAGTGCCAAGCCGGTGGTCGGATGGAAAGAGCATAACTTTGCCACCGTTCAGTATTGCTTTGACTTCTGGATGATAGAAAGAGCGATTTTGCTCGGCCGCTTCTGCTGGCGCAGCGCAGCGGGAGCCCCAGAGTATGGTTAGGCTAAGCAATATCTTTAGTTTAGGGCTATTCATTTATAACCTCTTTAGGCTGTGCAACCTGAGTTTCCTGAGTTTCCTGAGTTTCCTGAGTTTCCTGAGTAACCTTTGCCCGCATGCTTTCACCCTTATAGTAATAGTTTAAACTTAGGTCAATACGATTGACGTTGAGAGTTGAATCAAAGGAAGCCAAAGAACTGTGGCAATTGCCTCAAATCGCCGGATAGACAATCTACTGCTTTGGCCGGTAGTTGTTGTGATCTTCTTGGCTCTGGTTTTTCTGTACTATCAGGGCTGGTCGCTGGCGCTGCTGGCACCTTACGCTTTAACTGATGAAGGAGCCTCGATGTGGGCCTCTTTGTCTTTGTCTGAAAACAGAAATGCATATGAATTTACTCGCTTGGTTCAACATCCCTGGTATTGCACAGCTTATCCACCAGTTTATTTCGCTCTGATTGGTTGGATTTTTAAATTGGTCGGGCCAGTTTTTTACCCGATGCGTATGGTCAGTATGATCTGCTTGATCGTCACCTTGGTTATCTCTTATCGCGTGTTCACTCTGAGTGGCTGCTCGCGCTTGGCTCGGGTTATTGGTCTTTTGACCTTGTCATCTTTCTATACGGTCTGGGCGTATTCTGCTCGTGGAAGAGTGGATATGCTTGGTTTGATGTTTATGGTTATGGCCATTCAGCAATATTTAGTTTTAGCTCGCAAGCCCAAAGACGACAACTTATTTCGCTTGCCCCGTTTGATTGTTGTGGCCACCCTTTGTTTGATGGCGGCTTTCACTAAACAAGCGTTTGTTCTAGTAGTGCCAGCGGTGGCGGCCGCGCTCATTGTTGGCCGGCAGTGGCGACTTTCAATCTTATTTATGGGTCTGAGTGCTTTTCTTGCCATTGCTGCGGCTTGGCTGATTAACAGTGCCACTGCCGGTGGTTTCTTGGCGCACATGTCTTTTGCCCAAGGCTCGCCCTTTCTCTGGAACGCCTTTTGCACTCATGTTACTTGGCTAGGCTCAGACTGGCTTTTGCTCTTGCTTTCACCAATCGCTTTAGTGGTGGCAGTGATTGGTTATTTCAAAGAAAGGGAGAGCCGAGAAGGACCTTATCGTCATCAACTTTCGGCCATGGTCTTGGCGGCAACCCTCTTCGCTCTTGCGGTGGTGCTTGTTTTTTATGGACTCGGGGCCGAGTTTGCTAAGGTTGATGAAATTATCATACTGGCTTGGCCCACCGCATGGTTGGTGGCAGTATCGGTTGACTATGTCAAGCGTCGCTACTTGGCCATTACTTTCATTATTTTAGCTATAGCCATATATGTTATAGCCAATCTGGGTGGGCGGCTAAGTCGCGCTGTCGAACCCATGATTGCTGGGCGTGATCTGATGCGGAGCATGCGCTTTAACCACGATTTGATGTTGACAGAAGATTGCTCTATCGCCATAGATCTTGAGGCTGTTTCAGAATTTGTGGATCCTGCTTGTTTTTTGCAAAAGTGGAAAGCAATACCAGGTCTATTTGAAAAACATATGGCTGAAATCAAAGAGCGCATCTGTCAGAAAAAGTACGGTGCAATCGTCATCAATTCACGTGATGGATGTCTACTAAAGCCTTATTACTATTGGGATGAGTCGGTCATTCGCGCCATTAAAGAAAACTATCAAGTGATCCAAGAGTTGCCTGCTGAGGGGCATATGCAAGATTTTTATTTGCCCAGAACAGCTACAAAAGGTCCAGTCAAATCGAAATCTAAAAACACAGGCGGCTTTGAATTCAATGGTGATTCGCCACTGGTTGTGCCGAAAACCCAATAATATTTTGATTTTTTGTCTAGCTTTTTTGCTTAGCTTCCTTGATTGCCAGCTTCTTTGAGTAGCTCTTTGCATCTGCCGAAAGTAATGGGCATCTCATAGCTCTGGGCAATAGTGGTTACTGCTGGACCTACAATATCTATGTCGGCTTCTTCGATGTTGCCAACTACTTCTCCAGCCATGCGCAAATATTTATAGTCATGCGGATTGAGTTTCATAATTCGGGCACAGGTAGCATCGATTGCCGCTAAATCTTGGCCTAAAACAATATAGCCCATGTGTTTGGCCTCTCCGTTGATGGGGCCATCGCCTTCCATGGTGACTATGGCATCAACAAAGCCGAAGACCGGCTTTACTAAGTGCTGCAGGTCGATAATAGAATTAGGAATTCCGCGCACGTGTAAGAGATTTTTGGGCCAACCATATTTGCGACCAGGCACCGTGCCGAACAAGTTTTTCATTGAGCAAGTGAGGCCTACCCAATGGTGCGTTTTTAGTTTAGGCACGCTCACTACGGCATCGGCTTGGGCAATGGTTTTAGGTAGATAGAATTTTTCTAGTTTGGTGAATCCATCTTTGTTGTCTAGCTCAACGAGATCATCAATATTGAGATCGACAAAAGCGACGTCCATATCTTTGCAAGCTTTACCGAGGCCGGTTACGTCTAGCAAATATTCGGTATCGCGCATGTGCCCTGGCCCTTCGGCAACTGTTATGGCTTTGGCACCAAGATGCCAAGCGAGCTTGATTGCCGCCACTAGCACTGCAGGATTAGTAGTAACTGGCTTGCCTTGACGATACTCCACCATGTTCGGCTTGAGCACCACCGATTTATTTTTGAAATCTGGCAATTGCAAAGAGGCTAGATGCGGTTTGATGGTTTCGAAGATATCTTCTTCGTAAGACTGGCAAGGAAGAATTGCTACTTGTGATCGCCCTTGTCTGCGCCAGGCTCGTTGTGCTGCGGTGACGTGGATGGGCATGGGCTGGCTTGAATCTGATTGACTGCATCCCTCTAAAGAACTCGTTAGTGCGCTAGCAGCGGCTACACCAGCTGCGGCCTTAAGAAAATCGCGCCGATTAAGATCGTTAGCTGGGTCGTCGTTGCTCATTGCCTTTGGCTTTATCCTTTTTCTGAACTGGTCTTAGGGTTGGTCAGCACGTGCATGCTGCTGTCTTGCTCTGCTTGCAGCGCTAGGGCGGCCAGGGCGGTAGTAATGATTGAAGTTGTAAAACTTCCGTCAGCTCCTTGCCTAGCGATTAGGTATTTGATTTCTTGTTTTGCTGGTTGCTGGTAAGCGAGCAGTGCTAGTGCTGAAACCGCCAGTGAAATACTAGAAGTATTTTGCGGAGAAAGACTCTTTAAATACTTGAGAGAACTTTGAACTGAGGCATGGTCGGGCCGATCTTGTAAGGCCAAGAGAGCTTCTGCCGTGGTCAGGCGGTAGGGCGGTAAGTACTGTTCTAACGTGATGTTATTACCATGATTCCAGCCGCCATCCCGGCACGAATGTTCTAATAAAAATTGATTGGCAAAGGTGACAATGCGGCTGTAGAGTTCATCTTGAGGTAAGCTCGGGAATTTTAAGGCAAGCAGGTTGTAGGCAGTTGGTTCCACCCAATGGAAGCAGTCGGGGTCCCAGGGCCATCCGCGACCATAGGCTAGAGATTTGGGGCCCTGCGACATTAGTAGTAGTAGGCGAGCAATCGGCTGGTAGAACTCTATACGACTGTCCAATAGACGAGCAAATCCCAATTTGATTGCCTTTTTTACGTCTTTGTTTTTGGCAATCTCTTCGTGTTCGGCAGCCAATCGGCGCAGGCAAAGCATTGTTGGTCCTGAATTCCAATCAGAGCGACCAGCTCCTGGTTCTGTCGACCAGCCGCCATCTTTGTTCTGGTTTTTAGCAAGGAAGAGCGCCGCCGCTCTTGACACAGTCAGATCTTGACGCAAGGCAAGTGCCGACCAAGCTGTGGCTTCCATGGAAGGTTGACCTGATTCTTTATAAGGAAACCAGCCCACAGTATCTTGTTGGAGACGGAGGAAGTTGAGAGCCTTGGAGAGCGCTCTGTTGCTATCTTGAGCTAGTTGATTGGATGCCAAGGATGGAGACCCTTTATCGTGTGCCTGCCTAATTCATTGTACGTTTTGTACGTCTGGATTGGACCAAGCAATGATTGGATAACGGGGGCGACAACCCAAATGCGAAGAAAAACTTAACATCTCGATGCCCAAGGGAGCGACCTTCCCGGCGATTTTGTCAAAAATGTATTGCAGCTAACAGAAATTTCGAGGAGGGGCACTAGGCAGCTTGGTGATGTCAAGGTAAGATCAAAGAGCTGGGTGCTGCGAAGTTACTAGCATCGCCCCTGTACTTGTTCTTGTTCTGTACTTGTTAAGTAGTTGTTGAGTACCTGAGGCGCTAATCATTCTTACCTGGTCGGATGTTTGATTATGCAGGCGCAAGGGAATGTTCGAGAGGCTAGGGTGTGTTTTTGAGAGGTAATGCTATCGAATAAGTGTTTTTCTTTTTTTTCTTTTAGAGTTACTAAAGTCAATCAGTCTTACGTATTCAGATTCTTTATTTTGCGCAACCAACCTTTAAAGGTTCCAATGTTGCGTGTAATATGGTTTACTCGAATCCGTCCCAGGAGGTACACATGAGCGAAACAATTAACAGATTTATTAGCGACGAGTCCGGACAAGGTATTACAGAATATGGCGCCATCTTGGCATTCGTAGCCATCCTCGTAGCACTAGTGTTCTCAATCACCCAAGGTGCATTGACTGCAGCGATTTCGAAAGCATTCAGTGCTGTAGTATCACAGCTCAACAACTTGTCTGCTGCTGCGTCCGGTGCCTCGTAGAGATTCGACCGCCTGAGCCAGCAATTGATTTAGGCTGTTAGCTTCTTAACTTGTAAACATGGTGGCAGTTCTTTTGTCCTGCCACCATGTTTTCTTTTATCGATTTTATGCTCGAAACGCTTAGTAGTTGATTCAGCCTAGCACTTAGTCTCCTAGATATTAGCGTTGGAGCCGTTGGTCATTGATGACCATCATATCTAGATTGTTTTTCGCCTAAGCGTGAGAGGGCAGACCCGTGTCAGTTCAACTATTGAATAGAATGCGAGATGGAGCTTGGGAATTCCTCGCCAACGAAGATGCTCAAGGTATCACTGAGTACGGAGCGATTCTCTCCTTTGTTGCCATATTGGTTGCCCTAGCTTTTGGTTTTTATAATGGAAGCCTCAGCAATGCTGTGTCTAAGGCTTTCAGCTGCGTTGTAAGTCAGCTCGAAAATATGTCTGCCGCTGCTGCTACCTCATCTTAGTAAATTGAGTTCCTTTGAGTTCCTTTGAGTTCCTTTGCGAACTTTGCGAACTTTTGAAACTGGCATTATTAGTCGCTTTGATTTAGGCGTTGCTGCTTGTATCTTCACAAGAGCATATTAATAGTTTGTAAAATTCCTGCGTAGATCCGCTGATTATCAGTTGTTCCGCTTGATCACTGATTCTAGGTTTCCGGCTGATGTCAGGATAATACAAAACTTGACACTTACTGGGTCTGGCGCCCTATCTGGAAATCAAGCACTGGGAAAGACTGTAAACTTCCTAGGTTAAATAGCCGCTTCCAAGGGTACAAAATTTTTGGGTGCGGGCAAGGGCAGGCGTTGTCCTTGTTTGGCTGATGTGCGTTAATAGTAAGTGGTTAATCTTTCTCACCAGAAAGAATAGGGGGATCCGTAATGAACCCATTACGAAGTTTATTTCTACAGTTATCTCGAATGCCTCCAGCGTTGATGTTGGTTCTCATTATTGGTTTGGCCGTGCTTATTACTATGATGGTAACTAGCAACCAGACTGCTCATGAGGAAGCGCTGAAAGCAAAAGAGTCAGACCTGATCGCGAAAATGAGCGCGAAGGGCAAAGTGGTATATGCCATCAAAGATATCTCTGAAGGTTCTACCATCCCGGTTGAAGCTCTAGAAGAAAAGGAAATCGAGCAGGCCAAAATCCCGCAAGATGCCCTTACCTCTGCTTCACTCGCTGCTGGCCGCGTTGCCAAGTATGGCATCCAGCAAGGACAAATCGTTTCCCAGCATGACCTTGCACCACAAGGTATCTCGCTTGGTTTCGAAGCTAGACTAAAAGAAGGTATGAGAGCTGTCACCTTCGCGGTTGACAGTAACTCTGGTGTTGCTGGTTTCGTCACCCCAGAAAGCCACGTCGATGTAATCGCCATGGTTGGTGGTGGTGGAGATACTAAAGTAGCTCCAATACTCTCCGACGTTGAAGTAATTGCAGTAGGTCAGATGTACCAGAAAGCTCCAGGCGGCACTGCCGCTGTACCAGCTAGCTCAGTCACTGTATCTCTGTCACCTGAAGATGCTAATAAGCTGATCAGATCGATCACCGCTTCCAAGCTCTATTTGACCTTGAGAAACGACAAAGATCACCAACCGGTTGCAACTGTTGATGTCACATCACTCTTCGTTAAGCCTGCTGCTCCGAAAAGCGATATTTCATCCTTGCCACCACCGTCCGCTTTGCCTCCACCCCCACTGCCCGGAGCTCCTGATGCAGGTCCGATGCCTATGGGTGGTCCTGGTGGCATGATGATGAATGCGGCTCCACCGCCTCCACCACTACATGAAATTGAGATCTGGTCTGGTAGCAAAAAAGATGTGCTGTCGGTACCTAAGTCGTAATTTCGGTGGATATACAGTAAACGTACAAAGTGAGTAAAGCTAAGCTATTGGGTAAAACCTAGTTAGGGCTGTCGGCATAAGGGGAGAAAGCTGAAGCTATGAAACTGACCACACTGCTCGTATGTGATGCAGGTTTGGACAAACGCCAAACCATTGAAGATCTGATTCACAGTCAACCATCGTTGGCTTTGGTCAGCACCGTCTCTGGAAGTATGGCGCGCGAACAAATCGGCAGTTTGCACCCAAAATTGGTGTGGATTGAGCTCAGTCCTGCCCCTGTGCGTGGACTATCGTTGTTGGCAGAGTTGCGGGAAACATTCCCGCAACTTTACTTCTTCGTGAGTTATGAAGTTCCAGACCCTGAGTTGATCCGCACTGCGTATCGACTCGGGGCCTCCGACTTCTTAGATGCTGAACGTTGGCGCACAGATTTGCCTGCTGCCGTTCAGTCGATTCAGTTGAAACACCAATCTGAATCTGTTTCTACTGCTGCCGGTAAAGTTATCGGTATCTTTAGTCCTACTGGTGGTATTGGTGCCACCACTATCTGTACCAACCTCGCTGGTTACCTCGGTAAGTACGGTGAGACCTGTATCGTCGACCTCGACTTGCAGTTTGGTATGGTCTCGCACTATCTCAACCTTGAACCATCGTTCAGCTTGAGCACCATCGACTTTTCACACACAAACTTCGACGCCACTTATCTGCGTAACCTGATGACAAGGTACGACGATAAGTTGAGCATCCTCGCAGCACCACCAGAACTTGAAGATATTGGTGACATATATGCTGCGCAGGTGCAGGAAATTCTCTATACCTCGAAACAAGAATTCCGTTTCACAGTTGTAGACCTGCCCAAAAACTTGCTCGATGAACGCGCTATCGCGACTCTCGACTTGGCTGACCACGTGCTCGTTATTACTGAGTACAACTGGGCTGCCATCTTGAATGCTCGCAAGTGCCTCGATACGTTCAAGGCTCACTACAACCAAGAGAAACTACTTCTCACAGTGAACAGATCAGAATGGTTGCCCCAAGACGTTCTTAGCGAATGTCGTGCCAACCTTAACTATCCTGTTTTCCATGAAATTCCAAACGATTCCAAAACTGCTAAGTGGGTTAATAACCAAGGACAGATCGCTCCTGGACACACTCCACTAGGTAAAGCCCTCGATTCACTTGCCAGAAGACTGGCCGGTGGTGAGCAATTGTTGTTGACTCAGAAGAACGAAGGCGAGAAAGCAGGATTCAAGCTACCAGCGATCTTCGGCAAGAAAAAATAAATACTCGCAGGCTTTATAAGGTGGGCTTCTAAATGGGTGACGAAAGAAAGGATCAAAATCTACCGGCACGACCCACATCTTCACTAATGGGACAGTTAGTTCGGCAGCGGCAGGCATCAGAAGTGGTGCCTGCTCAGCAGCAGAATACAGGTATTCAAGGTGGGGGACAGGGTACAGGTGTCGGCGCTAGACCAGGATCAGGTCCAGCTCCGGGTCAGAGCGGTATGGCTCGACCAGCCGGTGCTGCTCCGAACACTGGAATGTCACAGGCTCGACCTGGTGGCGGCAACCTGCCAGCGACTGAAGGCCCATCTCGCGGCGATATTGACAGAATCGATGCTAAAGACGAGTACGGCAGTGGCGGCCATGGTGGCGGCGGTGGCGGAGATGCTGGCCCTACTGACATTGGCGGCAAGTTCTCAGCCAACCAACAACTGATTCGTGAGCGTGAAAAGTTCATCATCGATCAGTTGCGTAGAGAATTAGATACATCGCGTTTGACCAACATTTCAGAAGATACCCAAGCTCAAGTTAGAGCTCGTATTAGAGAAATCGTAAACTCAGACCCAGCTCCTCTGACCATGATGGAGAAGGGTATTCTGCTGCAGAACGTGCTCGATGAAGTATTTGGTTTCGGACCACTGGGACCACTTCTTCGTGACCCCAGCGTCGGCGACATTTGCGTCAACGGTATTGCTTCGATTTATGTTGAACGTCACGGTCGCCTTGAGAAAACCACAGTTGTTTTCGAAAACGATAGACACTTGCGTCAGACTATCGACAAAATCATTCAGCCTTTAGGCAGAAGACTCGACGAAAACTCACCAATGGTTGACGCCCGTCTTCCTAACGGTTCACGGGTAAACGCCACAATTCCACCGGTATCGATTGACGGTCCGACGATCACAATCCGATGCTTCGGTACATCCATCATGTCCCTCGGCCAATTGTGCGAGAAAGGCTCGATGAGTGTGCAGATGGCTGAAGTTCTTAAGGCCTGTGTTAAAGGTCGTATTAACCTCATCATCTCTGGTGGTACAGGTTCTGGTAAGACCACTCTGCTTAACGCTTTGTCAGCGCACATCAACCCCCGCGAACGCATCATCACGATTGAAGACGCGGCTGAATTGCGCTTGCAACACGAGCACTGGGTACGCATGGAAACTCGTCCGCCAAACACTGAAGGCCGAGGCCAGATCACACAGCGCATGCTTGTTATCAACTGTCTGCGTATGCGACCCGACCGAATCATTTTGGGAGAATGTCGGGGAGAAGAAGCATTCGACATGTTGCAGGCCATGAACACCGGTCACTCCGGCTCCATGACTACAATTCACTCGAACAACCCAAGAGACTGCACAAAGCGTCTAGAAAACATGATTCTGATGTGCGGTATGGAAATGCCTCAGAAAGCCGCCCGCGAACTAATCGCTTCTGCGATTCAGCTGATCGTTCAGATTAGCCGACTAGAAGACGGTACAAGACGGGTAACAGAAATCGCTGAGATCACCGGTATGGAAGGTGATACCATCGCCATTTCGAGTATGTTCGTCCTTGAGCGGGAAGGCCGCGATGCCAGAGGCTTCTTCAAATGTCGCCACATGGGTTCTGGTCTACCTCCGAAATTCTTGGAGCAATTGGAACAAGAAGCAGTTCCATTCAAGCTCGAGTGGCTCAGGTAAATCGAAGTAATAGGAAAGGCTGCTCTCATTGTAAGAATGAGAGCGGTCTTTTAAATTTTGAATTCCCCCGCTAACTATAGAGATTTGAAATCATGAACGGCCCAGTATTATTCGTCTCAATTTTGGTGGTTGGCCTTCTTTTGATGGTCCTTCTCCGCCGCGACAGTGTTGACCAGCTCTCCAGGCTGGCCAAGCATTCTCGCCGCATGGCTGAGAAACTCAACGATAGAGCTGATCCAGAGAGCATTTTCGTCACTCAACGTGCTGACTATTTGGCGCGCTTGCTAGCCTTGGCTGGCAAAGAAGCCGAATACGACAAATATAGAACTTATTGGATTTGTGCCGCCATTGGCACCGGTGTTCTCTTCGCCATTGGTTTCGTAGTAGGTGGCATGGCTGAACTCTCACCAGTTGGTTTCTTTGTTGGTCTACCAGTTGGTGCCGCTGGTTTCGTCTATTACTTGGGTGAGGCCGCTAAGAAAAGACAAGCTCGTATGACCGAGCAATTGCCGCAAATTCTAGAAACAATGGTATCGGCTCTGAGAGCTGGTTCTCCTGTTATGGAAGTGTTCAAGGTTATCTCCGACACCGGTGTCGACCCAATTAAGAGTGAGTTCAAACGCGGTTTGATTTCACTGCAGCTCGGTAAGCCATTCCGTGACGTTATGCTAGAGATGTCTTATCGTATTAAAGCTCCCGACTTTAAGCTCCTGACACAGGCCATCTTTATCTCCCAAGATGTGGGCGGTAACTTGGCTGACGTTGTTGCCACCATTGCCGATGCTATTCGTGAAAGATTCAAATTGCGCGACTTCCTTAATGCTCTTACTTCGCAAGGTAAAGCAACAGCTACATTCATTGGTTGCCTGCCTTATTTGATTACAGTTGGTACTTACTTCTTGACACCCGCATACATGACGCCCTTTTTGAACCACCCTGTTGCTAGACTAGTAATGGTAGCTCTGGTGTGCTGGGAGTTGTTCGGCTTCTGGATTCTCCAGAAAATGGTGACCTTCGAGGTCTAAAGGTCTTTTTGCAGATTGTTCTCCATTGGTTTTCTTCTTAAGGGATAGTGTTCATCATGCCAATGCCTGTTTTAGCGATACTAGTTTTTAGCTGTGTAGTAGCAAGCTGCTTGCTGGTACTCAGGCCGGTATTCGGCATGCAGGTAGACAACTATGGTGTGCGCATTCGCCCGCGCAAACAAACTGAGGATAGTTCTGCTGAGAAGCCAAAAGATTCAGTGATTTTGAAATTGGCTGAGTTTGTTGGTCAGTTTGCCCTTTCGCTGATGCCAGCTCTAGCAGACAAGCGTACTGTTATCCTGCTCAACATGGCTAACTATCGCACCCCTCAACACATGGCAATTTTCATTGGTATCAAGGTGCTTTTGACCGGTTCGGTTCTAGTGATGACCTTCTTCTCTGCTATCACTAACCCAATCATGCTACTTGGTGGCTTGATTGGTGCAATTCCTACCTGGATTATGCCTAACTTCTTCCTCGGCAGCCGAGTGAAAAAACGTCAAGATCAGATCTTGAAAGAATTGCCAGTTATCATCGACTTGCTGATTGTTTGCGCCCAAGCCGGTCTTGGTATGATGCTCGCCATCGACAAAGTATCTAAAGAAGTAGTTTTGTCTTGCCCGATTCTCAGTATTGAAATGCAACAGCTGATTTCAGACGTTAAGGTCTTCGCTAAGTCGGTGCCTTATGCCATGCGCGAGATGGGTGAGAGATGCGGCGTAGACGAACTGATCAACATGGCATCTGCTCTGATCGCTGCTGAAGCGAAGGGTGCCGACATGTCTTATCCACTGCGCCAACAAGCCTCAGCCTTGAGAGACAGATTGAAGCGTAAGAAGGAAGAAGAAGCCGGTAAGGTGCCAGTTAAGATGGTTCCTGTAATCATGGTCTTCGTTATGCCTCTGATTCTTTGTCCGATGCTTGGACCAGCCGTAGTAACTATTCTCAACGCTATCGGTCCGATCATGTCTGGCTTGAAGTAAATGACTTGTCTGAAGTAAGTTCAGAGATGTCTGCCGCAAAGCCAAAATCAGCTGCTACTCTGCGCTTCGTTAATGACGCAAGAGAGTCAGTCTTAGCTGAGAATGCACGGGTCGCTAAGACATTCTTGACTAGATTGAAAGGCCTACTAGGAACAACATCTTTGCCTGCCGGTGAAGGGCTTCTTATTGCTCCGTGCAACAGTATTCATATGTTTGGTATGAAATATGCAATTGACTGCGTTTTTCTTGACGCTGACAATAGAGTAGTTGGTTTGGTTGAGAATATTGCCCCAGGCAAGATGTCGCGGGTGTTCGGCTCGGCCAAGCAATGTTTAGAGTTGCCTGCTGGTGTTATTGCCTCTAGTGCTACACAGCTGGGCGATGTTCTCACTGTTGTAGCGAACTAAATTATCAGCCCACCATGTTGAGCGGTGTCAGGGCGCTGAAGCCGTCCGGGCCGGGATTGTAGGCGGCAATGTAGGCTTGGTTTTGAGCAAAATTGAAATTGTTAGGCTCACTAGTTGAGTTTTCGCTGTGGTGTATTTCTACTTTAGACAGTGTTAGTGTGCCGTGTGCTCTTAGCGGCGAGCCTTGAAACTGAAAGCGCACAAGCAACCGACCAGTTTTGTTGTTCTTTTGAATACTATAGATATCTTTTGCTCTTCCACCTTGCACCACTCTAACCGTTAGGCGCTCTTGGGTACAGCCGCTGCTTTCGACCATTTCAAACTGAGCGTAAATGGTCGGTGGCAGTGAGTTGCCAGTGATATCTTTTTGAGTGCGTCTGCGCGAATTCAGTGTTTGCAGTCTGCGGGCAATACTGAGCTGAGTTTCAAAAGGAAAGGTAATCATGAAGTCGCGTACTGATTTGCCGTCACCATTTTCAATTGCTAGCAACAAGCTCTCTATTTTCGCCATTTGGTAAAGTCCTCTTTCTATCAACAGGATGCTTGGAGCTTACGGCGTCAGGCATGAAAAGTTCGTGAAAGTCTCAGTGAAACTTTTTTGCTTTTGCTCCGTATGTGTTTTTGTAGACTAAATTTGAGGTTTAACCATGAAAAGAGTGATGAAGGTGGCCAGTATTGTCATGGCCGTTGTGGCACTAACAGCCGCTTCCACTACACAGGCAGAGGCCCGTCGTGGTTTTGCCCGGGGCGCTAATGGAGCTGCTGGCGGCTTTGCTCGACAAGGACAATATGGCAGTAGTGCTGGTGGTCGAGCCGTTCGCTACGGCAGTGGTGGTGCGGGCTTCCGTGCTGGCAGCTTTGCTGGCCCCAACGGTGGTACTTTCCAGGGAGCCAACGCTGGTGCTTTTAAGAAAGGTGTGGGCGGCGCCCGTGCCAGTAAATTCTCGAGCCAAGGTCCAAATGGTGGTTCTGCTTCTGGCTATAGCAATAATGTCTACAATGCACAAACAGGCACTGGTACGCGCAACAGTGGTAAAGACATCAATACTTCTTCTGGTCAGTCATACGGTTATGACGGCAGTACCAGCTACACCAAGGGCTCTGGCGCTACTTCTACAATTGATACACAGAACAAGGGTGACTACACAGTCGACTGGCAAAAGGGTGCTAAACCAGTTGTTACCCCAGTGCCTAGTTCCCCCTAAATCTCTCTAGATTGGCCTAGTTATTGTTTGTTTCTTTGTTTTATAGTTAGAGAATGTCTGCAAGTATTGTCTTTCAATCTTCTCGGCTCTACGCAAGAACCTTCATACCGCAGCAAGATGCCCCCGAGGCATTCTTGCTGTACGGTGATGAAGAGGTAACTCGCTTCTTGGGGGCGGCAAAGTCTTCGGGGAATTCTGCTGACACCGCTGACACCTGTATTGCCGCAACTGAGCAAAGATTGGTTCGTTATGCTGCCTGCGAGGGCGGGCGAGGAATTATGGCTTTGTTGCGCAAAGATGATCACGCCTTAGTTGGTACTGTTTTGCTCAAACGCTTGCCCAATCAAAACTTGGAACCAACTAGCGATTGGGAAGTTGGCTGGCATTTGCGGCGATCAGCATGGGGATCTGGTTATGCCAGTGAAGCCGGTGCTGCCGCCCTAGATTATGGTCTTCGTACTCTCTTGTTGCCCCAGATTTTTGCTGTAGTTGATAGCGCTAATCTGGCCTCACGCAAGGTCGTTGAGCGCCTGGGCATGATTTATTTAGGCCAGACAGAACGCTATTATGGTGAGACTCTAGAACTATTTTGCAATTCTGAGGCCGCTCAGTCTTCTTCTCTTTCTTCTTCTTCTTCTTCTTCTTAAGTCCGCCGGCAATTAAGCGCGCTGAATCATGGTTTTTCACGGCTTTTTCACGTCGGCGGAATTACATTACTGATTATCCAGCTGAAATGTCCGCTGGCTTACAGACAGGTGGGGGTTTCCCCCCACACTATAGAACCGGGTTGGTCTATGATGAAGATCTGAAGCAATGTGTCTAGAAGTTCGTAGGGTGTCGAGAAGTTCGTAGGGTGTCGAGAAGTTCGTAGGGTGAATAGATTAGTAGAGTGCTTAGTTCTTAGAGTGATCAATAGTGGCAAACGATACTAAAGCAGCCGAAGCAGCAAGGCCAGTCGATAAAGTCACACCGGGTAAAGACGGTGGTGACGGTAGTCATGCCAGTGCTGAGGCCGTAGCCCTATTAGACAAGAAGACTCCAGCGGCTGGGGCTGGTGTGGAGAGCCCCATTAAGGATGGCTCTATGGGTACGACTCCGCCGGCATCTGACAAGACGATGACGGCATATTGGCAGTCGGGCGCAAAAAATGGCGACAACACTAGCGCTAAAACTGGCGACAACAGTGGCGACAATAAATCCGACGCTACAGGCAAGCCAAAGGATGGCAGTGACAAGACAGATCCTGCTAGTCAGAAGTTAGAAGACGCCACAGAAGCCTATAAAAAGACTTTGGAGAGAGCCAATTTATCTCCTAAGCAGGCAGAGGAATTTGCTCGCGCAACTGCTGACCGCTTGCAGAAAGCCGCCGATGGCGGCAAGTTAGAAGGTTCTCCCGAAGACCAGCTCAATCGCATGAACAAGGCGATGACTGATGTTCTCGACAAAACTGGCAAGCGCCCTGACGGTAAGCTAGAAAATGGCCAAACAGATCATCTAAGCGATCGCGACCGTGCCAACTTGGTCAAAGACATGGCGGCCCGCCAAGCTAATCCTGAGAAGTTCGTCAATCAAGGCGATCACATGACTTGCGTGCTAGAGTCTAACCAGAAACAGCGGCTAGAAGCTGGTGACCCTGCTAAAGTCTCTGAGCAAATTGCTTCAGTGGTAAATAAGGGCTCTGCTGAGATAGTGCAGAAAGATGGCACTACTCGCACTGTTAACGTCGATTCGCGCAGCTTTGCCCCAGACAAAGAGTCTGCTCAAGATTTTAGTACAAACTATCACGGCGACCAAGGCAAGCGCAGCATGGCCGGTCATGTCTACGATGCTCTAGCCGGTCAGACTGTGGCAGATCTTCGCTCTGAACGCGAAGGTAAGCCAAGTTCAGCTCAAGGCATTGATAAAGCGAGTTATGTTTATATGGCCGCTCACGCCGATCAGCTCGGGGCAAAGCCTGGCCAAACCAGCACTAACGAAGCCTTGATGCAAAGAAATGGCGACGGTAGTTATCAGTTTAAGACCAACTCGCCTGGAGTCGATATTTGGCAAAGTGCTCATTTGAACATGGCCATGGGCGGAGAGCCTGGAGCTATGTTCGCTAGCTCCACAGTGGTTGGCGATGGTGTGCCGCCTAAAGGCGGAAATTTCCCCAAAGAATTGAGAGTAACTAGCTTCGCTGATACTAATGAATTGCATACTAAGCTCAGCGATTTCCAGAATCGCACTGGTCAATCCGCTCAAATTCTCGTTGATTCGCCTTATCTACCTGGTGGTGGCCAAAGCGGTCATGGTCTACATGCCATGAACATTTCAGCTTTAGAAAATGGTAAGTTCAAGCTCGACAATAACTGGGCTTCTAATCACGATATGAGTTCTGTCGATGCCGCCGTTGTAGCCCGGGCTACCAACCCAACAGGCTCTCGTGTTCCAAGCGATAGTCCACGTCCAACCGACGGTCCAGTTGTCCCAAGTCATCCCGATCTGCCTACAGATCGTACCGAAATCAAGCCTGGATCAGGTCGTAACCCCAATGAAACTGACGATCAGTGGAATCAACGCTTGCGAGAACAAAAAATGCAAGATGAGCAGAAGAAGTTGGAAGATCAGAAAAAGACTGACGAAGAGAAGCAACGCGATGCCTTGAAGAAGCAAAATGACGATCGTGATAAAGCTGTAGCGCATGCTGTTTGGTCTCAGAAGATGCAGGCCGCTAAAGCTCTGGGTAAAGAGTTTTATGAGCCAGAACCCCAGTAGACCTTAAGAGAATAAGACCCATAAATGTTGCTCAAGAAAATTGGTGTGATCAAAGAGCTGCTCTTGCCGCCTGAATTTGTTCAGGGCGAGCAAGAATTTGGTGGCAAAGGCAATAATTGGCGCCTGAGTTATCATCCGCGCAAATTTAAAGATACTGATTCTGGTGCACAGATCATTCTTTATTATCGCGGTAAACCGCCGTATAAGACCGCCGGTGACGCTTTTCGCGTGCTGCTTACTCAATCACCCTGCACTCTCTTTGAGCAAAACAAAGACACAAATACAAAGCCCGTTGCAAGCATAATGAAAAATCTCGGTGAGGCTCTGGGGCCTGCCGCTGATAATCAGCTGCTTAACCATGAGCCACCAGGTTTGAGCGGCCCACTTTTCTTCATGCAAAAAATGGCAGTGGCCATCGTCAATAAGCGCAAGGTTTTAGCTTTGACCGGCATCTATCATGGTACCAGTGTGGCGATAGAAGACTTTGAGGGGCATCCAACAACCAGTTATTATCACGGACTGCTATTCGATAGCGCACCGGGCAATTTACCTTGCACCATTGAAGAAATTGTCATGCAGGCACCCACTCAAGCTTTGATTGAGCAATATATGCCTTCCTTCGAGAAAGCTATTGCTTCAATTCGCTGGAGCGATATTTAGCTAGATTACTGGCCCCAATGCTTTATTTGTCTTCAATTAGATAGCCAGAGCCCAAAACCGTTTTAATCAGCTCTTCTTTGCCAACTGTCGCTAGCTGTCTTCTCAACGTCTTCATGCAGGTGCGCACTGTGTCTTCAGAAGCTTCGCTTTCGGATGGCCAAACAGCATCAAGTAAAGCCTTGGCGCCAAAAGGGCGGTTGGGGTGGCGCATTAAATATTCGAGCAGCGAACACTGCTTAGGCATTAAGTGCACACTTTGGTCGCCGACTATGACCGTGCGGTTTTCAAGCTCTAAAGCAACGCCCTGAATTTTGAGCTGGGTAGGTAATATGCCTTTGGGCCGGCGCAAAAGGCTTCTAACTCGAGCAGAAAGCTCTCTCACGTCAAATGGTTTGACTAAGTAGTCGTCGCCCCCAGAGTCCAATCCTTCTTCTCTGCTTGAAATATCGCCCTTGCCAGTTAAAAACATAATCGGCGATTGGCCACCACCCTTGCGGTAATGGCGGCAAACATCCACACCCGTAACTCCTGGCAAGCCCCAATCAAGCACAATTACGTCAAACTCAAAGCTTTCCAGCATCTGTATGGCATCTTCGCCAGAGTTAACTACTTCAAGGGTATGATTTTCCAGCGTAAACCAGTCTTCCAACCTTTCAGCCAGTTCAATATCGTCTTCTACCAGCAATATTTTTGCCATGTCGCCTGTAAGTTTTGGATTGCGGTCCGCTTTTGACTATTATGGTACCTGAATAATTTCTTGTGGCTATATGCCTAATTCAATTGGCAGTCAAAAAATCTAGCACTTCACAAGGCCGAAATGAGATGAATACTAGACAGGCGCGCCACCTTGGCTAAATTTACCCCCCGAATAATTGCCAAGAGATTTTTTGTCTGTGCCATGCTTGCAAATGGCTGGAAGAAGAGACGGCCAATGAGATTATTTGCGATTGCCTGTCTCGCAGTTGTCGTAAGCTCAATTTCTATCGCTCAATCAACGGCGCAATCTGCTATCAATTTAAGTTTGCAGTTTCCGCCAGAGCTATCTGTCGGTCGATTAATCTTGCTCAAGTCTGGCAAGAAAGGTGACGCCCAGTCGGCAACGGGCACGCCCTTGGCTGAGGCTCGGGGCGTCGTCAAAACTCTGGCTGGTCAATCAATAATGCTATTGAGCAACGATTGTATTAGCGAGCACATGACCTTACTTAGTTCTTTTCCAGCTAATGCACTAGCCTGTCTCGTGCTCAGTAGCACTTCAATTACTGATAAAGACCTCGCCAATGTAAGTCATCTCACTGGTCTTAAACGTCTTGAGTTAGAAGATACAGATATTACCGATGCTGGATTGGTGCACTTGTCTAAGCTTGGCAAGCTAGAGTATCTTTGTTTGACGAGCACTCTAATCAAAGGAAACACACTCGGTTACTTGAATGCGGCTCATTTGACAAACTTACATCTAGACAATGTTGCTCTTGAACCCAGAGCTTTTCGCGAAATTTCAAAATTTAAAGAATTGCGTTGGCTCACCTTAGATCGAGTGCATTTGAACGATGCTGGGCTGGCCGAGTTAGCTCAATTGCCTAAGTTAGAAAGGCTGATGATCGCTAATAATCATGATCTTACCGATGTCGGACTTAGAAAACTGGCTGGTATGAAGCAATTGAGGCGGCTTGACCTGGCTAATAGTGCCGTTACTCTTAGAGGACTCTTGGCTCTGAGAGGAATTAGCCTAAAGTGGTTGAAACTAAGCGCTCGCTTTAAAAGTGATCAAAACACTGCACAGTTAAAACGAGCGTTCCCTAGAGCTGAGATAGAATTTGATAGCGATCGCCAACGTCTTCCATCTGAAATGTTCGCCCCCCTTCACTAAGTATGACTAGTAAAAAAGTATGACTAGTGAGAACTATGACTAGTATAAGAAAAATCATTCATATTGATATGGATGCATTTTTTGCATCAGTCGAGCAGCGTGATAATCCTGATTATCGTGGCAAACCCTTGGTTGTGGGTGGTTCTCCCGATCAACGAGGGGTGGTCGCGGCTGCCAGCTATGAGGCGCGAAAGTTTGGCATATTTTCAGCTATGCCTGCTCGTACCGCCATTCAGAAATGTCCGCAACTAATTTTTGCTAAACCTAGATTCGAAGTTTATCGCCATGTATCTGAGCAGATTCGTGAGATTTTCTATCGCTATACCGACCTGGTTGAGCCACTTTCACTTGACGAAGCTTACCTTGATGTAACGATGAATAAACGAGAAATGCCTTCTGCTACATTAATTGCTCGCGAGATCAAAAAATCTATTCGCGATGAATTAAATTTGACAGCATCGGCCGGAGTATCGATCAATAAATTTTTGGCGAAAACCGCTTCAGCTGTGAATAAACCTGATGGCTTGCATTTAATTCCACCAGATCAAGCTGTGGCCTTCATTGAAAAATTGCCCATCGAAAAATTTTACGGCATTGGTCAGGTAACTGCTGAGAAGATGAGGCAGGCTGGGGTTTTTAATGGCGCTGACTTGAAGACCTGGTCGGAGATTGATTTAGTACGCAAATTTGGTAAGGTTGGTCATTTCTATTTTAATATCGCTCGCGGTTGCGATGATAGGCCGGTTGTGCCCAATCGCATTCGCAAATCAATTGGGGCAGAAGAAAGCTTTGCCCATGACTTAAGCGATCGCCATTCATTTCTCACTGCCATTGAAGAGATTGCCGCTACTCTCAAGCGTCGAGTCGAGAAGAGTGAAACTAGTGGTCGTACCTTGACATTAAAAGTGAAATATGGCGACTATCAGCAAGTGACGCGTAGTAGAACTTTTGCCGAGTCTATTGACGTTCAAGACTTTAGACCAGTAATAAAAATAGCTATGGAACTTTTGGATACAACTGAAGTCGTAGTAAAAAATGCACGCCTGCTTGGCTTGTCACTTTCCAATCTTGATTGCGAACGAGAGAGTGAAGACGCTAACTATGTGCAATTGACCCTCGAATTAAAGTAGTCAATCGAGCCAAAGTAACTTCGAGCTTAAGTAATTTCAGGCGTCCCTTTAGTGGCACTGGTTGTGGTCCGGAGAGTAATGTTCTGTTATGCCTAATGCGATAGACGGTATTGCCAATACTGCCGATAAGAGAGAGCAAGATTTTTTAGTTACACTAGACAATTGTGCTCGCGAAGCCATTGCTACACCGGGTGCTATACAACCCCATGGCTTCATGGCGGTGGTGACACTACCTGATTTGAAAATTCTTCAATTAAGCAAAAATTTTGAGACCACTTTAGGGCTTTCTCTGGCAGGGCATCTCGGCAAAACGGTTGATACAATTTTGGCCGCTGGTATGCTGCCTGTGCTCGAAGCTTTTCTCGCCATTGAGTATCATAAGCCGCTGGTGCCTTTGCCCTTAAGTCTGCGTCGCGAAGGCGGTGAGCCTTTTGCTGTCTCTTGTTTGGCGCATCGAGAGAGTGATTTTTTAATTCTAGAGTTTGAACCAGACTTTGATCAGCAAGATTTGATTTCTGGAATGTCAAATGCTCTACATCTTTCGGCCAACCTGCAGTCTGCTTTGTCGTCACTGCAAGCCGTTCAGTCTTTGCCTGAGGTGCTTAATGTCTGTGTCAAAGAAATACAACATCTCACCGGCTTTGATCGGGTCATGGTCTATAAGTTTGACCAAGACTGGCATGGCGAAGTCTTGGCTGAGTCTCTAAGAGCCGAACGCGAGTCATATCTCGGTTTGCATTATCCGGCCTCTGATATTCCCGCCCAGGCCCGAGAGCTTTACAAGCGCAATATTACTCGCATGATTGCCGATGTTGCTTATAACTCGGTGGCACTTGAGCCGCTCGTCAATCCCGCCACAAGCAAAGCTCTCGATATGTCTGACTGCGTGCTGCGCAGCGTTTCGCCAATGCATGTAGAGTATCTGCAAAATATGGGAGTGCATGCCACTCTTACTATTTCGCTTAAAGTTAAGGGTGAGCTTTGGGGTCTGATTGCTTGTCACCACTATAGCCCTAAATATTTGTCTTTGAAAACTCGGTCTGTGTGTGAAATCTTTGGAACAATAGTTTCTTTGCGTATATTAGAAGAAATTGCCGTTGAAAAAATAGAAGTAGAAAAATTTTGTCTGCCGGCCTTTTCTGCCTTACTTGAGTCTATTGCTGCTGCAAATGGTGATGTAAAAATTGGTTTTCAGTCGCATGGTGAAAAGCTCATTGAACAGTTTGATTGTATCGGAGCGGCCTTGGTGACAAAGTCAGAGCTAGTTAGCTTCGGTACCACGCCTAACGAAAGTCGATTGCTGGCCTGCGCGGTCTCGCTTTCTGGACAGAAGCTCAACACATTTTCGAGTGATCATTTGAGTGTAGAGAATGAACAGATTGATAGTTCGTTCAGTCTTGGCGTTGGCTTCGCTCTTGGCGGTGACTTCGCTGGATTGCTCGCTATTCGTACTGGCCTAGTTGATGATCAATGGTTACTTTTATTGCGTCATAAAAAAATACAATCAGTGACATGGGCCGGTAATCCACTGAAAAATGCTTTCGTTGATTCGTCGTCGTCGACTTCTTCTTCTTCTTCTTCTTCTTCTAGCGGTGCAACTGGGCCTGGTGAGATGATGCTGCAGCCGCGGCGTTCGTTTGCTCTGTGGCGTGAGGAAGTGAAGGATCAGTCACTACCCTGGACTGATTCACAAATTACAATGGCTGAGTATTTGCGTTCACAAATTCTTGATCGAACCAGAGCCAGCCTCCATCTTGTTAAGGCCAAAGCCGATACCCTGCAAAGAGAGCGCGACGACTTTGTTGCCGCTCTTGCTCACGACTTAAGGTTGCCCGTTGGTGGCGCCTTACGTATGCTCGAATTTATTCATGCTGGTCGCTTTGGTCAGTCGCTGCCACAGTTTTCTGATACCTTGGAGCTTTTGATAGATTCACACAAAAACTTACTTGAGCGAATTAAGTCTATTTTGATTGGCTATCAATTTAGTGAACCGTCGGGTGCGATCATTACTGAGAGAACAGAATTGGTTGGCCTGATCGGCGCTGCTGTAACTAATTCCAGACCGGCTGCCCTCGGTGCTGAAACTGACATTGTCGAAGATTACTGTCAGCCTTGTTTCGTCAATGGCAACTTCGATTGCTTAGTGCGGGTAGTTGAAAACCTATTGTCTAATGCTATTAAATATTCTACTGAGCAGAAGAAAATCGAAATTTCTCTTACTTGTACGGCTGAAGAGGCTTTGATTTGCGTTCAAGATTCTGGCATTGGCATGGCCAAAGAAGATATAGCCTATATTTTTCAGCGCTATTGGCGCGCCCGAACTGGTTCGAGTCAGCCCATAGGCTCAGGCCTTGGCCTGTTTGTCTGCAAGCAAGTGGTGGAAGCGCATAAGGGCGCTCTTTGGTGCGAAAGTGAACTGGGCGTCGGTTCTAAGTTCTTTATCCGCTTGCCGTTAGCTGCTTAGCATTTATCAGCCTTGCATTTTTGAGTGCGTCTTCTAGTTTTTCAAAATCAAAATGGATAGATTTTTTCGGAAAAAATCTATCCACTTTAGAATCGCATTGACTCATCAAAAACCTGACCTTCCTTGAACCGTTGCCTCAACTAAAATCTGACTTTTGCCAATTAGCAGAGGTCACATGAATGAGGCTAAAAATGAGTAAGGATGCAAGAAAGGAAC